>JAKSVH010000009.1 GCA_024408085.1 Bacilli bacterium | reverse complement strand
CAGTTTCACCTTTTGGACCTTGTTCACCAGTTTCGCCTTTTGGACCTTGTTCACCAGTTTCGCCTTTTGGACCTTGTTCACCAGTTTCACCTTTTGGACCTTGTTCACCAGTTTCGCCTTTTGGACCTTGTTCACCTTGTGGGCCAACAAGACCTTGATCGCCCTTTGGACCCTGTTCGCCTTTTGGACCTTGTGGGCCAACTTCTCCACATCCAGCAAGAATTAATGAAGAAAATAAAGCAGTTAAAGCTAATTTTACATACCTGTTCTTTTTCATGTTTCTAAAACCTCGCATAATATCTTACCACAAATCTTGAAATGTGTTTTAATATTTTATATGAAAACAATTATTTTTGTGTGTCACGGCAATATTTGTCGCTCAGTTGCAGCTGAATGGATTTTTAAATTATTGATGCAAAAATATCAAATGGAAGATAGATTCAAAGTTTATTCTCGAGCAACTTCAACTGAAGAAATTGGAAAAGATATCTACCCACCAATGAAGCTAGCTTTAAGAGAACACAATATTCCTTTTGGTGAACATCACGCAACTAGAATTTCTCGTTCAGATTACGAAAAAGCAGATGTCATTTTTTACATGGATAGTAACAACTTAAACTACCTAAATTATCTGCTTGATGATTATGACAAAAAGTTCGAAATTATTTCAAAATACACGCAAAATCTCCATTATATTGATGATCCGTGGTATTCTGGAGAATATGAAATTGTCATCAATGAAATATGGCAATGTTGTGAAGATATAATCAAAAATTTGAAATAAAAAAGCATCTCTTTCGATTGATCGAGATGCTTTTTGTTTTATTGATTATCTTTCTTTTCTGTTTGGTCAATTGAATTTCTAAATACAACAAATTTTTGCCATAAGAATTCAAGAATTAAGTTTGGAACCATGCAGCAGAATGTAGTAACCAATGTTGCTCCAAGTGGAATATCAGCACTTGCAACGTTAGATCCTAAAATGCCTAAATGGTTTGTTAATGTAAATAATCCAAGAACATCGCCATTTGTTAAATAAGCAGTAAACAATGTTGATGCTGGTGCAAATGGAACGTAGAATAAGAATGCTAAAAGCATAGCTTTTGGAACGTTATTTGCAGCTTTAAATGTGAATTTTCTATTGAATGTGAAATTCCATACAACAGAACAAACTAAACCAATTAAATAAACTGCTGAAGTTGGTAACGGTGCTAAACCTAGTAATGTAGTAACTACAATTTGAATAACACCTGCTGATACTGAGAATAAGAAGAATTTCAGTGCTCTTAATAACTCTTTCTTTTTTGCTGCTTCCATTTTATTTGTCTCCTTCAATTAATGTAAACATCTTTTTGTTTGCTTTATGTAACTTCTTAAATGTTTGATAGTAAGGTTCATAAAGTTTATGATTTTCCATATTTGGTTCAAAAGTTGATTTAACTGGAATGTAACCTTTAACTTCATCAAAGTCTTTAATAAGGCCTAAACCAATTCCCATAACCGCTGCTGCACCCATTGCACCAACGTTTTGCGGATGATCAACAACTTCAAGCTTTTTACCTAGAATATCGCATAAAATTTGACATGCGATAGGGGATAATGCTCCACCACCACAGAATCTAACTGTGTCTTTTAGGTCTAATTTCTTGCTTTCGCATTCCATCATCCATCTTAAGTGATAATAGATACCTTCAAGGACTGCGCGAATCATATCACGCTTGCCTGTATCAATTTTTAATCCAAAGAACATGCCTGTACAATGTGGGTCTTCGAATGGGCATCTATTGCCATGAAGCCATGGAGTAAAGATAACACCATGACTTCCTGGTTTAACATCCTTAATTGTTTCATTTAAGAACTCATACATTGTTCTTCTTTCGCCTTCAAAGCCTGGATGTTTGCCATATTGCTCAAGATAAATGTTAATTTCGTCTAATGCTAAGTGGTCATGAACCCACTCGTAACACTTACCTGCAGTTTCCATTTCAGCAAAGTAGTTAAATTTACCTGCATCAGCACCTGTAATAGCTGCAATCATAGCAGATGTGTCAACCATACGTTTATCTGTAACGGTAATTACCCAACCAGAAGTTCCTACGTATACGTGGGTGTCTCCAACTTGTGTAGCGCCTGCGCCAATACCTATTAAACTAGAGTCTCCACCACCACCAAATACCTTGGTTCCGGCTTTAAGGCCTAAATCTTTAGCAGCTTCTTCGCAAAGTTTTCCCGCTACATCGGTAGAACGGATAATGCGTGGTAAATGATCCATATTAATATTAAACATTTTGCACATTTTCTTGCTAAAAACCCCGCCTTTTCCTGGACGATTATCATAAATTAGAGTTCCGAAAGCTGTATCATCAGTCATGGTGAACTCTTTAGTACAACGACATATCAAATAATCCTTAACATCTAGCCACTTATAAATCTTTTTAAATACTTCTGGTTCATGTGCTTCAACCCATTTATATTTCCAAACTGGGTCTTTTGCAGATGAAGTAACAGCACCAGTAATAACTAAGCTTGGTAAAAGTTTAAAAATGTTAGCACCAGCAATTTGTAAACCATATGAGATACCCTTTTTAACTTCTTCAGTAGCTCTTTGGTCCATATAAGACATAGCGCGTCTTACTGGTTTTCCTTCTTTATCTACTAAAACAACACCTTGTGCCTGGGAACAGAATGATAAACCTTCGATTTCTTCTGGTTTGACTCCGCTTTTCTCTAAAACTGCTTTAGTAGAATCGCACATTCCTTTCCACCAGTCATTTGGGTCTTGTTCGGCACCACCATTTGGCAAAACGAATAAAGGATACGCTGCAGAACAACCTGCGACCAATTCAATTGAGTCTGCAACTTTAAAAATACAGGTCTTTACTCCGGTAGTACCTATGTCATACGCAATTACATATTTCATATAATTCTCCTATTTAGCGTTCTTTGCTAATTTTGAGTATTTCTTTTTATAAATAAAATGTTGTAATGTAACGTCTAAACATTTCATTGGTTTTAATTTGCTTTGGTATGAAGCAGCTAAAGAGTTCTTGAATTTTATTAATTCAACAGCTTCTTTATCTTCTTCAACTGCTTTACTTGAATGACCAAACATTTGAGCGTAATCATCTAAATAAGGTTTTGCTTCCTGCTTTGCAGTCTTTTTAGTAGCAACCTTATCAAATAAAGCTTTTGATTGTTCTTCGAGATCTAAAGCAATCTTAAAAGCATCATCAAAGTTGTCAGAATAAATTACTGCACCATGACGTGCCATTAAAACAGCATTTTTATCTGGGTTTGCAACAACTGCCTTTGCAATGTTCTTAACAAGTTTCTTTGTTGAAGGAAGTCCATATTTGGCAACCGGAACAAAGTCCTTGTCTTTTCCATCTACTGAGATAGCAGTAGCGTAGTTTTGATGTGTATGAAGAATGAAATTAACCCCTGGAAGGGCTTTATAAATGGCAGCATGTACCTTTTTTTCACCACTTGGCTTAACTTCACCACTCCATGAACAATCTTCAATTTTAACAACAACTAAATTGTCATTATTAACCTTATCATAAGGGATTCCACTTGGGGTAATTACAAACTCAGTATCAGAAATACGAGCTGAAATATTGCCCCAAGTTCTGGCAATAAGTTGCTTTTCGCAAAGCTCTAAGCCAGCCTTAATGATTAATCTTTTAGCTTCTTCAATTGTGTAAGCCATAATTATTTCTTTTGATCTGGGAATTCAAGTTGAGCACAGTTTTTGAAGACATTTTCAAATCTTCTTAAAACTTCATCAATGTCTGCTTCAGTATAAGCTGCTGAAGTATAAAGTCTTGAACCTGCAAGGGTAACAATACCTTCTGCCATATAGGCAGCACCCATGTGTTCCATTTCTCTTTGTCTCTTGGTTGTTTCCTTTAAGACATGAGGAATTGTCCAAATCTTCTTCCAGTTAATGCAGAAATGCATTGTACCAACTGTATCTAAGTGACAGACTGAACCAATGTTGAATGCAACGAATGGTAAGTTATACTTCTTAATTAATTCTTGTAAGCCTTTTGTTAAACGATCGCCCATACGTCCTGCGACTTCACAAGCGTTACGTTTAATAATTTCGCTAATAGCATAATAACCAGCAACACAGCTGATTGGTGTAGCAGCCATTGTGCCACCGCACATTGCTTTTTTAATCTTCTTTTGTTTCTTTTTGCCCTTTTTGGCACCACCTGTATCAAGTCCTGCGCCTAAGTGAGCCATACAGTCAGCGTGTCCACCGACACCACCAGCACCTGGATAACCACCAGCAACAATCTTACCGAAAATTGTTAAATCTGGGTCAATGCCATAATATGCTTGGGCACCACCAACACCAATTCTGAAACCTGAAACAACTTCGTCACAAACGAGCAATGCACCATACTTATGTGCTAATTTTTCACATCCTTGAACAAATTGTTTTGTAACTGGTCTTGTACCTGATTCTGGGCCGATTGGTTCAATATAAACTGCGGCTGTACCACCACGTAATCTATTTCTTCTTAATTTACGTTTAAGTGATTTTAAATCTCCTGGGAAGAATTCATCTGTGTGTTTGAAGACGAACATTGGAACACCACCAGATTTGATGTTTTTAGTTCCTGGAACTCTCATACCATAGGCCATTTGATCTGACCAACCATGGTAAGCTCCACCCATTTTTAATACGTTCTTATGTCCTGTTTTAAGTCTTGCGATACGTAAAGCACACATACAAGCTTCAGTTCCAGAACCTAACATTCTGAATTTTTCAACTGATGGAACACATTGATGAATGAGTTCTGCAAGTTTGTATTCATATTCATGGAATAAACCTGTTGAAGGGCCACATGTATTAAGCAATTCAATAACTTTTTCTCTAACAAATGGGTCGTTTGAACCTAAAAGTGTAGGTCCACCAGCTTGAAGCAAGTCAAAGTATTCGTTTCCATCAATATCGTATAACTTGTTGCCTAAAGCTTTAGTCATAACAATTGGGAATGGATAGTTAAATGCAAGGTTATGTTGAACACCACCAGGAATAATATTCTTAGCCTTATCAATCATTTCCTTAGATTTTTGACACTTCTTACCGAAGTATTCTTCTTCATAAACCTTTAAAGCATCTGGTTTAATAGAGAAAATTGGTTTTTTAATTAATTCATCGAGATCTTTAGTAACTTGAATAGCATCTAAATACTCATCAATAGCGAATCCATTATAAGCCATATGTTTTTATACCAGTTGGTATCCTCCTTTATGTGCTTTCGCACTTTGTTAATTAAAGTATACCAAATGTAAGCGGTTTTATCATTAATAAAAAATAAAAAAAGATTCGGAATCACCGAATCTATTACTTACTAATGGTGGACCTGACCGGGATCGAACCGGCTACCTCCTCCATGCCATGGAGGCGCTCTCCCAGGTGAGCTACAGGCCCAGCAACGAATTATATAATACTATATTTCTATCTATTTTCAATAGAAACATGCGATGCAGTTGGCGCGCCTGAAACGAGTTGAACGTTCAACCTTCCCCTTAGGAGGGGGACGCTCTATCCATTTGAGCTACAGGCGCGAATGGTCGGAGCAGTGAGACTCGAACTCACCACCTCTAAGTCCCGAACTTAGCGCACTACCAGATGTGCTATGCCCCGACTTATGCATCAAGACCAAACTCAAATAATGACATTTGGTCGGTATCGCCTAATCCTTTTAGGACGCCTAATGTGTCTAAATCATCAACGTTAGTACCATTTAGTTTAGTTCTACGGAGTAAATCTTCTTTAGAAGTAAATTCTCCATCTTTTCTAGCTTCCACTACTGATTGAGCAGCAGCTTCTCCTAAACCATCAATAACGATGAATGGTGGGATTAATGCACCATTTTCTTTATCTAATATAAAGTCTGTTGCGTGAGACTTATAAAGATCGATGTTTTCAAACTTGAATCCGCGTTCTGCCATTTCGATTGCAACTTCAAGCATGGCGTGTATTGCTTTATCCTTATTTGATACTTTAATACTTCTATCTTTCATTGCTCTTTCAATCTCTTCGTAACGTGAAATAATACGTTCTTTACCACCTAACATGGCGTAAATATCGTATGCATCACAACGAGCTGAGAACCAAACAGCATAGAACTCAAGTGGGTAATAGACCTTGAAATATCCAACACGTACAGCCATTGTAGCGTAAGCAACAGCGTGGGCTTTAGGGTATAGATATTTGATTTTATTACATGCATCTATGTAGTAATCAGGAATGTTGTGTTCCTTTAAAACTGGAATGTGTTTAAGAGGAATTTTCTTTCCTTTACGAACCTTTTCCATGGTATCGAATGCTACCTCAGGTGGTACTCCATGTGAGATTAAGTACTTCATAATGTCATCACGAGCTGCAATGCAGTCGTGAAGAGTCATCGTTCCGTTCTTAATTAAATCTTCTTGGTTATGTTGCCAAACGTTAGTACCGTGAGCTAAACCTGCAATAGCGACAACATCAGCGAATGATTTAGGTTTTGCTTTAACTAAAATATCACTACATGTATCAGTACCATATTCAGGAAGTCCACTACTACCTGTTTTGGATTTAAGGTAATTCTCATCTAAGTTTAAAGCATCAGTTGATGTAAATAAGGAAATAACCTTCTTATCGTTAAGAGGAATTTTCTTAACATCAACACCTGTTAAAAGCGACATTAGACGCAATGCAAGAGGGTCAACGTGGCCTAACAGGTCAAGTTTTAATAGTTGTGGTTCAAGGGCTGGATGGTAATCAAAGTGAGTTGTAAGCCAATCCGCTGTATTGTCATCAGCTGGGTATTGAACTGGGGTAAATTCGTAAATAGATCTACCTTTTGGAAGAACAACGATTCCGCCTGGGTGTTGTCCTGTTGTACGTTTAACTTCAGTACAATGTGATGCCATGTATGCAATTCTTTCGGTTGGAATCATACTTGTATCAAGTGTATTGAGTTTATATTCAAAGTAGTTTTTAACGTAACCGAATGCTGTTTTATCCGCAACCGTACCAATTGTCCCAGCACGGAAAACGTTTTCGGCTCCGAAAATCTTTTTAGTTAAGTTATGTGCATCAGCTTGATAATCTGATGGAAAGTTAAGGTCAATATCTGGAACTTTTTCAGCATGGAAGCCTAGGAATGTTTCAAACGGAATATCTTGTCCATCATGGACCATTGGTTCACCACAAACTGGGCACTTTTTCTCTGGCAAATCTGAGCCTGAGTATATAGACGGGTCGTGTGAATACTCGAAATGTCTACACTTTGGACATCTATAGTGAGGTGCTAATGGGTTAACCTCAGTGATGCCGTATAAATGGGCTGCAAGTGAAGATCCAACAGATCCACGTGAGCCAACCATGTAGCCATCTCTAGCAGCTGTTTCAATAATCTCATGAGCAATGTAATAAGTAACAGAATAACCGTTACCGTTAATACCATCGAGTTCCTTGTTTAATCTATCAACGATGTCTTGTGGTAAATCATCACCAAAGAGTTCTTTTGCTTTCTTAAAACATGAATCAACAAGCATCTTATCGCTGTCTTTAATTTCTGGTTTACAAAGTAAAGTATGAATTGGATCCATTGGTTCACACATATCAGCAACTAAATTTGTATTCTTAACAACAATCTCATAAGCTTTGACTTTGCCTAAGAATTCAAATGCGTCAAGCATCTCGCGAGTAGTTCTAAAATGCTGATTTGGATTTTCAATATTTGGATCTCTCATACGGAGTGGATGGTATTTACCACCAACAGCTTTAGCTGAAATATAAATATCACGGCTAATCTTGTCTTCTGGGTTTGCATAGTGAACATCACCAGTTGCAACAACAATCTTGCCAATTGATTGTGCAGTTTCGACAATGTCTGTAATAAATGCTTTTACTTTATCGATAGAGTCAATAACGCCTCTATTAACTAAGTGCATGTAGTTCTCTGGAGGTTGAACTTCGATATAATCGAAGAATTTCATTGCTTCAATGAGTTCGTCTTTTGACCTTGTCATTTCGATTTCAAAAATATCACCATTGCAGCATGCTGAACCAAGTAATAGGTTTTCTCTTAATCTAGCAATTTCACGTTTTGGTGTCTTTGGAACATCTGCAAGATAATTAATATGTGATAATGAAACGAGCTCAAACATGTCTTTTACGCCAGCTTCATTTTTAGCAAGTGCTGTAATGTGAGAAGCACGCATATGCTTAAGCATAGCGTTTGTAGTTTTAATCTTTGCTAAATCACTGTGTTTGAGATTTTCGTTTGTCTTAGTTAGCCTTGCTAACATTGCGAGCCAAACATCATTTAAAATACGAGCGTCGTAATCAGCACGGTGAGCTTCTTCATCGTTATAAATGTCCATGCCTAAGTGCCTTGATAAGTTTCCTAATCTATGTGCTGTAGCATCAGGGAACATGTAACGAGATAATGAAAGTGTATCAATAGCAGGTTTAACAAATTCTCCCCTGCCGAGTTTCTTCATAACCTCTTTTAAGAAGCCGTAGTCGAATGTAATGTTATGCGAAACAATGATTGCGCCATCCATAAATTCGAGGATTTGATCAATAACATCCTCAATGTGTGGTTTATCTGCAACCATTTCATTAGTAATATGCGTTTTTTCAATAATCTTTTGTGGAATTGGTCTTCCTGGATTGATTAATAAGTCTAAAGTCTTAACAATTTGACCATTTTCAAAGCGGATACCACCAAATTCAGTGATTGAATCATATCTTGTAGAAAGACCTGTTGTTTCTAAGTCGAATACGACATAAGTAGCTTTATTTAAAGGAACATCAACAGGATTTAACGCAAATGGAAGTTCATCATTAACGGCATAGAACTCACATCCATAAAGGATTTTAAGTTTTTCAGGCGTTGGAAGGTTGTTTGCTTTAGCTTTATCGCATTCTTTTTTATAAATTTCGTTTACAACATTTTGAGCTGTTGGGAAAGCCTGAACAACACCGTGGTCGGTTAAAGCTAATGCTTTATGGCCCATGTTTCTTGCAAGTTTGATGTAATTGTCGATGCTTGTAACACCATCCATTGACGACATTTTTGTATGTAAATGCAACTCAACACGTTTCTCTGGCTCTTCATCTTTTCTAAGTTCTGGACCTTCGATTTGAGTGATTGCTCTAACATCAATAACTAATGTATTTTTGAATGTATCTCTTTGGACGTATCCAAGGACTCTAACCCACATCTCGTTTTTTAGTGATTCAATGAGTTCAGCAGAGTCATGTTCATTCTCCATAATCTTAAGAGAAATTCCTGTGTCGCCTTTGCCGATTCCGCATGTTAAAAGTGTTAATCCAGATTTGATAATTTTTGGTTTATCAATACCGTATAATTGACCTTCAATATCAACGTTTGAACAGTTCTCGTCTATCTTTGAAAAATCATCAATTTTCTTGTATGGAATTCTATCTCTCCAAGATTGTCCTTTTGCGTGTAATTCTTTATCGTGACGCATCTCGGAAATTGTGGTTTTATAAGCGTTAATTGCGCTCTCTTCTTCTTTAGTAATTTCAACTTTTACTGGATCATCATTTTTAGAAATAACCGGGATTTCAGGGGTTTTTTCGCTCAAATTCTCCATTATTTTCAAATTATAACCAATAAAGTCAAGGAACTCTTTGAAGTCCTTAATTACTAATTTATTTTTATCTTTTTGCTCTTCGTCATCAAAGTAGAAATTAATGTTTGAACCAACGCCTTTTACTTTTAAATTACTCTTAAAATGATTGTGTCTATAATGCCAATATTCAAACAATTTTTCTGCGTCTGAACCAGTTGGTTTTTGGACGTATGAAAACTTCATTGAATAAGGGTATTGAATTGTTTCTAATGCATCTTGAAATTCTTCGAGAAGATCAGCATCCCAAGGAGTATTTTTAACAATCAACATATCAACTTGATCACGGTTGTATTGGTTGCGGGCAACAAGGTCAAAATCCATGTCAAAACGATCAAGGTTTTCGAGCTTGATTGAAGTTAGAAATCTAGTCATCTTATCATTCATTTTTAGGCCCCCACAATTCTTACGATATCCAATACAACAATGGCAATCATCAACATAAATAACAATCCTAGGCCAATCAAAGACATTGTTTGTTTGAATTTATTCGGTATTTTCTTTTTGCTTATTCCCTCAATTGCGGTAACAAGTAATTGCCAACCATCTAGTCCCGGGAACGGCAATAAGTTAAATATTGCTAAGTTAACGGAGATTAAACCCCAGAAATAAAGATATGTTGCAAACGTATAATTTGTGAATAAGGTGGCACTGGTTTCGAATATTCCGACAATTCCGGACATGTTTCTAATGCCTCCAGTGAACAAAACGCCTAAACCTCTAAATACAGCACTTGCAGCATTTCCATAATCAACAAATGTTTGTTTAAATCTATCACCTGCTGGTAACCATTCTTTAACAATTGGGAACGAGATTCCTAAATCAGCCCACTTGTATTTGTTTCCATCAGCTACAGTAACCATTGTAAATTCTTTCGAATAAACAGTCTCATCTTCAGCTTTAAAGCTAAGACGGGTCACAAATTCGGTCTTTTCACTAGGTGTATAAGTAGGAACTGTAAAGTCTGGATAATAATCTGGACTTCCTTCTTCTTCAATCCAATTAGAATAGAATTTATTTCCAATTAAATACTGATTATTTCTAATCTCATCCTTGGTTACAGCTGGAAGAAGTTTAACGCAGTCTGAAAATTTGGAACTATCCTTGTTTCCGGTAAACATAAATACCAATGTAAAATGTTTTGTAACACCTGGGGTTGCCTCAGGAGCCATTTCAATTGAGTTGTCAACAATGTAGAAATTACCGGCGTGGATTAATTTATCATCAGTTGTGTAGTCATATTCGATTGGGAAAATACTTCCATCTTGCTCGCACATGCTTGGGGAAATGAAGTTGAGTCTATCGTTTGTCTTAACTCCAGCCACCGCTGCAATTGAATTTTCAGCAATAACGGTGCGTGTTGTATGGCCCATTACTGGGAAACACATATTTGATATAAAGATTAAAACGAAAGCTAAAATTGCATTCAAAATAACGCCAGCAGAAACAATAATTGCTTTCTTCCATTTTTTAATGCCTTCTAGTGATCTATCTTGAGGAATGTCTTTAAATTCAGGAAGTTCTTCTGCTCCTTCACCATACATTGAAACATATCCACCAAGAGGGATAGCCCTAATTGAGAAATAAGTTTCGTGTCCTTGTTTTTTAACGTGCAAAAGTTTTGGCCCAAAACCAATAGAAAATTCATGACAATAAACCTTGAAAAGTTTTGCCATCGAAAGGTGCCCCGCTTCATGAATTGTGATTAAAGCACCAAGCGAAACAATGAATAATAAGATGGATAAAAGCCATTCGTACCAAGCCATTATTCGACCGCCTTTCTCACTTTTCTATCAATGCGTTTAACCTGAAATAATGAGGGTTTTGCATGGATTTTTGTGTTATTTACAGCAATTTGAACATTTTTTGCAATGTCCAAAAATTTAATTTCATCTCTTAAATATTTATGTACTAAAACTTCATTAGCAGCATTAAGCGCAATCATTTTTGAAGCGCCTGCTAATAAGGATTGTTTTGCAATTTCAGTGCATGGATATCTATTAGGATCGTAATCGTGGAAATGACAATCTTTTAGTTCATCAAAAGACTTAATTTTGAGGACTTCATAATCGCATTTTCCTTCATACAAAGCCCATCTAATTGGGTTATGCATATCAGGTTTTCCATAGTCCACCACCAAGGTTCCATCATTTAATTCAACTGCTGAATGAACAAGCGATTCATCGTGCATTTGAACATAAATTTTGTCTAATGGATAGCCATAAAGATAGAACGCTTCAATTATTTCAAAACCTTTGTTCATCATGGTTGCACAATCAATAGTAATTTTGTTGCCCATTTTCCATGTTGGATGCTTCAAAGCTTCTTCAGCCTTAACATCTGAAAGTTTATCTAATGGAATATTTCTTAAAGCTCCACCTGAAGCGGTAATAATTAAACGTTTAACATCTTTAGGATCACAATTTGCTAAACATTTTGCCAAAGCAACATGTTCAGAATCAATTGGATACAATTTTCCTTTTCCTTTGGAAAGAATGCTGTTGATAATTGTTCCGCCGGCAACTAAAGCTTCTTTATTTGCTAAACAAAGAACTTTATTGCGTTTTAATGCGATAACTGCAGGTTCTAAGCCAACAAAGCCAACTAATGCATCAACACAGATGTCATAATCACCTTTACGGGTAATTGAAGCTAATCCGTGTTTACCAGAATAGAATTTAACATTTGGGAATAGCTTTTGTAACTTTTTAGCGTCGCTACAGTTTTTAATATAAACGTGCTTAACAGTTTTATATTTCTCAAGAAGCTGTTTTGCAATTTCCCATTTTTCTCCAACGGAAAAAGCGGTAAGTTCAAACTTACCTTTAGCTTCATTGATTATATCAATGGTTTGACCGCCGATAGATCCAGAAGCTCCAAGTAATAAAACTTTTTTTGTTTTATCCATTAAATGCTCCATTAAGAATAAGATTAATAAAGATAATTAAACAAGAAACAAGTGCTGAAGCGAAGATAAGGGAATCAATTCTATCGAGAATTCCACCGTGTCCTGGTAGAAGTTGAGAGAAGTCTTTAACTCCAAATGATCTCTTAACTGAGGAGAAAACGAAGTCTCCGACATCAGCAATCAAAGGTAACAAAATTGAAATGATAATTAAGAAATAGAGATGTGGTAAATCAAAAATAGGAAGAATTGGTTTACCTAAAGCAGCGCAAATAAGAGCAAATGTCAATGAGAAAATTAAGCTAAAAACAACACCGCCAATAAATCCTTCCCAAGTTTTCTTTGGTGAGATACGTTCATTCATTTTATGTTTTCCAAAGAGTAATCCGATGAAATAGGCACCAATATCGTTCATAATTGTGCCTAAAATAACGTAGATAAATAAGAACATGGATTGACCATATTTAAACTCATCTGTGTAGACTTTGCTCGCCTCAATTCCCCAGTCTTTCTTAAAGAAATAGAATGGAGAATAGCGTAAAAATAGGAATGATTGAACACCAATTGCAAGAACTAAAATCATTGAAATGAAGTAGAAAACGTATGCAATTGAGAATGATTCAACAGCAAATGAAATAAGGAAATAAACAGCACACATGAATGTAATCAACATAATTGATAATGTGATGTCATTAAATGAATTTACCAAGAAATCTGGATTATTAAACGCTTTGCCACCCTGGTCTTGTATTGCTTCAATGTTCTTAGAGAACATACAATAATAAATAATTCCCAGTGCAAATATAATTGTTAAGAAATAAATTAATATTTTGATTAAGCCTTTTAAGTTGGTGGCTTTAACAATTTCAAATGCTGCAAAGAATGTAATGAGCACTGTTAATCCAAAGAACCACCAGGAGCCAAGAACTAAACATGGAATACAGACAATTGCTAAAGCTGCACCAGTAATAATTCTGGTTAACATGGATTTCTTAGCTGAACCGCTAATATCATTTGTTATCTTTTTCATTGTCTAGCCCTCCATATCTTCTATTACGTTTATTAAATTCAATTAAACAATCAACAAATTCTTTCCTTTTAAAATCTGGAAATAACACCGGTGTGAACACATATTCTGCATAAGCTATTTGCCATGGTAAGAAATTTGATGTTCTTACTTCTCCTGATGTCCTAATCATTAAATCAACATTCGGGAGTCCTGCTGTGTAAAGATGATTTTCCATAACTTGTTCGTCGATATCTTCAACTTTAAGTTTGCCACCCTTCACTTCTTCTGCGATTAGTCTTGCAGCTCTAGTGAGTTCTTCCTTACCACCATAGTTAAGACAAATATTCATTACGTAATTCTTGTTATTCTTTGTTCTTTCAATGGCTTCTTCAGTAGTTTTCCTGGTTTTTGCCGGCAATTTTGAAATATCACCAGAGACAATAATCCTTGTTCCATCTTTCATGATTTTATCGATTTCACGTTTAAAAAATAGTTCTAAGTATTGGAACAAGAACTTAATTTCGGAAGCTGGTCTTTTCCAGTTTTCGGTTGAGAAAGCATAAAACGACACTACTTTAATGTCATAGTCAACACAGTAGTCGAAAATTTCAACGATTCTATTGCAGGCTTCCTTATGACCCATTGTCCTTGGAAGACCGCGTTTTTTAGCCCATCTACCGTTGCCATCCATAATGATTGCAACGTGGTTGATTGGTTTATTTAAAGTAATCTCGTTTGCCATAGTGCGTATATTATACACAGGCACACGAAAATCTTGCAAGCGTATAAGCAAAATAATGTGATGAATTCTTTAATAAAAAGAAAAGAGAAGCATTAGCCTCTCTTATATTGCCATAATTTCTGATTCTTTTTTGGCAAGGATTGAATCGATTTCAGCAACTGAATCTTTTGTAACGTTTTCAATTTCTTCTTGAACACGTTTTTGGAGATCTTCAGTCATTTCATCACTTGCTTTAACTAAATCAATGAAGTCACGTCTGATGTTACGAATTGCAACCTTACTATCTTCGCTCATTGCCTTAGCTTTTTTAACTAAGTCACGACGTGTTTCCTCTGTTAGAGGTGCGATTGTAATTCTGATGCAATCACCTTCGTTAATTGGGTTAACTCCAAGGTTAGCTGCTGCTATAGCAGCACAGATGTTTTTAACATCGCCTTTATCATAAGGTTTAACGAGTAATTGACGTGGTTCTGGAGATGAGATTGAGGAGATTTGATTGACTGCAATTTTATCTCCGTAATATTCACACTCAACTCTATCTAACATTGCTGGTGTGGCTCTTCCAGTTCTAAGTGTTGTAAGTTCATTTTGGAAAGCTTGAATTGTCTTAGCCATGCTTTCCTTTGCTTCTAATGCGATTGGGTCCATTTTCTTATCCTTTCTTGATTGTTGTTCCGATGTCTTCACCGCTTGCTGCCTTAAGGAAATTTTCAGGTTTTGAAGCGTTAAATACACGAACATCAATGTCTTTGTCTTTCAACATTTCGACTGCTGTTAAATCCATTACTTTGAGATCTTTTGCAATAATTTCAGAGCACTTGATTTCTTTATAAAGTTTAGCGTCTTTGTTGAATCTTGGATCATCTGAATAAATGCCATCAACACCGTTCTTTGCTATTAAAATAGCATTTGCTTTAACTTCAATAGCGCGGAGTGTTGCGCATGTATCTGTTGTGAAGAATGGTTTACCAGTGCCGGCACCAAACATTACAACATAATTTTCTTTTAAATACTTATCCGCAAGTTCTGGGGAGTAAGTTTCGCAAAATGTGACATCAACTGCTGATAAAACAACAGCCTTTTGTCCAAGCTTCACTAAAGCTTCTTTTAATGCGATACAGTTAATAACTGTACCGAGCATTCCCATGTAGTCACCGCTGACACGGTCAATTCCAGTTTTTTCGATAATAGCACCGCGGCAAATATTGCCTGCACCAATAACGACTGTAACTTGAATGCCTTTATCAGCGATTGCTTTGACTACTTTTGCGGAATTTAAAAGAGCCTCACTTTCAATGATTCCTTCTTTACCTTTTCCAGCAAGTGATTCGCCAGATAGTTTAACTAAGATTCTTGAATACATAAGGCTCCTTTCAAATTATTTAACTTGTGACATTACTTCTGCAGCAAAGTCATCTTTACGTTTTTCAATTCCTTCGCCTACTGCGAAACGAACGAATTTAATAACGTTGTTGCCTTTCTCTTTGAGAACTTGGGCAACTGTCTTTTCGCCATCCATTAAGAAGACTTGTGCGCCTAAGACTGATTCGGAAAGTAATTTCTTAACTTTTCCTTCACAGATGCCATTTAACATAGCTTCTGGTTTACCAGCCATCTTTGGATCAGCTTTCATATTTTCCATAGCGATTGCTTTTTCATGAGCAATAACGTCTGCTGGAATTTCTGAATCAACAACGTATTTTGGAGCGTTGGCTGCGATGTGCATTGCAAGACCTTTTGCAAGTTCTGCATCGTCCTTTTGAAGGACAACTAAGGTTGCAATCTTACCACCCATGTGGATGTAAGAACCAAAACCATTACCTGCTGCTTTTGAAACAAGTTCAAAGCGGCGGTAATCAAGCTTTTCACCCATGGAAACTGTTGCATCAGTGAAAAGTTGAGCGCAACCAACTTTTGCATCCTCAATTGATGCATAGTTGTTTGCTAATGTGTTTTTGGCGGCATCATCAACAAGTTGATGGAATTTGTCGCCTTTTGCGACGAAGTCGGTTTCACAGTTAACTTCAAGGATAACTGCTTTATCGCCATCGACAACGACACCTGCTAAGCCTTCAGCTGCAATTCTTGATGATTTTGCTTGGGCTTTTGCGATGCCTTTTTCACGTAACCAGTCAATTGCTTTTTCGACATCTGAACCTGTAGCTTCAAGAGCTTTTTTGCAGTCCATCATGCCTGCGCCTGTACGATCACGTAATTCTTTAATGAGTTCAATCATGCTTGGCATAATTATTTTTCCTCAGCTTTCTTTGCTGGAGCCTTTTTTGCTGGAGCTTTCTTTGCTGGGGCTTTCTTTTCTTCAGCTGGTTTTTCTTCTTTTACTTCAGCTTTTGCTTCTTCTGCTGGTGCTTCTGCTTTTGGAGCATCTGCTTTAGCAGCTTTTGCTTCTTCTCTTTGTTTTCTGAATTGTTGAGCTTTTTCGAATCTTTCTTGCTTTTCAGCACGAGCTTTACGAATTGCTGCAATTCTTTCAGCATTTTCTTTGTCTGCTAAACGGACAGCGTCTTTCATTGTTGCTTCTTCTAATTCATCTTTAGTATATGCAACTTCGGTGATACCACCTTTTGCTTCGACAACTGCGTCTGCTAAGACTGTAACTAAAACCTTGAGTGAACGAAGTGCATCGTCGTTTCCTGGGATAACAAAGTCAACTCTGTCTGGATCGGAGTTGGTATCACAGATACCGAATACTGGGATTCCGAGTTTCTTTGCTTCCGCAACTGCGTTGTGTTCGAGCATTGGATCACAAACGACAACTGCGTTTGGAATCTTTCTCATTTCTTTAATACCACCAAGGTTCTTGGCAAGTTTTTCAGCTTCTTTCTTTAAAAGAGCAACTTCTTTCTTTGGAAGACGTTCGAATGAACCATCAATTTCCATTGTTTCGAGTTCTTTTAAACGACGAATTCTTGATTGAATTGTCTTGAAGTTTGTTAATGTACCACCTAACCAACGATTGGTGATGTAGAATGAACCTGAACGAACTGCTTGTGCTTCGACGAGTTCTTTTGCTTGTGGTTTAATACCAACAAATAAGACTTTACCGTTTTCTTCAACGATTTTCTTTAATGCAACATATGCTTCTGAAATGCATGCTGCGGATTTGACTAAGTCAATTAAGTAGATTCCATTACGAGCACCGTAGATGTACTTGCCCATTTTTGGATTCCATTTTCTGGTGTGATGTCCGAAGTGGACTCCACCTTCGAGTAATTTTCTGACGGTAATGATTGGTGCGTTTTCGTCATGCATTACCATTTCCATGACGCTCTCAGCATCAGCAACTGGTGCTTCGACTTTCTTTTCTTCTGCCATATTTTTGGCCTCCATTCGTTTTAGCCTCCATCACTTCGAACAATCTCCCCCGTTTTCGACCCCGTGGTCACGGGACTCGGAAATTGAATTCATGATGTGTGTATTTCTCTTTCTCTTAAAGAAAAAGAGCGTTAGTATTCTAACACTCCAGCATTAATAAAACAAATAGTTTTTATAAACTATGCAAAAATAGTATCAATTATCGTGCTTTTTAGCACGTGGATGAGACATGTTAAATTGAGCTTTCATTGCTTCCTCAGTAACATGAGTATAAATTTGGGTTGTGTTGATGGATTCGTGTCCCAAAAGTTCTTGAATGACGCGCAAATCCGCACCACCCTCAAGAAGATGTGTGGCGAACGTATGCCTAAGCAAATGTGGATGTAAACCATAATGACATCCAGTCTTGTTTTCGATGTCTTCCAGAATGTATTGAACGCCTCTTGTAGATAGTTGCTTACCTTGTGAATTTAAGAAGAGATAATCAAGCGAAAAGTCGCTTTTATTTCTTCTTAATAATTCATCACGACTATTTTTTAAATAGTCAATGAGTGTAGCTTGGCAAGATTTTGAAAACATGACAAGTCTTTCTTTTCTTCCTTTACCAAGTACACGAATTGTTCTATTTCTAACGTCCATATTTGATAATTTTACGTTTACAAGTTCACTCACACGAAGACCTGAAGCGTAAAGAAGTTCAAGTATGGCATGATCACGTAACATAAGGCCATCAGTTCTTAATCTATTTCTATTTAACAAAGTTTCAACTTGTTCAATATATAAAACTTCTGGATACCTTACATCTTTCTTTGGTGCGGTTATATATAAGAAACAATTTTCGTGAATGAATTCTTTATCTAGTAAGAAATCAAAGAAATGCCTTAAAACTGCAATTCTATGACAACATGTTGTCTTAGATTTGCCATTCTGCATTTCTGTATACAGATAATTTCTTATTGTCTGGGTATCGACATCATCAATGGAAATACCTTGATTAAAAATAAAGAAAAGAAAACTTTCTATATCATTTCTATACGATTTGATTGTCTTCTCAGAATAATTCAAATCATAGTGAAGATGTTCAATAAATAAATCAATCTCTTTCATTAATCTTGCTCCAATACTTATCGATTAAATCCAGAGATTTATTTATTGATTCTTCACGATTATGTTTGTTTGAATTATATAAAATTCCGAAGTTAGCATTCATTGGTTGGAAAGTCTCTGGATTACCATTGATAACATAGTTATATAAAGAACCAATTATGCTCTCTAATGGCGGTTTTTGTATTTCGACATTTTCCATTCTTTGGAATGCGAAAACCGCCGCCAAAATACCCATAGCAGCAGACTCTACATAGCCTTCAACTCCAATTAATTGACCTGCTAAAAATGTATTATCTTTCTTTTTTAAAGAAAAGTCTGCATTTAATGCAATTGGCGAACACACATAAGTGTTACGATGCATAAGTCCGTAGCGCACGAATTCAGCATGTTCTAAACCTGGAATCATTCTGAAAACACGCTTTTGTTCTGGATAGGTTAGGTTAGTTTGGAAACCAACAATGTTATATAAATCTCCATTAAGATTGTCTTGTCTTAATTGAATAACAGCATGGAATTTTTCTCTTGTTGGAACTTGAAGACCTTTTGGTTTCATTGGCCCAAATCTTAAAGTTTCTTTTCCGCGTTTCGCCATTACTTCAATAGGCATACAACCTTCAAAATAGTTTTTATCAAAGTCGTGAATCATTGCCACTTCTGCATGAATAAGTTCGTCATAGAATTTATCATATTGTTCTTCCGAAAATGGACAGTTAATGTAGCTATCATCGCCTTGATCATAACGTGATTTTTTGTAGGCGATATTCATGTCGATTGTATCCTTCAACACAATCGGTGCAGAGGCATCAAAAAAGAACAAAGAATCTTGACCAATTGTTTCAGAAATTTTCTTTGCGAGCACATCACTTGTAAGCGGGCCTGTTGCGATAATAGTAGGCCCTTCCAAGAAGTCTTCAACATCTTCTTCATGAATAACTAAATTTGGAAAATCCTTGAGAATTTGCGTGATTTTTGCTGAAAAAGCCTCACGATCTACGCTTAAAGCATTACCAGATGGAACACTTGTTTCAGCTGCAACTTTCATAGTTAGTGAGTCCATGTGGCGCATTTCTTCCTTGAGCAATCCGCATGCATTATCAAGCTTGCTAGACTTCAAAGAATTAGAACAAACAAGTTCTCCAAAATTACCAGTAACATGTGCTGGAGTCATTACTTTTGGACGTTTCTCATAGAGGTGGACTTCATAGTTTCTTTTTAGAAAAAAGTAACAGGCTTCTGCGCCTGCAAGTCCACCACCAACTATGTTAATTTTCTTCATGCGAATTATTATAACAAAAAAGTAAGCACTTGGCTTACTTAATTGTCTAATTTTTCAATGTGATGACATTTTGGATAGTTTGTACAACCTAAGAATTTCTTCTTTCCACGACCTCTCACAACGAGATCTCCACCACATTCAGGACATTTCTTTACTACTTCGAGCTCGGATTCTTCCTTCTTTACATAATCACAATCTGGATAACCAGAACATGCAATGAATTTTTTATTCTTTTTACCAACTCTATAGACGAGAGGCTTGCCGCATTTTGGACACATTTCTCCTGTGTATTCGAGTTCTTCTTCCTCTTTTTCTCTGTATTTACAGGTTGGGAAGTTTGAACAGCCAATGAAATTTCCGTATTTGGATTTCTTGTAAACAAGAGGTGCTCCACAGATTGGACAATTACGTCCAGTTGGTTCGTCGTCATCTTTGTACATTTTTGCAGATGCATCTTCAACTGACTTAATAAATGGATAGTAGAACTCAGTTAATGCTTCGGTTCTTGAAACTTCGCCTTCTTGGATTTGGTCAAGTTTTTCTTCCATTTGAGCTGTGTATTTAACATCAACAAAATCTGGGAAATATTTATGGAGAACAATTGTTGTTCTTTGGCCAACTTCTGTAGAAGTTAGTGAGCCAGATTTAGAAGCAACGTATTCTCTTTTAAGTAATGTTGCAATTGTTGAAGCGTAAGTTGATGGACGACCAATCTTTTTGTCTTCCATAAGTTTAACAATCTTAGCTTCAGTGTAAGCTGCTGGAGCTTCGGTTATTTTTTGTTCATTATTAACTTTGTTAATCTTTACTTCTTCACCTTCAGTTAATGCTGGGAAGTGGTAAGTTTCTTCTTTTTCACTTGAACCAAGTTTTGTATAACCATCAAAAACAACTTGTGCTGCTTCAGCTTTAAATGTAACTCCATTCACATCAAAAGTTACGACTTGTACTGACTCTTTTTTAGGAGCCATGAGTGAGCCAACGGCTCTCTCATAAATCAATTTATATAACTTATATTGATCAGGCGTAAGGTATGCGCGAACTGATTCAGGAGTTGTATGATTTGAAGTTGGTCTAATAGCTTCGTGTGCGTTTTGGGCACCAGCAACTGCGACAACTTTACGTTTACCACAGTATTCTGGACCAAATTTCTTTGCAATAAATGCTTCTGCTCTTTCAACAAATGTATCTGATAAATAAGTTGAATCTGTACGGATGTATGTGATTAAACCTGTGTGTTCACCTTTAATTTGGACACCTTCATATAATTGTTGAGCAAGACTAGAAGTCTTCTTTGTTGAAAATTTGTATGTATTAAATGCTTCTTGTTGAAGAGTTGAGGTTGTAAATGCTGGTTTTGATTCAGTTGTTCTAACTGACTTTTTAATAGAGACAACTTTTGCATTTCCGCTAAGTTTAGAAACGATTTCAGCATTGGTCTTTTCGTCTTCAATTTTCTTCACATCACCAAAAGATGCGAAATTTGCAGCGATTTTTGCATTATTTTTCTTTAATTCTAATGATAATGTCCAATAAGGTTCTGGTTTGAAATCAGCAATTTCTTGGTCATGATCACAAATTAATTTAAGTGTTGCAGATTGAACTCTACCAGCGGATGGGGATTTAATCTTTTTTTGGATAATATTGGAAAGTCTAAATCCAATAATTCTATCCATAATTCTTCTTGTTTCTTGTGATTCCACAAGATTCATATCAATTACTCTTGGTTTTTTGATAGCAGCATTGATTGAAACTCTTGTAATTTCGTGGAACTCTAAACGCTTTGTTGTTTTTGGGTCCAAACCTAAAATTTGGGTAAGATGCCAGGCGATAGCTTCTCCTTCACGGTCAGGGTCGGTTGCGAGATAGATTTCTTCAGCCTTACGAGCAGCTTCTTTTAATTCATAGACTGTTGATCTTTTTGAACTAGAAACAACGTATGTAGGCTTAAAATCATTCTCAATGTCAACTCCAAAACCACCTTTTCCACTAGTGGAAAGGTCACGTAAATGTCCGACTGTAGCAAGAACTTGATAACCTTCTCCTAAGTAACGGGAGATGGTGTGACATTTATTTGGAGATTCAACAATAACTAACTTCATAAGTCCATATAATATAGGCATTTAAAACACATAAGTCAAAGCCTAATTTTCCTTTTATATATATTAAAGATATAGTTATATTCTTTAACAAAATTTGAACTTTTTTTTAGAAAGCAGTTTCATTCTTGCGATAACCCATCTCGAGGTAGATGTCTTCAGCTGTTTCAACTAATGCAGCACCATAAGCAATGAGGTGATTGCACACTGAATTTTCACCAATTCTAGTAGGAACACAGCACACATTCCCGCCATTTTCTAATGTTATTGTAGCAGTTATTGATGTGCCTGAATTTCTCTGGCCTTCAGTAACTAGTAAACAATCTGATAACGCTGCAATAATTCTGTTTCTAATTGGAAAATATAACGGATTAGGCTCAGTTAAATCTGGGTATTCAGATAAAATAAGGTGATGTTTCTTCATTTCATCATACACATCCAGGTTACTAGCGGGATAACAAACATTTATCCCGCACCCCAAAACTGCGATAGACTTTCCGCCATTCGCGATGCACGCCCTATGTGCAATTCCATCAATTCCGCGCGCCATACCCGATACAATAACTAATTCTTTACATAAATCTTTTACTAATTTGTTAGTTACTGCCTCGCCATATGGGCTGTTTTTTCTACTACCTACAACCGAAATTGACTTATGTTTATCTCTAGCCAAGGAGAGGTCTCCATGGTAATAAAGAACAAAAGGTGGCTTTTGAACTGTTTTTAATTGTTGAGGGTAATCGTCATCAAAACACGTAACAACTTTAGACTTGAGATTTTTAAGAACCTTTTTAATTTCTTTTTCGTCAAGCTGCTTCTTTGCAGTAATTGTCTCAAAAATTTGATTCCAATCTCCCTTATAAATAGTAGATAAGTAAATTAAAATTTCTCTAGCTTTCATAAAAAATACCTCTACTACTTATTTCAGGTAGATTTGGCATTTTCGCTGAAAAAATTTTTAAGTCACAAAGTGACTTGTTTTTTTTCACAAATCGAAGATATTCATCTCTTGAAGTGTGATTTTTTGAATAGGTTTATATGTGAATCGATGGATTCCTTTAATAGGTCCGTGTTCTTTTAATGCTTCCATATGTTTTGCAGTTCCATAACCCTTATGAACTTCAAAACCATACTCTGGATATTTCTTACCAAGTTCAATCATCATGTGATCACGAGTAACTTTTGCAATAATTGATGCTGCTGCAATTGGTAAAGCTTTTGCGTCGCCTTTAATAATTGGAACAACTTCAACATCAAAACCTTTAAGAGGCATTGCATCCGTAAGGATTAAGTCGTATTCATGTTTCAAATTATCAATCGCCATTTTCATAGCTTTTTTAGTGGCTTCATAAATGTTAATTGCATCAATTTCTTCTGCTGAAACAATGCCAACGCCATAGGCGATAGCATCTTTTTTGATAATCTCAAAAAGTTCCTCGCGTTTCTTTTCGGTGAGCTGTTTTGAGTCGTTTATTTCTTTATTTATATACGCGCGCGGGAGAATACAAGCTGCTGCGACGACTGGTCCTGCTAAAGGACCTCGTCCAGCTTCATCAACTCCTACGATTAGTTTTACTTTATCAGAATAGAATTGTTCTTGGTAATCAAGCATTTTGTTCAACTCTTTCGAAACTAATTGGACCTAAAACCCCATTTTTAACTTCATTCAAGAAGACTTTATAGGCTTTCTCTATATCTTCCCCACCTTTTGTTAAATAGCCGCGTTTTCTCGCGATTAACTTAAAGTTCTCTTCTACACATGCATCGAAGTCTAAATAATTAAATCTATCGGTGAGTTGTTTCTTATAATTTTGGAGTAAATACAAGAATGCAATTGTTGCAAGTTGGTCATTAGGAAGAATGTTTTCGTTCATTGATCCAACAAGTGCTAAGTTAATTGCATTTTTAGAATCATTATAGTTTGGTTGGAGAATTCCCGGGGTATCTAAAAGTTCGAATTTTTCGGACACTTTTATCCATTGTTGAGCCTTAGTATGTCCAGGCTTATTTTCGACCGATGCAGCCTTGCGCCCAGATATCTTGTTTATGAGTGTGGATTTTCCAACATTTGGAATGCCAACAATCATTGCTCTGACTGGTTGTGGTTTCATACCTTTTGCTGCATATTTTGCATTCTTAATTGAACCAAGTTCTTCGACATGACGAACAATATTTTTAACATCATTAGGATTGTTTAAATCTGCAAAAACAGCCGCAAATCCCTGGGATTTAAAGTAATTTATCCAAGTTTCTGTGATTTTAGAATCTGCTAAATCTTTCTTAGTTAAGACCACTAAACGGGTTTTATCTTTGGTTAATTTGTATAACACTTGGTTACGACTTGAAAGAGGAATTCTAGCATCCAAAAGTTCGACAATTACATCAACCAATTTAATCTTGTCTTGAACCTCTATTTGGGCCTTTTTCATATGGCCTGGAAACCAGTGTATTTGTTTCATAAAAATCTCGGTATAAAGTGTTTAATATTAAATGGCTCTAGACTACCATCAGCTGCTTGACGAACTTCGCAATGTGCACAAACGCAAACAACCTTACCAATAAGCCATTCATACTTAATTGCTCCATTGGTGCGGCTATCACTTGAATGGGCTCTGTTGTCACCTAAAACATAGTATTCGTCATTGCCTAAAGTAATTTCATTAACTGGATAATTTCCTGCAACAACATATTCATTATCAACTGGTTGTTCGGTTGCATAAAATTCGTTTCCGTTTTTAACAAACAACGTTCCGTTTATGTTTCCTTGGCCAAACTTAATTGTTTCACCTGGTAAACCAACGACTCTTTTAATCTTGTCGCTTGCGTCATCTTTGCTGTACTTGCAAACAACAATGTCAAATCTTTTAATTTTCTTCAGTGCGCGTTCATGCTTGTCCATGACACCATAATCAACATTTTTGGAGCCAGCCAATGTTGTTGAACCATTTTCTTTGTAGAGTTGGCCGTTTGGATCAAGAGCATACTTATTTAAAGTTGGATACATTGATTGCCCATTAACCCAGAAAGGCGACAAATAACGTTTTTGGTAGATCAAAACACCCGCAATAGTGAGGGCAATGATGCTTAAAAGCGTAATTAAAATATTGAAAAAGACGCTTAATCCTTTTCGATTTTTAATCGGTTTTTCATTACTTACGTTTTCGTCCATGCAATTATTATACGCACATCTAGTTTAGACTACAAGAAACATAGTTTAATTTACCTAAAAATGAGTAAAAGAAAAACCCGATTTCTCGGGTTCTTCTAAGCTTCTAATATTAAAGAACTTCTTTAATACGAGCGGCTTTGCCAGAACGATTACGTAAGTAGAAGATTCTACTTCTGCGAACTTTACCGTGTTTTTCAACTTTGATAGCAGCAACTGCTGGTGAGTTGATTGGGAAAGTTCTTTCAACACCGACACCTGAAGAAATTTTTCTAACAGTGAAGGTTTCGCTGACACCGGAGCCGCGGCGTTGGATTACGACGCCTTGGAAGACTTGGATACGTGATTTGTTATTTTCAGTAATTCTGACGGAAACTGAGACTGTATCACCAGCTTTGAATTCTGGGACATCTTTCTTAATTTGACGTGCAGTAACTTCGTTAACGATATTTGTGTTCATGTCTTTTCCTCCTTCTTTTCTAGTAATTGTTCGGTACGTTCATATCATCACTTGAAAGCGGGACGCCCTAATCGAGTTATAAAACTCGCAAACAAGATAATACTCTTTCTCTATAAGAGATGCAACAAATAATTAATTAATATTTCAGACTCTCAAGGAAATCAAAGGTATTTTTATTACCTTTTAAGTACCTCTTCATGAGCCTTCTTTTCTTTGGATAACCGCTAATTGCAAACGGACCTCGAGGTCCATAATAAGCAAACTTTTTATTCTCTTCAACAGCTAACAATGCTGTTAGTGATGCTTTCTCGGCTGTATGGAAGAATAATTTCATAAAACCAGCAGCTAATGCGCAAAATATACGGGATTTGTAGGCTTTTTTGATGAGCGGAGTATACGTAATACCTGGGTGAATAAGTGCAAAATTTGCTACACAATTTTCATTCCAATATGACACAAGTTGGTTAATACCAAACTTCGATCTACCATAAGCTTTGAAGTTTCCATATCTGGTCTTTTCGAAAAACGGATCTTTGAGATTCAATTTTGCAAACATTGCAGTAATACTGGTTGTAAAAATGAATTGAGAATTTTTATAATGCTCCAAAAGCAATTTGTTCAAAACATATGTTCCGACCAAGTTTGTGCCGATAACTAAATCAAAATTTTGTTTAGTTTTTCCCTGTGGAATTCTGAACACTCCAGCGTTGTTGTAAATGACATCAATTTTGGTATTATTTTTAACTAAATTTTCAACACATTTTTTAATTGAATTTGTGTCTGCTAAATCAACTTGAACTATTGAAATATTTGCTTTAGCAAACTCTTCAACAATTTTTGCTCTTGCTACTTCAGCTTTTTCAAGGTTTCTACAACCCCAAATAATTGATGCTCCAAGATAAACAAAATTACGTGTTGCTTCAAACCCAATTCCGGAATTTCCGCCTGTGATAAAAATGGTCTTGTTTTCTAACGAATTTTCACAATGTTTTGAAATCCATTTCTGATACTTAATCATGGCTAATATCTTAATCAAATATGTATTCAAATACAAGGTGTTAAGTATTTTTACTTGACACCACTAATAATCTATATATAATAGATGGCGGTAAAAAAAGGAGATTACTACTATGTCAGTTAAAATTAGACTTACCAGAATCGGTCGTCATAAAGACGCCATCTACCGTGTCGTTGTTGCAGATTCAAGAAGCGCAAGAGACGGACGTTATGTTGAACAAATTGGATTCTATGATCCAGCAAAACCAGAAGAAGCAGCAGAAATTAATGAAGAATTAGCATTAAAATGGCTCATGAAAGGTGCTACTCCATCTGATTCAATTAAGACTCTCTTTACAAAGAAGGGCTTAATGGAAAAGTACAACAAAGCTAAAAAGGAAGCAAAATAATGGACTACGAGAAGATCATTCATACAATTGTTGATCCTTTCTTAATTAATCCTGATGCTTTAATGGTTCGTGAAATGCCATCTGATAATGAAAAGGACATAGTCCTTCTCATTTGTACTGAAGGTGAAGACACAGCCAGATTAATCGGTAAAAAAGGTAGCGTCGCAAACGCACTCAGAGAAATCATCTCTGTTACCGGTAAGAATGAAGGAAAACATATTCATTTAAAATTCGAATCATTCGAAGAAGAAAATAAATAAGCATGGAATTTCTTACTGTAGGTCAAATTGTTAGAACAATCGGCCTTAAAGGTGAAGTTAAAATTTATCCCTCTACTCATTTTCGCGACACCCGTTTTTCAAAAGGCAGTCGCGTTTTTCTTTTAAATGATAAGAACGAAATTGAACGTGAACTTACCATCAAACTACACCGCACAAACGGCGATTGCGATAACCTCATTTTTGAGGAAATATCCACTATTGAAGAAGCAGAGAAAATTAATCAAAAATTTCTCTACGTTGAGAAGGATCAAAAGTTCCTCAGAAATGGCGAATTTTTCTATACAGATTTAGTAGGCATGACCTGCGAATTTGATAACGGAAAAACTATTGGAAAAGTTATCAAAATTGAAGAGTACAATTCATACGCAACTTTAAGGGTAAAAACTACCGAAAAAGATGTGTTAATTCCATTCGTTCAAGCATTCGTAAAATCTGTCTCACTTGAAGAGAAGAAAATCATTGTTAATTACATTGAAGGTTTACTATGAAAATAACTATTTTAACCTTATTTCCAGAAATGTTTGACGGGTTCCTAACGAACTCGATTATTAAACGTGCAATCGGAAAGAAAGTTGTTGAAGTTAACATTGTAAACATTCGTGATTACACACTTGATAAATACGGACGTGTTGACACTCCACCAGTAGGCGGAGGCGCTGGCTTAATCATGAAATGCCAACCAATTGTCGATGCCTTAAAAGCTAATGCATCTGAGGGTGCTAGAAAGATTCTTCTATCACCTCGCGGAAAGCAATTTACCCAGGAATTTGCAGTGAAATTTGCAAAATTAGACGAAATTGTTTTAGTTTGCGGACACTATGAAGGAGTTGATGAAAGAGTTAATAATTACATTGATGAAACCATCTCAATCGGGGATTATGTTTTAACCGGCGGAGAGATTGGAGCAATGGCAATTGCAGACTCAATCATTAGACTTCAAGATGGTGCAATCACTGATGTTTCGCTTAATGAAGAATCATTCAACGATAACCTTCTAGAGTATCCTCAATACACAGAACCAAAGGACTTTGACGGCCATAAAGTGCCTGATATCCTCTACACTGGAAATCACACTGCTATTGAGAAATATAGAAGAAAAGAATCACTTAAAATTACTAGGGAATATCGCCCTGATTTGTATGCCAAACATGAACTTACAAAACAAGACAAAAAATTGGTTCAAGAATTAGACCAAAACGACGACAATCCAAAGTGGTTAGAAGATGCCTTAAATAAAGGCAAAAAATTCACAAAATAAAAGCTCCATCGCGGAGCTTTTTTTCTAGAACATTCCACCGCCCATTCCAGGAGGCAATCCCATACCACCAGGAGGCATGCGGCCGGTCTTTTTATATTGTTGCATTCTCTTCATCATTTCTTGCATTTGTTCATACTTCTTAAGAAGTCTATTAATGTCGGCATTTGTCTTACCGCATCCTTTTGCAATTCTAACTTTACGAGAATTCTTTAATACTTCAGGGTGTGCTCTTTCATATGGAGTCATTGAGCTAATGATTGCTTCCATGACTTTCATTTCTTTTTCGCCTTGTTCCTTTTGCTCATCTGTTAAAGTTGGCATTCCAGGAATAAGTTTAAGTAATCCACCTAAAGAACCCATTCTTTGAATACGTTTCATATTTTTAACAAGATCATCAAGGGTGAACTTACCTTCCATCATCTTGTTAGCTTCTCTAGCAGCTTCTTTTTCATCAATTTCTTCTTGGACTTTTTCTGCAAGAGTAACAACGTCACCCATTCCAAGAATTCTATCTGCCATTCTATCTGGATGGAAAACATCTAAATCGCTGACTTTTTCACCAACACCAGCAAACTTAATTGGAATACCAGTTAAATGTTTAATTGATAAAGACGAACCGCCACGGGCATCGCCATCAAGTTTTGACATAATAATACCGGTAAGATTAAGTGCACTATGGAATGCGTTTGCAACATTAATTGCATCTTGACCAGACATTGCATCAACTAAAAGCAATGTTTCATTTGGATGAACTGCATCAGTAATGTCATTAAGTTCTTTCATTAATGGTTCATCAATGGATAAACGACCAGCGGTATCAATAATAAGAACATCAAAGTGTTCATTATATGCTTTTTCTTTTGCTTTCTTTGCAATCTCAACTGGTGAAACATCTGTGCCCATTGCTAAAACAGGAACATCGATTGATTTACCAATTTGTTCTAATTGATCAATAGCGGCTGGACGATAAACGTCGCCTGCAGCAAGAAGAACCTTTTTGTTCATCTTATTCTTCATCAAATAGGCTAATTTACCAGCAGAAGTTGTCTTACCTGTACCTTGCAAACCTACTAACATGATGATGGTTGGCTTATGTGCTTCAAAATTAAGTTCTGAATCACCTGAACCAAGGAGTTCTACTAACTCATCATGAACAATTTTGACAACCATTTGAGAAGGATTTAATTTGGTGTAAACTTCAGCACCAAGAGCCTTCTCTTTGATATGCTCAATAAAGGCCTTAACGACCTTAAAATTAACATCTGCTTCTAAGAGTGCAACACGGACTTCTCTAAGCATGTCATCCATGTTAGCTTCAGTAAGTCTAGATTGTCCGCGAACTTTCTTAAGGATGCGTTGGAATTTTTCAGTTAAAGATTCAAATGCCATTCTTAATTTCCTCTTCTATCTTCTTAATAATTTCACTGGAGTTTTCAGTGGTATTTTTATCAAAAACCCTGCAAATCCCCACTTTTTCTTCATAATTTTGTAATTTCTTAGTTGCTGTTTTAATAGCGTCTGAGACAGCTGTTCTAGAGATTTTCCTAAGTTCAGAAATCTCGCTTAATGACAAATCAAAATAGTAATAATCACACATAATTTCATTTTGTTGTTTGGTTAAAAGACGACCATAAATGTCGAGCAATCTATTAATGTGATTTGTCTTCTCAACGTTATTCATTTACATCTCCAATAAGTAAACCAACTAAGTACTTTTCTAAATCAAATTCTTGGAGGTCATCCATCTTCTCTCCAAGACCAATAAATCTTACAGGAATACCAAGTTCATCACGAATTGCTAAAATGATTCCGCCCTTACTTGTTCCGTCCATTTTAGTAATAACAATTCCGGTCAATTTGATGCAGTCTAAGAACTGTTTTGCTTGGACTACACCGTTTTGTCCTGTGGTTGCATCAATAACCAAGAAAACTTCATGTGGAGAATCAGGAATTTCCTTTGAAATAACTCTAGAAATCTTTGCTAATTCATTCATTAAGTTAATCTTGTTTTGAAGTCTTCCGGCTGTATCAACGATAAGTAAATCGATACCTTCTTGTTTTGCACGTCTTGCGCCTTCGAAAGCAACTGATGCTGGATCGGACTCTGGTTTGCCCACAACGATAGGACAGCCAAGTCTTTCAGCCCAAATAGAAAGTTGTTCAATTGCACCGGCTCTAAATGTATCAGCAGCACAAAGCATGACTTTCTTGCCTTGTTTAATATAACGATTTGCTAATTTGGCAATTGTTGTGGTTTTACCAACACCATTAACACCAGCAACTAAAAGAACTGTTGTACCTTCGCTTTGGAATCTAACATCATTGCCAACCTTTTCTCCACTATTCATATAGCCTTCGAAAAGATTATCAATAACTAATTCATTAATTGCTTCAGCATCGTCAATCTTCTTGGCCTTGCTTTCTGCTACAACTTCATCAATAACCTTTAAGGTTAAATTAACGCCAACATCAGCTTCAATAAGAATCTCTTCGAGTTGTTCAAAGTATTCTTGATTAATCTTTTTGTATTTCTTAGAAAGTTTTTCTATCTTTGCAGCAAAGTTTTCACGAGACTTTTCCATACCTTTAACATAGGTTTCGGTCTTTTTAGCCTCTTCTACTTTTGCTGGTTTCTTTTCTTTTTTAGGAGCAGGTTCTGTGTTTTTAACTTCCTCAACCTTAGGTTGTTCCACCACAACTGGCTTTTCTTCTGGGGTTTCTTCAACAGGTTTGGTTTCTAAAACGACTGGAGCTGGTTTTTCTTTTGCTTCAGGTTGTTCTGGTTCGCTTAAAGTTTCAACCTTAACTTCTTCTTCAGTAGTTTCAGTTTCTTGTTGCTTTTTGCCAAACTTTTCTTTTAAGAATTTAAATAAACCCATTATTTTCTTGCTTCCTTTTGTAATGCTTCTTTTGCAGCCATTTGTTCTGCTTGTTGTTTTGTCTTTCCGGTTCCAATTCCCATTTCAATTCCATCGAACACTACTTTGATAGTGTAAGTTCTATCATGAGCTGGTCCTTCTTCTGAAACGAGTTCATATGAAACTGATTCTCTATGTTCGCTTTGAATCTCTTCTTGTAACTTTGACTTATAGTCAGTTAATGAATCGACATCAAAGTTTTTAACAGCATCAATAAATAAATCTGCCAAAAAGCCTCTTGTTTTTGCAAAACCTTGATCAAGATACATTGCACCAATAAATGATTCAAAAACATCCTCTAAAATATGATTTGCTTGTTTAATATCTCCTGAGAACGAATTTCCTAAGCGAATGTACTCATAAAGTCCCATTGTTCTTGAGATTTCAGATAAACCTTGTGTTGAAACAAGTGCTGCTCTTAACTTTGTTAAAGGACCTTGATCTAGTTCTGGTCTTGCGACAAAAACCATTTCTCCAACAACACAATCAATAACGGCATCACCTAGAAACTCAAGTCTTTCATAATCGTGGTGCTTTGTGTTTGCATCAGCATTGTAAGATGAGTGTGTGAAAGCTTGCTCGTAGAGAGCTACGTGCTTTGGAGTGATTCCTAACTTTTCAAATAAATCTTTTAATTCTTTCATTTTAAATTTTCTTTGATCTTGCTAACTACATTGTTTTTGCAAAGTTTGTATGCAACTTCAATAGAAGCTGCAAACGAATCTGGATCAGAATTACCATGTGCTTTGACTGCAACGGTGTTCACACCGACGAGTAATGCGCCACCAACTTTCTTATAGTCCATGGTTTTAAGCATTGGTTTGAACCCACGTCTTGCAAATAAGTAGCCAATTTTGGTACATAAACTGTGTTTAAAGGCATCTTTCATCATTCCGCCCATCATCTTAGCAACACCTTCAGCAGTCTTGAGGAATACGTTTCCAGTAAATCCATCAAAAACTACTACATCAGCATCGCCATCTAAAACATGGCGTCCTTCAATATAACCTTTGAAGTTTGGATCATCTTTTAGAAGAGCGTAAGTTCTCTTTGAAAGGTCATTGCCTTTACCTTCTTCTGTACCGTTACAAATAAGATAGGTTTTTGGGTTTTCATTTCCAAATACTGCTTTGCAGTAAGCTTGGCCCATGACAGCAAATTGTTTTAAATCTTCAGGTGAGTTTTCACTTGAAGCACCAATATCTAATAAGACTGCATATTTTCCTGCTACTTTAGTAGGAAACGGACTTATTAAAGCTGGTCTTTCAACACCTTCAATCTTTTTAGTGATTAATGTGGCTAACGAAAGGAACGCACCAGTAGATCCGGCAGAAATAACTCCATCTGCTTTCTCTTCGTTAACAGCACTAACAGCTTTATAGACACTTGAATCTTTTTGTCTCATAGCTTGCAAAACTCCACATTCCATTGGGAGTACGCTTTGTGAAGGGATGATTTTAACAATGTCTCTAATTGAATCAAGTTCGTTTTCATCACCAACTGCAATGATTTCGCAATCTTTGTGCGATGCTAAAAACTTCTTTACGCCACCAACGGTTGCTTGTGAACCATTGTCGCCGCCCATCATATCAATAACTAGTTTGACCATAATAAAACCTCCGCACGTATTGTAGCACACAAAAATAAATATCACTATAAAAACATATTATGTTTACTTCTTGATAACTTTGTTTGAAAATACGCAATAAAAAAGCCATCCTAAGGATGGCTCATTTTTGTTTTTATTCAATACCGACTAGGAAGTCGTAAACTGGCTGATCACCACGTCTAATATCGAATTCGATATTTGGATAGGTTTCTGGAAGTTCTTCTTTAAGTTCTTTTAGAACTTTATCTGAGACAGATTCTCCAACAAAGATTGTTGCGAGATAATTGTCTTCTTTGATTGCTTTCTTGAGCATTTTTTCAAGTGCTCTATCGGATTTAGTTTCACAGCAAATAATTTTCTTTTTCATAATTGCCATGTAGTTGTTTTTCTTGATTTCAACACCACCGATATTTGTATCCTTAACAGCGTAAGTAATTTCACCAGAAATAATGTTTTTGAGAACTTCTTTCATGTTCTTAACGTTCTCATCATTTGAAAGGTCTGGAGAGAATTGTGAGACTGCAGCAATACCTTCAGGTATTGTTTTAGATGAAATAACGATAACTTCAACTTCATCATGGAGAACATCTTTTGCTTGAAGAGCTGCCATAACAATGTTTGAGTTATTTGGGAAAACAAAGACTGTTTTTGCGTTTGCTTTCTTAATGGCTGCAACGATGTCATTAATTGATGGGTTCATTGTTTGGCCACCAGTAATGATTTCGTTAACGCCAAGCTCTGTAAATGCATCTGCAACACCTTTACCTGCTGCAACAGCGACTAAACCAACATCATTTTGTGGTTCAAATTTTTCTTCTTCTGCTGGTGCTTCTTCAGCTAATGCTTTTTCTTCCATTAAGGCTGTATGTTGTTCGGTCATATTCTCAACTTTAATTTTGACGAATTCACCGAATGATTGACCATAGGTCAATACAGCACCTGGATGAAGTGTATGAACGTGGACTTTTACAATGTCATCATCATGGACAACTACAAGTGAGTTACCATGGCTTTGAAGTACTGATTTAAATCTATTTTCAATAAATGGTTTTTTGTTCTCTGGATCAAGACGAAGAATGAATTCTGTACAATAACCAAATTCATCTGATTCAACAGCTTGTTGAGCGGATGCATCAACTGATTCTGCAGAGATTTCTTTTTTCTCAATAAACTTGCCTTGTAAGCCTGAAAGTAAGCCTTCCATGATCTTAACTAAACCAGCACCGCCTGAGTCAACAACGCCAACTTCTTTTAAGACTGGGAGTAAGTCTGGAGTACGTTTTAATGAAGCTTTAGCTTCGCTAAGGAGATACTTCATAGACTTTTCGATGTCTTCGTTTACGTTGCCTGCGAGTGCACTGGAAGATTCACGGATGACTGTGAGGATTGTTCCTTCAACAGGTCTCATAACTGCTTTATAAGCAACTTCTGCACCTTTTTGGAATGCATCTGCGAATGCTTGGGCGTTTATGGTTTTCTTGCCTTCTAAAGCTTGGGCAAATCCCCTAAAGATTTGGGAAGTAATAACACCAGAGTTTCCTCTAGCGCCCATAAGTAAGCCTTTAGAGAACGCTAAAGCGATTGAATAAACATCGCTGTCATTTCTATTTTGAATTTCTTTAGCACCACTTGCTAAAGTAAGATTCATATTCATTCCTGTGTCACCATCTGGAACTGGGAAGACGTTTAAAGCGTCGATTTCTGGATAGTGATTATATAAATTATTTGCTCCTGAAATGAGCATTTCTTTCAATAGTTTTGCACTAATAGTTTTCATTAGTCTACCTTCTTAAGATCTTGGACATAAACATTAACTTTTCCTACGGAAATTTCTAATTGTTTGCCCACAACATACTTAACTTTTTGCTGAACATTTCGTAAAACTTCAGTAACTTTAATTCCTGCAGCTACGATTATATAAACTGAAATATCAATATTTGTTTTATTGTTTTTGACAACAATGCCTTTTTCTAAATCTTCACGTTTTAAAACAGCTGAGGCTTTCTCAGAGTAGTTCTTTGAAGTCAAACCAACAACGCCATAACATTCCATTGAAGCGTCTGCTACAAGGGTTGCTATTGCTTGATTGGTAATATTTATTTTTCCTAAGTCTGTTTGCTTATTAACTGGCATATATTGTAAAAGATAATAAATTATCTTGCGAATAATATATCATAATATAAATATAAAATCAAAAAAACTCACTCTTAGTGAGTAAGTTTTTCTAGAATTTCTTGCTTGTGCGCACCATAGAAAATAATCAAATGGTTGCCGTTCGGAGACGTAAACATCTCGCTAATATCTTCATCAAATACAACCTTAACTTGAGTCCTACATAAATTAGGTTTTTTAAGGTTCTCAACAATTTTTCCTTCGAATAATTCGAAACTTTTTAAGTTTCGGTTAATCTTGAAAATGGTAACTTTTCCTAAATTTAAACGGCCTTTTACACCGAGTCCGATTCCACTTTCAAAGTGTGTATCAAACTCGTAAGAAAGACACATGTCGAGAGGCAAAGTACAATGTGCAAAATATGCAAATTTCTTTTCAATATTTATGTATGATGGATTTACTTGGAAAGCGCTCTGATGAGTGATTTCTCTAACCAGTGCCATCGTAAGCATTGCAGGAACATCACCTTCACATGTTGCAATGTAACCATCTTTATTTAGCATTGCGAGAGCTAAACAAGAGGTGTTCTTCACAGATGTAAGCAAATCAAAGCAGCGAACAGTGATGCCTGCTAAATCGTGTTTAATAATAATGTTACGAAGTGCTGCATAAATTATGAGTGCACCATCGATAACTTCTTTGCTAACTTTCTCATTAACAAGAGGTTCAAAAATAACTGGATCTAAAACTGGTTTAGCGTTCTTAATTTCATCTAAAAATTCTTCAGTAGAAATATCCACTAAAACAGCACCTAATATTTCTTCAGCTTCTTTGTAATTTGTGTCGCTTGCGATGAGCCAATCGGAAGGTTTTCCAACGACTCCATAGCGTTTATTTTTAAGGATTTTTGCATCTTTGAATTCACTTGATTTTATTGCTTTTTTTGAAAAATTCTCGGTTTTTAGTTGTTCTTTAACTTCACTTGCAGTGCCATGAATTAAGTAAAATTTCTTGCCTTTATTTTTCAAAAAAGTAGCGATTTCAAGGCTTGCTGGAAGGGAGTTATTCGCGTCTGTCGCGAGAATAAAATATGGCTCTTTATGCTCTTCATAAATGGATCTAAATTGTTCTTCAGTTCCACCTGTTTCTATAAAGAAAATTTCCTGGCCATCTGGAGCGATTTTAAAGTCCCCGTGAGCATTTAACTCATCTAAGAATTTAGCCTTTTCAGCATCCTTAAATCTCTCGTTTTCGCCTACTTTAGATCTAAGGAATATAAAATTAATTTTATTCATAACTATATTATACCAAAATCTGCATAAAAAGAAAAAGCCCGGCAGCTCGCTATTCTCCCCCACGAATGGGATACCTTCGCCACTACGGTGCTTAACTTCTGTGTTCGGGATGGGAACAGGTGTGTCCACCGCGCCATCACCACCAGACTTTTTCAATTTCAGAGAACTAATCTCTGAAAACTAGATACTATAATTTAAACACGTTCTCAAGTTATTTACAACAAACCCAAATTTTACTTTGTATATTTTCTCGGATTTAAAATCGATTAAATTTTATGAAATTAAGTCCTCGACCTATTAGTATCGGTCAGCTGAATACATCACTGTACTTACACTTCCGACCTATCAACCCGGTAACATTCCGGGGGTCTTACTGCTTACGCATGAGAAATCTAATCTTGTGGTTGGCTTCACGCTTAGATGCTTTCAGCGTTTATCCGTTCCATTGGTAGCTACTCAGCCATGCCACTGGCGTGACAACTGATAGACCATTGCAATGTCCATCCCGGTCCTCTCGTACTAAGGACAGATCCACTCAAATTTCTTGCGCCCACGACAGATAGGGACCAAACTGTCTCACGACGTTTTGAACCCAGCTCGCGTACCACTTTAATTGGCGAACAGCCAAACCCTTGGAAGGTACTTCCCCTCCAGGATGTGATGAGCCGACATCGAGGTGCCAAACCTGATCGTCGATGTGAACTCTTGGATCAGATCAGCCTGTTATCCCCAGGGTAGCTTTTATCCGTTGAGCGACGACCCTTCCACTCGGAATCGCCGGATCACTAAGCCCGACTTTCGTCCCTGCTCGACTTGTAGGTCTCGCAGTCAAGCACCCTTATGCCTTTGCACTCGAAATACGATTTCCAACCGTACTGAGGGTACCTTGGGGCGCCTCCGTTACACTTTGGGAGGCGACCGCCCCAGTCAAACTACCCGCCTAACACTGTTCCCCAACCGGTGAGGTTGTAGGTTAGATTGCCCGTATTTTAAGAGTAGTATCCCAACGACGACTCCGCCAAGGCCAAAGCCCTGACATCAAAGTCTCCTACCTATCCTGTGCATAAAGCACAGACAATCAATATTAAGTTATAGTAAAGCTCCATGGGGTCTTTCCGTCTAGTCGCGGGTAACCTGCATCTTCACAGGTATTAAGATTTCACCGAGTCTGCTGTCGAGACAGCGCCCAGATTATTATACCATTCGTGCGCGTCAGAACTTACCTGACAAGGAATTTCGCTACCTTAGGACCGTTATAGTTACGGCCGCCGTTCACTGGGGCTTCAGATCAGGGCTTCGCCTTGCGGCTAACTCCTCCTTTTAACCTTCCAGCACTGGGCAGGCATCACCTCATATACATCGCCTTGCGGCTTAGCATAAAGCTGTGTTTTTGTTAAACAGTTACCTGGGCCTCTTCACTGCGACTCCCTCGCGGGAGCACTTCTTCTTCCGAAGTTACGAAGTAATTTTGCAGAGTTCCTTAACAACAGTTAACTCGCTCACCTTAGGATACTCTCCTTGACCACGTGTGTCCGTTCTCGGTACGGGCCGAATATACTTAAGCTAGCAGCTTTTCTAGAGAACTGGCATCGATGACTTCACTACTTGGGTTGCCCCGTTCGCTCCCTAACGTATTCCCCTAACGTCTGACGGATTTGCCAATCAGACAGGTACCTCGCTTCTCCCTGAATCCAATAACAGGGTACATCTAGCCTTTTCTGTCACTACATCGCATATATTCGGGTGCAGGAATATAAACCTGCTGTCCATCGACTACGCCTTTCGGCCTTGCCTTAGGTCCCGACTAACCCTGGGAGGACGAACCTTCCCCAGGAAACCTTAGTCTAATGGTGACTGGGATTCTCACCCAGTATCGTTACTTACACCGGCATTCTCACTTCCAACCGCTCCACCGCTCCTCTCGGTACGGCTTCGCCGCAATTGGAACGCTCCTCTACCACTTTAGATAAATCTAAAATCCATAAATTCGGTATGATGCTTTAGCCCCGGTAAATCTTCGGCGCGGAGACGCTCGACTAGTGAGCTGTTACGCACTCTTTAAATGGTGGCTGCTTCTGAGCCAACATCCTAGCTGTTTAAGTATCTCTACATCCTTTAACACTTAGCATCAATTTAGGGACCTTATTTGATGGTCTGGGCTGTTTCCCTTTTGTCCATGGAGCTTATCCCCCACAGACTGACTGCCTGAGTAAATTTGATGGAATTCGGAGTTTGATTGCATTCAGTACCACTAGTTGCGGCCATCAGGCATTCAGTGCTCTACCTCCACCAAACAATGTTCAGACGCTAGCCCTAAAGCTATTTCGAGGAGAACCAGCTATCTCCCAACTCGATTGGAATTTCTCCCCTATCCACAAGTCATCCGCGGGCGTTTCAACGAACGTCGGTTCGGTCCTCCAGTGGATTGTACTCCACCTTCAACCTGCTCATGGATAGATCGTCGGGTTTCGGGTCTATGTTAGGATACTGTCGCCCTATTCAGACGCGCTTTCGCTACGGCTCCACCTCTTCGGCTTAACCTTGCATCACAACATAACTCGCCGGTTCATTCTTCAATAGGCACGCTATCACCCATTAACGGGCTCTAACTTTTTGTAAGCATACAGTTTCAGATTCTTTTCACTCCCCTCCCGGGGTTCTTTTCACCTTTCCCTCACGGTACTGGTTCACTATCGGTCACTAGTTAGTATTTAGCCTTGCGCAGTGGTCTGCGCTCCTTCCGACAAAATAACTTGTTTCGCCGTACTCAGGATCTCACTAGGGGGTTATGATCTTACGGATACGGGACTATCACCCACTCTGGTTGGCTTTCCCAAGCCATTCTCCTTACACATAACACATCCCACATTGTGGTCCACACCCCGACCCAAAGGTCGGTTTGGGCTCCTCCGCTTTCGCTCGCCGCTACTGACGGAATCGATTAAATCTTTCTTTTCCTCGAGCTACTAAGATGTTTCAATTCACTCGGTATTTCTTCACTGCAGATATATATTCCCCGCAGGATGACACGGGATAAACCGTGCCGGGTTGCCCCATTCGGACATCGTCGGATCAAAGCTCACTTCCAGCTCCCCAACGCTTTTCGCAGGTAGTCGCGTCCTTCTTCGTCTTCTAGTGCCAAGGCATTCACTGTACGCCCTTATTAACTTAACTTCGTAAAATATAGGTTTTTGTAATTGTCTTGCTTTTAAGCAATTTTGCTTATTATTTGTTACGCATTCTCAACATATTGATGAAATCAATAATTGTTGCAACATAACAGAAAGAACATGTTTTATAATATCCAGTTTTCAAAGAACAGCTTGAGAGAACTGATCTCTCAAAACTAAACAGATTGCACCGAAACTAACGTCACCAGTAATTAACTAAAAAATTTAGGTTTTAATGTACAGATTAGGTCTTCCCTAATCTAAAATTTCTTTCTCCATAGAAAGGAGGTGATCCATCCCCACGTTCCCGTAGGGATACCTTGTTACGACTTAACCCCAATCACCAGTCCTACCTTAGGCGTCTCCCCCCTTGCGGTTAGGATAACGACTTCGAGTATTACCAGCTCTCATGGTTTGACGGGCGGTGTGTACAAGACCCGGGAACGTATTCACCGCAGCATGGCTGATCTGCGATTACTAGCAATTCCGACTTCATGAAGTCGAGTTGCAGACTTCAATCTGAACTGAGACCGGCTTTATGAGAT
>JAKSVH010000008.1 GCA_024408085.1 Bacilli bacterium | reverse complement strand
TTAACATTAAAATTTTTAATAAAACTTCTGCTGGATTAATACCAACAAAAGAAGGTGAGATACTTATAAAGTATGCTCGTAGATTAAAAGCCTTATCTAAGGAAGCTTTAACTAAGATCAGTGACGAGAAGAAAGAAGCTCGTTTAATCAGGGTTGGAATTACTCACTCATTGGAAGGCAATTTAATCCCTCAAGTTTTTGCGGAAATGGCCAAAAATAATAAGAATACAACCATAAAAATTTATTCTGACGATATAAAAAATCTTTATGATAAACTTAATACTTTTGAATTAGACCTTGCAATTGTTGAAGGTAGAATCACATCTTCAAAATTCTCAAAAACACTTTTGGATACGGACTCAGTTATGGTGGTTATGTCAAAAGATAATCCTTTAGCAAATAAATCAATCATCACAATTGAAGATGTTAAGAAAGAAAAGTTGATCTTAAGGCACTCTAAATCTGCTACACGTAGCTTATTTGCAGCAAACTTATTTGAACTCGGTTTATCTTTAGATGATTTTAAAACAATGCTTGAAATTGATAATACATCTACAATTAAAGATTTAGTTGCTCAAAATATAGGTATTTCTGTATTACCTAAATCTGTTTGTTTAAACGAGATTAAAAATAAAACATTAGTTGCAAAGCCTATTCAAGACTTGCACATGACTGCGGAAATTAACCTTTTGTATAACAAGCAAATAGTAGACGAAAATATTTTAAAGCAAATTATTGATACTTACGAATCTATTAAATGATAGGTGATTCATTTGTATCAAAATAGGGCACTCAGTTGAAGAAAATAATAGATGCAAATTTTTGCATCTATTTTATTTAAGTTAATTGTAATAATAAGACTTTGGAATCTCAATTGTAGTTTCAAATGAAGCATTAATTTCAAAGGTTGTTGTTCCAACTGAATAGTGCAACTCAGTTAGATAACCATTCTGGAATTTAACAGAGGCTCCAAATGCTGTTGATAAATACCAATAAGCTCCATCATCAAGGAAATCATATTCATAGTTTTCTTGATCAAACATATGTGTATAGACTTCGTTTACTAATCTAGATGTATATTTACTCTTTAAATCAAGTGATGTTTTTTGTCTTAACCAACCTTCATTAGTAGAAATGTATTGATAGAAGTTGTTGCCACTTATTTTTTCATAGTAGAGTTTTCCGCTACTAGATTCCATGTAGTAACCATTCTTAGTAAATTTTTCAATTGTGCGTGAACCAAAGGTTGTCGCAGTATAAGTGTAGTTGTAGTTGTTGTTAAATATACTTGAGTCACCAGTTCTAAATGATTCCCATACACTTTCTGATACCTTTTCACCTTTTAAATTAACATTTATAGGCGGATTAGAATCCTTTAAAGTGTGAGCATTAACAGTAACTTTAGTAGGGGTGTTATCTTCTTTTTGGTCTTCCTTATTACCTGATCCTCCTCCGCTTGGTTTAGAGGATTCTCCAGATGAAGGTTTTGAAGAGCCATTATCTTCTGCAGCATTATTGGAATTGCAACCTGCAACAATAAAAGTTGTCGCTAAAAGTAATAATAAATTCTTAATTTTCATGTTTTAAATTTTAAATTAATTATTAATTAAAGTAAATAGGCAAGGAAGAGAAGCAAAAATACAATTGAATACATTGGTTATTGGAAATAATGAATAACAAAAATTTTAAACGTGTCGAATTCGAGGCGTTTAAAAATGCTGCAGGTAGTAATTCATTTATATTAACTCCTTTGATATAATAATTTTCATGGATTCAAAGATTTCAATCTACTTATTACTTAAGCGTATTTTAAGCGAACTTAATGAACAAGTTATTGAACATGGTGAACGTGTAGCCTTTTTAGAGATAATGATGGCAAAAGGGCGAAATAGAAAAGATGACATTAATTTAGAGAATTTAGTATTAACTTGTTTTGCTCATGACATTGGAGCGTATAAAACAGATAAATTCCTTAATTTACTTAAATTTGATGCTGAAAATACTTTAGAACATTGTATCTATGGCTATTTATTTATGAAATACTTCTCTCCGCTTAAAAGCGATAGTGAAGTTCTTTTATATCATCATACCTATTACAAAGAAAACATCGATTCTCCATATTTTAATGATGGAGTGTTAATTCACTTACTAGATAGAATCGATGTTTTAAACGTAACAGGTTCACCTAAAGATAAGTTAATAAAGCAACTCGTTAATAATAAAGGAACCATATTTAATCCAGATGATGTTGATGACTTTATAAGATTCGATGAAGAAATGCATCTTATCGACGCTTTAAATGATGGTTCTTATAAAGAAGTAGTGAGAAGTTACTTTGATGACCACAATAGAGATGAAAGATTATTACTTCCAATTATTGATATGCTTGCATATGAAGTTGATTTTAAAAGCGAACAAACAGTTATTCATACCTTAACAATGGCCTACATTGCTAAGTTTATTGGTCGTAAGCTTGGTTTATCTGAAAATGAGCTTCAAGACCTATATATTGCGTCTAAACTCCATGATTTGGGTAAAATCTATGTTCCAACTGAGATACTTGAAAAACCTGCAAAACTAACAGAAGCTGAATATGAGATTATAAAGCTTCATCCAGAACGTACACGCAGAATCATTGTAGATCTTTTCCCTGAAAATATCGTTTTACTAGCATACCGTCATCACGAAAGACTTGATGGTAGTGGTTATCCTAATCATTTAAAGGAAGAAGATTTATCTTTATCTGAAAGAATCATTCAAGTTGCAGACGTTGCAAGTGCTTTAATCTATAGACGTAGCTATAAAAACGCTTTAGATAAAGAAATAGTGGTAAAGATATTAAATGAAGAAAAACAAGCACATAAACTAGATGCTTTAGTAATTGATACATTTGTTAATAACTATGATGAAATACTCGCAAGTACTGTCGATGAGTCTAAAGACATCATTTCTAATTACGAAAATCTTCAAAATGAATATCATGATTATTTACAAAAGTATTCAAGCTTAAATCACGAGACAGATTTAGGAAATTTTACTGTTTTTGATTCAAACAGATTGGACTCAGTAAAAAAATAATATAGATTTATTTATTTATTAAATAAAGTATTCCGATACATCCTTTTCCACAGTGTGAAGAGATAACGCATCCTGAAGTAGTAACAATTATTGATTTTGGATCTACAATTTTTGCTAGTTCAGCTTTTGTATATTCAAGTAATTCATCACTTACTAATGAATGTGTAATAATAACAGCAGATTGATCAACGTTTGGTAAAGCCTCCTTTATGTCTTGGAGTTGCTCATTAACTGCAATTTTCATAGGCCCTCTAGGCTTTTTATACACATACATTTCGCCATCTTTAACTTTAATGTATGGTCGGATATGGAAAATATGACCGAATATTTTAGATGCACCGGAGCATCTTCCGCCTTTATGTAGGTATTCAAGCTGCTCAATAGTAAATTGAGCCACAACATTTGGAACAGTTTTTTCGAGTTCCTCAGCTATTTCTTTTGCACATTTACCCGCTTCAACAAGTTTTGCAGCCTTTAAAACTAATAAACCTGTGCCAGTGGATAAGCTTTTTGAATCAACTAAATAAATTCTGTCATCTTTAAAACTTGCTTTTGCAATAAAAGCATTTTGAAAGTTACTGGACATTGTGCTTGATAAACCAAGAAATATAATGTCCATGCCCATATCAATGTACTTTTTAAATGTTTCACGTATTAATTCTGGTGAACATGCACTAGTATGTGGAAGTTTACCTGTTTCTTCAACTTTCTTAAATAAGGTGGTGATGTCTAGATTAACACCATCTTGGTATGTTTCTTCTTCAAAAGAGACATTAAGTGGTAATACTTCAATGTCATACTTTTCATAAATTTCTTTTGTTAGATCCACAGTGGAATCAACAATAATCTTTACTTTGTTCATATCAATCTCCTTTTTTATCAACATAGGAAACGATTATTAATTTAACGGTTAATTAAAAAATAGTCACTACACTGTGAAACACAAGTTAGTAGAGAAATAATTTACAACTCCACTCAGAGTAGAGTAATATATTTAACATGGAAAATTTAAATCAGATATTTGCAGAAAACTTAATAAAATTAAGAAAATCAAAAAAACTTACTCAATTAGAGTTATCAGAGAAACTCAACTACAGTGATCGTAATATTTCTAAATGGGAAAATGGTACATCTTTGCCAACTTGCGATACTTTAAAAGAACTTGCATCATTTTTTGGTGTTTCAATGGACTACTTTTTTGAGAAACATAATAAAGTTCAAATGTTATCAAATGAAGATGATAGCAGACGTTTAAAACTGATTATTATTGGTCTTGCAATGTTAGGAGCGCTTTTTGTTTCTGTTGTTTGTTTCGTTGCTTTCCCTAACTTTTTTAACGTTTCATGGTTATCATTTGTTTGGGGAGTAGTACTTTGTTCAATAATTGGAATTATTTTTACATCAATATGGTTTAATAGAAGTCATTATCTATTTTTATTTATAAGTTTATTAGTGTGGACTGGTATAGCTGCTTCATACTTAACTGTATTAATGATAAATAATTTAAATCTTTGGTATTTATTTTTTGTTGGTATTCCTCTTCAATTAGCAATTTTTGTGTGGAGTAGAATGCCAATTTATAGAAAGAAATAAATATTTAAATATATATTTGAAAAAAGAATTGCTTAAAATAAGTGATGCAAATTTTTGTGTTTAAAAAAGTTATAAAAAAAGTGAACAATGTTCACTTTAATTATGATTGGTAAAGTCTTTATTGAATGAGGAATTCTAACCAAGCTGCTTCATCATCGGTAATGTGTCCATCGATTGCGCAGACAGCTAATCCTAAACGGCAGATGTTTTCTTTCATGAAACTATCGTGTTCAGCGATTTCTTTAATTTGTTGGTAATAGTCACTATCAAATGAAGAGCGGAACATAGTCATTGCTTGTTCTTGACTCATATCTTGTTGGAAAATATATTCAAGTAATGCCCATTCTTTGCTGTCCATTTCATTATCTTGGACAACAAATGATGAAAGGCATGCCATACCAAATCCGAATGCAGTGTCTTCATCTTTAGTGACATCATGGTATTTACCAACGATGTTTGCAAATGCTTGTCTACCGACATCTGCTAATTGTTGCTTATCTGCACGAAGATAAGAATCAAAAACTTCTTTTAATTTTGCGTTCATAATTTTTTTCCTATTAATTTACAAACTTGATTTATTTTAACTTGATTATTTGAAATGATTCAATAATTTTTATGTTTTAAGAAAAAATGCCTGCTGCTATGTATCATTTGTATTGAAAGTATTCATTACAAATGATACTATATAAATGATAGAAAAGGAGAAGTACAAATGGAAAACAAAATCAAACTTTTTGAAGATAAGAAAATAAGAGTTACTTGGAACGAAGAAGAACAAGATTGGTATTTCTCTATCGTTGACGTTGTGGGCGTACTAAATGAGCAAGAATATCAAGCTGCACGTAATTATTGGAAGGTTCTTAAACTTCGTTTAATAGATGAAGGATTTGAACCGGTTACAAATTGTAACCAGTTGAAAATGGTAGCTGAAGACGGCAAACAAAGATTAACTGATGTTGCTAATGCAGAAGTACTTTTGCGTATCATCCAATCCATACCTTCAAAGAAAGCAGAACCTTTCAAACAATGGTTAGCAAAAGTTGGTAGCGAAAGATTAAATGAGATTGCTGATCCAGAACTCGCCATGCAAAGAGCAATGGATTATTACAAAAAGAAAGGTTATTCTGATGAATGGATTTACCAAAGACTACTTTCTATCAAAATAAGACACGAACTTACAGACGAATGGAAAGAACGTGGTGTAGCAAGTTCAAAAGAATATGCAATTCTAACTGATGAAATCTGTAAATCTTGGAGTGATTTAAGCATTAAAGAATATAAAGAACTAAAGGGATTAAAGAAGGAAAATCTTCGTGACAACATGACAGATTTAGAATTAGTTCTAACAATGCTTTCAGAAGCTTCAACAAAAGAAATTAGCAAGTCGGTTAAACCAGAAGGGTTTGAACAAAATCAAACTGTTGCAAAAATGGGCGGAAATGTAGCAAAGAACGCAAGAAAAGAAATCGAATCAAAAACTGGTAAATCAGTAATTTCAACAAAATTGATAAAATGAACAATTTGCAAAAAGAATTAACAAAAATAAGTGATGCAAAATATGCTTCATTTCAAAGCAAATTAACTCCAGGTATTGATCCTAGTTTATTTTTAGGCGTTAGAGTGCCAATTTTAAGGCAGTTTGCAAAGCAATATAGTAAAAATGAAGAATCAAAAGCTTTCTTAAAAGAACTTCCACATAAATATTATGATGAGAACATGCTTCATGCTTTGCTTATTTCAGGGATGAAAGATTTTGATCAAATTATTTTTGAATTAAATAGATTCCTCCCATACGTTGATAACTGGGCTGTATGTGACATTATGTCTCCCAAAGCATTAAGAAAGAATAAAGTCAAACTTCTTGAAAGTATTAAAGTATGGATTAAATCAAAAGAAATTTATACATGTAGATTTGGTATTGAAATGTTAATGAGTTTCTATTTAGACAACGATTTCAAAGAACCATATTTAAAACTTGTTTCAAACGTTAGAACTAAGGAATATTACGTCAATATGATGGTAGCATGGTTCTTTGCGACTGCATTAGCAAAGCAATGGGACGCAACAATACCATACATAGTTAATAATTCACTTGATACTTGGGCACACAATAAGACAATTCAAAAAGCAATTGAAAGCTATCGCATTAGTGAAGAGCAAAAGCAATATTTAAGATCTTTGAAAAGATAGCAATCTAACACAATCTAACAAATTTTTGTCAATCTAACACAATCTAACAAATCTAACACAATCTAACAAATTTTCTTGAATGTTAGATTTTCTTTTAATATAATTAAAGTGCGAGGAGGAAATTAAAATGGTTAATTTATTTGATCTTACTTTTGGCAAATTACCTAATAATTTTTTAAGTAGAGACAACCTAATTTCTGAAATTTGTTATGATTTTTGCTCCGAAGTTCCGTCTTCAAATTTATATGTAATTTCTGGTGTTAGAGGTAGTGGAAAGACTGTCTTACTAAACAAGGTACATAGTATGATGAGTGAAGAAACAGATTGGGTTACTGTTAAAGTTAATCCAGATCGTGACATTCTTGAGCAGATTGCTGCTAATATTTACGAAAGTGAAAGCGTAAAACATTTATTTTTAAAACCATCTTTCTCTTTCTCATTCCATGGTTTAACGTTCTCAATTGATGGTAAAACACCGATTTCAAATATTAAGAGTTTACTTGAAAAGATGCTTATTCATCTTAAAAAGCACAACAAAAAGCTTTTAGTTTCAATAGATGAAGTTACTAACTCAAAGGAAATGAAATCGTTTGCCCATGATTTTCAATCATTTTTAGGAGATGGTTATGAAATTTTCTTGCTAATGACTGGCTTATACGAAAACATTCATTCTCTTCAAAACAATAAAACATTAACATTTTTATATCGAGCTCCAAAGATTTATCTAGAACCACTGGATTTAATTGATGTTTTCAATTCATATAAAAAGATTTTTAATAACGAAAGCGAATCAGTTATTAAGGAATTAACATTATTAACAAACGGTTATGCTTATGCATATCAATTAATTGGTTCGCTTTTCACTAAAGAAGAAAAAATCACTGATAAGCTTCTTGAAGATTACGATAAAAAACTTAAAGATTATTGCTACGACAAAATCTATGACAACATTCCAGCATCTGAATTAGCTTTGCTAAAAGTAATACCAGAAAATGGAAAGTGCACCTCTAAATATATTGTTGAGAATTGTTCTATGTCTATTAAACAGATTTCTGTATTAAAAGACAGATTAATAAAAAGAGGGATTTTGAAAAACCAAAAAGGTGTATTTGAAATACTTTTACCTCGTTTCAGAAACTTTATCAGCATTAATGAGGAATTTGATATCTAATTATAAAAAATTAGGTTATAATTAAAAATATGAGTACACCAGGTATTATTGCTCTAGTAGTTGTTATTGTTTTTCTTATAGTTTTTGGATTAGTAATGTTCAAAATTTTTACAGGAAATAAACAAAAAGAGTTTGATAAGAAAACAGACATTAAAGAAGGAATAGCAAAAAACGCTATTGAAGATAGAAAGATAGAAATTCTATCTAGCATCGATCCAAATGATCCTGAAGATGCCAAAAAGAAACTTGAAGTTGTTAAAGAACTTGATAAGCTAAATAAAAATAAATAAGAAAATGGACACTAATGTGTCCTTTTTTAATACTTTTAAAATTCTTTCATATTATTAGCAATTACTAAGTAAGTTGTGTTAATATTTATGTATGAAAAATTTAAGAAAATTTATATTGGCTGGTTTAGCGAGTTTTTCTTTCGCTTTGTCTGGATGTGAATTTCAACCAAATCCTCCTAAACCACAAGAGGAAGAATGCACCAACCATTATGATTCTAATTCTGATGGCAAATGCGATTACTGTGGTGCAGATATGCCAACAGAAAAGCAAGAGTTTACAGGACTTGCTTTTAAAAACGAAACATTTACTTATGATGGTAAAGAACACTCTATCTTTGTAAAGGGTGTTCCTGAATTTGCTACTGTTACATATGATGGCAATGGAAAAATTGAGCCAAATACATATGTAGTTTATGCCACTGTTAAAGCAGAAGGCTATAGAACAAAGAAGTTAAGCGCAAAACTCATTATTAAAGGTTTAACCTTTGAAGGCATTACTTTTAAAGACGCTTCTTTTGATTATGATGGCAAAACACACTCAATTGAAGTTGAAGGACTTCCAGATTTTGCAACTGTTACTTATACCAATAATGGAAAATCCGCTATTGGAACTTACACTGTAAAAGCAACAATTACTGCGGATCATTATCAAACACTTGATCTTAAAGCCACTTTAACTATTAAAGGTAAACAGTTAACTGGTATTACCTTTGAAGATCAAGTTATTCTCTACGATGGTAATTATCATTCAATCTATGCTCAGGGTGTCCCAAATTTCGCAGATGTAGTTTACGAAAACAATAATCAAAAATATCAAGATACATACATTGTTAAAGCAACAATTACTGCAGAAGGTTATGTTACATTGGTGTTAACTGCCAAAATGACAATTACTAAAAAAATCTTCCCGGATGCCACATTCTCTGACTTATGTTGGATTTACGATGGTAAAGAAGTTAATTTAAAAGCTTACTTTGAAAGTTACGAGGAGAAATTAGATTATAATCGCATTAATTATTCTGTTGTTTACAAAGTAAACGGAGTCGCTAGCAAAACTCCAACAATTAAAAATGTTGGAAAATATAACGTTTCAGCAACTTATTCTGCAAGTGATTTCCCAACAAAGACTTTCTCATTTAATGTTGCCATTTCAGATCAAATAGGAGTTACTGACCCAAATAAAACTGCATTTAAGTTTACCAATGATCTAAAATTTAAGGATTTTTATAATGAGATTAAAAAAGGCAACTTCTCAATTAAAAAAGAAATATTAGATGAATATGACTATGATAAAGATGGCATCTATGAAGAAGTAATCAAAGGTAATGAATCATCCAATTACTATGTAACAGAAGAAGCTTATGCTGGAAGAAGAAACGAAAATTCAATGAAATTTGAAACATATGACTACTATGCTGTTAAGGGTACAGATTATGCCTATTTAACAAGTTATGAATATGGTTCTTTAGAAACAACTAAGTTTCCAGTGGATTGCTATTTAGAAACAGTTACCGATATGTGCGATGGAATGCTTCCTTTTGCAGCATTACTGGAAAGCGATGATGGTGGTTTCAGAGTTGTTGATGCTGAAAAGGGTGAAGATTACTCTCTAGGTGGTGGCGTAATTACATATGGTTTCTATGAAATTGATACAGTAAATAATTGCTTTATTGTTACTCTTAAAACTCCTTATTTTCATCTAGAATGGAATCATAATGAGGTAGGAGTGTATTATTTCTACAATGTTGGCAATACAAAAGTAAATGTTCCAGAAGCTATGAAAGGTGTAGATGAAAAAGCTAATACCTATGGTTATGCTTCGTTTATAAAAAACGGTTTGGAGTATAGTTTAAATAGCAATGGTAAATTTAGTGTAGATCTCAGAATGGATGAATTTAAATTCGCATATGCTGGCAGCGGAACTTATGTTCTTGATGCTGAAATTGATGGAATTCAAATAGGCTATCTTACTTGGCACATTGCAAAGTATAATTATAGGGTTAACTTTGAAAGCTATACATTATGTTTATACTTTGATAAAGATGGTGTTTATCAAGGAAAACATGCTTCATTTGATGCTTTAAGTTCCTCATCAATTAATTCTCTAAGGAACATAAAATCACGTGGTGCAACAACTCTTTATTATGGGGAATGGTAATAAAAATCTTTAAGTAAAGGAGTAAAAAATTATGAAAGACTTAAAAGATGAAGAATTAGTTAATCTTGCCAGACATACTTATTTAAGGCTAGATGACACTATTGGTTATCCAGTTAACCAAAATTCCAACGTAGTTGGATTCTATGATTGGTATACCAAAACAGGTTTATGTGATTTTATGATGGATAATGTTGGTGATCCATTCGATGAAGAGAATTACTTTGTACTTTCTGCTTTAGGCATTGAAAAGAGAGTAATTAAAATGTTTGCTCCTTACTATGGTATTCCTCTAGATAAAGTTTGGGGTTTTATTACCAATAGCTGTACTGATAGTAATAACCATGGCATGTATTTTGGTGTTAAAAAGTTATTATCCGAAACCGGAAAGATGCCTATTGTTTACGTTTCAAGTGAAGCACATTACTCAAACCGTAGATTAGCAGACCTCCAAAACTTAGAATGTCGTCTTATTGATTTCGATGAACATGGTTCAATGGATCCAGAAGATTTAAGAAGAAAACTTGATCCATCTAGACCAGCTCTTGTTGTTTGTGCTTTAGGCACAACATTCATGGGTGGTATTGATAATTTAACTGCAATTAATAAAGTTCTTGATGAAGTTAAACCAATTGCAGTCTATAAACACGTTGATGCTGCATTATTTGGTGGCTATCTGCCATTCACAGATCACAAAGACCTCGTCAGTATGACAAAGATGAAATATGACTCAATTGCTGTCAGCGGACATAAGTTCTTTGGTATTGATGAACCATGTGGCTTATTCTTAACAAGAAAAGATGTTTATGCTGCACAAACTTCATTTAAAGTTGATTATTTAAACTCAAATATGGCTATGATTAGCTGTTCTAGAAGTGCTCTTTCTCCTCTTAAGTTCTATTGGCTTATGACTCACGTTGGTGAAGAAGAACTTAGAAGACAAGCAAAAGAGTTTTTAGATAACGCTGAATATTTACATGCTAAGTTAACTGAAATTGGTTATCCAGCATGGCGTAATCCTCTTTCAAATACCGTTTATCTTAAACGTCCAGCAGATTGGATTGTAAAGAAATACACCTTAGCAGGTGGAAAAATTCCACAATATGATGGCCCATTATGCCACGTTGTTGTAATGCAAAACGTTACAAGAGTAATTCTTGATAGATTTATTGCTGATATCAAATCATCCTTAGAAAACAAATAATGAAGAAATTTTTGGCACTGTTTATATCATTTCTTGGCTTATTAGCCATTGTTTTAGCAGTGCCTTCTAAAGCTTCAGCAGTTAGTGCTGACACAGGCCCAAAACCTACCACACAAATAACAATTAAAAATTTAGAGAAATCCGATTACATTGTTGCCTTTGGCATGAATGCAGAATTCTATGGTCCACATAGAGCATTTACTCCTGCCGAAGATAGAGAATACATAAACAAAGAAGAACTAACCCAAGTCTATAACATTGTTACTTTACCAGAAGGTTGGTATCTATGTGATATTTCTTGTTCTTACACTGGTGTAACTGAAATTGTTGTTAATAGCGGTTATATGTGGCCAAGTGACTTTATTTTAATTTTATTAAATAAGTCAAATAACCAATATTACTTAAGTGAAGAAACAAAAACTTATGCATTCCATTCTTATTTTGAATGCGATATGGCTAATTACCAAAATGGATCAATAGCGTTATCAAAACCAATTACGCTTGATGCTAAATATCAGTATGGTAAAGAAATAGGGGAGTTCTTCCTTAGACTTGCAGTTACCCTTGGTATTGAATTATTGCTAGCTTTAGCGTTTAAATTTACTAAAAAATCTTTCATTGTTATCGCAATTACGAATGCTATAACACAAGTTGGTTTAAACGTTGCTTTAAACTTAACTGCACACTTTAATGGTAAAAATCCATGGCTTGCTTTCATCTATGCATTTGTTGAAATTGCAATAGTTGTAGTGGAAGCTTTAGTCTTTATGAAATTCTGTGAAAGAAAAGATGGTAAATCAAAGTTACCAATTCTACTTTACACAGTGGCCGCAAACATCTTATCCTTTGGTTTAGGCATGCTTTTGTGGTTCATTATATAATTTAAATTATTTTATTTACTTTTTTAAAGTAATTAAAAAATAAATATTATAAGAGGCAAAAATTATGGCAAAAAACAAAATCTTAAAAACAATGTTTGTAACACCTGTTTTGTGTTTAACAATGGGTGCTTTAACTTCATGTGGAGTTGAAGAAGCTGATTTAGTTGTGTATTCCAATATTTACACTGCAGAAAACGAGAATAACAGTGAAGCTCAAGCATTTGCAGTTAAAAACGGAAAATACATTTATGTTGGAAATAGCGATGGCGCTAAAAAATACATTAAGGAAGATAAAACCCAAATCCTTGAAAGCGATGGTTTAGTTATTCCGGGTTGTACTGAAGGCCACGCTCACTATTTTGATGGTACAGGTCTTGCTAATCAACTTATCGGTTGTAATGAATCCTATGAAGATGTATTAAATACACTTGAGAAAGAGTTTAAAAACAACCATATTACCCAGTTTGTTTCCTTTGGCTGGAAAACAACAGATTTGATGGAAATGAGATCACAAAAACATAATTTTGCTGATGAAATTGAAAGCAGAGCACCAGGTATCCCTGTAGTTTTAATTGATAATGCTGGTCACGCTGCTGTTTGTAATAGAACCGCACTTGCTAAAGCTGGTGTTTCTAAAGAAAATCCAACTGTTAGAGGTGGTGCTGTTGATTTGGATGACGATGGTGTTCCAACAGGCTATGTTGGTGATCAAGCCGTTTTCTATATGACTGATAAAACAATTTCAAGACCTCTTAATGATACTCAATATAGAGCGGCATGTACTTATGCTCAAAATGAACTTTTAAGATACGGCTATACCAATGCTGTTGATGCTTTTACAAATATGTATGATCCAACCGGTCTATTTGAAGCTATTAAAAAGATGGATGATGATGGCGCTTTAAAGATAAATGTTGCTGAATGTTTCAATATTAAGAGCTTTGATTCTAAGATTTACAAAACTAGAGTCGAAGATGTGGTGGACATTATGGACAAATACACTGGTAAGCATTGTAACCCAGCTTATATCAAATTATTTGCTGATGGTGTTGTTGAAAGTGGAACAGGATGGATTTCTCATAAGTACAAATATCCTCTTCCAGGAAAAGAATATGGCAACATTATTTGGGATCAGGCAGAGCTTGATGCAATTGTTGCCTATGCAAACCACAAAGGAATTACTGTGCATACACACTCATTCGGTGATGCCGCATGTACTGCAATGATTGATTCTTATATCAATTCAAATGAACTTAATAATAAACAATTTAGAAATAGCTTAGACCACGTTAGAAATATTAAAACTGAAGATATTGATAGATGTGCTAAAAATAACATCCCAGTTGCAGCAAACTTGATTTGGCACTATGACTATAGTGTTAATGATCCAGAATCTAAAGCTATTAGAGAAAAAGTCATGGATAACATGGGTGAAGAATACTACATGGCTGGTTATCCAATGAAATCATTAGTAGACAAAGGCGTCCTTGTTTCTTCTTCAACTGATGCTCCAGCAGCAATGGATCTTGAAGGAAACATTATGAACGTTATTGAAGTTGCAACTACTGGCCAAGGCTATAACAATGATGCTCCAGCATTTGCACCTCAAGAACTTTTAAGTGTAAAACAAGCTTTAAAAGCATTAACTATTGATGGTGCTTGGTTACTTGGTCTTGAAAATGAAAGAGGCTCAATTAAAGTTGGTAAATACGCAGACTTTGTTGTCTTAGATACAAACTTCTTAAACTACCAAGGAAGTGAGTTAAATACAATTCATAACGCAAAAATCTTAAATACTTACTTTGAGGGTGAAAAAGTATACTCTTTAAACAAATAACCCCTATATATAGCGAATAATCAGGCCTTTACAACCTATTCGGTCTAAAGGCAAGAGAATAAAGAAAAGACCATTCATGATTGAATGGCCTTTTTTGATATTTTGGATAATTAGTCAGCGTAGAACTTCTTTTCTTCGAAGTATTGTTTAATTAATGCGTTCCATCTATTAAACAAATCATCATCTTTTTCTTTACCAGCGAATCCGATGTGTTTGAAGTCAGAGTCTAATTGTTTAACTTGTTTGACTTCTTCTGGAGTGAAGTAAGCATCAGCGATTAATTTCTTCATATCTTTAATCATTTGTTCTTTCTTTTCTGCTCTTACTTCAAATTCTTTGATCATCTCGTGGTGGTGTTCTCTCTTCTTTTGTTCGAATTCTTTACGAACTTCAGAAAATTCTTCCCATAAAGCTTGATCATTATCTCTGCCTGAAAAGCCAATGGCTTTCCATTCAGCCATTAAAGCATCCATCTTGTCGTTGGATTCTTTAATGTTTTTAATCACAAGAAGTTCTTTTGCTTTTGCGATAATTTCAAGCTTTTTGGCTTTCTTTTCTTCGTTAGCTTTATCTAAGTTTTCGAAGAATTCTTTTTTCTTATTTAAGAAAGCATTCTTGGCTTCTCTAAATTCAGCCCATAATGCATCATCGACTTCTTTAGAGGAGCTTCCAGCTCTTTTAAAGGCGTCGATGTAATTATCTAAGTCTCTTGATGCTTTAAGAATGTCATCTCTAGACATTAAAGCTTTTGTCATTTCGATGATTTCTTTTCTTTCATCTGCACTTGATTGAACGAGTTTTGGTTCTTTCTTTGCAAGTTCTAAATATAAATTAATGAACTTGTTGGTGAGTTGTTGCTCATAAAATGAGTCTTCATCTCTATTTGAGTAGTGTTTGTACTCTCTTTTTAAGAAAAGCAAATCATCTTTTCTATCTTCAAGGCTTTTTAAGCCTAGAAGTTCTTGAGTTAATTCGATTAATTCGGTTTTATTCATAGTAAATCTCCCGCTTAATATTATATGAGTAATTAATTTGTTTAACAAATAAAAGCAGTTTTAACTTTTCTACTATATAATAATCTTAGCAATTAATGAGGAATTCATATGAAGAAAGAAAAACATGGCGATTTTGAGTATGTTCAACTTGAAGAAGAAGACGACGTTGAATTGTTTCGTAAAACATTTGGATTAGTACTTTATAGAATAGAAAATACTTTGTATTGCGTTAATCACAACCAATGTTTTGCACTTCTTTTAACTATTGATAACCAATGGGTCGTAACAGATTATGATGAAGTTCCGTTCCAAGAAGAATGTTTAAACGATGAAGAATCAAAAGAAATTTGGAAGAAAAATCCACCTTTTGATGCTATCGATAAATATAAAGAAGATAAGGCAAACAAGAAACTTTCCTATTGGAATGAACTTAGGAAAAACACCAAAAGAAAAGTCATTGGTTGGGTTGATCCGTGTATGCATCCTAAATTTGGCGAGCAAAATGATGCTAAAGTTGCAGCATTAATTAATGATATTGCAGAACACGATTATTTCTTTGGTGGTGATGACATTGAACTTGTTCCAATGTTTGAAGATGGTACATGTTTAGATTTTTCAAGTAGTGGTTGGGGAGAAATTGAAGCTTTAGCGAATAATATGGGTGGTGATTTTGACTACTCTATGTTTAAAAATTCGAGTTTACTAAAACCTCCATTTAGGATGCCAAAAGAAGGCATGTATAAGAAATAATTCAAAAAATAACAGATTCGATTCAAATTGGATCTGTTTTTTGTTATTATATTAATATCAAAAAGGTTTTTAATTATGAATAAATTATTAAATCGTCTAGTTTCTATAGGGTTTATTCTCTATACACTCATACTTTTAGTTGAGCGTATCGTAGCTTTAATTTTAAGTGTTCAAAATGGTGGTGAATACGCACTTGTTAGCAATAACGTAATGCCAACTATTTATTACGCAATTGTTGTTTTGTCTATCACAGTTGGTGCTGTTTTACTTGCAGAACCTATTTTCAAAATGACAGTTCAACTCTTTAAACCAGAAAATTATGAGTTCAACTGGAAAGAAGTTATTTTAGGATCAATGATCCTTCTTGTTTCAGGAATGATGCATACAGGATTCACTCTTTCCTGGCTTCAATTTATAGCGTATGGCTTCTTAATTGGTGCCATGATATGCGTTACTATTGACTCCTGTAAGCGCAATAAGAACAACTATAACTCAATTGTTTCAGTTATTTTCCTCACCTTATTTTCAATGGCTATTCCAGTAGCATACACATCAGTTAATGAAGCAACACAAGTACCATTCTATGTTTTTACATTACTTGCAGTCTTTGCAGAAATTCCTTTATTTGGTTTTATGCTTTATGAATTTATGAACAAAGGTGAAATACGTTTTGATTATTCCCCAGTTATTGCTATGTTCGCATTAAGCGGTTCAGTTGTACTTTTAAACTTTACTGCTGTATCAAATTTTAACTGGTTTGTCGCAATCTTTGTCGTTTTAACAGTTGCTTGTTATTTAGGATTCGGTTTGAGAATTTTCCTCAATAATAGAAAGTAGTTGATTTAAGATGGATCCAACAGTATTTAATGTATTAGACATTATTAACACAGTTCTTACCACAATTATTGGTATTGCTTTTGGCTCACAAATTATTTACATCTTACTTTTCTGGCTTAAGCCAAGAAAATATAAGGAAGCAAAAGAATTCCATAGATGTGGCATTATTATTGCAGCAAAAGATGAAGCTGAAGTTATCGGTAGAACAATTGAAGGTTTACTTCAACTCAATTATCCAAAGGATAAATATGAAATTATTGTCGCCGCAGATAACTGCACCGATAATACAGCAGACATTGTTAGAAGCTATGATGGCGAAGTAAAAGTAAGAGTTATCGAACGCCACGAACCAGACAAAAAGAAACATAAAGTTGGCTGGGTTCTAAACTATTTATTCGATAAATTAATGCCTGAAATCGATAATTTTGATTTCTTTGTTAGATTCGATGCTGATGACATCGTTGATAAAGATTACATTAGACATATGAACAACGCTTTTGAAAGTGGCGCTAAAGCTGCAAAAGGCTATAACCATGCATCAAATTTAACTCAAAACATGGTCGCAGGTGTTTCAGGTCTTTGGTACATTAGAGATTCTAGATTTAATTGCCATGCCCGTGCTGGTCTTCATACAGACACATTCCTCCTTGGCGGTGGAATGATGTTTGCTGCATCTTCAATTAAGGAAGATGGCGGATGGATTTGCACTGGAACAAGTGAAGATACAGAATTTACAATTAGAAACATGGATAAGAAACGTAAAAACATGTACGTTCCAGATGCAATTTTATATGAAGACCAACCTTCAACAGTCAAAGACTGTTTTAGAAGAAATATTCGTATGGGCAATGGTTTGCATAAGTTATTTTGGACTAAAGGTGTGATGTGTTTCTTCAAATTCTTTAGATATTGGAGATTCTGCTACATTGACATGTTCTTGAACCTCTTATTCATTCCAATTGCAGTTTTGTGCTGTACTTGGTTACCAGGTTATTATGCTTACCGTATCACTTATTATTTTGTAACTGGAGCGACAGGGGAAGCGTTTTGGGCACTGGAACTTATCGGAATTTTACTTCTTTGTGCCTTTGTTCTTCCATTTATTATCCAAGCATTGGTGGTTTATTTCCTCGACAAAAAGAAAATTGGTCAACCATTTAAGAAGCTTGCTTCTTCAATATTTGGTTTCCCAATCTTTATGATTATTTATTGCGCTGGTATCGTTATTGGTGTTTTCTCTAGACCAAAATGGAAGAAAGCCAAACGAAACGTTGAATTCGTTGATACAGTAAAATAAAAGGGATGCTATGCATTCCCTTTTTTGTATTTAATGATATCTTGTCTTATGTTTGATTCAATAAAGTTTTGTTCTTCTTTGGTTATTTCCCCATCTAGAGCGTAAATGGAGATTGCTAGTAAGAATTCAGCGTCTGCGAATTCTTCATTTTTTCTTAATTTATTAAGAATTTTATCTCGTTCTTCTCTACCTTCATTTTTGTGAAAATTCGCTAAACCAAGAAGATCTTCGTCAGACATATCCATAGTAAAGATATTTTTGATTAACTCTCTTTTTTCTTCAGTTACATAGCCATCGTAAAATGCATATGTAAAAACTAGGTCAATTGTAAGATCATATGGTAAATCACCATCTCCGTATTGATCTTTAATGGTGTGCAAAATAAATGCAGCTGTTTTTTCTGCAATCTCAAAGAGTTCCTCTTTTGGGTATTCTAATATTTCCAAATAATACTCGCTTCTACTTAACATACAATTACAATAGCATAATTTTTAACGATTAGTGCAATTATTTTATATCATAATTGATACCATAGTGGTATAATTGCCGATAGTTATTAAATCGGAGGTATAGTTATGAAGAAAGTGTTACCGTTATTAGTGCTTGCTTCTGCCTGTCTTGCGTCCTGTGGTGACGCTTCCGTGTATGGAAAGTATCAATTTCTCTTAGGAAGACAGGGCAGTAACGAAACACGTGTTAGCATTGAAATGGAGCTTAAAGATGAAGCTTCTACTGTTAAAGAAGGTTATAAAAACTTCAATGCATGTTTAGAAATGAGCGGTTTAGTTAATTCTAGTTTAGATGGTGAAGATTCAGAAACTTTACTAGCTTTAGCTTCAGAGGCTCTTTCGAATAGTGAATTATTTAATATTGATTTGAGTGGTAAATCACAAATTCCTGGCTATTACAAAGTTTTAGATTTAGCTGATGCTAAGTACGGAAATAAAGTGAAAATTGCTTTTGATTTAGGTGAAGAATTTAATACCATAATGGATTTACTTGAATTAGATGCCACTGATATCATTTCTCACTTTATTGTTTCCTATTGCAATGGAAGTTCATTCACACTTCAACTCCCAGTTTCACTTGATGATATCCAAATGCAACTTGCATGGTACGGATTTTATATTGATTACGACCCATATCTAAAGGATAAAGTTAACACAATTAGTGATTTAGTTGAGCTTTATTTTGAAGGAAAAGTTGGTGGTGATTCTTTAAAATACTATCAATTAGATGAATTATTAGATAAAAAACTTCCTGGAGAACAAAACTCTGAAGTTAGATATGGCTCACATCCGAGATTAGAAGTTGACGAAGATGGAAAAATCACCGTCAATGAAATTGGAGAAATGAATGAAAAGTATCAAGGTGTGTTCTCAAATACTTTTGTATACGAAAACATTGATGGTGTTAAAGGTAAAAAGATCGGAACAATCTACAAAGAAATCACTGAACTTAATTCATATTATTTCTTCCCACTTGATGGTTATGTTCCTTCAACAACATCAGAAATCAGTTGTATTATCAAAGAAGATCAAGGTTTACTTGATTATGATTTCTCTTTGGAGAAAGAACTTTGTTTATCTTTAACTGAGTTTGATGATATTGGTCCTAATGGAGAAAAAGTCCCATATTATATGGTTGATCAAAAAACTCATATTGCTGGTGAAGAACCAACTGATTGGGATTGGAAACGTTTCTACCAAAAACCATTTGAATTTAGAGATTATCACGATATTAAAATTGAACTAAAAAAGGAATAATTATGGCAAAGAAAGACTTTTCAAAAGAACCTGTCATTATTAACGTTGAAAACCTAACTAAAGATTACGGTTATGGACGTGGTGTTTTTGATGTCTCTATTAAAGTTCATAAAGGTGAATGCTATGGTTATTTAGGCCCTAACGGTGCTGGAAAATCCACAACCATTCGTCATATCATGGGCTTTTCTAAGCCAACAGTTGGTAAAACTCAAATATTTGGTATCGATACATTTGGTAGAACAGATGAAATACTTGGTAAGGTTGGTTATCTCCCTGGCGAACCATCCATTCCTGCAGGTCTTAATGGCTGGGGATTTATAAAAATGATGCAAGAAATGAGGGGAGAGGCAAACGAAGAACGTTTAAAATATCTTCTCGACCTCTTTAAACTCGACCCATCTCCAATGGTAAAAGAAATGTCACTAGGTGACAAACGTAAACTTGCTGTTGTTGCAGCATTCATGAATGATCCTGATGTTTTAATTCTTGATGAACCTACATCTGGACTTGATCCTGTTATGCAACAAGTCTTTATTAAGTTTGTTGTAGAGGAGAAGAAACGCGGTAAAACCATTCTTCTTTCTAGCCACATCTTTAGTGAAGTTGAAGCTACATGTGACATTATTTCCATTATTAAAGACGGAAAACACGTTTCAACATTTAATGCTGAAGAAGTTAAACAAATTTCAACTAAAGTATACGTTTTACGTATGAAAGATGATGCAAGTTATAAGAAATACTTAGAAACTTGCCCATTTGAAATTGTCGCAACAAATGAACTTCGTCGTACCGTAACAGTGAAGTTTGATCAAAAATACTACAAAAAGTTTATTGACTCAATGTTAGGCATTAAGCTTGATACATTTTTAGAGAAACCTTACACTCTCCAAGATTACTTTATGTCCTTCTATAAAGAAGAAAAAACATTTGGTGGCCTTGGTGGTGTTGTAGGCAATAAGAAATAGGAGGGCAAAATATGGCAAAGAAGCAAAAAGAAGTCGATATTTATGAACACGCTCAAAGCTTAAAGAAGTTCTCCAAAGATGAAATTGCTATTGAGGTTTCACATTTAACTAAAGATTATGGAAAAGGTAGAGGAGTATTTGATATCTCCTTTGTCGTTCCAAAAGGCAAGACATTTGGCTATTGCGGTACAAATGGTGCAGGTAAAACTACAACATTACGCCACATCATGGGATTCTTAAAACCTGATTCTGGCTCAGCAACAGTCTATGGCCTTAATGCTTGGGAACACGCTGAAGAAATTAAGAAGTGGATGGGTTATCTCCCAGGAGAAATTGCCTTTCCACCATTAGAAAGCGGTTCTGAATTTCTTAACTTCCAAGCAGAAATGCTTGGTGTAACGGATATGAGCAAAGCTGAACGCATAATTAATGCTTTACAGCTTGACCCAACAGCCAATTTAAAGCGTATGTCTAAGGGTATGAAACAAAAAACTGCCTTAGTCGCAGCATTCATGCATTCACCAGATATTATTCTTCTAGATGAGCCAACAACTGGTCTAGATCCGCTTATGAGAGAAGCCTTCATTAATATTATTAAAGAAGAAAAGGCTAGAGGGGCAACAATCATTATGTCTAACCACATGTTTGATGAACTTGAAGAAACATGTGACTATGTCGCCTTTATTAAGGATGGCAAGATTGTAGACATTGTTGATATGGAAGAAATTCATGATAGACCATTCAGAGAATTCATTATTGGATTTAAAGATAAAACTGGATTTGAAGAAGTTAATGCTTCTCAAGTTGAAGTGTTAAGTAGAGATGATGAACATCTCGCATACGTTGTAAGAGTTCCAAATGAAAAACTCGATGGTATGTTCAGAGAATTGTCTAAATTTAATATTAAAATAATTAAAGAAGTGCAGTACACACTTGAAAAGTACTTTATGGAAAACGTTATAGGAGGAAGCAAAGATGGAAGCAACTAATCAAGTTAAAAAGAAAAAAGAATTCTTTTCAAAACCTTTGCTCAAACAAAGTCTTAAGTCAAACCTTGGTTTGTGGTTAGCACTCACCATAGGTTCAATGGCTATCTTTGTTATTATTAACCTTGTTGTTGGCACAAAACAAATTTTTACCAATATCAACATGAACAAAGTTGCAATTTACGTTAAAGATGAAAACATGTCATGGTTTGAAATTTTAGGACTTTTGGACCAAATGGGCTTTAACTTAAATCGTATTCAAACAATGTCACAGATTGATATGAACTCGGTCATGAACGATCTTATTTATAAGATTGCAGGTGTCTTATTACCTATGATTTACGTTATGATCACTTGTAATAAGCTTATCGCAGCTCAAGTAAGTGATGGTTCAATGGCTTACATTCTTTCAACTCCAACTAACCGTAAGAAAGTAGTTAGAACTCAATATTTCTTTATGGTTGCTTCATTATTCGTAATGTACGTTGTTATTTTCTTAGGTGCATTTATTTCAGGCGCTGTTGCTTGGTACGTTACTAAACCACTTAATTTGCCATTTGGTGCTATGGCACTTAGAACGGTTTTATATTGCTTTGGTAGCTTTATTGCTATGTTTGCTTTAACCGGTGTAGCCTTTGGTGCTTCATGCTGGTTTAATAAATCTAACCAATCAGTCACAATCGGCGGTGGCGCATGTGTTTTAGCATTCCTTTGTTGTATCCTTGGTTTATTTGGAAACAAAGTATTCGTTTCTGTTGGCGTTGGTGTTCAAGCAATGGATTTCTTTAACTATTTAACTATTTATACACTTATTGACACGGAAGGCATGGGCAACTTTGCCAAAGCTATAAATGGTGTTGAAAATGTTGTCATGACCTTAGATTGGTTATGGAAATTAGCTATCCTTGTCGGTATTGGCGGAATTTTCGCTTTTATTGGCGGCTTTAAATTCACAAAGAAAGATTTACCACTTTAAATAAAGGAGATTCATATATATGAAAGAAGCTATTATTGTTGTTGATATGCTTAATGACTTTGTCACTGGTGCATTAGCATGTGATAGAGGAAAAGCAATCGTCCCACATCTTGCCAAGTTTTTAGACGAAGCAAGAAAAGCAGGTGTACCAGTTATTTTCGCAAATGACTGCCACACTCCAGAAATTGATAGAGAATTCAAAGTTTGGGGTCCACACGCTGTTGAAGGCACCAAAGGTGCTGAAGTTATCCCAGAATTAAAACTTGATACCAAAGTTGACTTTGTTGTACCAAAGAAACGTTATTCTGGATTCTTCCAAACAAGTATGGATGCATTACTTAAAGAATTAGGCGTTGATACAGTCATTATTACTGGCTTACACGCTCATATGTGCTGCAGACATACAGCCGCAGACGCATTCCAACTTGGTTATGAAGTTGAAGTTGCAAGCGATTGTACCGATGCATTCACTGAAGAAGACTACAATATTGGCATTAAATACCTCAAAGAGGTCTATGGTGCTAAAGTTATGAAAAGCGATGAATTTATCGCATCTTGGAAAAAATAAATATGAAAGCAATTGATGCGATTAAAAATCGTGTCTCTTGTAGAGAATATTCTGACAAAAAAGTATCGCTTAAAAAGCTTCAAATGATTCTTGAAGCAGGCCAAGCAGCACCAAGTGCTTGCAACCGCCAAATTGCTGACATTACAGCAGTCAGAAAAGGTGTCTACATTAACAAAATTAGAGACCTCTCAAAACGCTTAATGAATAGAGACGTTATGTATGGTGCTAGTACTATTGTACTAGTTCATGCGCCAAAAGAAGATGCTTTTTGCGCTCAAGATTGCTCATGTATCATCGAAAACATGATGGTTGCAGCAACCTCACTTAAAATTGATTCTTGTTGGATTAATCAATTCGATGAACTTTTAAGTACAACTGAAGCCAAAAAACTTAGAAAATCCCTAGGCATTCCAGATAATCATCGTGTTGTTGGCTCTGTTGCTCTTGGTTATAGAAAAGATGGAGCAGTTATCCAAATTAAAGCCAAAGATGGTATTAATATCGCCATAAATTGAACTACCCCCACTTAAACATAAAATGTTTTGAAGATGGGGGATTCCTACTCAAGAATCCTATGGGTTTCAGTATCGATAGGCTATCCCCGTAGTTCCTACGGTTTAGTGGAATACCACTATTGTTTTTGAAGTACTAATCTAATTCCTTCTTTTTTGATATTGATTGCAGCATTTATATCTCTATCGTGCTTTTTGCCACAGATAGGACAAATCCAATCTCTATCATTTAACTCAAGATTGTTGTTGATATAGCCACAATCACTACAAGTTTTACTAGATGGAAAATACCTGTCAACCTTAATTAACTCTTTTCCCAACCATCTCAATTTGTAATCTAGGAAATTAACAAAGGTTCCATATGCTCGATCAGATACATTTCTTCCTAACTTCATTTTAGTGTCTTTTGATTGCATTGATTTTAAGTCTAAATTTTCCACAAAAACATAATCATATTTGTTTGCAATTTTTCTAGATTCTTTATGCAAAAAATCTTTTCTTGAATTAGAAATATGAAGTTGAAGTTTTCTAACCTTTTGCCAAGATTTAATCGAGTTTTTGCTACCTTTTTGGCATTTTGAAGCTTTTCTTGTTAATTTTGCAAGCTTCTCCAAATCATTTTGAAGATACTTTGGCATATCTGCATGATTACCTTCGCTATCAACATAAAGGTGAGCTAAAGAAAAATCTAATCCAATTGATTTATTGACATCTAATTTTTCTAAAGTGTCAAATAATTCAACATTTGGATTATCTTCTTCTCCAGTAAGAGTTACATAATATTGATTTGCAACTCTAGAGATAGTGACTGTGGTAAAAGAAAATGATTCAGACATTAAACGAGATACTACAACCTTAACTCTGCCTAATTTAGGAATTTGGATTTCATTGCCATCAAAGCGGATGTTATTGTTGATTTTCATAGTTGTGTAGCTATGATCATTTCTTTTAGATTTGAATTTTGGAAAAGAACCCTTATGTTCAAAAAAATTAATATATGCAGAATGCAAATGAATTACGGCTTGTTGCAAAGCAACACTATCAACTTCTTTTAAGTATTCATATCCTTCTTTGTAATCAGGAAGAATCTTAATTAAATCAAATTTCCTTAATTTAAAAGAAGGGTCTTCTGCATATTTTTCAATGCACATTTCGAGAAATTCATTATAAACTTGGCGAACGCATCCTAAAGTTTTCTCAATTTGTTGTTTTTGAGAAGAATTAGGATAGATTCGAAATTTATATGCTTTCTTGATTCTCTTTTCCATACTTATATTATACTATCATTTCAAATGAAATGATAGTGTTATTTTAACTTTTTTTCTTTGCAATTCATCTCACCACTTAGCAAGCTTGAAGTGGGAGTCTTCTTGCTAAATTAGATAAATAAAACGTAGAAAATTTAATAATTTTTGATAAAATAATTAATGTTCAAGGAGAAAATTTATGTCGCTATTTAAGAAAAAAGCCGAAAAAATTGAGGCCCCAAAGAAATCAGCAAAGGCAAAACCTGTAAAGAAGGAACCAGCCAAGAAAGCTCCAGCCAAGAAAGCTGCACCAGCCAAGAAAGCTGCTCCTGCTAAAAAGGCACCAGCCAAGAAGCCAGATCTCAAGGAAGGCACAAGAGTTTATCACGTTGTAAAACGTCCAGAAGATAACAAATGGGCTGTTAAGTTTGCTGGCGGTGAAAAGGTCATCAAATTATTTGACACCCAAAAAGAAGCTATGGAATATTCCAAACAAATGGCTGCAAACCAAGGTGGCAAAATGTTAGTCCACAATTCTAAGGGACAAAACAAAGGCAGAATTAAAAGCAAATAATATAAAATATTAAAGCTCTCATTCGGGAGCTTTTTTATTATATTTTTACGTATTTAAAATAATTGCAAAGAAGATTGATAAATCTTTGATTTGTATTATAATTTATACGTTAGGAGATTAATTTTATGACAACTATAGATCAAAAATTAGCCGAATATTTCAATAACAACTTTGGATTAGGCGGAGATTGGCCATGGGGAAATTTAATCCTTTGTGCTATCGCTTTAATCCTTTGTGTTGTTTTATGTGGTATGATCGGCCTTGAAAGAGAAAAAAGAGGACGTAGTGCTGGTTTAAGAACACATATGTTGGTCGGTGTTGGTTCTTGTATCATCATGATTTTGTCTATCTATGGATTCCCAGCAGCATTTAGCGAAAAACGCGACGTTGCTCGTTTAGCAGCAGGCATTATTACTGGTGTTGGCTTCTTAGGTGCTGGATGTGTTATTCATTTCCAAGGCGGTATTAAAGGATTAACTACTGCTGGTACTGTATGGCTTGTTATGGCTGTTGGTCTTGCATGTGGTTCAATGAACTTTATTCTTGCAGTTGCTGCAACATTCATTGTTATGGTTGTTCTTATTGTATTCCGTAAGCTTGAAACAGCTGTTACAAAAGGTGCTCCACAATTCATTGTTCTTGCTAAAGATAGCGAACCAGTTATGACTAAGCTTCTTGCTTATGCAAAAGAGCACGATTACATCATTAGCGAAGTCTCTAGCCAAATCGTTAATAATGGTGCAGATAATTGCATTGAAACAACATTTAAACTTTCTCCAAGCTCAAAGAAAGACGATTTCAATCTTGAAGTAGTGAAGGTTGAACTTGAAAAAGTTACAAATGCTATCAATATTCAAACAATTAATCACCACTAATTGAGGAAGTAGATTTTATGGATATCATTAAAAACGTATTAGATGGTGGCATATTAAGCATTAAAGTTATTGGCAAAGTTGATGCTAATAACGCACCAGAATTCGAAGCAGCAGTTATTAATGACGTTGCGAATGCAAAAGCAGTTAGAATTGATTGCTCTTATCTTGAGTACATTTCAAGTGCTGGATTAAGAGTAATCTTAAAGATTAAGAAAACATGTAAAGACACAGAAATTGTCGATGCAACTCCTGAATCTTATGACATTTTCCAAATGACTGGTTTCACCGAAATGATGAAGATTTCTAAAAAGATGAGAGAAGTCTCCGTTGAAGGTTGCAAAGTCATTGGTCATGGTTATTATGGAACCATTTATAGACTTTCCAAAGACACAATCGTTAAGGTTTATTCACACGCAATGACCTTAGATAGAATTGAAAATGAAAGAGAACTCGCAAGAAAAGCTTTCGTTTTAGGTGTTCCAACAGCAATTCCAATGGACATTGTTAAAGTTGGTGAATTCTATGGTTCTGTATTTGAACTTTTAGATGCTGAAACGCTTTGTGAAAGAATCATTAAAGATGTTGGCAATATTGACAAATATGTAAAACAATCAGTCGATGTTTTAAAAGTTATTCACTCTGCAGAACTTAAACCTGGTGAATTATCTGATAAGAAAGAAGAAGTCCTTGGTTGGGCTAAAGAAATTCAACCAATGCTTCCAAAAGATGTCGGAAGTAGAATTATCTCTTTAGTTAAAGGAATTAAAGAAGATAACCATATGCTTCATGGCGATTACCACATTAAAAACGTTATGATGATTGGTGAAGATCCATTCATTATTGATATGGATACATTATCAATGGGTTCTCCAATCTTTGAACTTGGTTTTATGTATTCTAGCTATGTCGGTTATCAAGAAATTGATCACGACAATGGTATGCAATTCTTTGGAATTGAACATGAACACTTAGTCCATTTCTTCAATAGATCAATTGAAATGTACTGTAATGGATACACAAATGATCAAGTCGCACTTGTTATCAAAAAATGTAGAATCCTTTGTTACATTCAACTTATTGATAGATTTGATAAGTATAAAGATCATCCAGAACTTCTCGAAAGATTCAAAAAGCAAATTGCTGAACTTATCTACGAAGTCGACGATCTTAATTTATAAAATTAAAAAGCCTGGAATTCAAATCCAGGCTTTTTTATTAGAACTTAAGAAGTAAGTATGCTGCTATCCAAGTTGCAATCGATATAAAAAGCAGCACTAAAGAAATAATAAATGTAACTGTTAGGTATTTTCCTTTGAACTTAAAAAAGCCAACAGCATTTGGAATAAAATTAATAGCGGCTCCACCAATAGCAAAAAGGTCAAGAACGATAAAGAACCCTCCATTACCGGCTTCTTTTCCTGAATCTCCTGTAAAGTGCCCAATCACTAAACCAATAAATAAAACAGAAATATAAAGACCGTAAAGAAAAACAACTGAATTTGTTAGTGTGTTAATGACTTTAAACGCTTTTTTCATAAATATAATTATATACCTATCAATTTAATTAGGTTTTTTTATTTAAAAACCAAGTTTTCTTGTGTATAATAATAATCATGAGACAATATGTGAGAAATATTATTATATATTTAGCGGCATTGTTTGCAATTATTGCGTTTATTGCCCTTTTTGCAAACTCACTTAAAATTTATGACTCAATAAATGGTACTTGGATTAATTACAGAGTAAACGCATATTTGGGTGAAAAATCTGGAGGCTATGTCGTTTATAAAGGCACAATTATTCCGGTCTTTGGATTTGTTATACCTCTAGTCATTGCGATTTTTTTAATTGTTGAATCATTTAAACAGAAGTGGTCTGCTAATCTTAAAGTGATTAATACTGTTCTCGCAATTATTTTGTTCCTTTGCGTTTTATGTGTTCTTCTCACTAAGGAATTGTTTTTATCTATCAATTACTTTGGCGAGTCTAATTTATTAAGAAACGGTGCGGGACCAGTTGTATCTGCAATTTCATCAACATGTGGTGCTATATTGCTTTTATTTGCAACATGGCTACCGTTTAAAACTGATATAAAATTTATTGAAAGGGAGTAAATAATGGGCATTTTTGGAAGAAGAAATAAAGAAAAAAGAAAAGAAGTAAGAACTCAAGTTCGTGATTTTAATCATAGACTTAATGACTTGTATTCCAAAAAGTACCGTTATTCTCTTCGTTATGAAGATTCTTTAATTAAAGATGACGGAAAAGCTTACGTTAATGTTGATTTAACTAAACTTGATTCCCCATTCTCAGTTTTCTCTTACGAAAAACGTATGGATCCAGATATTTATGACTACATAGATACACAAGTATTCTACTTAAGAGCAGAAATTCCTGTAGTTATTAACTTTGATGATGGCGGAAAGTATTCAGAAGATTTAAAAGACAAAATTAAAAAATGTGTTACCCGTCATTATCATCTTCAATATGAAGACATTCGTTATGAACACCATAGAAGTATGATATTCGGTTTTATTTTAGCTGCTATTGGTTTACTTATGCTTGCTGTTCACTTTGCAATTGCATATGCATTCGCAGATTTAAGCTTTAAGCAAATAGAAGTTATTAACGAATTAACCTTGATTATTTCATGGATGTTTGTTTGGTCTAGCGTTGATACATTTGTTGTTTCTGGCCACTCAAAACGTGTAGATATTATGAATGCGGGTCAATTAGCGCTTGCTGAAATTACATTTAGCAAAGCTAAGCAATAGGGAGGTATTATATGCAACCAATTTCAAAGAAAACTAAGTTAGCAGTTCTTGCTAGTGCTATTGTTACTGGTGTTTTATTTTGCTGCTTAGGTATCTCATTATTTCAAGTTTTATTCACAATAATAGGGGGTCTTATCGTTTTTGGAGGCGTTTTCGCATGCTTTTCAAAAAGATTTATCTCTGGTTTAGTTCTTGCAGCAATAGGCGTATTTATTGTTGTTGCTGCATGGGTCTGGCCTAACGTACCATTCATCATTTTTGGTGTATTAATGTTACTTTCTGGTATTTTAGGCTTTATTACTTCAGTTCAAAACGAGGATGCACGTAGTGTTGTATCTTCCGTTTTAAGCGCTGTACTCGGTGGTTTCTTAATTGGCTACCGTGAAGGCGCTGATTGGATAATTTTCGTTATCGGTGCATTATTTATTGTTACTGGTATTGTTGGAATTATCCTAGTTTGCATTCCACCAAAAAATGGTGTTAAAACAGTCGATGTAAAACCTATCGAGGAGGAGAAAAAATAATGGAATTAAAAGGTTCACAAACAGAAAAGAACTTAGCTGCAGCTTTTGCAGGTGAGTCTCAAGCAAGAAATAAGTATACTTATTTCGCAAGCAAAGCTAAGAAAGAAGGCTTTGAACAAATTGCTGCTATTTTTACTGAAACAGCAGACAACGAAAAAGAACACGCCAAATTATGGTTCAAATACCTTGAAGGCGGTGAAGTGAAATCAACAATTGAAAACCTTGAAGCAGCAGCAAATGGTGAAAACTATGAATGGACAGAAATGTACAAAGAATTCGCAGAAGTTGCTCGTAAAGAAGGTTTCTTAGAAATTGCATGCAAATTTGAAGGCGTTGCAAAGATTGAAAAAGAACACGAAGAAAGATATCGTAAGCTTCTTGATAATGTTAAAGGCAATAAAGTATTTATTGCAGAAGATGTTGTCGTCTGGAAATGCCGCAACTGTGGACACATTCATGTAGGCAAATTTGCTCCTGAACTTTGCCCAGTTTGCGCACATCCAAAAGCATATTTCGAATTACGCGCAAAAAATTATTAATTTAAATTAATATTTCAGCTTAAAATTGTCCTTGATTTTTTAATTGAGTTTTAGGATAATATTTAAGCGTTGGAACATTGGTCTATCGGTTTATGATGCCTCCCTGTCACGGAGGCGAGACGAGTTCGACTCTCGTATGTTCCGCCATTTATTAAATATCGAATTCACGTTCGTTATTGAGCTTAGTAAGGCAACACATGGATTTAGTCCCTGTCTACCTACTGAGCGGACGTGGTCCGGTAGCTCAGTTGGTAGAGCAGTGGACTGAAAATCCACGTGTCGCCGGATCATCCCCGGCCTGGACCACCATTTAACAAAAATAGATGCATCGCAAGGTGCATCTTTTTTTGGTCCAGACCGGTTTTCTCCTTCGACACGCAAAAAAACAGACTTATTTATAAGTCTAAAAAAATTTTCAGCGGAAATGCGAAATGGTACTGCATATTGTATATAGAGGGAGGTAATTTTATGGCAATGAATTACGGCATTGAATTTGAAAACGAATTTATCAATTCAATCAACAACAAGAAATTCAAAGAACTTTCTGAAAACTTAAGAAGAATTTTGAATATAATTTTTCCAGCATTAAGCGATAACGATCTAATTGTTGCTGAACATTGTGATCCATCTGGAAAGCCTGATGTAAAAATATCGGTGAATAATGAATCGCATTACATTAGTTTGAAAACAAATACAGCAAAACATATTCATTCTGAAGAATTAGAAAAGTTTATTGGTAAGTTAGAGGACTTTGAAATTTCTAAAACGTCAATAGACACAATAAAAAAATTCCATTTTGGAGACGGAACGACTGACGGATCAGGAATAAATAGGATGACTTATGATGAGCTATTTCCAATAATGATTAATGATATTAAAAATGCAAACGAAGAATTAAATTCATATAATGAAAAAGTTGTAAAATTAGTTGAAAAGTTTGTTTTTATTGGCAACAACGCATCAATTCCTGAAGCAGATTTTATTTATCATGGTTCAATAAATTTTGGTGTTTTATGTTCAAGAAAGCAAATTGTAAAACATTTGCGAAGAAGAAATTATGATTATATGAGAAATTTACATATCGGCCCATTACAGTTTCATCCATACGCTAGATATGCAAATTTTAAAGAAAGAAATCCATATAAACGAAAAATAATCAACTTTGTTTGGGCAAATTTTGTACAAGATCTTGAATACATTTCATCACATTATCCTTTTTATTGAGACTGTTTATACTCTCTTTTTTAATAATTTTCTATCACATTATTTAATAAAGTGATAAAATCTCATTATAAATGGAGTTGTAAATAATATGGAAACAACAAAAGAAATTAACGGAAAAGTTTTAAACCTTGCTATTTCCGGACACATTGATGCTACTACAGCACCAGAACTCGAAAAGGTTGTTAGCGGTGATGTCGCTAAAGTTGAAAAAATGGTTTTTGACTTTTCAAAAGTCGAATACATTTCATCAGCTGGTTTGAGAGTTTTACTCTCAATTCACAAAGCCATGTCTTCAAAGGGTGGCGAATTCATTCTTGAAAATGTTTCAGGTGATGTCAAAAACGTTCTTGAAATGACAGGATTCTTAAGTTTCCTTAAGGTCAGATAAAAATGAACGAAAAGGACATTTATCTTCAAAACGAGAAAAAAGCTAATATCTCGCTAGCATTTACTTCGCTTGTATTAGCTGTTTTCATGCTTGTCACTTTGATCTTAAATGTCTGTAAAGTCCAAGCTTTCTTGTATAGCGATAGTATTAATTTATTAATACTTCTTCTATTCCCAATTTTGATTGTCGCACTTGCTTTACCAGCATGTTTATTAAAAACAAAATTATCGTCTCAACATTGGTTTAAGTATTTTATTCTTATTTCCTTTGTTGTAGCGATTGCGGTTTTAGGATTTTTAGTTCCACAAGAAGGTATCTTCTTTGCAGCTTGTGTTGTTGCTTCAACACTTTACTTTAGACCAAAGACAACAAGAATTGTTTTTTATGTAACTTTAGGTTTAATGATTGTTGCACCAGTAGTTGCTGTTGCTTTAAACAATTACGAGCCAATTACATACGGCATGAACATTAATAAATATGCCGCATTGTTTATTTTCAACATTCTCCCAAGAGTTTTAGCAATTGTCGTTATTGCTCAAATCGCAAACGGTTTAGCATTACGTGCTGACAAAATTCTTGGCCAAGAAGTTAACGAAGTTAAACGTAATCAAAAAGTTACATCAGAATTATCAATTGCATCAGCAATTCAAAGCGCAGTTCTTCCAAAAGAATTCCCAGACTCAAAATATGGTGAACTCTATGCAATCATGGATCCTGCAAAAGAAGTTGGTGGTGACTTCTACGATTTCTTTGAAATCGATGATGACCACTTAGCTATCGTTATTGGTGATGCTTCTGGTAAAGGAATTCCTTCCTCACTTTATATGATGAAGGCTCAATCTCTTATTAGAGCACTCGCAAAAGATAGCAAATATGACACAGCTAAAATTATTAATGAAGCAAACGCTGGTCTTTGTGAAGGTAATGAGTACAACATGTTTGTTACATGCTGGCTTGGTATCTTAGATAAAGAAAGTGGTGAACTTAGATTCACAAACGCTGGTCATAATCCTCCAATTATTAAGAGCAATGGTAAATTCTCATATTTATCCGCAAAACCAGGTTTAGTTCTAGGCGGTTTCAAAGATTTTGAATACAAAGAAGCCAAAACAAAGCTTAATAAAGGTGATAAGTTGTTCCTTTACACTGATGGTGTAACTGAAGCTCATAACGTAAGAAGTGAACTTTATGGCGAAGATAGACTTATTGAAATGGTTTCAAATCTTGATGCATCTCCATATGAAACAGTCACAAAGATTCGTAACGACATTAGAGAATTCTCTCGTAATGCTGAACAATTCGACGATATAACTATGTTAATGGTTGAATATCGTAAAGCACAAAGTGTATTCTCAAAGAAGTTCGAAGCTAAAGCTGATAACTTAGAAAACGTACAAAACTTTATTCTTTCATCAATTAAAGGTGATTTAGATGTCAAAGACAAAAACCAACTATTAATTGTTTCTGAAGAAGTATTTATTAATATTGCTTCATACGCATACGAAGGAAAAGGCTACTGTACAGTTGACGTAAACTACGAAAATGACGTCTTAACGCTCGTCTTTAGCGATAATGGTGTTAAATTTGATCCTCTTGCAAAAGAAGATCCAAACACCAAACAAAAAGCTGAAGATCGTCAAATTGGTGGTTTAGGTATCTTCATGGTAAAGAACTTAATGGACAAGGTCTATTATGAATATAAAGATGGAAAAAACATCTTAACCATGATTAAGAAGTACTAGAATATAACGAATTAAATTAAAAGTTGCACCCTTATCGGATGCAATTTTTTAATAGATAATATCGAAGTATTCAATATTTAATACGCGATAATTAGCGCTTATCTCTGCGTAAGTTGTACCGCTTTTGAATTCGAAATAGCCGCCATTATTGAATATGCATTGAGCATTTGAAGCGCTTGTACCAGCTTTAACGAATAAAGCTTCTGCATTTGTACCAATCTCTGGCTCGATGATTAATCCTTTAAGGGAACCTTGAATAACAATGCGTCCTGTATCGGCTTTTAATTGGATTGTTTCTGAACTTTTCATAACATCAGTCATTGTAACGCTCCAATTGCCAACTTTTACAGTTTTGTTATTGCTCGTGTACTTATTTGCTAAAGCAAGTTCTTTATTGTCGTATTGGATGTCATATGAATTTTTGAATGAACCGGTGTAGTAGTTGTCGTAATAAGCATAAACATCGAAATAATAGACATTATCTTCTCCTTTGTGCTTATTATATTGAACATAGCATTGTCCTTTTTGATAGTAGTGGACAGTTGCTTCTATTTCGTCATCATAAAATTCATCTGTTTGTTTAAATCCAGCATTTCTTAGGATAGTTCCGTAGTCATATTCGTAATTAATGCCTGGGCTTGTATTTTTAATATAAGGATTAAAATAAGGAACCATATATGGGTTTTCGTTTTCATCATAGAAAATTTCAGAACCAGTCATATATCCTGTAAATAAATTTTTCTTATTAGTGTTTAAGAAGCATGGAAGCATACCATTAAGGTATGTGGTAACATATGGTTTATAGTTTTCTGGCCATGTAGAGATGTAGTTTGCACCATCATCAACACCACCTGTTTGTCCGCCTCCAGTTGTACTGCCGCCGGTTGTTCCACCTCCAGAAGTGCTACCTCCTGTCGTTTCTCCTGAACCGCCATATGACCCACTTATTGAGGTAATGCAGATTTTTCCACTTTTATTAAGAACTGTTAAAGTAACTGATTTTGCAGAGCCTGTCCAAGTTGTTCTATCGTTAGAAATTGAACCTGTCGAAGGGGAAATTCCATTATCTCCACTATCAGATGTAATTTGTAATTTAATTTTTGTTATATTTGAATCTGCTGAAAAAGTAATTGTATTGCCACCATAAACTCTAAGAGTTTGATCAGCTGAATAGTACTTTGGAGCATTTTGTGTGTTTGAGCCTTTTGATAAAGTCACTTTTAAATCTTTTGCAAGATTAAATTCAGTGACATCTTTAGCATTCACAAAACCACAATCAGACATAGCTTTTGAGACAGTTGTTGAAGTTGTTTGTGTTCCGCCACCTGTTTCGGTTCCTCCACCAGTAGTTTGAGCACCTGTTTCGGTTCCTCCACCAGTAGTTTGACCACCTGTTTCGGTTCCTCCACCAGTAGTTTCTCCACCAGTAGTTTCTCCTCCAGTTGTATCGCCTCCTGAATGACTTCCTCCGCCAGGGTGAAAGCCTCCGCTGTGGCCTTCGCCACCTGAGGTTGAACCTTCGGTTCCTTGTCCGGATTGATCACCAGTTTGAGAAGTTTGTTCTCCTGGATTTTGATCAGTAGTTTGGTGACCCATTTTTATGTCGCAAGAAGCGAGTAATAATGGCAAACTGAGTACTAAAATTAACGACTTTTTCATGCGACTATAATACCACAATTTCAAGATTTTATCGCGGTTTTTATTAAAAAATGAAAACGCATACATATGAATTTAATAAATTCAGTGTTGAGATATTTTCTTACACTATTATAATAGTGAGTGGATTTTATTAAAATAGGAGGTAATTTATGGCGAAACTACAAGCACATGCAGTGAAACAAATCACTGAAATTGTGAATCGTTATAAAGATGAAGAAACTCCATTAATGATGGTCCTGGAGGCAATTCAATCCGAATACGGATACATTCCTCTTGAAGTCCAAGAATTGGTTTCTTCATTAATGAATATCCCAGTAGCTGAAATCTATGGTGTTGTTACTTTCTACTCATTCTTCAGCTTAACCCCAAAAGGAAAATATGTTATCGGTGTTTGTCTTGGTACAGCATGCTACGTTAAAGGTTCCCAACTTGTCATGGATAAGTTCTCAGAACTCTTAGGCATCAAACCAGGCGAAACAACAGCAGATGGCTTATTTACCCTTGATGCATTGAGATGTATCGGTGCATGCGGTATTGCACCAGCTATTTCCATTAATGGAAAAGTTTATCCAAAGATGTCAGTCGACAAAGTCGCAGGCATTATTGATGAATACCGTGCAGCAAAATAAGGAGAATAACAATGGCTAAAATTAAATCAGAAAAAGAATTAGCTGAAAAGATTGAACATTGTGGTTCTTGCTTAGAAGCTAAATTTAACGGAAAAGATGGCAAGAAACACCTTGTTGTCTGTGGTGGTACAGGTTGTATCTCCTCACATTCCGACGAAATCTTATCAAGATTAGAAGAACTTATTAAAGAAAAAGGTCTTGAAGACAAAGCTACAGTTAACAGAGTTGGCTGTTTCGGTTTCTGTTCACAAGGACCATTCGTTAAGATCTTCCCAGAAGATAGACTCTATCGTGCTGTTAAAGTTGAAGATGTTGATAGAATTATCGAAGAAGACATCATTGGCGGAAAATGTATTGAAGATTTACTTTATGTAGATCCAAAGACACACGAAAAAGTCGAAAAACAAGAAGATATCAACTTCTACAAAAAACAAATTCGTATTTCTCTTAACGGTTGTTCAATGATTAACCCAGAAGAAATCGAAGAAGCTTTAGGATTTGGTGCATTTAAAGGCTTAGTTAGAGCTTTACATATGAGCCAACAAGAAGTTGTTGATGAAATCTTAAAATCAGGTTTACGTGGTCGTGGCGGTGCTGGCTTCCCAACCGGAAGAAAATGGCAATTTGCTCTTAACCAAGTAAATGATGATAAATACGTCATTTGTAATGGTGATGAAGGTGATCCAGGAGCATTCATGGATCGTTCTATTCTTGAAGGTAACCCAGTTGGTGTTATTGAAGGTATGATGATTGCAGGTTATGCAATCGGTGCAAAGAATGGTTATTTCTACGTTCGTGCTGAATACCCAATCGCTGTTGCAAGATTAAGAATTGCTATTGCAAAACTTGAAGAAGTTGGTTTGTTAGGTGATAACATTTTAGGAACAAACTTCTCATTCAGATGTCATATTCGTCTAGGCGCTGGCGCATTCGTTTGTGGCGAAGAGACTGCTCTTCTTAACTCAATTGAAGGAAAACGTGGTATGCCACGCCCAAGACCTCCATTCCCAGCAATTAAAGGTTTATGGCAAAAACCATCAATCATTAATAACGTTGAAACACTTGCAAGTGTTAGCTGGATTATGAGAGAAGGTGCTGATAAGTTTGCAGCTATCGGTACTGAAAAATCAAAAGGTACAAAAGTTTTCGCTTTAGGCGGAAAAGTTAATAACGTTGGCTTAGTCGAAGTTCCAATGGGAACAACATTAAGAGAACTTATCTTTGATATCGGTGGTGGCATTCCAGGCGGTAAAAAGTTTAAAGCTATTCAAACCGGTGGTCCATCAGGCGGATGTTTAACTGAAAAAGACTTAGATGTTGAAATCGACTTTGATAGCTTAGTTGCTCGTGGATCTATGATGGGTTCCGGTGGCGCTATTGTTATGGATGAAGATAACTGTATGGTTGACGTCGCTAAATTCTATATGGAATTTATTTGCGATGAATCATGTGGTAAATGTACCCCATGCCGTGTTGGCACACGCAGAATGCTCGAAATCTTAACGAAGATTACCGAAGGCAAAGGTGAACCAAAAGATATTGATGAATTAAGAGAGCTTGCAAATATTACCAAGACAAATTCACTTTGTGCTCTTGGTCAAACAGCTGCAAACCCAATTATTTCAACAATGACAAACTTCCCTGAAGAATATGCAGCTCACGTTAATGAACACAAATGTCCAGCTCATGTTTGTAAATCAATGATGGAATACTATATTCAACCTGAACTTTGTATCGGTTGCGGACTTTGTATGCGTAACTGTCCAGTTAATGCTATTGCACCTGGTACAATTGGTGCAAAAATGCCAAACGGAAATCCATTCCCAGGCAAATTTGTCCATGTAATTGATCCAAAGAAATGTATTAAATGTGGTTCATGTATGGCTGGCTGTAAAGCAAGACATGCAATTATTAAGAAATAAGGAGGAATGAACAATGGCTTTAGTTAATATTAAAATTGAAGGTAAATCCTATCAAGTTGAAGACAATTTAACTGTTTTAGAAGCATGCCGCAAATGTGGTTATAATATTCCATCCTTATGTTCATGGAATCATGGTAAATGTTCACTTGCAAGCTGCAGAGTTTGTTTAGTGGAAGTTGTCGGTGCAAGAGGTCTTGTAGCTTCTTGTGTTTACCCAGTTAATGAAGGAATGGAAATTATCATTTCTTCCCAAAAAGCAATGGAAGCAAGAAGAAATTCTGTAGAATTACTTCTTTCTAACCACCAAAAGAATTGTTTACAATGTGAAAAGAACGGACATTGTGAACTTCTTGAAGTTGCAAAAATGGTTGGTGCCAGAGATCAAAAATTCTTAGGCGAACAATCACCAGCAACAATTGATGAAGTTGCTCCAGGTATTATTCGTAATACTGGAAAATGTATTCTTTGTGGTCGTTGTATTGAAGCATGTAAAGATGCTCAAGGTATTGGAATTTTAGGCTTTGAAAAACGCGGTTTCAAAACTATCGTTGCTCCAGCCCAAAATAGATCATTCGCAGAATCTCCATGTATGCAATGTGGACAATGTGTACTCGTTTGTCCAACAGGCGCATTACTCGAGAAGAGCGAAATCGCAAATGTTGATGCAGCTATGAAGGCTGGCAAGTTCGTTGTCTGCCAAGTTGCACCAGCTGTTCGTGCCGCTATCGCTGAAGAATTTGGCGAAAAGATTGGTACCAATGGTACCAAGAAGATGATTGCAGCATGCAAACGTCTCGGATTCAAACGTGTATTCGACGTCAACTTTGCAGCTGACTTAACAATCATGGAAGAAGGCACAGAACTTCTTAACAGAATTAAAAATGGTGGAGTTCTCCCACAAATTACATCCTGTTCACCAGGTTGGGTTAACTATATGGAATATTTCTATCCAGAAGTCATCCCAAATATGTCAACTTGTAAGAGCCCACACCAAATGCAAGGTGCTATCACCAAATCATACTTTGCTAAAGCAAATGGTATTGATCCAAAAGACATTTATGTTGTTTCAGTCATGCCATGTACAGCAAAGAAATACGAGAAAACTCGTAAAGAAATGGAAGTTGATGGCATTAGAGATGTCGATGCAGTTTTAACAACACGCGAACTCGCTAAGATGATTAAACGTGCTGGTATCAACTGGAAGATGCTCCCAGAAGATGAAGATTGGGATCAAGATTTACTTGGCCAATACACAGGTGCTGGCGTTATCTTTGGTGTTACTGGTGGTGTTATGGAAGCAGCACTTCGTACTGCTTACTTCATCTTAACTGGTAAAGAACACGAAAAGATCAACTTTGAAGCTGTTCGTGGACTTGAAGGTGTTAGAGAAGCATCAATTGATATCAATGGTACAACCTTAAAGGTTGCTATGGCATCAGGCATGAAGAATGCTAAAGTCTTACTTGATCAAATCAAGGAAGGCAAATCACCATATGCATTCATTGAAATCATGGGTTGCCCAGGTGGATGTATCAATGGCGGTGGTCAACCATACGTCAAACCAATGTTCCTTCCAAATGAAGATGCTGATATTCGTGAAACATATCGTGCAAAACGTGCAGCAGTCCTCTATGCTGAAGATGAACGTCAACCAATTAGACAATCTCACAATAACCCAGACATCAAGAAAATCTATGCAGACTTCCTTGGTGAACCATGTGGTGAACTTTCTGAGAAATTACTCCATACAACTTACAACAAGAATAGAGAAAAATTCCCAGTTAAGTAATTACAAATTTAAGCCATCTATTTGATGGCTTTTATTTTTGATAATTATTTTATATAATTAAAGAAGAAAGTTTAATAATTTCTATGGCACACAAAAATCCTACTTTTGATTATCTTGAAATTAAAAAAGAATTTGTTCATAACGAACTTGATGAATTAGTTTTAAAATGCAAAGCTTCTGTTGATAAAATTAATTCATTTCATGAGAAAAAGAAAAACATGAATAAACAAGAACAAACTGATTTTATAAATAATTTATTTAAATTATTTGTTTCGTATAATGGTAATTCTTATTTACTTATGCAAAAGCTTTATCGAAGAATTTATAATCTTAGTGAAGAAGAATTTTCAGATGATAAATTTTATGAAATTACTGATAACGGAAAAGATAGATTTTTTGTTAAACCTATGATTAGTAAGATTTTAAGAGAACCAGCTGATATTTTTGAAGAAATAGTAAGATTAGCTTGTGGCATTGTTTATTGTGATGGTTTTCCAAGTTCAGACTTTGAACATTTGATTATTGAGATGTGTGGTCTCTATTTTAAATAACTCTTTAATTATTTCTAACAAGCCATCTTGAATTAGATGGCTTTTTTATATAAAATATTTGTATTATGGCGAAGAAAAAACAAGTATTAACAAAGAAACAGCAAAAACAAATTAAGAAGTTTGCGAAGAAAAATCCTAAAGTTTTTGCAATAGCATTAGTAATCTTTATTGTTATTGCAGCAATTGGCGTTGGCGCTTATGTACTTTACAAGAAGAGTCACGAACATAAACATGAGCCTATCGAAAGTGGTGAAGTTCAAATTAATTTCCTAGAATTAGGAAATGATAGAATTGGTGATTCAACATTCATTCAAGTTGGAAATGTTGACATTTTAATTGATGCTGGCAGTAGAAGAAGTAGTGCTGAAACTATTGAAAACTTTATGAAAGAAAGAATGAGCGACAACAAGATTGAATACGTAATCGCGACTCATGCTCATGAAGACCATATTGCTGGATTTGTTGGTACAACCGGAAAAAATGCTCATGGTGGAATTTTTGATCATTTTGATATTGGTACTCTTATTCAATTTGATAGAGCTGATACAACAAGTACTCTTTATAGTGAATATTGCACAAAAGTAGAAACCCTAAAAAGTAAAGGAACTAAGGTTTATAAAGCTTCAGAATGTGTTAGAAATCCATTTACTTTAGATGATAAGATTTATTTAGAAATCTTAGACCAAAAATATTATTATGAAAAATCTTCTACAGAAAATAACTATTCTGTTTGTGCTTTATTAAGTCAAGGTGATAACCATTATTTGTTTACTGGTGACCTTGAAAAGAGCGGTGAAGAATCACTAGTCGCTAAAAACAACCTACCTCATTGCGAATTATTTAAGGGTGGACACCATGGTTCTGAAACTTCAAATAATGACTGCTTATTAGATGTAATCACTCCAGACAACATTTGTATTTGTACTTGCTGTGGTAGTGATGAATATGCTTCTAATCCAGCATTATTCCCAAATCAAATCACTATTGATAGAATGGCAAAACATACCGATAAAATTTATGTCACAGCCTCGTATCAAGATAAAGTTTATCAACCAATGAACGGAAATATTACATTTAAATGTAAAAATGGTGTAGATTATGAAATTCATGGTTCAAATAATGACACTATTCTAAAGGATACAGATTGGTTTAAAGCTCATCGAACTTGGCCAAATAGTTAGTTTAGATGAAGAGACCTCTTTATCGAGGTCTTTTCTTTTAATAAAATATATCAGTAAAAAAATATTGATTTATTTATTTTCTTGTGCGTATAATATTATTGCTGTTAAATCAGTATAAAATTACCGATAAATATGACAAAGATTTCAAAGAGACAACTAGAAAGATACCCGATTTACTTAAGATATTTATTCATTTTAAGAGATTCGGGTGTTAAAAATATTTCAGCTCCAGCTATTGCTAGAGCTTTACAACTTTCTGAAGAACAGGTTAGAAAAGATCTTCAAGTTGTAACTTCAAGAGAAGGAAAACCTAAATCAGGTCGTGATGTTCTTGAATTAATTCAAGACATTGGAAATTTCTTAGGTTATAAAGATTCCACAAAAGCAGTAGTTATTGGCTGTGGTCATTTAGGCCAAGCTTTTTTAAACTATAAAGGCTTTGAAAAATATGGCTTAGATATCATTGCTGGTTTTGATGTTGATAAATCCTTAATTGGCACACAAGTCAATCATAAACATATTTACGACATGAAGGAAATTGAATCCGTGTTGCCACTTTTAAATGCTAAAATTGCAATTCTTACTGTTCCAGCAAGTGTTGTAAATCAAGTTGCAAAGAAACTTGTTAAAGGCGGAATTAAAGGAATTTGGAACTATGTTCCAGTACGTTTAGATGTTCCTGATAGTGTTGTAGTAGAAAATGTTAACTTAGCATCTTCTCTTGCAATACTTTCACATAAATTAAATAAAGGAGAATAGTGTATGGCAAAAGAAACTATTTTAAGTCCTCAAGAAGAAGTAGATGCTCTTGTTAAGAACGCTCAAAAAGCACTTGATGAATTTTTACTTCTCGATCAAGAACAAATAGACCACATTGTTGCAAAATGCTGTGTCGCAGGTCTTGATCATCATGGTTCTTTAGCTCAATTAGCAGTTGAAGAAACAAAACGTGGTGTCTTTGAAGACAAAGCCACCAAGAACTTATTCGCTTGCGAATACGTTCAAAATAACATGAGACACCTTAAGACTGTTGGTGTCATTTCAGAAGATCCAGTCACTGGTATTACTGAAATTGCTGATCCAATTGGTGTCGTTGCAGGCGTTACTCCTGTTACAAATCCAACTTCAACAGTCATTTTCAAATCTTTGATTTGTTTGAAAACTAGAAACCCAATTATCTTTGGTTTCCACCCAAGCGCACAAGAATCTTCAAAAGCAGCTGCAATTGTTATGAAGGAAGCTGCGGAAGCAGCTGGTGCACCTAAGAATTGTATTCAATGGATTGAGCACCCAAGCATGGATGCTACAACCGCATTAATGCATCACCCAGGTGTTGCAACAATTCTTGCAACAGGTGGTAACGCAATGGTTACTGCAGCTTATAGCTGCGGAAAACCAGCAATGGGTGTTGGCGCAGGTAACGTTCCTGCATATATGAATAAATCTTGTGATGTTGAACAAGCAGTAAATGACATCACACTTTCCAAATCTTTTGATAACGGTATGATTTGTGCTTCAGAACAAGCAGTTATTATTGATGAAGAAATTTACAAAAAAGCAGTGGATACATTCAAGAGATTCAAAGTTTATTTCGTTTCTCCAGAAGAAAAGATTAAACTTTCTCGCTTTATGTTTGGCTATGCCAAAGGTGATAAAGATGTTGAACTAGGCAAGTTAAATCCTGCTATTGTTGGTCAATCCGCAGTTTGGATTGCAAAACAAGCTGGATTTGATGTTCCAACAGACACATCTGTCTTAGCAGTCGAATGTAAAGAAGTTGGTCCAAAAGAACCAATTTCAAGAGAAAAACTCTCACCAGTATTAGCTGTTTTCAAAGTTAAAGACGACAAAGAAGGCTTTAAACGCGCTGCCGAAATGGTTGAATTTAATGGTTTAGGTCATAGTGCTGCAATTCATTGTAAAGAGCAAGCTATGGCTGATGCTTATGGCGAAAATTGTAAAGCTATGAGAATCATTTGGAATTCACCATCCACCTTTGGTGGAATTGGTAATGTCTATAACTCTTTCCTTCCAAGTATGACTCTTGGTTGTGGTAGTTATGGTAAAAACTCAATTGGCGGTAACGTAAGTGCCGTTAACCTATTAAATGTCAAGAAAGTTGGCAAAAGGAGAAATACAGTGCAGTGGTTTAAAGTTCCGCGTAAGATTTATTTCGAACGCAATTCAATACAATATTTACAAAGCTGTAAAGATTTAAATAAAGTCTTTATTGTTACCGATACTTCAATGGTTCAATTCGGTTTCTTTAAGAAAATCGCAGATCAATTGAATATGAGACGTAACAAAGTTACAATGCAGTTATTCTGCGATGTTGAACCAGATCCAGATATTTCAACAGTTAGAAAAGGTACTGAAATGATGAAAATCTTCCAACCAGATGCAATTATTGCACTTGGTGGTGGTTCAGTTATGGATGCTGCTAAAGGTATGTGGTTGTTCTATGAACACCCAGAAGTTAACTTCGACGATATCAAACAAAAATTCATGGATATTCGTAAGAGAGCCTTTAAATATCCAGAACTTGGAGCAAAATCTCGTTTAATTTGTATTCCAACAACCTCTGGTACAGGTTCAGAAGTTACTCCATTCGCAGTTATTTCAGATAAAGCAAATAACAAGAAATATCCTCTTGCAGACTACGCTTTAACTCCAACTGTCGCAATTATTGATCCAGAATTTACAACAAACCTTCCAGCAAGACCAACTGCTATGACAGGTATGGACGTATTAACCCACGCTATTGAAGCTTATACTTCAGTTATGGCAAGTGACTTTACTGATGGTTTAGCCTTAAAGGCTATTCAACTCGTATTCGAGTACTTACCAAGAGCAGTTAAAGATGGTAAAAATGACTTAGAAGCACGTGAAAAAATGCACAATGCTGCAACAATTGCAGGTATGGCATTTGCTAACGCTTTCTTAGGAATGACCCACTCTATGGCTCATAAAGTTGGTGCTGAATTCCACGTTGTACACGGTTTAGCATGCGGTATTCTCTTACCACACGTAATTATGTACAATGGACAAGTTCCAACCAAACTTGCTGTCTGGCCAAAATACAATCATTATTGTGCAGATAAGAAGTATCAAGAAATTGCAAAACTTCTTGGCTTACCAGCAAAAACTCCTGAAGAAGGTGTTAGATCACTTGCTAAAGCATGTGATGATCTTGGAAAAGAGATTGGTCTTGATATGAACTTCAAAGCATGTGGCATTGATGAAAAAGAGTGGAACAAACACTTAGACAGAATCGCTATGCTTGCATACGAAGATCAATGTTCACCAGCAAACCCAAGAGTTCCAATGGTTGAGGACATGAAGGTAATCTTGAAACAAGCTTATAAAGGTTTTAACCTATAAAACCTATAGGAAAAAATAAAATGAGGACATAGTCCTCATTTTTCTTTTACTTGGTAACACTTACAATTTTATTATAAATTGTTTGTGTTATTATATTGCTAATCTTTCAGAAAAAGGAGCTATAAAACTATGCCAAAAATTGCAGTTTTAACTTCAGGTGGTGACGCACCAGGCATGAACGCTTGTGTTCGTGCTGTTGTTCGTTCAGGAATTAAACAAGGCTGTGAAATGTTCGTTGTCTACGAAGGTTTCAAAGGACTTGTTGAAGGTCGTATTGAACCAGTTGACAGAAACTTTGTTTCTGACACAATCAATAGAGGTGGTACAATTCTTAGATCTGCTAGACTTCCAGAATTCAAGGAAGAAGCAATTCAAAAGATGGCTATTAAACAACTTGAATCATACGGTATTGATTCATTAATCGTTATTGGTGGTGATGGAACTTATAGAGGTGCTAAAGATTTAGCAGCTAAAGGAATTCATACAATTGGTATTCCAGCATCAATCGATAATGATGTTTGCTCAACTCAAGAATGTATCGGATTTGATACATGCCAAAATACAATATGCGATTGTGTTGATAAAATCAGAGATACTTCAGCATCACACGCCAGATGCACATTCATCGAAGTTATGGGTAATAAATGTGGTGATTTAGCACTTTACTCAGGTTTAGCAGAAGGTGTTGAAATTGTTATTTCAAATGACCACCCATACACTGAAGAAGATGTTGTTAATAAACTTAAATCACTCAAGGGTGGTAAGAAAAAACACGCATTAGTCATTGTTTCTGAAAAGATTTTCCCAAATATCTTTGATTTTGCTAAGAAAGTTACTGAAAGAACTGGTATTGAATGTAGAGCAGAAGTTCTTGGTCACCTCCAAAGAGGTGGTAGCCCAACTGCACATGATCGTATTATTGCTACAAGATTTGGTGTTGAAGCCGTTCAAG
>JAKSVH010000007.1 GCA_024408085.1 Bacilli bacterium | reverse complement strand
GCTTACGTTTGGTAATTATTATGTCAAGAATTGGTTTAAAAGTTATCAATCTCCCAGCTGGAGTCACCATTAATCAAGCAAATGGTGTTGCTACAGTTACTGGTCCAAAAGGATCATTAACAGTCGCTGTTCCAAGTGTTATCACCGTTAAGGTTGAAGGAACAGAAGTTCATTGCTCACGTGCAAATGAAGAAAAACACACAAAACAATTACACGGTACTACACGTGCTAACTTAGCAGATGCAGTTACAGGTGTTACAACTGGGTTCAAGAAAGAACTCACAATTGTCGGTATTGGTTATAGAGCACAAATGAGAGGAAACGACATCGTTATGAACGTTGGCTACTCTCACGAAATCGTAATCAAACCAGAACCAACTGTTAAAATTTCATGTACAGACGCCAACAATATCGTTGTCGAAGGTATGTCAAAACAAGCAGTTGGTCAAACAGCCGCTTTAATTCGTGGTACAAGAGAACCAGAACCATACAATGGTAAAGGTGTCATGTACAAAGATGAACACATTATCCGTAAAGAGGGTAAACGTGCAGCAGCAGCTGGTGCTAAATAATAAAGGAGAAATTAGTTTATGATAGTTAAAGAATCAAAGAACGCTGTCCGTGTTAGAAAACACGCACGTGTAAGAGCTAAAATCTCTGGCACAGCTAAATGCCCAAGACTTGTTGTTTTCCGTAGCAACAAGCACATTGAAGCTCAAATCATTGATGATGTTAAGGGTGTTACACTCTGTGCAGCATCATCAGTTGCATTAAAGCTTGAAAACGGTTCAAACGTTGAAGCTGCAAAGAAAGTCGGTGCTGCACTCGCAGAAGCCGCAAAAGCAAAGAAAATCTCTGCTGTTGTATTCGATCGTGGTGGTTATGTCTACCATGGCCGTGTTGCAGCATTAGCAGATGCCGCCCGTGAAGGCGGACTTAAGTTCTAAGGAGAAAAACAATGGAAGAAGAAAAGAAATTAGAAGCTGCAGCAACTCCTGCAGAAAAAGCTCCTGAAGTTGCTCCTAAAGAACAACCTCATGGAGATCGCCCACACGGCGACCGTCCACACGGTGATAGACCACACGGTAAAGGTGATCGCCCACACGGAAAAGGTGATCGCAGAGGCCGTGGTGATCGTAGAAACCGCGAAGATGAACCAAAAGAATTCGAAGAAACCGTTGTCGAGATTAACAGAATTGCTAAGACCGTCAAGGGTGGTCGTAGAATGAGATTCTCCGCATTAGTCGTTATCGGAAACAAAAAGGGTAAATATGGATTTGGTACAGGCAAAGCTGCTGAAGTTCCAGATGCAATTAAAAAAGCTCTTGAAGCCGCAAAACGCAATACCTTTGAGATTCACATTGTTAAAGGTGGCACACTTGCTCACGAAATCGTTGGTAAGTTTGGCGCATGCAGTGTCTTCTTAAAACCAGCACCAGAAGGTACAGGTATTATTGCTGGCGGTCCAGTCCGTGCTATTCTCGAATTAGCAGGTATCCGTAACGTCACATCAAAGGTTTATGGTTCCCGTGCACCAATTAATATTATTCGTGCAACACAAAACGGATTAACAAACCTTAAATCATATAAACAAGTCCAAGCATTACGTGCTAAAGCTGAATAAGGAGGAAAAGGCGTATGAAATTAAACGAACTCAAAAACGTTAAAGGTGCTAAAACCGAGTCTTTCCGTAAAGGTAGAGGAATGGGATCAGGAAACGGTAAAAACTGTGGTACTGGTAACAAAGGTCAAAAATCAAGATCAGGTGGCTTAAAAGCTCCTGGATTTGAAGGTGGACAAACTCCTTTATACCGTAGACTTCCAAAATTTGGTTTTACAAATGGTGCTCATAAGGAATATGCAATTGTTAATGTAGGTTCCTTAAACAAATTCAAAGAAGGTACAGTTGTTACACCAGCAATGATGATTGACACTGGCCTTGTTAAGAAAGAATTTGATGGAGTTAAAGTACTCGGCAATGGCGAATTAACAGTTAAGTTAACAGTCAAAGCTTCCAAATTCTCAAAATCAGCAAAGGCTGCAATTGAAAAAGTCGGTGGCGTAGCCGAGGAGATCTAAGCATGAAAAAAATCGCCTCAATCTTTAAAAACAAGGAAATCATGGGTCGTATAATGTTTACGATCATGATTTTGCTTGTCATCCGAATTGGCGCGGCGATTACAGTTCCAGGAGTCACTGTTAGTGAAGACTTGAGCAATGCTATGAATAGCGCCAGTGCGGTCGCCCTCATGGATATGCTTGGCGGTGGAGCGCTTCAAAACTTCTCCATATTCGCGTTAGGCGTATCCCCATACATTACTGCCCAAATTATCATCCAACTCTTACAGAAGGATGTTCTTCCGGCATTAACCGAGTTATCTAAACAAGGTCAATATGGTCGTAAAAAGACAGAGATGGCTACACGTTATCTCACACTCTTACTTGGTGCAGTTCAAGCGTATGGTATTATCAAGACCATGGAATCGCAACAATACGTTACGATTAACATGGATCTTAATTTCTGGACCTATGCTTACATAGTTACAATTATGTTAGCAGGTGCCATGACAGTTATGTGGCTTGGTGACCAAATCACCGAGAAAGGTCTTGGTAATGGTATTTCTATGGTTATCTTCGCAGGTATCGTTAGAAGCCTTCCAATTCAAATTTCCACAGCATTCAAGACATGGATTGGCTCAGAAGGTATTTATAAAGAACCAACTTTACTTGTTAAAGGCTGGATTCAATTCATTCTTTACCTCCTATGCTTTGTCTTAATTCTTGCGTTCGTTGTCTTCATCGAACTTGCAAAGAGAAAAATTCCAGTACAACATACAGGAAAATCTGGTGGCCAAACAGCCTCTATGGCGCGTGCGTCATTCTTACCTATTAAGGTTAATAGCGCGGGCGTTATCCCAGTCATCTTTGCTTCTTCAATCATGATGACCCCAACTGTTATCGCATCATTTATTACAACTGACACACCTGAATGGTTAAAGATCTTCTCTTACTCAGAGATGGTCGATATGGGTGGTGGAGTTAAGTTCCCATGGGGTTTAATTATTTATATTACCCTCATCGTCTTATTCTCCTTCTTCTATGCAACAATTCAGATTGATCCAGAAAACCTTGCAGAAAACTTCCGTAAAAACGGTAGTTATATCCCAGGTATTAGACCTGGTAACGAAACAGAAAGATACGTTAAGAAGGTTGTTAACCGCGTTACATGTATCGGTGCTATCGCACTTACATTCATCGCAGCCTTACCAGTTATTCTTACCTTATCTGGAATCTTCGGTGCTAATACATCCTTAGCCATTGGTGGTACAGGACTTATCATCGCCGTTGGTGTCTCGTTAGAAGTTAATGATCAAATTAATGGCTTGCTTGCTGGTAAATCCTTTGATGAAGTCCAGGCAACAGCCGGAAGGGAATAGTAGTTACTTATGTTAAATATTATCCTTATGGGCCCACCTGGTGCAGGTAAAGGAACCCAAGCAAAGAAATTAATTGCTAAATATAACATCCCACATATTTCCACTGGAGATATGTTCCGTGAAGCTATTAAAGAGGGCACTCCACTTGGAAAGCTCGCGGCAAGTTATATTAACGATGGTCATTTAGTGCCAGACGATGTAACAATCGGCTTAGTTAAAGAGAGACTATCAAAAGATGATTGTGCAAACGGTTATCTTCTTGATGGTTTCCCTAGAACTATTCCACAAGCAGAAGCTCTTGAAGTTATTGCTAAGGAAATTGGCCGTGAAGTTAAATACGTTATTGATATTGAAACACCAAAAGAAGAATTGGTTAGACGCATTTGTGGCAGACGCGTTTGTAAAAAATGTGGTGCCCCATATCACATCATTAATATCAAACCAAAAGTCGACGGCATTTGTGATATCTGTGGTGGAGAACTCGTTCAACGCCCAGATGATAATGAAGAAGCTCTCACAGTAAGACTTGATGCTTACGTGAAACAAACTAAGCCATTACTCGAGTTCTACAAGAATAAAGGCTTACTTACAACATTTGATGGATCTAATTCATCAGATCTCACACCAAAGCTCATTGCTTTCTTAGGGGAATAAGTCTTGATTATCATTAAATCACCACGCGAAATTGAGTTGATGAAGAATGCTGGACGTGTTGTTGCCTTGGTCTTCGAAGGCATTAAAGACAAAATCGTTCCAGGCATTTCAACTCAAGACGTCGCGGACATGTGTGAAGACATCATTAGAAGTAATGGTGCCTATCCAACATTCTTGCATTACTATGACTACCCAGGCGCAGTCTGTGTCTCAGTAAATGATGAAATCGTCCATGGTATTCCAAATAAAAAGAGAATACTTAAGGATGGGGACATTGTTTCTATAGACGTAGGCGCTACGCTTAATGGTTACATTGGTGATGCTTGCAGAACCTATCCGGTAGGAATCTGCACTGAAAATGCATTACGCCTTGTTAAAGTTACAGAAGAATCATTCTGGGAAGGCGTTAAATATGCTCGTCCAGGTGCTCATCTAGGCGATATAAGCCACGCAATACAAGCTTATTGCGAGTCTCATGGCTATTCGATGGTTAGAGAATACACTGGACACGGGGTGGGTGCTTCCTTACATGAGGACCCATACATCCCAAATTATGGACCAGCAGGCTCAGGCCCGGTCCTAAAAGAAGGAATGTGCCTTGCAATTGAACCCATGGTTTGCGAGGGACACTTCGCTGTTCGAGTCTTAAAAGATGGTTGGACAGCAAAAACAAGAGATGGCAAATTATCTAGCCATTACGAAAATTCCATAGTCATCACTAAAGATGGTTATGAAATACTTACAAAAATCTAAGGAGGAATTATCTTAATGGCAAAAGATGGAGTCATCGAGGTGGAAGCAACAGTCGTAGAGTGTTTACCAAACACTATGTTTAGAGTAAAACTCGAAAACGGCATTGTTATTCTTGCCCACGTTTCTGGTAAAATCCGCATGCATTACATCCGCATCTTACCAGGCGATAGAGTAACTGTTGAAATGTCACCTTATGATTTAACACGTGGGCGTATCACTTATAGATACAAAAACTAGTAGCATAGGGCTACAGAAGGAGAATTACTTAAAATGAAAGTAAGACCATCAGTTAAACCTATGTGCGATAAGTGCAGAGTTATCAAAAGACATGGCAAAGTCATGGTTATTTGTGAAAACCCAAAGCACAAACAACGCCAAGGTTAATCATAGGAGGAAAATCATTCTATGGCACGTATAGTCGGGGTTGATATCCCAAATGAAAAACGTGTTGTTATCTCACTTCAATACATTTATGGTATTGGTGAAACAACAGCTCACAAGATTTGCGCAGGTGCAAAAGTTAGCGAAGATATCCGCGTTAAAGATTTAACAGAAGAACAACTCGCTGCAATCCGCGCTGAAATTTCAAAATTCAAAGTTGAAGGTGATCTTCGTAGAGAAGTCGCTCTCAATATCAAACGTTTAGGCGAAATCGGTTGCTACCGCGGTATGAGACACCGTCATGGCTTACCAGTCCGTGGTCAAAGAACCAGAACAAACGCCCGTACCCGTAAAGGTAAACGTAAAACAATTGCGAATAAGAAAGTCGCATCACAAGGTTAATGAAAGGAGCAATGAACAATGGCTACTAAAACAACAGCTCGTAAAAGAAAAATTAAAAGATCTTTTACTAAAGGTGTCGCACATATTCATAGCACCTTTAATAACACAATCGTCACAATTGCTGACGAACAAGGTAACGTCATTTCTTGGTCCAGTGCTGGCGCATTAGGCTTCAAAGGTGCTAAAAAATCAACACCATTTGCAGCTCAATTAGCTGGCGAAGCAGCAGCAAAAGTTGCTTATGATCAAGGTTTACGTTCAGTCGATGTTGATGTCAAAGGTCCAGGATCAGGACGTGAAGGTGCAGTTCGTGCACTTGCAAACGCTGGTTTAACCGTTACATCCATCACAGATTCTACACCAGTTCCACATAACGGATGCCGTCCACCAAAGCGTCCACGTGGTTAATTATAGGAGGAAGTCAAAATGGCAAATCTTGCAAAACCATTCGAACGTGTTTCGTTCAAGGTTGCACAAATTGATGCATCCGATAATTATGGTAAATTCGTCATTGAACCTCTTGAAAGAGGCTATGGCTTAACCATCGGTAACTCTCTTCGTAGAATTCTTCTCGCATCTCTTCCAGGCGCAGCAGTCTGTGGCGTTGAAATTGAAGGTGCAGAACACGAATTCTCTGCTTTAAAAGGTATTGAAGAAGATGTTACATCAATCATCTTAAACTTAAGAGATATCATCTGGGTTGTTGATGATGAAGAAAAAGCAGACAAAAAATGTACAGTTTCCGTCAAGGGACCAAAAGTTGTCAAAGCTAGCGATTTAGAATTACCAGCATTTGTCAAAATTGTAAACCCAGACGTCGAAATCGCTCACGTAGTTGAAGGTGGAAGCCTCAATATGAACGTCTATCTCCGTAGAGGTAGAGGTTATATGACCGCTGATAATAACAAACAATTACGTGGTAAAGTCGAAGTTTCACAACTTGGCTACATTGTTACTGACTCAAACTACTCACCAGTCACAAGAGCTTCCTACACAGTAGAACCAGCTCGTGTTGGCCACGATTCTAGATTTGATAAGTTAACACTTGAAGTTTGGACAAATGGATCTATTCTTCCACAATCAGCAGTTGCTCTTGCAGCAGAAATGCTCGTCACAAACTTAATGCCATTCGTCGACCTTGAAAAGACAGTTGAAGAAATCAACATGATCAAGGAAGAAGAAAAGGTTGAAGAAAACAAATTTGAAGTTATGCCAATTGAAGAACTTGATCTCTCTGTCCGTAGCTATAACTGCTTAAAGAGAGCTGCAATTTCAACAGTTGCTGAATTAACTCAAAAAACAGAAGAAGAAATGATGAAAGTTCGTAACCTCGGTAAGAAATCCCTTAAAGAAGTTAAGGAAAAACTTGCTGAAAACGGATTATCATTCCGTGAATACCAAGGAGAATAATTATGGCAGCACAAGGTAGAAAAAACGTACACGGTAAGACCGGTGTTAGATTTAAAGCCGCTTATACCAAACAAAAACACGAAAATAAACTCCGCACTTTAGTCACAGACTTAATCGTTCATGACAGAGTTACCGTAACTTCTGGTATGGTTAAAGAATTAAAATCATTAGCAGATCACATGGTTACACTCGGTAAACGTGGAGATTTACATGCCCGTAGACAAGCCGCTGCAGTTCTTCGTAGTGAAGAAGCACTCGCTAAATTATTTGGCGAATTAGCAAAATCATTCGAAAAACGTAATGGTGGTTACACCAGAGCAATTAAAGCTGGTGTCCGCTTAGGCGACAATGCTCAAAAGGTTATCGTTGAATTTGTTAAGTAATTAACGTTTCAAAACAATTTAAGGGGAACTTCGGTTCCTCTTTTATTTTATTTCTGAAGTGGGAATAAAAATTAATCTATTCCCACTCAACTTTTTCAAAAATCATTTGTATTTTATTAAAAGATATCATATCTTTATGTTTAGAGGTAAATTATGCCAGTACAAGATTTATTAGAACCAGAACGTTTATATGAATTAGAGCTTAAACAAAAGCATCACGATAACGTTGTGAAGTATTTCGAAGACCTCACAAAAAGAAGTGGTGTAGATGTAGAAGCTAACAAAGCTACTTGCAAAAAGTATTATAAAGAAGTTGAAGTATATAAAGGTTTAGAAAAGAAAGCCCGTAAGCTTAGCGCTTTAAAAGGATTCTTTATTTTCCTTTGTTTTTTAATTGTTGGTATCTTCTTATTAATCTTTGTTTATAAGCCAAAAAAGAAAGCTTTAGATGAGCAAATGGCTAATCAAGAAGCACTAGTGAAACAATTATTAAATGAAGCCTACGCTCAAATGGCTCCACTTAATGCTTTATTTGAATCCTCCATCCCTTGCAAGATTATGCAAAAGACAACCCCATTAATCCAAATGGACCGTATCTTTGATGTTAAAAAGTATGAATTAATGCATGAAAAGTATGGCTTATGGGATAACTCAGATGAAGATTCTTCTACGTTAGATATTCAATCAGGATCTATCTTAGGAAACCCATTCGTTATATTTAAAGATTTAAAGAAAGACATCATTGATCAAAGATATGATGGCTCATTAACAATTTCTTACACCGTTGGTAGTGGTGAGAATAGACGTCTTGTCACTGAAACACTTCGCGCTTACGTTTATAAACCAAAACCAATTTATTCAAAAGAAACATATCTTGTTTATGCTTCAGAGGCTGCTGATAAACTATCATTTAGTAGAACCCCATCTCAAATTAATGGCATGGATGAGAAGCAAATTGAGAAGTATGTTCGTAAACATGAAGGCGATTTACAAAAGCTTGCTGAGAAAGCTTCTAAAAAAGGAAGTAACTACACACCACTTGGTAATTCTGAGTTTGAATTATTCTTTGGTGGACTTGATAGAGATAATGAAGTTGAATACCGTTTACTCTTTACACCTCTTGGTCAAAAGTCAATGCTTCAAATCTTAAAATCTAAGGTTGGATATGGCGACGACTTCTCATTTACTAAGGTTAAAGGAATCAATATCATTCAATCTGCCCACTCACAAGGAACAGCATTATTTGTAGATCCATCTGAGTTTAGAGGTTTTGATTACGAATTAATGAACGAATTCTTTATAAATTATAATGACAACTATTTCAAATGTTTGTTCTTTGATTTTGCCCCATTACTCGCAATACCTCTATACCAACAATATAAATCACACGAATATATTTATAAGAATAATGTTGGTTCTAACTTCAACTGTTTCGAACATGAAGTAGTAGCAAACAGATTCAATATTTCTAGATTTGCACACAAGGATAGTAAAACTGATGTTATCTTAAAAACATTCTGTCAAAGTAAGGTTCAAAACCAAGACGTTGTTGGTGTTAAAGCCTTATCATATGATACAATTCAAAGAGTTGAATACGTTCGAGTCCATGGTGGAGACGGATGTTGGCACAACGTCCCAGTTCACTGGACCGAATACATTCCACTTGAAAATGCCGGCTCATTTGTAGTTGGCGACCTAGAAAGCGATGATGAAATCAAATTTAGAAGTCTAGGTCATGATGGAGTTATTTACGCTAGAGGCCTTGTCTCAGGAGACGATGGCGTCAACGTAGATATAAATTTAATTAAGTCCCAAATGAAAAAGGACTAGAAGGAGTTTACTTAAATGGCAAACGAATTAGACGAAATGACAGGCCCTATTGCTGAAGAAGGCAGAGACGCCAATGTCATCAACAAGCAAATCCCAATTAAGGTAGGGGTTGGCTCAACAATTTTCCAAGTTTTACTTTTTGTTCTTGGAATTATCCCAGGACTCATTTTCCTTCTTGTTAAGGTTAATGCTGGAAAATACCTTTCACAATTACAACAAAAGATCCAACAAGCTGCATCACAAATTGATAACTACATGGAACAAAGAGTTATCATTCTTCAAAATGCTGCTAAGTTAGTCGAAAAAGGCATCGATCTTGATAAGTCAACATTTACAGAAATTGCTAAATTAAGAGCAGGTGGTTCCGAAAACTTCTCAGAACAAAACGCAGCCCTTGAAGAAGTTTCAAAGAAAATCAATGTTGCATTTGAAGCATATCCAGATCTTAAAGCACATCAAGAATTAGCAGATGCAATGCAACAAAACAGCTACACTCAACGTGAAATCACAGCAGCCAGAGAGCATTACAACGATGTTGTTATGCAATGGAATGCTGCAGTCTATGAGTGGCCAGCAAAACAAATCGTTGCTGCTAAACGTGGTTATACAACACGTGTTCCATTTATTGCTTCTAAAGAAACCAAAGAAAAAGCAAGAGGAACATTCTTCTAATAATGCAACTAGTTATACTTGCCGCCGGAATGGGCTCCCGTTTCGGTGGTTTAAAGCAAATCGAACCAATGGACGAAGCTGGCAACTTCCTTTTAGACTACTCTGTCTATGATGCAAAGCGTGCTGGTTTTGATTCAGTAGTATTCATCATTAAAAAAGAATTCTATGATGTTTTTCGAAATAGCATTGGTAAACGCGTTGAAAAGTTAATTAAGGTTGATTATGCCTTCCAAGACATTAATGACTTACCAGAGCCATTTAAATGCCCAGAAGGAAGAGAAAAACCTTGGGGAACTGCGCACGCTATCTACGCTGCACGTGATTTAATTAAAGAAGACTTCATTATTATCAATGGTGATGACTTTTATGGCAAAGACACATACCAAGTAGCTATGAATTACTTAAAATCACTCCCAAGTGGTAGTGAAGGTAAGTATGCAAACGTTGCCTTTAAAGTGTGCAATACCATGACTGAAAATGGTTCAGTTAAACGTGGTGTTTGTTTTGAAGATAAAGACCACAACTTAGAGAAACTCGTTGAATCAGTTATTCAAAGAAATGATAAAGGCGAAATTGTATGTGAACCTTTAGAAGGTGGTAAAACATTCAAAGTCGGCGAAGATCAACCAGTTTCAATGAACTTATTTGTATTTAATAAGGATTTAATTAATCACTTAATCAAAAAGTTCCCGCTTTGGTTAAAAGAACATGGTTCAGAACTTAAGTCAGAATTTTTAATTCCAACAGTAGTGGATGAACTTGTTCATGAAGGCAAGGCAACACTTAAATTACTCTCTACAGATTCCGTATGGTTTGGAGTCACTTATAAAGAAGACAAACCAGGCGTCGTTAAAGCCCTTAAAGCTTTAGTGGACAAAGGGGAGTATAAAGTAGGTTTATATTAATACTTAGTATTTAATATCCGGAAGGACTCGAAAATGATTTCGAGTCCTTTTAATTTTGTAATCTTAAAGAAATACTTTTCTTTTACGATTACTTTAATTAGAATATTTATGAAAGGGTTTTCATATGGAATCAAAATATTTAAAAGAAGAATGTGGATTTTCGTCATTAACAGTGACTGAAGAAGCATCACGTTGTTTACTTTGTCATGACGCTCCATGTTCAAAAGCTTGTCCTGCAGGTACTAACCCAGACAAGTTCATTCGTTCAGTAAGATTCCGTAACTACAAGGGTGCAGCAGAAACCATTCGTTTAAATAACGCTTTAGGTGCAATTTGTGCTCGTGTTTGTCCAACGGAAAAATACTGTCAAAATGCATGTTCACGTACAGGCATTGATCGTCCAATCGATATTGGCCGTATTCAAAGATTTGTTACAGACTTTGAAGAAGCTGCAAAGATGGATATTTGGGAAAAGGCACCAGCCAATGGTAAATCAGTTGGCGTTGTTGGATCTGGTCCATCCGCACTTCAAGCAGCAGCATCACTCGCAATGATGGGTTACAAAGTTGAAGTTTACGAGAAAGAAAAAGTATTAGGCGGTATGCTTAGATACATTCCAGAATATCGTTTACCAAATCACATTGTTGATACAGAAATCAAACGTATCGAAGGTTTAGGAGTTAAATTCCACACCGGTGTTGAAGTTGGTAAAAAGGTATCAATGGAAGACTTAAAAGCTAAACATGATGCAGTTTTACTCGCACCAGGTTATAGCTATGGTAAGAATCTACCAATGTTTGAAGGAAACAAAAACGTTGTCTTAGCAGTTGACTTCCTTAAAGAAGTAAAAGCAAAAGCCGGCAAGGTTAAAGTTCCTGCAAACGTATTAGTTGTTGGTGGTGGTGACGTTGCTATGGACGTTGTTACAACACTTAAACTTTTAGGTGTTGCAAACGTTACAGATGTTGTCTACGAACAATTTGCAGAATTTAAAGCATCCAAGAAAGAACTCGACGGAGCTCAAAAACTTGGTGTCACAATTATGGATGGTTATGTTCCAACCGCATGTGAAGGAAAGAAAGTCAGCTTTAAACACCGCGTTATTAATGCTGAAATTAGTGTTGAAGCAGACCTTATCGTTATGGCAGTTGGTCAAAAACCAAGTGTTGAAGGTTTAGGCATTGAACTTGTCAAAGGCGAAGTTGATGCTGGTAAACCATACGTCACAGCAGATCCAAAAGTTTGGGTTTGTGGTGATATCGCACATTCAAGATTTGACAAGACAGTTGTTGGTGGTGTCCGCACTGGTAAAGAAGTTGCCCTCTACATTGATATGGCATTAGGAGGTAAATAAGATGGTTAAGAAAGATTTATCTATCACATTCTTAGGAGTTAAATTCCCAAACCCATTCTGCTTATCCTCATCACCAGTTGGTAACTGCTATGACATGTGTAAGAAAGCTTACGAAGTTGGTTGGGGTGGTGTTGTATTTAAAACAATCGGACCAAAATCATACTTTATTGATGAAGTCTCCCCACGTTTCGATAAGTTAAATAAAGAAAATACTCCATTCGTTGGTTTTAAAAACATGGAGCAAATCGCTGAGCACTCACTCGAAGAAAACCTCAGAGATTTACGTAGATTAAAAGAAGAATTCCCAAATCAAGTCCTCATTGCATCAATCATGGGTAATGATGAACAAACATGGGAAGATTTAGCACGTATGGTCACTGAATGCGGTGCAGATATGATTGAAATGAACTTATCATGCCCACAAATGACCTCACACGCAATGGGTAGTGACGTTGGTTCAAATCCAGAACTTTGTAAGAAGTACTGTCAAGCTGTCAAACGTGGATCAAAACTTCCAATGATGGCTAAGATGACACCAAACATTACAGACATGGTTCCAGTCGCAAAAGCCTGTTTAGAAGGCGGTGCAGATGGTATCGCAGCCATTAACACCATTAAATCAATTTGTAACATCGACTTAGATAAGAAGGTTGGTCTTCCAATTGTCGATGGTAAATCCGCAATCTCCGGTTATTCAGGAAAAGCAGTTAAACCAGTCGCATTACGTTTCATTCAACAAATGAGACAAGCAGATGGTTTACATGATCTTGAAATCTCTGGTATTGGTGGTATTGAAACTTGGGAAGATGCAGCAGAGTTCATTCTCGTTGGTGCAAAAACACTTCAAGTTACAACCGCAATTATGCAATACGGTTACCGTGTTGTAGAAGATATGAAGAACGGTTTACAACATTACATGGAAGAACAAGGTGTTGATCATCTTGAAGATCTCGTTGGCTTAGCCAATAAGAACATTATTCCAGCAGAAAACCTTAACCGTGATTATATCTGCCGTCCAAACATTGATTTAGACAAATGTATCAAGTGTGGACGTTGCTACATTTCTTGCTATGATGGTGGTCACCAAGCAATTGAATGGGATGAAGAAAAACGTGAGCCACATTGCAACACCGATAAATGTGTCGGATGTTTACTCTGTGGACATGTATGTCCAGTCCATGCAATTACTCCAGGTAAGATTACAATCAAACCAGGCAGAAAATGCAAAGCTGAAGATATCAAACTCTAAACGTTTGAATTAGCAATCTAAAGAGTCGGATTTTATCTGACTCTTTTTATAATTTTTGATGACGTATATATAAGCGCTTACATTTTCTTGTTGAAAATAAGCGCGCAAGTGATATTATATATACGTTCACATATGTCATTATTACATATTCTCATGTGTTAAAAATTGCTCCTTTTAGGGGCATTTTTTAGTTTTTTGGGAAAGAAAGGATGGTAAATAATGTACAAAAGTAAATATTTAAACAAGTGTCTTCGTGAGATTAAAGCGAAGAACAAAGGTCAAGTAGAATTCATTGGCGCAGTCGAAGAATTCTTTGACTCCATGGACTTTGTCGTTGATAAAGATCCACGTATTGAAAAATTCTCCATCATTGAGAGAATTACAGTCCCAGAGAGAATCGTCTCATTCAGAGTTCCTTGGGTTGATGACAAAGGCAAAATCCAAGTTAACACTGGCTACCGTGTCCAATTTAACTCAGCAATTGGTCCTTACAAAGGCGGTATGAGATTCGATAAGAGCGTTAACTTATCAATTCTTAAATTCTTAGGATTTGAACAAACATTTAAAAACTCCTTAACCGGACTTCCAATGGGTGGTGGTAAAGGTGGTGCTGACTTTGACCCACGTGGCAAATCAGATGCAGAAGTTATGAGATTCTGCCAATCCCTTATGACTGAATTATTCAGACACATTGGTCCTAACACAGACGTCCCAGCTGGCGACTTAGGTGTTGGCGCACGTGAAATTGGTTATATGTTCGGCTATTACAAAAAGCTTAGAGATGAATGGTCAGGTACATTTACTGGCAAAAACTTCTCATATGGTGGCTCATTAGGTCGTCCAGAAGCTACAGGCTATGGCTTATTATACTTCGTCGAAGAAATGCTCCGCGAATTCAAGAAATGTGATATTAAAGGCAAGAAGGTTATGATCTCCGGTTCCGGTAAGGTCGGTGGTATGGCCGCTGCAAAAGCTCATGAACTTGGTGCAGTTCTTGTCGCAATGTCAGATATTGAAGGTTACGTTTACGATCCAAACGGATTAGACGTTCCATACATTTGCAAGAAAGCAAAAGAAAAAGGCATGTTCTCCAAAGATTATGCTGCAGACCACAAAGGCGTCAAGTTCGTCGCTGGCCCACGCAACATGTGGCATGATGTCCCATGTGAAATCGCACTCCCATGTGCTACACAAGGTGAAATCCATATTGCAGAAGCTGAAGCACTTAAGAAAAATGGCTGCTTCATGTTAGTTGAAGGCGCAAATATGCCATGTGATGTTGACGCAATTAGATTCTTCAATACAAATGGTGTCTTATTTGCACCAGGTAAAGCATCCAATGCTGGTGGTGTTGCAGTTTCAGGCTTGGAAATGTCTCAAAACGCATTACACCTCTCATGGTCATTTGAAGAAGTTGATGGCAGATTAAAACAAATCATGAAAGACATCTTCAAGAAATGTCACGATACAGCAGTCAAGTATGGTCAACCAACCAATATTGCCTTAGGCGCTAACATCGCAGGCTTTGAAAAGGTCATGGATGCGATGATTGCACAAGGAGTTTGCTAATGGCTTTCAAAACCATTAAAGCTCCTCATATACTTCTTCCAAGCTTAGATGTTGATATGACCGCTTGGGCAGTTATTGCCTGCGACCAATTCACATCTCAAATGGATTATTGGGAAGACGTCGAAAAGTTAGTTGGTGATAAACCTTCTACTTTAAGAATGATGTTCCCAGAAGCCTATCTAGGTAAAGTTAATGATGAAGAATACATTAATAAAGTAAACTCAACCATTCAAACTTACTTAGATAAAAACGTCTTAGTTGATCAAGGTGAATGTTTCATCTTGGTCGACAGAAAGACCAGTGTTGTAGAACGCCGTTTAGGCTTAATGATTGCCATTGATTTAGAAGATTATACGTACCAGAAGGGGGTTAAATCCCTTATTCGTGCTTCTGAAGCTACAATTGTTGAACGTATTCCTCCAAGACTTAAAATTAGAGAAAACGCTCCAGTTGAACTTCCTCACATCTTGTTCTTATTTGATGATAAGGATAGAAAAATCATTGAGGACCTTTATGAGCATCGTAACGAATTAGAAAAAGTTTATGACTTCGATTTAAACAAAGATGGTGGTCATATTACCGGCTATAAAGTTACAATGACAAATAAAGTTATTAAGCAATTCAAGAGATTACTCAAGAAGAATAAAAACGGATTATTGTTCATTGTAGGAGATGGTAACCATTCTCTTGCAACCGCAAAAGCACACTGGGATAAGATCAAGGTTAACTTATCCTATAAAGAAAGAAAAACTCATCCAGCAAGATACGCTCTTGTTGAAGCATTAAATATTTATGATGAAGGTTTGATTTTCGAACCAATCCATCGTGTCGTATTTGATGTTGAAGATGATTTTATACCTGGACTTAATGAAGCCTTAGGTGGCGAATATTCGTCATATACCTATACTAAAGAGGGTGGAAAGGCTGAATTAAAGATGCCAAAGAAAGGACCAGAAGCATACGAAAAAGTTCAAGCTTATGTTGATGGTTATCTAGCATCACACTCTAAAACAACAGTCGATTACATTCATGATGAAGATCAAACAATCGAAGTTGCTAAGAAACATCCAGGAAGTGTTGCCATCATTATGCCAGCACTTACAAAGGGCGATATCTTTGATTATATTGCCTTAGACAAAGTCCTTCCGAGAAAAGCATTCTCGATGGGACACGCTACAGAAAAGCGTTATTATCTCGAATCACAGAGAATTAAATAACCAGAAAGGAAGTAAATTAAATGAGTAGAATTTACAACTTCTCCGCAGGACCAGCTATGTTACCAGAGGAAGTCCTCAAGACAGCAGCTGCGGAAATGCTTGATTGTCACGATTCAGGCATGTCGGTCATGGAAATGTCACACCGTTCCAAAACATACCAAGCTATTATTGATGAAGCTGAAGCTGATTTAAGAAAACTTATTGGTATTCCAGAGAATTACAAAGTCTTATTCTTACAAGGCGGTGCTACACTTCAATTTGCTATGATTCCAATGAACTTCATGGTTCATGGTAAGGCAGACTACATTAATACAGGTGTTTGGACTAAGAAAGCTATTAAAGACGCAAAGCTTTATGGCGAAGTCAATGTTGTCGCTTCTGGTGAAGAAGGCGGTTTCAAGAAAATCCCAGATTTAAAGGGTGTCAAATTTGATAAGGATGCAGACTACGTTTACATCTGTGATAACAACACAATTTTTGGTTCAAAATATAAAGAATACCCAGACACAGGTGACATCCCATTAATTGCAGATATGTCATCATGTTTCTTATCCGAACCAATCGATGTTAAGAAATTCGGTATGATTTACGCTGGTGCACAAAAGAACGTCGGTCCAGCTGGTGTTACAATTTGTATCATTAGAGACGACTTACTTGCACGTACTCCAGCACATCCACTTCCAGCATATTTGGACTATAGAATCCATGCTGAAAATGGCTCAATGTACAACACTCCACCTACATACGGTATTTATATTTGCGGTTTAGTCTTCAAATGGTTACTTAAAACAGGTGGTCTTGAAGCAAGAGAAAAACTCAATGAAGAAAAAGCATCTTTACTCTATGATTATTTAGATCATTCAAAACTCTTTACACCTTATGTTGATAAAGCATCACGTTCCCTTATGAACGTTACATTTAGAACACCATCCGATGAAATGGATGCTGAATTCTTAGAAGGTGCAAAGAAATACAGATTCACCAACCTCAAAGGTCATAGACTTACTGGTGGCTTACGTGCTTCCATTTATAACGCTATGCCAATCGAGGGTGTTAAAGCCTTAATTAAATATATGGCTGAATTCGAAGAGGCACACAAATAATGAAGGTACTTTGCTTAAATAAAATCTCACCAGTAGGCATGAAAGTTCTTCCTTCAAGTTATTCTGTAACTGAAGATATGAACGAAGCTGGTGCAATTCTTGTTAGAAGTGCAAACATGCTTGAAACAGTCCTTCCAGCAAACGTTGTTGCAGTCGCAAGAGCGGGGGCCGGTGTTAATAATATCCCACTTGAGCCATATGCAAAGGCTGGTGTTGTTGTCTTTAATACACCAGGCGCAAATGCTAATGCTGTTAAGGAATTAACTATCGCTGCTATGCTTTTAGCCGCCAGAGACATTCGTGGCTCAATGGAATGGGTTAAAGAAAATAAAGGCGATGAACTTATTAACAAATCAATGGAAAAAGCCAAAGGCGCATTCGCCGGTACAGAAATCATGGGCAAAACCCTTGGTATTGTTGGCTTAGGTGCTATTGGTGCTCTCGTTGCAGGTGCAGCAGGCGCATTAGGTATGCATGTAATCGCTGTTGAACCATCTGCAGCAACCGTTGAAAGAAACAAACATCTTTGTCCAAATGACTTAGAAGTGGTCTCATATGATGAATTATATGCACGTGCAGACTACATTTCAGTCCACGTTCCACTTCTTGATGCAACAAAGGGAATGATCAATAAAGATGCATTCGCTAAGATGAAAGATGGCGTCATTCTTATTAACTGTGCACGTGATGCAATCGTTAATGATGATGACTTAAAAGAAGCCATTGCAGCAGGCAAAGTCCGTAGATACGTTACAGACTTCCCTAACTACAAGACAGCCAATATGGATGGCGTTGTTGCTATTTCACACCTTGGTGCTTCAACTGAAGAAGCTGAAGACAACTGTGCAGCTATGGCAGCAAAACAAATCGTCGACTACGTTGAAAATGGTAACATTATCAACTCAGTCAACTATCCAAGAATCGACCTTGGTCCAAAAACGGGAACACGTGTCGTTGTCTTGTTCGAAGGTGATCATGTTGCAGAAGTTACCGGATTACTCAAAGCAACTAAACTTGCTTCAGGTATGAAAGGCAACTTTGGTGCAGTTGTTGCTGAAGTCGCTTCAGTTGATGAAGCAGCACTCAAAGCAGTCGCTGGCGTCACAAGAGTTGTTGTTATTAAATAACAAAACTGAACAAAATAAAAGAGTTTGGGGTTTCGATTCCAAACTCTTTTTTATTTTGTTTATAATCAATTATTTGATTATTGTGCCGCTCTTAAGTTCAAAGGCTTCTGGAGCTTTAGCAAGGGATGAAATAATTGCTGTTTTTCCAGGTGCTTTGTTTAGGAACTTAACGCAAGCGTTAACTTTTGGATACATTGAACCTTTTGCGAAGTAGTCAGTTTTGAGATATTCTTCCATCTCAGCTTTGCTAACATTTTCAAGCTTCTTTTGATCTGGTTTATTGAAGTTAATGTAGACGTTATCAACTGCGGTTAAGATTACCAAGTAATCTGCATCGACAAGTTCTGCGACCTTTGCGGATGCATAGTCCTTATCAATAACAGCTGCAACGCCTTCGAGTTTTCCATTATTTTCAATAACTGGAATTCCTCCGCCGCCAGCACAGATAACAATGTCACCTGCTTTGACGAGTCTTGCAATTGATTCTTTTTCAACAACGTCAATTGGGAGTGGTGAAGCAACAACTCTTCTCCAGCCTCTGCCTGCGTCTTCTTTAATTGAATAACCTTTTTCTGCTGCTAATTTCTTAGCGTCAGCTTCGCTGTAGAAGGCACCAACTGGTTTTGTTGGGTTTTGGAACATTGGATCGTTTTTATCAACGAGAACTTGTGAAACAACGGTTGCAACATTTCTCTTTAATCCTTCTTCCTTAAGTGCGTTGTAGATTGCATTTTGGATGTGGAAGCCAATGTAGCCTTGGCTCATTGCGCCACATTCTGGAAATGGCATATCTGGGGCTGATGTAGATTCAGTAAAAGCAAGATTAATCATACCAACTTGTGGGCCATTGCCGTGGACTATGATTACTTCATTGCCGAGTTTGATTAAGTGGACGATTGATTTTGCAACTCCAACTAAAAGTTGTTTTTGCTCTTCAGCGTTATTTCCGAGAGCATTTCCACCTAGTGAAACGACATATCTAGACATATATTTTCTCCTTAAAATCACATATAATTATATTCCTTTTAGGAAAAATCACACACATTTTACATAAATATTTTGAAATATTGTGATACAATACTAGACAATATTGGAGACTTACTATGGAAAAAGCTAAAAATATTTCTTGGGAAGAATACTTTATGTCTATGGCTGTTTTATCCAGCCAAAGAAGCAAAGACCCAAATACAAAAGTTGGTGCTTGTATCGTTGATTCTGATCACAAAATCGTCTCAAACGGCTATAACGGAATGCCGTGCGGATGTGATGAAGATAAACTTTCATGGAACAAAGGTGAAGGACTTGATTCTAAATACCTTTACGTTTGCCACGCAGAATTTAACGCAATTTTAAATACACGCGATGGAGCAGCCTTAAAAGGCTGTACACTTTACGTTACATTATTCCCATGTAACGAATGTGCAAAAGCAATCATTCAAAAAGGAATCAAAGAAGTTGTCTATATGGACAACAAGTATGCTGACACCACAGGAACACAAGCTTCTGCAAAGATGCTCAAGTTAGCAGGTGTTAAGACTCGTAAATACGAAGGAAGAATTATTAAATTCGATTTTGAATAAAATGAAACTAATCGAAGTAAACAATCTTGTTTTCAGCTACGATAAGAAAATAAACGTCGTCGATGGCGTTTCTTTTTCTGTTGAATCAGGAAAGTATATTTCGATTATTGGACATAACGGTTCTGGAAAATCCACAATTGCAAAACTTTTGATTGGACTTCTTGAACCAAGTAAGGACTCAATTAAAGCATTTGGCTTGGATCTCAATGCCAAAAACCTTGGAGCAATCCGCTCTCGTATCGGAATTGTTTTCCAAAATCCAGACAACCAGTTTGTAGGTTCAACAGTTAGAGATGACATTGCATTCGGTTTAGAGAACAGAAGAGTTCCTCATGAACAAATGGACGAAATCATAAATAAGTTCGCTGAAAAGGTTCGCATGTCTGAGTTTTTAGACAAGGAACCAGAGAACCTTTCTGGTGGTCAAAAACAACGTGTTGCAATCGCTGGAATTTTAGCAATGAATCCAGACTTAATTATCTTTGATGAAGCAACTTCAATGCTTGACCCAAAGGGCAAAAGAGAAGTTCGCGAAACCATCGATTTAATGAGAAAAGAAAATCCAAATCTTTCCATCATTTCAATTACTCACGACCTTGAAGAAGCATTTTCCTCAGACGAAGTAATTGTTCTTAAGAAGGGTAAGATTGTTGGACACGATAAACCTGAAAATATCCTAGAAAACCCGGGTATTTTCGTGGAATCTGGCGTAGATTTGCCATTTAAATCAAAATTTGTAAACCTACTTTCTCAAGTGGGAATAGAAATTAAAAACGATGAAAGTTTAGAAAGGATTGTTGAGGAATTATGCCAATAAACTTCAAGAATGTTTTCTACACTTATTCTGAAAAAACACCATTTAGACATGAGGCATTAAAAGGTGTCTCTTTAACGATCAATGATGGTTCTTTCACATGCATCGTTGGACACACCGGCTGCGGTAAATCTACACTCATTCAACAGCTTAATGGTTTGCTTATTCCAACATCAGGTTCAGTTGATGTGAATGAGTACCACATTGAAAAGAAGAACAAGTCTCTCAAAAAACTTCATGATTTAAGAAAAGAAGTTGGAGTTGTGTTCCAATTTTCAGAATATCAATTATTTGAAGAAACAATTGAAGATGATGTTGCTTTCGGGCCAATGAACTTCGGTATGAAGAAAGAAGACGTTCTCAAAATTGCACACGAATGTTTAAAAACAGTTGGTATTCCAGAAGATTATTATAAAAAATCTCCATTTGAGATTAGTGGTGGAGAAAAACGTAGAGTCGCAATCGCTGGCATTTTAGCTTTACAGCCAAAAACACTTGTTTTAGACGAGCCAACAGCAGGTTTAGACCCTCGTGGTACAAAGTACATTCTTGATTTATTCAAGAAGCTTAATGAGCAAGGCACAACAATTGTCTTTGTTACTCATGATATAAACATAGTTTATGAGTACGCAACAGACGTTATTGTTATGAATGAAGGAAAGGTTGTTTTACAAACAGTTCCAGAAAAACTCTTTGCTGAAGATGTTGAACAATATTCTTTAGAAACTCCATTAATTCAAAAAACCGTAAATCTTTTGCAAGCAAAAGGCATGAAATTAGATGTTAGCAAGATTCGTTCGCTTGAAGATCTTGTTAAGGAAATAGCGGAGGCAAGAAAATGACAAACGTTGCTTTAGGCCGCTATGTTCCATATAACTCATTCATTCATAGAATGGATGCAAGAAATAAGATTTTCTGTCTTATAGCTTTAATGGTGGCAGTTTTTATTTCTTACCCAACATATGAAATCACGTTTATTGTTGGTGGTGCTTTAGCAGTATTCATTTTTGCATTGCTTCTAATTTCGCACGTATCTGTTAAAGACATTTTTAAGTCTCTTCGAGTCTTGTGGTTCTTTATCATATTACTTTTAGTAATAAATATATTTATTCCTCCAAAAGGCGCCGAAAACGTTGCCTTTTCTATGGGAAGTGTAAATGTTTATTGGGAAGCCATTTTCCAAAGCTTAAAGATTATTTTAAGATTAATCTTAATGATTGAGTTAACCATGATTTTAACCGCTACAACAAAGCCATTAGACTTAACTTATGGTTTGGAGTGGTATCTAACTCCATTGAAATTAGTTAAGTTCCCAGCACATGAAGTTGCTATGACAATTTCTATTGCTCTTCGTTTTATTCCAACTTTGTTGGATGAAACAGATAGAATCATGAAAGCACAATCATCTAGAGGTGTTGATTTTAAACACGGAAAACTTTCTGCAAGATTAAAAGCAATTGTTTCATTAATAATTCCATTATTTATTTCTGCTTTCCAACGTTCAGAAGAATTAGCAGACTCAATGGAAGCTCGTGGTTATGATCCAAAAGCAAAGAGAACTAGATACCACATTTTAAGATTTTCTTTGAATGATTTGTTCTCATTTATTTTGGTTGGTGCTTTGATGTCTGGAACAATTATCTTGTCTCATTATCAATGGAGCTTACAAACAACAAGTTTTGTTCCTTGGTATTCACTAATTTTGATATGCATTTTTATTTACATTATTCTTGTTGGAATTATTGATGCAGCAAGGAGAAAAGCATGAGATATTTAGCGACAGTTCAATACAAAGGAACCGCCTATTGTGGATGGCAAAAACAAACCGTTTCAAAGTTACCTTCTGTGCAGGAAGAAATTGAAAAAGTTTTGTCAAAAATTTTGAATGAAGATATTAAGATTTTTGGCTCCGGAAGAACCGATGCTGGCGTTCATGCTTACGGCCAAACTTTTCATTTTAATACGGGAAAACATATAGATTTTTACAAATTTTCCCATGGTTTTAACGAATTAATTGCCAATGATATAGTGCTTGTTGATATGAAGGAAGTTGATGAAAATTTCCACGCAAGATTCTCTGCAACAGGCAAGACTTATTTATACAAAATTGAGAACAAAAATCACTTTGATCCATTCAATGAAAATCTTGCATATCAGCTCAAAACAAAACTCGATATTGAGGCCATGAAAGAAGTATCAAAAATCTTTATTGGAGAGCATAATTTTCAGAACTTCACATCAAAGGAAGAAGACGATAAAAATTTTGTTCGTAACATTACAAAAATTTTAATTTCTGAAGATGAAAAATTCATAAATATCGAACTAACCGGAAATGGATTTATGCGTTATATGGTTAGGATGATTGTGGGTAATTTAGTCCAGGTTGGTTTAGGTAAATTATCAAAGGAAGAAATTGAGAAAAATCTCGTTTCAAACGAGAGAAAACCAAGTTCATATAAGGCTCCTGCAGAAGGACTTTATTTGAAGGAAGTTTTATACAATTAGACAATTAGGGTTTGTCTTATTAAATAAGAAGTGTATAATTAAACACGTCCAAAAGGAGATATTACAATGGGAAGACATCATGAAGTTCGTGCCGCAGCTATGGCTAAGACCGGCGCAATGAAATCAGCATTATATGCTCGTGCTTCTAAAGAAGCATATATGGCAGCTCGTACTGGCGATCCAGATCCAAAGACCAACTTAGCTTTAAGAGCTGTTTATGATAAATATCGTGGAAAATCAGTTCCAAGAGATGTTTTTGATAGAGCTATTAAAAAAGCTCAAGGTGGAGATGCAGTCGCATTTGTTGAAGGACGTTACGAAGCATTTGGCCCTGGAAATTCATTATTAATTGTTGATACATTAACAGACAATCCAAATAGAGCACTTGTCGAAGTTAGAACTCAAATCGTTCGTAAAGGCGGTCACTTAGGTTCAGTTATGTTCAACTTTACCCAAATGGGTATTCTCTCATTTAAGGGAGACAATAGAGACGCAGTTGAAGAAGCATTAATTCTTGGCGATGTCGATGTTCAATCAGTTGAAGCAGAAGATGGCTACATTTATGTTCAAGTTTCTCCAGAAGCTTTTGCCAAAGCAAAAGATGTTCTTGCAGAAATGAACATTACAGAATTTGATGAAGCTGAAGTTCGTATGGAACCAAATGAATGGGTTACATTAGATGATGAATCCAAACAAAAATTCCAAGAACTTATTGATGCTCTTGAAGAATGTGAAGACGTCCAAAACGTTGCACATAACGTCGAGCTCTAATTCTTATAAAAAACTGAAAAATATGCGCGAAAATGCGCATATTTTTTATTTATTTGGACGGTTTCAAAACCTCTTACTTTGTAACTATATAAAAAAGTCTTTGACTAGATTAATACGTTTTAGTATAATCTAACTCGCACAATGAAAAATCAATAGTCCCGGTAAGATTATTGCTTGAGTAAGGAGGAAACAAAAATGCAACGTCAAACAACGATCGCAAAACCAGAAAAGATCGAACGTAAGTGGTATGTCATTGATGCAACCGGCATTCCTTATGGTCGTCTTGCTTCCTTTGTTGCAGTTAAATTAATGGGTAAGGACAAACCAATCTATACTCCAAACGTAGATTGTGGTGATTATGTCATTATCGTTAACTGTGAAAAAGTAGCTTTATCTGGCACAAACAAACTTCAAAACAAAAAATATTACAACGATTCTCAATATCTTGGCGGCTTAAGAGTCAGAACAGCTGGCGAAATGGTCGAAAGATATCCAGAAGAAATGGTTACCCGTTCAATTTGGGGTATGCTTCCAAAAGGTCCATTAGGACGTCAAATTGTGAAGAAACTCTTCGTTTACAAGGGACCAGAACACAAACACGAAGCTCAGAAACCTGAGGTCCTCGTGTGGAAGAAATAAGGAGAAAAACCATGGCAGAAGTTAAGAAATTCTACGGAACTGGAAGACGTAAATCTTCCATTGCTCGTGTCTATGTCACTCCAGGAAAAGGCAAAATTGTCGTTAATGGACAAGATGTCAAATCCTATATGCCATATGCCACATTAGTTATGGATTTATCACAACCTCTTGAGGTTGTTGGTAAAGCTGACAAGTACGATGTTGAAGCATTCGTACAAGGTGGTGGATTCACTGGCCAAGCTGGTGCAATTAGACTTGGTATCGCACGTGCTTTACTTGAAGCAGGTGAAGATAGAAAAGCTCTTAAAGTTGCTGGCTTAGTTAAAAGAGACGCTCGTGCTAAAGAACGTAAAAAATACGGTCTCAAAGCTGCACGTCGTGCTCCACAATTCTCCAAACGTTAATATTTTGTTTCTATTTGCAGGGGCCTCGTCTATGGCGAGGCTCCTTAACCCCAAATTTATATTGATAATATATAAACATTGTTGTATATTATTAAAGCGCGAAAAACGCAACATGGATCTTTAGCTCAGCTGGTTAGAGCGCACCCCTGATAAGGGTGAGGTCGATAGTTCAAGTCTATTAAGATCCACCATTTGTTAATTTCAGCCCCTAGGGGCTGTTATTATAAGGGGAACAAACCCCCGAAGGGCACTTAGCTCAGTTGGGAGAGCGTTTCCTTCACACGGAAGAGGTCACAAGTTCGAACCTTGTAGCGCCCACCAGATGCCTTCTTAGCTCAATTGGCAGAGCAACCGCCTTGTAAGCGGTAGGTTATTGGTTCAAGTCCGATAGAAGGCACCATTTCCTTGGAGATGTGGCGAAACTGGCAGACGCGCTAGACTTAGGATCTAGTGGGGCAACCCGTGCAGGTTCAAGTCCTGTTATCTCCACCAAATTGATTGAAGAGACACACTTGTGTGTCTTTTTTTATGCGAAAAGTGGGAATAGATTTTTAAATTCCATGTTAAAATATTAGCAAGAAGGTTAAAGGATAGGTGTTATGTACGCCTTTTTTGGCGTAGAAAGGTATCAAAATGTCAAAATACGAAGTTTATAGAAATTCTAAACATGGTCATCCAGCAATTGAGGTTGAAGAAAATTTAGAAACTAAATATTGGAAAAGTATAGAAATGACACACAGTCCTCAATTTAAAAAGGATAGAGAAGGACGAATTACTGATATACCAAAAGATAAATATGAAAAGTTTATTGTTAAACCAACAAATTCTGAAAAAGATTATTACTTTGTAAGGTATATTCGTAACGACCCAATCTATACTAAAAAAGAAAAGTGGAAAGATATAAAACTTAATGAGTCGAACATTAAACAAATTAACGATTTTTTAAATAAAAAAAGATGATACAAGTTGCGGAACATCATAGATGGCGGACCAACTAACTAACCTCACGAAGAGGCGATCATCTTGCGAATATAATAAATTAAAAATCTAAATTTTACAAGGAGAACTAAAATGAAAATAATTAAAATTAAGAAAATGAAAACTAAAGTTTTGATCACTTTGGACACAGAAAAAATTGAAATTCTACTTTCTACATATGCGTCCTATAACTTATATATAAATAAGATAATAGAAGAAGATGAACTTTCTAAAATTAAAGAAGATAACAAAATTGAGCAATATTTTGTTGCTGCAACACAAAGATTGATGCTTGGAGCCTATTCTCCAAACAAAATAGAAGAATTCTTACAAAAGAAAGGCGCCAATAAGCAACAAATCAAAAAAGTTTTAGAAAAATTAAGAAAATATGATTTTATTAACGAAAAGAAAATGGTGGAAGAAATAATCTCCTTCTGCGACACCAAACATTATGGTTATTTTAGGATTATAAAAATGCTAAATGACAGAAAAATTTCTCAAAAAGAAATTCAGAATGTTGAATATAATTCAAAAAGAGAAGAAAAAGAAGCAATTTTGCAAATAGAAATTCTTAAAAATCGTTACAAAAATAAGAATGATTTTGGACGCAAAAAATCTATTGCCTCTAGTCTTGTTCGTTATGGATTTGAGGAGTCACTTTCGTTAGAGTTAGTTAATAAATTTTCTAACTCTAATCACATGCATGAAATAAATGTGTTAAAATTAGATTACGACAAATGCTTTTCGAAGTACTCTCGAAAGTACGTCGGATTTGAATTAAATCAAAAGATAACTGCAAGTTTACTTAGTAAAGGTTATCGAATAAACGATATTAATTACGTAAAGGAGTTAAGAAAATGAAATGGGTTAAAGATTTAGTTGATGGCGACCATATTGTGGGACAGCTTTTAGTCTGCAATTCCGCAAAAGGAACAACAGATAAAGGTTTAAGTTACATCAATGTAACATTCCAAGATAAAACTGGAACTATTGAAGGTAAAAAGTGGGATGCAAGCGAATCAGATCTTCGTGTTATGGCACCAGGATGTGTTGTAATGGTGGATGGAATTGTTAATTTATACAAAGGACAACCACAACTTAAGGTTGTAACAGTTGGAAAGATTGATAATCCAGACGAGATTGAAATGTCTGACTTTGCTAGAGTTTCACCAATTCCTCTAGAAGAAATGACAGCTAAATTAGATAAATATCTAAACAGCTTCACTGATAAAGATGTTGAAAAGATTACTAAAGCTGTTATCAGCCATTTCTATGATAAATACATTACTTATCCAGGCGCTGTAAAGGTTCACCATGAATTTGGTTCAGGAATCTTACATCACTCATTGTTTATGGCTGATGTAGCAGACGCAATTGCTCACATTTATACTCAAGTTGATAGAGATATTCTTATAGCAGGAGCATTAATGCACGACATTGGTAAGACAATTGAATATGAAAATCCAATTGCACCAGTTCAAACTACCGAAGGTAAACTTGTTGGTCACATTGCTGCAGGTTACGCAGAAGTTAAGAGAGTTATTGATGGCCTTGGAATCACATCAGAAGTTCCATTACTTCTTGAACATATGATTCTTGCTCACCATGGAACACTTGAATTTGGTTCACCAGTTATGCCTTCTACAAGAGAAGCTTTGCTTCTTGCAGAAATTGACATGATGGACTCACGTCAAATGATCTTAGATAAGGCTCTTGCAACTGTGAATGAAGGAGAATTTACCCCAAGACTTTGGATGATGGATGATACTTCATTCTATAAACCAAAAAACAGAAACAAATAAAAATAAAAACGGAGATTCACATTAAGTGGTCTCCGTTTTAATTTAATTAAATAGCCTTTTTAATTTGAGATGCAAGTGCTGGAAGAGATAACTCACCAAGCTTGTCGTTTTCTTTCATCTCAATTCTAAATCCATCATCTGCGACATAACGTGGAATAACGTGCACGTGGAAGTGGTAAACGCTTTGGCCTGCCTCTTTATTAACATTTGTTAATATGTTGACTGCTTTGGCCCCTAAAATGCTAATTTGGGCCTGCCCTATACGTTGAGCAACATCCATAACTTTGTGCATAATGTCTTTTTCTGCAGTTAGGAAGTTTTGAGTGTGGTTCTTAGGAATTACGAGCGTGTGTCCTTGAGTGACTTGTGAAATGTCTAAGAAAGCAATAACATCGTCATCTTCATAAACAATATGGCTTGGAATAATTCCTTGAGCTATTTTACAAAAAATACAATCTTTGTCGTACATAGATTTCTCCAAAAATAAAGGGAGACCGCGAGGATCTCCCTAAAAGTTTAATTAGTCTTCGTCATCAAACAAATCTGGATATTCGCTCTTGAAGTGTTCATAGAGTGAAGTCTCGTAGAATGTGAATTCGTATCCTTTAAGGATTTCTGTGTAAGCATCCTTGATGTAGGAATCTTTTGTTCCTAAGACTTTTGCAACTTCTCTTGCAATTGTTTCGGTTTTGAAGACATCATTCTTTGTTTCAAGGAGTTTGCTATAAGATGTAGCAGAATCAAGATTCAATTTTGGTGTTGATGGAGCTTCTTCAACTAAGACAATGTAGAATGCTTTGCCATCAACGTCTTGATAGACGTAGTTGTATGGGTTAGCAGCATATGCTTGAGATTTTGCTGGAATGACAAACTTGTTGCCATTGATGTTTCTCATGTATGGAGCTCTCTTGACGTCTTTACCGTTCTTGTCTGTTTCGTATGCGCCCATTGGGTAATGCATAACGCCATCGACTTCAACTGGTTCAGTAATGTTAGCTTCATATTTTAATGAACCATCATCAAGAGTGTTTGCAACGTTAATGTTGAATAAACGATCTCTTAATGCTGATGGGAGTTCACTTAAGCCGCCATTTTTGACAAACCAACCATCGGTTGTGTAGTCTTCTTTAGCAAGTGAGATAAGTTTTTCTCTTAAGCCATAGGCTTTAGATTTTCCACTTGATGTGAATTTATCTAATTCAGCCTTTTCAGAAGCAATTGGGAAACGTCCAGATTCTTCTGCTTTAATAGCTTTTTCATAAGAAACTAAGAGTTCACCAAGTTTTGATTCTTTGTAGTAACTACCTGCTTTGACTAATTCGACACCACCGAGTGTGTAGTGTGCCATGTGTGCAGCACTTGAATCAATTGTAACGTATGCGGATGCATCTGTTCCAAGTGTATCAACGAGTAATTGTTGAGCTGCAATAGCAGTTTCGTCGGTTGAACCTTCAAGTGGAAGAATACCATCATCTGTAGCGCCTTCGAATGCGCCAACATCATCGAAACCCTTAATTGCTTTAGCAATGATTTCAAAATCAATATTGCCAGCAGTATTATTAATAATGTGGTCTTCAGCATATTTCTTTAACATCTTCCATGGGGTGACGTCGTTTTCGTAAGAAACTTTAATGTAGTTGACTTTACGAGCGTATGCACGTCCAAGTGAAGAGTAGTTGTTGTTGTAAACATATTCTTCGACGAGTTTGTCTTTAAGAATTTGTGGGAAGACCTTTTCTTCAATGTAGCCACGTTTTCCTTCTTCAGAGTTAGAATATAAATCATGTAAGAATGAATATGCATTCTTCTTTGTTAATTTATTTGTAACGAAGAATGTGTTGAATGTAGCTCCATCTGGAATTGGTTGGAGATCATAGAATTCATAGTAGTGAGCCATCCAAAGTTTTGACTCATCGAATTTTCCTTCATCGTCATTATATGAACCAGAAGTAATTTCGTTATAGAAGAATTCGTTAATTCTGTCCATGATATCTTCATAGAAGATTTTGAAACGATTTAAACGAACTGCATTAGCATCAACTCCTTTGTCAGCAAATTTGTCATCACCATCACGGTGGAAGACTTTTGAATATTTGTTAACAAATGCGAGTCTTGTTTCATCGTTTGCGTTAGCATCTTTGATTTCCTTGTAGGAACCAAATCTACCTAAAGCAACTTCTTCAAGAAGGTCAGAGACAATCTTGGTATTTCTGTCAGTAGCGACAGAATCATAGATTTTTCCTGTCTTGTTGTCGTCACCAGCTACTGCTGAACCATCTGCGTTAATAACAATAGGTTCATCATAGTTGGTTGGAACTGCTGAGATAGGATCACATGATGCGAGGATGAATGCACCTGATAATGCGCAAACACCTGCAAGTAATTTTTTAGAGATGTTCTTTTCCATCGTTGCAAAGTGCTCCTTCCGTTTTAAATAAGACTGAAACTAAATCATCGTTATCAAAGACGCCTGATTTAATGTTAGATCCAATTCTAATACTCTTAATGTATGCTTCAGCTTCTGCAGCAGTAAAGAATTCACCTGTTGATGGGTTAATTTCTTTATTTTCCATTTCTGCAACTAAGCTAGACATAATATCAGAAAGTTTGACATCATTTCTGTCTTTATCAAGACCATTACCATTAAGGTAAGCAATTCTACAAGCGTTAGAAACAAGTTTTGTACGCTCGTCGTTTTGTTTACGTAATGTGTCAATGTAATCGTTCCATGTTTTTTCCCAAGCTTCGCCTTTTTCTTGATTCTTCTTGTCGAGTCCGCGTGTAACCCACATAGCTAATACTTGTCTGAGTTGTTCGTTCTTAACTTGAATACCTTCTTTATTGAAGAATCTTTGGAAGATATATTTGTTAAGTCTTTCAGAATCATAAGATTTGAATGTTGATAATAGGCTCTCGGCTCTTGGTTTTGTTTCAGAAGCTTCTTTTCTAGAGTCAAAGTTGACGTATGTTGCTTTAGGATTTCCTGCCTCATCAATTGGATAGGCATCTTGATCTGGATAATAGGTTGTGTAGTAATCACTTAATGAAACACTTGCGTTTGTATCAAATGCTGAACGATTAACAATAATAAAGTGAATACCTTGATAGTCACTACCTGCACGGACACAAAGGATTGGTGTCCAGCCAGATGCTGTTTTAACACTTAAAACATTTTTGTTGACACCAGCAATGCTCATTGTGACAAAGCCAGTACCTTTTGTTTCTTTTTCTGCATCAGTCAAAATATGATCATCAGTATCAGGAACTGTAATAAGTGCGACTGAGTGTCTGTTTAAATACTTGTTATAGACGATATTTCTTGGATAGAAATTTGCCGAATCATCAATAACAGGCTTTCCGTTTGCGTCTTTGTCGATTTCTGCGACATCGTATAAATCTTTAAAGACTGAGAATGGAATTTCTGGGATTTCTGCTCCGAATGCATCAACTGAAACATCTTGGAAGCTCTTTGCAATACCTGTAACTTCTGAAGCAGTTGCAGAGTTTCCTGGAATGTTGATGTTGGATGAAAGGACTGCATCCTTGTTTCCGCCTAAGAAGTTCTCATAGGCATAAATGCCTAATTTGAATTCATTGACGTAACCGGTTGAGTAGTCCATGATTCCGAGGTCACCGAAGTTTGCTGCAGAACCTGTATCTTCAGAATAACGTTTTGCGATTGTACCAAAGCTATCGATGTTGTTTTTGTCTGCTAATTCATTAACAACGTTAAATAACTTTTTAGCATTTGCTTCTGAGATTGTTCCGTTAGCATAGTTGGTGCCTGAACCATCTTCTAATTTAACAAGAATGTGTGATACATGATATGGAACCATATCTTTGAAATAACCATTCCAAAGTTGCTTGTCTCCATCATATTTAATAGTATCATCACCAGTCTTGATGTCTTCAATGTGATACTTGTAGAAGTTGTCTTCAAAGAATTCTTTTTTAACTTCTTCGATATACTTCTCTTTTAATTCTTTTTCGTCTTTAGCGCCTTTGCTAGAGAGAATTGAGTTGAATTCGTCTGAATAACTTGTGCCGTTGTTATCAGCGTTTGTTTGTGCAGTATTTTTGTCGGAACCGACTCTTTTTGCTGCTTCAGCTTCAATTTCAACCATTTGTGGTTTACCAAGTTGTTTCTTGGTTTTGACTTGTTTTCCGTCTTTATCTTTAGAGATAACATCTACTTCCTCAATAAAAGGATCCTTTTCAAAGTAGTTACGGACAACAATAGAATTGATTACATCAAAGATTGATTGGAACTTTGAAGAATCTTTGTAATAATCTTCCAACAAATCATCGGCTTTGATATCGATGGCAGGATTATTACCTTCTTTATAGGTTATGATTTTACCATCAGCAGAATACTTAACGACATTGTCACAACCAGCGAGAGTGCCAGCAGTGAGTATCGCGGTCATAATGCCAATAGCTAACTTAGATTTTTTCATAAGACCTACGTGCCTCCTTTTCAAACATAGCGAGGGTATTATATACATTTAATTGTATAAATACAACAAACTTTTTACTCAACTTTAATAAACAAGTTTATTTTTTCACACATTTTGTGAAGAATTTCGAAAATTAACAAAAATCAAAGATTTTTGAAAGATTTTTTATCATTTCATTTGCTAAGTGCCTTTTTCTTATATAAAATAGTTGCGGTTTAAAGAGGAGATTACGCCTATGTCAAAGCTAAAAATTGAGAACTTACACGTTGCTGTAAAAGATAAAGAAATCCTGAAAGGATTAACTATTGAATTTTCGTCAAACGAGACCATTGCTTTACTAGGTCCAAACGGTAACGGAAAATCTACTCTTTTACAAACCATTATGGGCAACCCAAATTACACTATTAAAAGTGGTAATATTTGGTTTGACGATAAAGACATCACAAAAATGTCAGTTGATGAACGTTCAAAATTAGGAATTTTCCTTGGAATGCAATATCCAAGTGAGGTTCCAGGCGTCAACAATTCTGATTTTTTGAAGTCTGCACTCAATGCCCACAGAGAAAAACCTGTTTCATTATTTGAATTTTATAAATTAATGAATAATGCATACGAAAAAATGCACATTCCTTTCGAAATGGCTAACAGAAATCTCAATGAAGGTTTCTCTGGCGGTGAAAAGAAGAAAAATGAAATTCTCCAAATGTTAGTTTTGAATCCAGAACTTGTTTTATTAGATGAAATTGACTCTGGTCTTGATGTTGATGCAATTCAAATCGTTGCAAATGTTATTAAAGAAGAACAAGCCAAACGTGGATTCCTCATCGTTTCGCACTATGCAAAACTTTATGATCTTATCAATATTGACAAGGTTGTTGTTCTTATCAACGGCAAGATTGCAAAGGTTGGAGACAAGTTATTAATTAAAAAGATTGATGAGCAAGGTTATGAGTGGATGAAGGCTGAAGGAATTGAGTTCAAAAATGAAGAAAAAATGAGCTCAGTTTCTATCGGAACTTGTGCCACAAAAGAAGCATTAAAAGGAGCCAAAAAATAGTGACAAATATTACATTAAAAAATAATGAAAAACGCGTACTCGAGTATAAGAATTTTTCTGATGTAAATTTAGTCCTTAATGAAGGCTCTGAATTAACTTTAAAATTAGCAAATTTTGAAGAAAATTCTGAAATAAATATTACTGGAAAAATTGGAAAATATGCGAGAATTTCCGTGGTTTTTGCTGATTTTTCGAGTGGGAATAGCAAAATTGTGAGTCAAATAAATTTGGCTGAAGAAGGTGCAACTTGCGACTGGCATTTAGCAACTTTAGCTAACAAAAAAGATAATAAAATTTTTGATATTTCTTTCAAACATTTAGTTGGAAAAACAACCTCACTTATGGACAATTATGGAGTGGCTCGCGATGACTCAAAAATTGTCTTCTCAGGAGTGTCCCACATTACCGAGGGAGCAAAGGGTTCAAATGCTAAGCAAAATGCTAAGATCATTGTCTTTGATAAGAACTCTCAAGGCGTTGCTTCTCCAATATTAAAAATTGATGAAAATGAAGTTCAAGCAAGCCACGGTGCAATTGTTGGCCAGCTCAATTCAGATCACATGTTCTATTTAATGTCACGCGGCCTTACACGCGATGAAGCAAGAATGATTATTACTCTCGGTTACTTGAAACCTGTCTCAAGACAATTTTCAGAGGAAACTCAAAAGTTAATCGAGGAAGCAATTAAGGAGGCAATCTAATGTTTGATCCTTATAAAATTAGAAAAGATTTTCCGATGTTTACTAACAAAACCAAAATGCAAGGTCGCGATTTGGTGTTTTTAGATAATGCATCTACAACATTTAAGCCTCAATGCGTTATTGATGCTTGTAATCTTTACTACAGTAAAGAAACATCAAATTCTGGACGTGGTGATTATGACCTTATGTATAAAGTCGATACTACTGTCGAAGAAACAAGAAAGAATGTAGCAGCATTTTTAAATGCTGAAGAAGATGAAATTGTGTTCACTTCTGGTGATACAGAATCATTAAATATTGTTGCTTTTGGATGGGGCAGATTTAACCTTAAAAAAGATGATGAAGTTTTATTAACAGAGGCAGAACATGCTTCATGTGCAATGCCTTGGTTTGCTTTAGCAAAATCTGTTGGTTGTAAGACTAAATTTATTGAATTAACTGATGAAGGCAGACTAACTTTAGAAAACGTTAAAAAAGCAGTAAATGAACACACAAAAGTAATTTCTGTTGCAAATGTAACAAACGTCCTCGGTTTCTATACAGATTTAAAACCAATTTGTAAGTTTGCTCACGAACACGGAATTATTGTTGTTTGCGATGGCGCTCAATCGGTACCTCATATGAAAACAGATGTAAAAGACATGGATGTTGATTTTTTAACATTTTCAGGCCATAAAATGTGTGGTCCAACTGGAATCGGAATTCTTTATGGTAAAAAGGAATTACTAGAAAAGACAATGCCATTAATTCTTGGTGGTGGAATGAACGAAGATTTCACAAAAGAAGGAAATTGTGTTTTGCATCCAGCTCCAAGAAAATTAGAACCAGGAACATTAAATATTGATGGAATTTATGGCTTGAATGCTGCGATCAAATATCTTGAAAGCATTGGGATGGACAACATTCAAAAACATGAACAAGAACTTAGAAAGTATGCAATTAAAAAAATGAAAGACATTAAGGATTTAGTTATTTACAACGAAAATGCTGAAGCCGGAATTATTTCATTTAATATTAAAAATGTATTCGCACAAGATCTCGCTACTTTACTTAATTCAAAAGGAATTGCAGTAAGAAGCGGTAACCATTGCGCAAAGATTTTAAAAGAACAAATTAAAGAGATCGCAACAGTAAGAGCATCCTTCTATTTATACACTACAAAAGAAGACATTGATGCACTTGTTGAAGCGCTCAAAGAAGGAGGTAATTTCTTAGATGCCTATTTCGCTTAGTCCTCAAATGATGAGACAAATTATCATGGATCACTATGATAACCCTCAATACAAAAAAAACCCAGAAAATGCGGGGATTTTTGAGAAAATTCACATGCATTCATCAAATTGTATAGATGATATTAACGTCTATGCATTACTCGAAAACGGACTTGTCAAAGAAGCTTATTGGGATGGTGTTGCATGTACAATTTCTACCTCTTCTACAGATATAATGTGTGGTCTTATGATTGGCAAATCTTGGGAAGATGCCAAGTATATTATTGATCAATATCATCACATGATTCACGAGGAACCTTACGATGATTCAGTCCTCGATGAAGCTATTGTTTTTATGAATACATCAAAGCAAGCAGCTCGTATCAAATGTGCAACAATTGGATGGGATGCAATGCACGAAATGATTTGTAAACACGACCATGAAAAATAATATTACAGAACAAGAATACAAATACGGATTTAAAGACGAAGATACATCTATAATTACAACCGGTAAAGGTTTGACTGAAGATGTTGTTCGTGAGATTTCACGTCTCAAAAATGAACCTGACTGGATGTTAGAATTCCGTCTTAAATCTTATAAGGCATTTAAAGAACTTCCTATGCCTTCTTTTGGTCCTGATTTATCATTTTTAGATTTTGATTCTTATACTTATTTCACAAGAAACGCTACTAAAGTAGAGAAAGACTGGGATAAAGTTCCAGATACAATTAAAAATACATTCCAAAAACTCGGTATTCCAGAAGCAGAACAAAAGTATCTTTCTGGTGTTACAACTCAATATGAATCTGAGGCAGTTTATCACAACATGCTTAAGGAAGTTGAAGACAAAGGAGTTATCTTCTTGTCAACTGATCAAGCAGTTCAAATGTGCCCAGAAATTGTTAAAAAATATTTCAATACAGTTGTTCCATTTAGAGACAATAAATTCTCTGCATTAAATGGTGCAGTATGGTCTGGTGGCTCATTTATTTATGTTCCTAAAGGAGTCAAACTTGATAAACCTCTTCAATCTTATTTCAGAATTAACAACGAAAAGTCTGGACAATTCGAAAGAACATTGATTATTGTTGATGAAGGTGCAGATGTCCACTATGTGGAAGGTTGTACCGCACCAATTTATTCAAAAGATTCTTTACATGCTGCAGTTGTTGAAATTGTTGTCTTAAAAGATGCACATTGTAGATATTCTACAGTTCAAAACTGGTCAACCAACATAGTTAACCTTGTTACTAAACGTGCAAAAGTTATGGAAAACGGTCATATGGAATGGATCGATGGAAACGTTGGTTCTCAAACAAATATGAAGTACCCTGCTTGTATTTTAGCTGGTGAAGGTGCAAGAGGCACCTGTATTTCAATTGCAGTTGCCGGTAAAGGCCAATATCAAGATGCTGGTGCTCGTATGATTCACCTTGCAAGCAATACAAGTTCTACAATCATTTCTAAATCAATTGTTAAAAATGGTGGTGTCGCAAATTATCGTGGTTCAGTTAAACACATGAAGAGTGCATTGAATTGCAAATCACATGTTGAATGTGACACTTTGATTTTGGATGATATTTCAAAATCTGATACTATTCCTACAAATTTAGTTCAAAATAATACTTCATTCATTGAACACGAAGCAACCGTTTCAAAGGTGAATGAAGATCAACTTTTTTACTTAATGAGTAGAGGCATCTCAAGAAAAGACGCAATTCAAATGATTATTATGGGATTTATTGAGCCATTCTCAAAAGAACTCCCAATGGAATACGCAGTTGAATTGAATCAACTTATTAAGATGGATATGGAAGGAAGCGTCGGATAGACCATGAAAGCATATGATGTAATTGTTGTTGGTGGTGGACACGCTGGTGTCGAAGCATGTGCAGCTAGTGCGCACATGGGTTTAAGCACCCTTTTAATTACATTAAATAAGAAGATGATTTCAAACATGCCTTGTAATCCATCAATCGGTGGATCTGCTAAAGGCGTTGTTGTTCGTGAAATTGATGCATTAGGCGGAATGATGGGCATTGCAGCCGACCATGAATATCTTCAAATGAAGATGTTAAACACAGGTAAAGGTCCAGGTGTACAATGCTTAAGAGCACAAGAAGATAAGTTTAATTATCCACATTACATGCAAGAACTTCTCGATAAAATCGAGAATTTAGATATTTTAGAGGCCGAGGTGACCGGAATTCATCACGATGGTGAAATTGTTAACGGCGTCATTTTAAAAGACGGCACAGTGATTTCCTCAAAAGCAGTTGTTATTTCAACTGGTACCTACATGGAAGGTGCTATTTTAAGAGGCCACAAATCAGTGAGTGGTGGACCTGATGGAGAAAGACCATCAATCGGTCTTTCAAAATCACTTCAAGACATGGGCTTGGAGATCTTTAGACTTAAAACTGGCACACCTCCAAGAATTAAAAAGAGCTCAATTGATTTCTCAAAAGCAATTCCTCAATACGGAATGGAAGGCAACTATGCTTTCTCATATTTAACAAAAGAATTTAAGCCACTCAAAGAACAAGTTCTTTGTTGGTTAATTTACACAAATGAGAAAACTCATAAATTAATTACCGATAACTTAGATAAAACTGCAACTTATAACGGACTTCAAACTGGTGTTGGACCACGTTATTGTCCATCAATCGAATCTAAAGTTATGACTTTCAGAGATAAGAAACGTCATCAACTTTTCCTTGAACCAGAATTTGCAGATGGAGAATCTATTTACTTACAAGGTTTCTCAACTGCTATGGAAGAAGAAATGCAAGTTAAGATGGTTCATACTCTTGAAGGTATGGAACATGCAGAATTCTTAAAATATGCTTATGCAATTGAATACGATGCATTAGTTCCAACTCAATACGATTTAACTCTAGGAGTAAAGAAATATAAAGGATTGTATGGCGCAGGACAAATTTGTGGAACCTCGGGTTATGAAGAGGCTGGCGGCCTTGGTTTAGTGGCAGGAATTAATGCTGCTTTATATGTCCAAGGAAAAGAACCGTTTATCCTAAAAAGAAATGAATCCTACATTGGTGTTATGATTGACGATATTGTTACTAAAGGAACACTTGAACCATACCGTCTTTTATCTTCTCGTGCAGAGTACAGATTATTGCTCCGTCACGACAATGCTGATGTACGTTTAACGCCATATGGTTACAAGCTTGGATTAATCTCAGAAGAACGTTATCAAAACTTCGTAAAAAAGAACGAAAACGTGCAAAAAGCCATTGAAATCCTGGGTAAAATCCATTTAGGCTCATCCAAGAAAGTCAACGACTATCTTAGCTCAAAAGGCCTTGAAACACTTAAGGCTGGAGTCTCTGGAATTGAGTTCTACAAACGTCCAGAAATTCATTACGAAAACATCTGTGATTTAATTCCAGAAATTAAAGAAATTGAACTTGATTTTGCAGGGGTCGCTCAACTTGAAATCTCAGTCAAATATGAGGGCTACATTAAACGTGAATTAAATGAAGCAAATTCATTCGCAAAATTTGAAAATTATTCTATTCCTGAAGGTATAGATTACTTACATATGCACGGACTTGCATTGGAAGCACGTCAAAAACTTGATAAAATAAGACCAACAACTGTTGGACAGGCCGGAAGAATTTCTGGAATTAACCCAGCAGACATTTCAATCTTAATTTTAAATTTAAAGAGAATGGCAAAATGAAACTATTAGAAGAATTTGGATTAAATAAAGAACAAATTATTAAATTTGAGAAATATTTATCTCTTCTTTTAGAATGGAATGAGAAATTTAATTTAACTGCAATTACAGATAAAGATCAAATTGAAGAAAAACACTTTGTGGATTCTTTGATGTTAATGAAATACACAGATCTTAAAGAAAAATCCTTAATTGATATTGGTTCAGGAGCTGGATTCCCAGGTATTGCTCTAGCAATTGGAGAACCAGAACTTAAAGTTACTTTATTAGAATCAAACGGAAAGAAAGTTTCATTCTTAAAAGAAGTTGTTAAAGAATTAGAACTTTCAAACGTTCAAATTATTCAAGGGAGAGCAGAAGAACTCGGCACAAGAGAAAATTATGATATTGTTACCGCTCGCGCCGTCAAAGAGTTAAATGTTTTACTTGAAATTAGTTACTATCTTTTGAAGGTTGGCGGAACCTTCTTTGCGTATAAAGCAAGCAACATCGATAACGAAATTGAGAACGCCAAACATGCATTCAAATGTCTTCAAATTGATGGCTTTAATAAGATTGAGTATAACCTTCAAAAATCAAAAGATAAGCGAGTTTTGCTGGGAATTTTGAAGAAAAATAAGACTTTAAAGAAGTACCCAAGACGTTATGGAGAAATAGTTAAATCACCTTTATAAAAGTTGTGATATAATATTAATAGTTTCAGGGCAGGGTGTAATTCCCGACCGGCGGTAAACTCCGCGAGCCGAAAGGCTGATCTAGTGCAATTCTAGAAGCGACAGTAAAGTCTGGATGGTAGAAACATTTTTAGAAAAATTGCCTTGAACGAGAGGCATTTTTTTATGGATATTAAGTTACTTATATTTGGAATCCTAATGATCGCTTTCGTTTTTGTGTTCTTAAAAATTTATTTTAAAGAGAAACAAGAAACGAAATATAAAATCACAACGAAAAATATAGTTAGAGTTGGTATTTTTGGGGCTATTGCAGCAATTCTTTACATTTTAGTAAAGTTCCCAGTTCCATTTTTGCCGCCTTTCTTAGAATTTCATTTTGATGAAGTTCCTGTTTTAATTGCATCATTTGCTTACGGGCCAATTCCAGGACTTTGTGTATTGTTTATAAAAACAATAATTAAGCTTCCATTCACCAATTCATTAGGTGTTGGGGAAATTTCTGATTTAATTTATGGTGCAGCTTTAATTCTTCCAGCAGCAATTCTTTATAAAAAGAATAGAAGATTCAAATCAGTAATTGTTGGTTTAGGAATTGGATGTGTTTTAGAGATAGCGGTTTCATTAGTCTTAAATATTTACCTTATGATCCCATTCTATATGAATATGATGGAATTTTCTGAAGAAGCAATTCTTCAATTATGTCAGATGGCAAATCCAGCGATAGTGGACGTTAAATGGAGCTATGGTTTGATAGCAGTTCTTCCATTTAACTTAACAAAAAATGTTGCAATCATAATTCTTACAATCGCAACATATAAATCTACACATAGGTTTATTGATAAACTACAAAACTAAAGAAAAAACCATCCAAAGGATGGTTATTTTTCTAATTTAATCAATAATTATTCGACGTCGATAGCACCGAATGGACATTCAAATCCGAGTTCACCGTCTACATCGGCAACTGCTTTTGCGTGTCCATCATCATCAAACTCGAACACTTCTGGGCGTGAACCGACACAAAGGCCGCATGAACCGCAGAGTTCTGGATTAACTTTTACTTTTGGCATGATTTTTACCCCCGCTGCGAATAATTATATAAAAAATATAAATACATATCAATAAAACTTAAAAAAATTATTCATATGTGATAACATATCTCGCAGAAGGATTTGGTATGACTAGAGTTGAGAAATTTCGACGTTATCGTGAAGAGATTGCGAACATGAAATTCGAATCTTCTTCCTCTAAAAAGACACTTTCTGAAACTATTGAAAGAATGTGTGTTGATAACGATAGTTCGAAATTAAAATACGAACAAGTTCTTGATGTGTTTGACACCTATGATCCGGATGCAAAAAACACAAAAAGAAAACACCATATTAAGTTAAGAAAAAACCAAATCGTCTATTGGTCGATTGCAACCGCAGTTATACTTGCATTATTGATTGCAATCATTGTTGTAGGAAGTAATTTGTAAGGAGAAAACAAGATGAAAAAAGTTGTTATTGCCGTTGATGGTCCAGCAGCAGCAGGAAAGTCCACAATTTCAAAAATAATCGCGAAAAAGCTAGGATTTACGTATATTGACACAGGTGCAATGTACCGTGCTTTTACCGAATATGTCTTAAGAAAAGGTGTTGATCCACAAGATGAAAAAGCTTGTTGCGCACTTATTCCAGAAGTTGAAATTGAGTTATTCCCAGATGGCAAAGTTATGTGTTCTGGAAAAGATGTTACAAGAGAAATTCGTGAGCCACATGTTTCTGGAAATGTTAGCTATATTGCTTCATACAAAGACATTAGACTTGCAATGGTTGATCTTCAAAGAAAAATGGCTGAAAAAGTTTCAGTTGTTATGGATGGTAGAGACATTGGAACATATGTATTCCCAAATGCTGATGTTAAGGTTTTCCAAATCGCATCAGTTGAAGAAAGAGCAAAACGCCGTTTTAAAGAAAATCAAGAAAAAGGAATTCCTTGTACACTTGAAGACATCGTTGAAGATGTTAAAAAACGTGATCGTATTGATTCAAGTAGAGCTTTTGCTCCACTTAAACCTGCGGAGGATTCAATTGAATTAGATACTTCTAATTTAAATATTGAAGAATCAGCAGAAGCAATGTTAAAAATTATTTTTGATAAGACAGGAATTAGATAATGAGTTTAGGAGTAGTCGCAATTGTTGGTAGCCCAAACGTAGGGAAATCTACGATTTTTAATCGTATCGTCGGCAAAAGACGTGCAATTGTTGATGACCAACCTGGTGTAACTCGTGACCGTCTTTATGAGACTGCAGAATGGTTAGATAGAGAATTCCGTTTGGTAGATACAGGTGGAATTGAAATTGAAAATAGACCATTCCAAGAACAAATCAGAGTTCAAACTCAACTTGCAATGGATGAAGCTGATGTAATTATCTTTGTCGCTGATGGCAAAAAGGGTGTCACAAAAGATGATCGTTTCGTTGCAAAAATGTTATATAAGTTCAATAAACCAGTAATTTTGGCTGTCAATAAAATTGACAACCAAGATATGTTACCAAACCTTGGTGAATTCTATTCTCTTGGCTTAGGTGAACCAATTGCAACTTCAGGTGAACACGGCATTGGAATTGGTGATATTTTGGACAAAATCATTAAGTCTTTACCTAACGATAAAGAAGTCGTTTACGACGACGCAATAACATTTTCAATTATTGGTCGTCCAAACGTTGGAAAATCATCTCTTGTAAACTCTATTCTTAAAAAAGAAAGAGTCATTGTTTCCAACATAGTTGGAACAACGCGTGATTCTATCGATACACGCTTTACAAGAGACGGAAATGATTTTGTGGTTATAGACACTGCTGGACTTAAAAAACGTGGCAAGATTTACGAGTCTGTTGATAAGTATTCTATGCTTCGTGCTTTAGCAGCAGTCGATAGAAGTGAAATTGTTCTCCTTGTGATTGACGCAAACGAAGGAATTATTGAACAAGATAAACACGTTGTTGGTTATGCAATTGAGAAAAAGAAAGCAGTTATCATTGTTGTTAATAAATGGGATTTAGTGAAGAAAGAACAAAATACTCAAGCAGAATTTGAAAAGAAAATTCGTAATCAATTCCAATTCTTAGAGTACGCTCCAATTGTCTTTGTTTCAGCCAAGACTTCAAGTAGAGTCGATACAATTTTTGATAAAATCAAAATGGTTCATGAAGCTTACGATACACATATCTCAACTTCATTACTTAACCAAGTTATACAAGATGCTCAACTTATGAATGAAGCACCTGATTTCAATGGTGGAAGACTAAAAATTTACTTTGTAAATCAAGCTAATTCTTGCCCTCCTACATTTGTCCTATTTGTAAACAAACCAAAATATGCTCATTTCTCTTATTTAAGATATATTGAAAATAGACTTAGATCATCGTTCAATTTGGATGGAACCCCAATAGAACTTGTTCTAAGAGAGAGGGTTTAATTAAAAGTCCGATTTAATCGGGCTTTTTTATTGAAAACTTTTATCGGTTGATTTTGTTTAGTTTACTAAACGAAAAATATTTGTTATTATACTAGCAATAGAAGGAGACTTTCTCATGAATAGAGCGGAATTAGTTTTAGCTGTTAGTGAAAAAACGGGTTACCCAAAAGCTGATGTTGAATTAATTGTCGATGAATTCTTTAGCATTGTTGAACAAAAAATTGTTAAGGGAGAGGAAATTAAAATTTCTAACTTCGGCGTCTTCTACAAGAAGGAGAGACTTGCAAGAAAAGGAACAAATCCATCTGATGGAACTCCAATTATCATTCCTGCAAATAGCACCGTTGGATTTAGACCTTCTAAGATTATCAAAGCAAAAGTTAATAAATAACAATTGCTTAAGATGAAAAAGGTGCTCTAATAAAGCGCCTTTTTATTAACTTAAAATGAACAAAGAAATATTTACAAAACTAGTTAACATTTTCAATGAAAATGGTTATCGCCTTTACATGATAGGCGGAACAACAAGAGACTATTTACTTGGTCTTGATGTTTTTGACTTTGATTTTGTTACAGATGCAACACCTGAAGAAATCAAAACTTTCTTGCCAAATGCTGATTTTACTTTTGCAAAATTTGGTTCAGTTAGAGTTAAAGTTAATGGAGTTAAAGTTGATGTCACTACTCTCAGAGTAGAAGAAGACTATGAAGATTTTAGACATCCAGGAAAAATTAGATTCGTAAAAACCATTGAGGAAGATTACGTTAGAAGAGACTTCACAATCAATGCAATTTACATTGATGAAGACTTTAAGGTTATTGATCCATCCCATGGTTTAGAAGACCTAAATAACAAGCTTATTCGTTTCATTGGAGATCCAGAAAAACGAATTAAAGAGGATCCACTTCGTATTTTAAGAGCTAATAGATTTGCAAACAAATTAGGCTTCAAAATAGAAGAAAATTCTCAAAAAGCTATGGAAAAACTCAACTATTTATTGGATAAACTAAATCCAGATAAAATTAAAGAAGAAGAAAGAAAAAGCAAGTCACATTAAATAATTATTTAATTATTAAAAGATTTGTATTAGAATATTGCTCACTATGTCAAGCGCACAAATGGAAGCACTAGACTTCCGCTACCTATTATTAGAATATTACAAGAAACTCAGAATCACTGAGAACGAGCTTTCTGTTATTTTAATGATCGATCACTTACTTGGACAAAAGAATACCTTGATTACACCAGATATTCTTTGTTTAAAGATGAACCTTTCTATTAAAGAGTTAGATAAAGTCTTTGTCGACTTGATGGAAAAAGGTTATTTGCTCTTTGACACAGGCAAAAAGATTAAAGTTTCTTTAAAACCACTTCAAAAGAAGTTGTTAGAAGCATTTGAGGCAGAGCTTGCTCAAGAGAATGAAATTAATTCATCAATCGAAAAAGCAGCTTCATTAAAACAAATCTATGCTGAATACGAAAAATTATTAAAAAGAACTTTATCTCCACTTGAAATTTCTATCATTAATGATTGGAATTCTCGCGGTTATACTTCCGCTCAAATTATCGACGCATTAAAAGAATGTCTTTCCAAAGGAAAGAAAACATTTAAATCTATCGATAAAGTCTTGCTTCAATGGCAAACAAGAGATGACATTGAAAAGGCTGGCGTAAGTGCAACAAGCGATAAGTGGGACAAGAACATTGAAAAGACATTAAAAATTGCAAAGGCAAAATGGATCGATGACTAATAAAGAATTAATACTTTCATACTTAGACGAAAAATATCCAAATGCTTACTGTGAATTAAAATACACAAAAGATTATGAATTATTAATAGCAGTCATGCTTTCAGCACAGACAACTGATAAGTCTGTTAATGAAGCAACTGCTATTTTATTTAAAAAGTATCCAACTTGTGAAGAATTGGCTAAAGCTAATCTTTATGATGTTCAAAGAATTATTTCTCACTTAGGAATGTACCAAGTTAAGGCAAAGAATGTAATTAAAATTGCTCAAAGATTAGTCCAAGATTATGGTGGACACGTTCCAAATGATGCAGAAGCTTTGCTTTCACTTCCTGGAGTTGGAAACAAAACAAAGAATTGCGTGCTTGCCGAACTTTATAATGAACCTCTTCTTGCAGTTGACACTCATATGCAAAGATTTGCGAAGAGAATGGGCATCGCAAACGAGAAAGATTCGGTCGAAGTTATCGAGGAAAAATATCTTAAATTTATACCTAAAGAAAGAATAGTAAAAACTAACCATCAAATCATTTGGTTTGGAAGATACTTTTGCAAAGCGATTTCACCTGATTGCGAACATTGTAAATTGCGTGAAATATGCAGGAAATAACTAGGATTTCTCCGTGATTTCCTGGATAATTGGCAAATAATCAAGGCGTGGAATAAACGCCTTTTTTATTCGTTTTCCAACGTCTTTTATTGTGTTGTATGGAATCGATTTTCTGTCCCCGTTTTCGTAAAAGTTTATTACGTATTGTGCATCTAAAAAATAGACTTCATCTAACTCGGAAAATTCAATAATAAAAAATGCGATTCCTTTATGCTTGATTACTTGTTTTAAATGTTCAATTTGGTGTTTAGAAATGTTTGCTAAAGGAAAAGAAGTTTTCTTCTTTGTAGACTTTGCTTCAAAATCCAAGTATCTACCGTTATAAACCCCATTGTAGTCAGTAGTTGATTGTTTTTCAAAGTAAGCATTTGTAATAATTGGCCCGCTTGAATAATCTACCGAAACAACATTGATTGGAGTTGGCCTTTTTGTGACTAAACATAAACCTTGATTGCGATAATAATCATTGGTTTCGTTAATGTCATTTTCAAAAGCCATGCCCCTGTTTCCATGCGAAAAAGATTTGGGTTTTACTGGTGATTTTGATGGTATTTTTAAGTTTTTTTGAAAATTTTTACCGTTTGCGTAGTTGATCATTCTAGAGAATCATCGACAAATTTTTCGAACTCTTCCGCAGAAACGTTTTCTTTATTTGCAAGTTTTTCAATTGCTTGATGAATTGGTTGTGGAAGATGACGATACATGCCGAGTGTTTTACGGTATTCGTTTTTTAATATTTCTCTATTTTTAATGAATGCATCATAAAGATAAACGAGGTTAAGTGTATCTGCTAATGCATTGTGTTGAGCTCCTTCAAAATCAATATTGAACACTTTTAACATGTTGGCGAGAGATAAATTGTTATTTTTCTCATCCTTAACATAGTTATTTGCAAATTCTGCAAAGTCAAATTGATGTTTGATAACTATCTCAACATCTTCCTTCTTTACATCCAAGTTATGAGCTAGTGATTGAGCCATAATTCTGAAGTCGTGGTTACCAAAGGTAACAAAGAGACATTTTGAGTAATCATGACCCATGTACTTTTTAAGCATATCGATTGCAACTCTAAATGAAACACCTTTTTCCCTTAAATCTGCTTCGGTGATTCCAGTCAAATCAGTGACAACCTTACCGATTCTATTTTTTGCCTTAACCAAAGTGTACATTCCTTTGTGAATCTTTCTAACTGATCCATCCTTGCGGATTTCAACTTTGATGGCTCCAATAGCAATCATTTCATGGGTAAATTGGGTTCCTTCAAGATCCATGAAACACAAGGTTTTTCTTAATTGCAATAAATTGGTTAACGCCTTCATAACGGGTTTAATTATAACACTTATGTTTTGTTTATAAGAAACAATTTGAGTTTAGCATATAACTTTAATATAATTAAAAGGCACATTTATGAAAGCAAAACATACTTCCGAGACTTTATTAAATAAAAAATTCTCACCAGCAGAGAAAGGCTATGAGCCTCTTGAAGTGGATGAATTTTTCGATGGAATAATCGGAGATTATAAGATGTATGAAAAAGAACTTGCTGAAGCAAATTCCAAGTGTGCAAAAAAGGATGAAGATATCGAAGAACTTAAGAAGCTTCTTAGAAAAGCTGAACTTGAGATTGCAGAAGTTAAAAAACAATACGGAGCATTCCCAAAAGACAAAGGCGTTTCACCAGATAATGTTAAGCTTTTAAAGAAAATTGATATTTATGAAAGAACCCTTTGGAAAAAGGGTATCGATCCAAAGAAATTACTTTCCGACCCGGATAATTGCTAGCTTTGCTAGAGGAAAGTCCATGCTCGCACGAGCTGTGATGCTCGTAGTGATTGCGCTAGCGGAAAAAATAACGCTAGGTACGTAGGAGTACGTAACGGCGGAACTAGTCTAAAACTTCGGTCATGATAATGTTCCCCAAGGTGCCACAGAGACGCAGTAAGCGGAAACGCGGAAATGAAACGTTGGTAAACCCCACAAGCGAGAAACCCAAATTTTGGTAGGGGAGATCGAGCGAGAGAACCGAATCTCAATCGGTACGGTAATGCCGTAGATAAATTATTATCCTAGACAAAACATGGCTTACAGGGTCGGAGACTCACTAAAGGAGATTAGAAGATGAACTTACCTAACAAGATTACAGTCAGTAGAATCATTCTTATTTGTGGAATGATTATTGCAATGTTCGTTTTAGCACTCATTCCTGACTTACAAGTAATGACACTTGGTAACTCTGGAATAAACTTAGTTTATCTTATCTTTACTTGTGTTTTTATTATTGCAGCGTTTACCGATATGCTCGATGGTAAGATTGCAAGAAAATTTAATCTCGTTACAGACTTTGGAAAATTTCTTGATCCAATCGCTGATAAATTACTCAACGATGCAACAATGATTTTCCTTCTCGTGCCTCAAGCATATGCACCAGCACAACGCAATGATCCAACTATGTTAACAATCCTTGCTGTTTGTGTAATTTTGATGATTGGAAGAGACCTTGTTGTTGATGCATTAAGACTTATCGCTGTTAAGAAAAATATTGTCATTGCTGCAAACATTTTTGGAAAGGCAAAAACAGTTCTTCAAATGATTGCAATTCCAATGCTTCTTCTTAATGACTGGCCATTCAATTTATTCGACAAAACATGGCCAAATTCACTGCAAATCTCCAATATTTTCTTCTATTTAGCCACAATCATGTCACTCGTTTCTGGTGTAATTTATGTCTGGCAAAATAGAGCAGTTTTGAAGGAAACAAAATAATGAAAAAATTGCTTCAAGAATTAGTAGAAAAAGGATTAACTCTCGGTTCAGTTGAATCAATGACTGGTGGTCTTTTTGCTGCTGAATTTACAAGCATTCCAGGTTCCTCAAAAGTATTCAAAGGTTCAGTGGTAACTTATGCCACAGAAATCAAAGAAAAAGTTGTTGGAGTCAAAGCTGAAACAATTGAAAAATATGGTGTTGTTTCAGAAGAGGTTGCAAAAGAAATGGCTGAATATGGAAGAAAGCTCCTCAATGTTGATATTTGTGTTTCAGTTACTGGAAACGCTGGCCCAACATGTGAACCTGGAGGCAAACCAGCAGGCTATTTCTGTGTTGCAATTTCGACAAAAAATGGAAATATTTCTAAAAATTACCAAATTTCGAAAAAAAGAAATAGTGTTAGAAATAGTGCAGTTCTCGCTATGCGAGATTTAATACATTTAAAAAATATTTAAAAAATTTTCATCGGAAATGCCGAATTCTCCTGAAATAAGTATTAGGAGAACAAAATTATGAACAAGAAAAATTTAGACTCACAAAACTTAGATGCTGTTCTCGCCGAAATCGAGAAGAATTTTGGCAAGGGAAGCGTCATGAAACTTGGAGATCGTCCTCAAATTGATACGGACGTGATCCCGTCTGGAAGTTTACTTCTTAATAATGCGCTTGGTATCGGTGGATATCCAAAAGGACGTATTATTGAGATTTATGGTCCAGAATCAAGTGGCAAAACCACTTTGGCATTGCATGCAATTGCAGAAGCACAAAAGAAAGGCGGCAGAGCTGCTTTTGTTGATGCTGAACACTCAATTGATCCACAGTACGCAAAGAATTTAGGCGTTAATATTAACGAACTTATTCTTTCTCAACCAGATTATGGAGAGCAGGCTCTCGAAATCGTTGAAAAGTTAGTCAATTCTGGCGCGTTTAATATCATCGTTGTTGATTCTGTTGCAGCTTTGGTTCCTCAAGCTGAGCTTGAAGGAGAAATGATTGATAGCACAGTTGGTTTACAAGCTAGACTTATGTCTAAAGCATTACGTAAACTCGCTGGCGCAATGAATCAAAACGAGTGCACAGTCATCTTTATTAACCAATTACGTGATAAAGTTGGCGTCATGTATGGAAACCCAGAAACAACAACTGGTGGCAAAGCTTTGAAATTCTATGCCTCCATTCGTCTTGACATTAGACGTACCGAAGCACTTAAGAATGGAAATACTGTTTACGGAAATACCGTTAACATTAAAGTTGTTAAGAATAAAGTTGCACCTCCATACAAAAATTGTTTGATTGATATCATCTATGGCAAAGGAATTAGCCATGAAGGTGAACTTCTTGATCTAGGTCTACAATATGAAGTCCTTTCAAGGGCTGGAGCTTGGTATGAGTATGATGGAACAAGATTTGCGAATGGCAAAGAAGCCGGCAAAGCTTATCTAGAAACTCATCCAGAAATGGCCCAAGAGATTGAAGATAAAATCAAGAAAGCAATTGCTAAACAAGATTAGTCCGGAAGCGGACTTTTCTTTTAACAAAAATAAATTTAAGGTTTTATTTATAAAGTCACTTTTGTATAATGTTAGTGTACTTTTTCAAGAAAGTACTTATTACCATAAATTAAATTTTCGGATTTATTCCGTTGAAATATAATTACAATCGACCGCAGTTGATTTTCGGTAATAATCTCAATTATTGGCTTTTCATATCTTTAGATATGCAAATGCCTTATTTATATAGTTAGGAGGCACAAAACATGCCAGATTACGTATGGGGAATCCTCATTGCCGTAGCTTTGCTTGTTGGTTTTGGCGTAGGCTTTTTACTACTCAAACTTTTACCAAGTATTAAGGCAAAAGATGCCAGCCACAGAGCTGACAAAATTATCCGCGATGCAGAAATTCGCGCAGAACAAATTAGAAAAAATGCTCAACTTGATGGAAAACAAACAGTTGCAGAAATGAAACAAGAAGCCGAGAAGGATATTCGCGAAAGAAAACAAGAATATGCAAACCTCGAAAATAAGTTAAATCAACGTGAGCAAAACATCGATCGTCGTGACGCTAACTTGCTTAACAAGGAAAACGCAATCGAAGAAAAGAACGAATTACTCAATCGTCGTATGAGAGAATACGATAAGAAAGAAGTCGTTTTACAAGAAAAGATTGATTCAATCATTTCTGAACTTGAAAAAGTTGGTCAACTTTCAGTTAAAGAAGCTAGAGACCAAATCTTTGAAAGAGTTGAATCAAAGATGTCAAAAGAAATTGCTGCTTACATCAAGAACAAAGAAGATGAAGCCAAAGCAGAGGTTGAAGGAAAAGCAAAAGAAATGCTTGGCATTGCTATTAGCAAATATGCACAAGAAGAAGTTCAAGAAAGAACAGTTTCAGTTGTTGCTCTTCCATCAGATGAAATGAAAGGTAGAATTATTGGCCGTGAAGGACGTAATATTCGTACTATGGAACAACTCCTTGGAGTCGATCTTATCATTGATGATACACCAGAAGTTATTACAGTTTCATGCTTCAACCCAATTAGACGTCACATTGCAACTAAGTCTTTAGACTTATTAATCAAAGATGGACGTATTCAACCAGGTAGAATTGAAGAAATTGTCGCAAAGGTCACTGAAGAAGTTGATCAAGACATTCAAAAAGCTGGTGAAGAAGCAGCATTCAAACTTGGTTTACCAAAAATTAACAAAGAATTACTTACTTATGTTGGTAGACTCAAATACCGTACATCCTATGGTCAAAATGCTTTAGACCATTCTATGGAAACAGCCTATTTAGCAGGCATTATGGCTGCTGAACTTGGTCTTGACCAAAACCTCGCAAAACGCGCCGGTTTATTACATGATATTGGTAAAGCAGTTGACTTTGAACAAGATGGCTCACACGTTGAACTCGGTGCAAGACTTGCAAAGAAGTACAACGAACCAGATGTTGTTATTAATGCAATTGAATCTCACCATGGTGATGTTCCACAAAATTGTATCATTTCACACTTAGTCCAAGCTGCAGATACTTTATCAGCTGCTAGACCAGGTGCACGTAGTGAAACTCTTGAAAACTACATCAAACGTATTGAACAACTCGAAACAATTTGTAAATCATTTGATGGTGTTTACCAATGCTACGCAATGCAATCAGGTCGTGAAGTCCGTGTTATGGTTTTACCAGACAAGGTTGACGATTTAACAGCATTTAAGATGGCAAGAGACATTCGTGAAAAGATTGAAACTGAAATGACCTATCCAGGACAAATTAAAGTCTCAGTCATTCGTGAATACAGAGCTGTAGAAACAGCAAAATAATTGATTTTTGCCGGGAAAAACCCGGATAGAAAGATATCTTTATGAAAATATTATTTTTTGGAGATATTGTCGGCCAAGTAGGTCGAAACGCAGTTAAACACAATATTGAGAAGTTGGTCAAAAAGTACCAAATTGATTTTGTCATCGCTAATGGTGAAAACGCTACTCATGGAAAAGGTTTAATTGAAAAACATTATAACGAACTTATTGACGCAGGAATTGACTGTATAACTTTAGGCAATCACTATTTATCAAAAAATATGATTGTCAATTATATTGACGATGCGACTGCATTAGTAAGGCCACTTAATATTTCCAAACGTATTGGTGGCAAAGGATCCGTTGTTTTTGAAGCAAACGGAGTTAAGATTCGTGTTACTAATATTTTAGGAACTGCATTTATGCAGGAAGAAGTTGCTTCGCCTTATTATTCATTAAAAAGTTTAATTGATAATAATGAAAGCGAAGATGCAATTCATATTGTAGATTTTCACGCTGAAGCAACAGGTGAAAAGATGAGCTTTGGCTATTGCTTTGATGGATTAGTTTCAGCAATAGTCGGAACTCATACACATGTTCAGACAAACGACGCAAAAATTCTAGAAAATGGAACTGGCTTCATTACCGATGTTGGTATGTGCGGTGCAGCAAACGGAGTTTTAGGATTTGATAGAGACACAGTTATTCAGAAAACCATCTTTGGTTCAAATGAACGTTTTGACCTCGATAAAGAGGATCAAGAAATGGTTAATGCTGTTGTAATTGATGTTGATGAAATGACTCATAAAACTAGAGAAATTTTTGCTATCTCATTACTTGGAGAAAAACATAATGGTTAATAAGTGTGTTTATTCATCTTTACCAGATTCAGACATTGAAAGAAGACGCAATCTTTCATTCGATTTTTCATATCCAAATTTTGATGTTCCGAAACGTCTTGCTGAGTTTGCAAAAGGAAAGAAATATTTTATTCACACATATGGTTGCCAAGCCAATTATCGCGATCAAGAAATCATGGCTGGATTGCTCGAAAAAGCCGGGTTTTCACAGGGATTTCGCGAGGAAAACGCGGATATTATCATTCTAAACACATGCGCCGTTAGAGAGAATGCAGAACAAAAAGTTTTCGGCAAAATTGGTGATTTAAAGAGCTATAAAAAAGATAATCCAGATGTAATTATTTGTGTCTGTGGTTGCATGGTTCAACAACGTCACGCAATTGAATTCATTACTGACAAATTTAAACATGTTGATTTAATCTTTGGAACACACAATGTTACCTCACTTTTAGATATGCTTAACGAGGTTATTTGTAAGAGAATTAGACTCGTTGATGTTAAATCTATTCCAGGCGATATTGTTGAGAACCTTCCAAGCGTTAGACAATCTAAATTTAAAGCATTCGTTAATATTTCTTATGGATGTGATAAGTTCTGTACTTATTGCATTGTTCCTTATACTCGTGGAAAAGAACGTTCTAGAAAGATGAACGACATCTTAAAAGAAGTTCAAGAATTAAAGGATAACAACTATCAAGAAGTCACATTACTTGGTCAGAACGTTAATGCTTATGGCAAAGATTTAAACGATGGTTCTAGCTTTGCTAAGTTGCTTGAAGAAGTTGCAAAAATCGGAATTCCACGTGTTAGATTTTTAACATCTCATCCTTGGGATTTTACATCCGAAATCATTGATGTAATTGCAAAATATGACAACGTTATGAAATATATCCATCTTCCAGTCCAATCAGGTTCTGATGAGATTTTGAGATTGATGGGAAGACGCTATACAAGAGAAAAATACTTAGCTTTGGCTAAGGAAATTAAAGATAAGATTCCAAATGTTGCATTGACAACCGACATTATTGTTGGTTTTCCAAATGAAACATATGAACAATTTTTAGATACTGTTTCTCTATGTAGAGAAGTTCATTACGATTCAGCATTTACATTCATTTATTCACCAAGAAATAATACTCCTGCAGCAAAGATTAAAGACAATGTAACTGCAAAAGAAAAGAGCCAACGCTTCAGAGAACTTGTAAAAGCTCTCGAAGAAGATATTTCTAAGTATGCAGAAGACATGGTTGGAAAAACCTATGATGTTCTTGTAGAAGGACCGTCAGAAAAAGATCCAGACATGCTCTCAGGTTATACCGAGAAGAATAAATTAGTCCACTTTAAAGGCGATGTTTCCTTGGTTGGAAAGATTGTTAAAATTAAAATTTTAGAATCACATACTTACTCCATGATTGGAGAATTAGTTAATGAATAAAATTGATGAATTAATTTCGTCGATTTCAGATGAGCTTAAACAAGAAGAATGCGTTAAGCAATATTTTTATTATAAAAATATTGTTGAAAATGATGAGGAACTTAAGAAGTTAGATTCTGAAGTTAGATTTCATCAAAAAGAAATGTGCAAAAACAAAAACAATTCGGATGTTTTTGAAAAAGAAAAAGCACTTTATGAAGAACTAAAAAATAAGCTCGATAACAACCCAATTTTGATAAATTATCAAATAGCTAAAGATGAAGTTTTTTCACTTTTAGTAGATATTAAAAACGTCCTTAGCTAAAATAATCATATGATTATTGTCATTACAGGACCCACATGCATGGGCAAAAGTGAGACAGCTTTAGCAGTTGCTAAGGCTTTTAATGCTGAAATTGTTAATGGCGATGCCTTCCAATGTTATAAAGAAATGGAAATAGGTGTGGCAAAGCCACCAAAAGAATATTTTGATGAAATTCCTCATCATTTATTTTCTTTTGTGGATGTAAATCATGATTATTCTATTGCTGAGTACCAAGAAAATTTGAGAAATAAAATTAACGAATTACTTTCTGAAAGAAAAAATGTCGTTATTGTTGGAGGCTCAGGTTTATACATTCGATCCGCACTTTATGATTATGAGTTTGCAAAAGAATCTGGAATTGATATGACGAAATATCAAAAGATGACTAATGCAGAACTTCATGATGTCTTAGAAGAAATTGATCCTAAGGAAGCCGAAAAGATTCATATGAATAATCGCAAAAGAGTTCTTAGAGCAATTGAAATTTATTTAAGCCAAGGCAAGAGCAAGTCTGAAGTCATTGATTCACAAGAACATAAGCTTGTTTTTGATGCTAAATTCTACGTTAGAAATATGGATAGAGAAGTTCTCTATGATTTAATCAATAAACGCGTTGATAAAATGATGGAATCAGGCCTTCTTAATGAAGTTAAAAAAATAGTTGAAAAATATGGCGAAGATTGCAAGTCGTTACAAGCCATTGGATACAAAGAATTAATACCTGTTTTACATGGCGAATCTTCACTAGAAGAAGGGGTTGAATTGGTTAAGAAAAATTCAAGGAATTATGCTAAGAGACAAGTAACTTATATTAAGCATCAATTCCCTGTTAATTTTTATGAAAATACCCAAGATTTACTGGAGATATTGAAGAAATGAGTGATTTTTTAGAACGTTCAAGACAACTCCTTGGAGATGAAAAAATCTCCTCTTTTGCTGATAAAAAAGTTGTTGTAATCGGCATTGGTGGAGTAGGTGGTACAGCATTAGAATCTTTAGCAAGATCAGGTTTCAAAAAGTTTACAATTATTGACTCCGATTCAGTTGATGTTTCTAACCTTAATAGACAAGTTCTTTTCACTGCAAAAAATGTTGGTGAATCTAAAGTAGATGCTGCAGAGAAACATTTGCATGAAATTTCTCCGGAATTTGAAGTAAAAAAGATACAAGCAAAGATTGGTGATACAAAACTCGAAGATTTGCTTGATGAAAAACCAGATTTTATTGTTGATGCAATAGATTTTGTTGAAGGCAAACTTCATATTTATGAATATTGCTTAAAGAATGATATTCCATTTGTTTCTTCACTTGGTATGGGAAACAGAATTGATCCAGAACAAGTTGTTTTAACAACTTTAAATAAAACTGAAGGTGACCCACTTGCAAAGAAAATTCGCTATGAAGCAAAGCAAAGAGGAATCGATTTAAAGAAAGTAAATGTCGTTTTTTCAAAAGAAGTTCCGCTTATTAAAAGCCCTAAACCATCTTCAATGATGATGGTTCCATCAACTGCAGGTCTTTTAATTACAAAATATGTTTTAATCACTATATAATAGTGCTATAATTATATTGAAGAGGTAAAAACTATGATGAAAGTTATTACAGAAATTGCAAAAACTGCAAAAATCGACGAAAAGTATGTCGATATGTACGGAAAGTACAAAGCCAAAATTGATTTGTCCATTATGGATGAATTTAAAAACAAAAAAGATGGCAAGTTAGTTTTAGTTACTGCTATCACACCAACAAAAACTGGTGAAGGAAAGACAACGATGTCAATTGCTTTAGCTGAGGGTTTTGCTAAAGTTGGCACTAATTGTATGCTCGCATTAAGAGAACCTTCTCTTGGCCCTGTATTTGGTCTTAAAGGCGGTGCTACTGGTGGCGGACTTGCTTCCATCCAACCAAAAGATGACATTAACTTACATTTCACCGGAGATATGCATGCTTTAACATCATCAATTAACTTAATTGCTGCTGTTATTGATAACCACATTTTCCAAGGAAATGAACTTGGCATCGATCCAAGCAAGATTGTTTGGACAAGAGCTCTTGATATGAACGATAGAGCACTTAGAAGTGTTACAGTCATGCAAGATGAAAAGAAAGGACAACCAAGACACGATGGTTTCGTTATTACTGTTGCATCAGAAATGATGGCAATTATGTGTCTTGCAAGTGATCCAGAAGACTTTAGAAATAGAGTTAACAACATAGTTGTTGCTTATACATTTGATGATAAACCAGTTTATTTAAAACAACTCAGAATTTCTAATGCAATTATGAAATTAATGAGAGAAGCTTTAAAACCAAACCTTGTTCAAACTGAAGAAAACAATCCAACTTTAGTTCATGGTGGCCCATTTGCAAATATTGCTCACGGCTGTAACTCTGTTATTGCTATGAAACTTGCATTAAAGCTTGGCGATGTAGTCGTTACAGAAGCTGGCTTCGGTGCTGACCTAGGCGCAGAAAAATTCCTTGATATTTGCTGCCCAACAGGCGGTTTTACTCCTAATGGAGTAGTTATGGTTGCTACAATTCGTGCTCTTAAAGAACACGGTGGCGTTCCATTTGAAGAATTAAAGACTCCAAATGTTGAAGCATTAAAGGCAGGCGTTGGTAACTTAAAGTTGCACTTAGAAAATATTCAAAAATATGGTTTACCAGTTGTTGTTGCAATCAACCACTTTGCAGATGATTCACAAGAAGAAATTGATTGGTTAACAGCATGGTGTAAAGAAAACGGTTATACCGTTTCATTCGTTGATGGATTCGCAAAAGGCGGAGACGGATCAATTGATTTAGCAAACAAAGTTAATGAAATGCTTGCTACAAAACCATCAAATTATCATAAGCTTTATGATTACAATTGCTCAATCAAAGAAAAGATTGAAACAGTTTGTAAAGAAATTTACAGAGCTGGTGCAGTCGAATTCTCTGAAAAAGCAAGTGAACAAATTGCTACATTTGAAAAACTTGGCTTTGCCAAAACAGCAGTTTGTATGGCAAAAACTCCTCTTTCAATTACAGAAGATCCAAAAATTTATGGTGCTCCAACCGGACATACAGTTCACATTCGTGAAGTTAAATTATCAGCAGGTGCAAACTTTATTGTTGCATTAACTGGTGCAGTTATGACAATGCCAGGACTTCCAAAAGTTCCAGCAGCAGTCAAAATGGAAGATGAAAAATAATGAAAGAATTCGATTATAAGTTAGGCGATATCGTTGAGCTTAAAAAGCCACATCCATGTTCAACTCATTCTACAAAATTTGAGATTGTTAGAGTTGGCGCAGATTTAAAAATTAAATGCCTTGGTTGTGGAAATATTTTGATGATTTCACGCGATAACTTTAATCGACGCTTAAAAAGAGTTATCAAAGATAACTAAAAAAATTTTCATCGAAAACCGACAATTTACCCTAAATATGTATTGAGGGGATAAATAAAATGTCGGTTTTTCTTTTGGATAATATTTGTAAAAGCTTTTCTAACGGAAAGCAGATCAATACTGTTTTAAAAAATATTAATTTATCATTTCCTAAAAGTGGCCTTTTTTCTATTGTTGGAAAATCTGGTTGTGGCAAATCAACATTGCTTAACATTTTGATGGGAATTGAAAAACCAACTAGTGGAAAAATTTATTTTAATGGAAAAGATATTTCGAAAATGAATGATAAGGAGTTTTCTCGTTACCATTTATGTGGCGTTTCGCTTGTTTTCCAGCATTACAATTTATTCAATCATTTAACCGCTTTTGAAAATGTTATTTTGGCGCAAGAAATTGCTGATAAAAGCAAAAAAGAATTAACTGAAAAAGCCAAAGAACTTTTTGCTAGATTTCATATAGAAAATTTAATGAGTAGAAAGGTATCAAATCTTTCTGGTGGAGAGAAACAAAGAATAGCTATTTTAAGGAGTTTAATAAGTAATCCAGATGCAATACTTTGCGATGAACCTACAGGGGCGCTGGATGTTGAAAATAGTAGGGAAATAATGGAGATTTTGCGTGAAATTTCACGTGAAAAGCTGATTATTATGGTTTCTCATAACAAGAATTTGGTAGAAGAATTTTCTGATTATATCCTAACTTTAAAAGATGGCGAAATTGTTGATAATAAATATCAAAATAATGAAAAACAAATTGAAACAAAAAAGAACACAAAAATTCGTTATAGTTCTAAATGGAAAAGTAAATTTATAAGGCATAATTTAAAACACAATATTAAGAAGAATATTTTCTCAATAATTGCGTGCACCTTATCTTTCTCTGCAATGTTTATTTCGGTTGGTTTTAGTGAGGGCTCAAAAAGTTCTCAAGATGATGCATTAAAGCAGAACCTTTCCATCGGTTTCGCAACTGCATCTGAATCTAAATTTGTTGAAATTGATGGCTCTCCATTATTGTTTGAAAAAACTGTGAAGCCAAACGTTGATTTAGTAGATAAATATTTTAGCGATTTTAAATCAATTAGATATGAAGAAAATATTTCTTATTTCATTTGCAATTATCCAGCTTGTTATTTCAATGAAATAAAAGTAAATAATTTCGAAATGGTTCCATTGTATGATTCAACTTTAGAATCATTTGGAAAGGAAATGCTTGTCAAGGGTCATCCGTGTAGTGGTAATCTAGACGAGATTATTGTAAACGAAGAGTTTGAAAAAGAGTTGAATTGCGATGCCTTAAATAAAATAATCATCATTAATAATGATAGTTCAATTAATTACCAAACAGGAGATGAAAAACTTCCATTTGTTAAAGACACGCTAAACTTTACTAAAAGGATGAAAATTGTGGGCGTTATTCATGAGTTTTCATTCCTAAATACCCCAAAGATTTATTTTTCTTATAAAGGAGCTAAAGAATTTTTAAAAAATGAAGTAATGGAGAATGCTTCAAACATTGTTGGGCAACGAATAACTTATTTTGATTATTTGGAAAATTGTAAAAATGATGATCCGGTTGCTTCATATTCTTCTTACTTATTCATCACCGACATCAATGAGATAGAGCCCTTTTTTAAAAGATTAAACAAAATGAAAGAAGAACCTTTGCAAATTACATCAAAACCTTTTGAAACAAAGGAAACTTATTCAACATTTATAAATTCATTTTCTAGCACACTAGTTATTTTCGTTATTATTGCTTTTGCAGGCATTAATTTTATATTGGGTATGATTTCTTTATCGACGTTCTTAGAAAATAGGAAAAATACTGCAATTTTAACCTGTTTAGGAGCACGAAATTCCTCGATTTACGCAATACATTTAATTGAGAATTATTTAATCATATTTTTATCATTCATTTCTTCAGTATTTTTGGCTAATTTTTTACAGTCAAAATTAAATGAAATAATCTTTAAAAAATTTATGCTAAAAAATCTCATTTTAATACCTTTAAAAAGTTTTGCCGGAATACCATTTGGATTAATTTTTATTTTAGGAATTATTGCCTTTGCTTGTTCAACTTTATTCACTTTAATACCAATGGTTATTTATAGGCACAATTCTTTAACTGATGAATTGAGGGATGAATAATGATTATAGTCGAGAATTTAAGCAAAAACTATGGTAAAAGACGAATATTTTCGGATTTTTCATATAGCTTCCCAGACAAAGGTTTGATTGCAATTGTTGGTGAATCTGGTAGTGGAAAATCAACAATGCTCAATATGATTTCTGGTCTTGATTTTGACTATGGCGGAACTATAAAAATTGACGGTGAAAAATTAGATGAATTTAATGAAGAAAAATTATGTGATTTTAGACTTAAAAATATAGGTTATGTTTTTCAAAATTTTAGCTTGTTAAATTTGGATACAGTTGAGAACAATATTTTGCTTCCATTAGACGCCTTTTCTAAGGCTCAGAAGAAGATAAAAAATCGTAGGGTTGAAGACGCTTTGTCTGCTGTTAATATTTTGAAACTTAAAAAGATGCATGTTAACAAGCTTTCAGGAGGAGAAAAACAAAGAGTCGCAATTGCAAGAGCTATTATAAACAACCCAAAAATAATTTTATGTGATGAACCAACAGGTGCACTAGATGAAAAGAACGGAAATGAAGTTTTTGCTTTGTTAAAAACAATATCCACAAAAACATTGGTTATAGTTGCAACACACGATCTTGCAGCAATTACTAAGATTGCAGATGTTTTGTTAAAAATAGAAAACGAAAAAATAGAAGTTACTGAACTTCATAATAAAATTGAAGGAGAAAAGCCACTTTTAATTGATGTTGGAGAACAACGAAAGAAATCAATGATTTCTGAAAAATTTAAATTTTTCCATTCTTTAAATAAAATAAGAGCAAAGAAGTATAGAAGTATTATTGTTAATTTAATGCTTTCTTTATCTTTAACCGGTGTTGGTTTGTCAGTTATTATTACAGACTCTGTTTCAACAAAAGTTAATGATGCATTCAAGACAATAATGAACGGAAATCAAATCGTTTTATCTCTTAAAAATGAAAATGAAAATACATTTACTTCTTCTTATTCTGCACCATTTGAAAAAGTCTATGATATTTACAACAAATATAAGTATCAAATTGAAGGAATTGGAGTAAATTACTTAGTAAACTATGAAGATTTCTTTAAAAATCGTAATGAATTTTTCGTAGATTTAGGAAGTAGAACGATTGATTTAAATTCTTATTCTGCAAGATCAATTAATGATTTTAAGTGGCTTGAGGATGATGGAGATTTTTATTATCCATCTGCAGTTGAGACGATTGATGATGATCAAATTGTTTTGGGGCTTACTTATGAAGATATGGTTCAACTTTGTTTTGAACTTCAAATACAAAGAAATTTTACATCACTAGGTCATTACATTTATGAAAAAGGTTTATTTATTACTTTTGCAGTTGAAAATGATTATTGGCAGTACGATGATGAACAAATTTTTGAAGTTGTTGCTGTAAAGGAAACTAACAATCCAACATTTTTTCATACAAATGATTTATGGAATGAAATTGTTTTCGAAGAAATGATGAGGCTGCCTTCAGATGATGATGACGTTCATGAGTTTCCTTGGGAGATGTATAGAATTTACTATTTAAAAACTAAAGAAAATCCGTCTTTATTTTTAAATGTATCATTTTATGATGAAGATTTATATGATTTTGTTTTTGAACGAACAAACTTCAATTACAATCCTGTTATTTGCAAAGTAAATGAAGTTTGTGAAGAAAATCGTGTTTATGTGTATTATGCAGATAAGTATGCAATTAATCCTGGAGTCATTAAAAATATTCCAGAAGCGAAAAATTTCTATTTTACTTCTGACTTTGGCTACGCGTCCTACGCATCAAATTTGTTTTCTGGTTTTGCTAAAAATGTATTTGTTTCTCTTGATGAAGATTTACTAAATCAAGCAATTGATGCAGACACCCAATTAAACAATGAAACAAACCTTCAAATTGATCTTCCAAAAGGCGTTGTTCAAGGTAATTTTTTGAATGCTGTTTCTGGGGGTTTAAGATTCTCAACAAAAATTGATAAATTAGAGTACGGAAGAATGCCTGAAAATAATAACGAAATTGTTATATCAAAAGGCCTTGGAAAGCTACTAGATGAAAAGTCATTTGGATTGGGAAAATATATGGAAATCGCTGGAGAAACCCAGGAATTTCAAGATAAAGATGGGAAGATAATTAAAGAATACAACACAGCAAAAATAGTTATTGTTGGAGTAGTGGATGAAGAACGAAATTATCTATACCAAAATCAGGATTGGACAATAGCGTTTTTTAGAGATAAATTAGGGGTCTCAAGTTTCTATTTAATGCCTCGTGCAATCGTGTTTGAATTTGATAACGAAAATGAAGCTGGTTCTGTATACCGAAAGATGCAAAATACAATGGTTGATTATAAAGTAATTAACCCTTTAGATGAGCTTAAGGTGAACATCGAATCCACACTTGATTATGCAAATACAATTCTTATTTCGTTTTCCATACTTGCAACAATAATCTCAATTCTTTTACTTGGTACAGTTTTAATGCTGAATATAACTGAAAGCAAAGACGAAATAGAATTATTTAGGCGTCTAGGCTTTAAACGAGCAGATATAAATTCAACTTTTACAAATCAAGCAATTGTTCAAGGGCTCATTGCATTTGTCGTGAGCTCAGTTGAACTTATTGCTGTAGACTTTGTGATCAGCTACATTTTAGGTGATTATCTGAATATTGGATTTCAATTTTCGCTTAATGCAAAACCAATAATTTTAGTTTTCTTGATGTCGTTAATTTTGCCGTATTTTATTTCAAAAATAATGTTGGTTTATCTAACGAGGAGGAAAATTACTAGAAAAAAAGTAAAGAATTAATCAGTGTTTTTATTTATAAAATGAATAAAAAGTTATTTTATTTAAAATTAAGTGTTATTATTTTCACTAACAAGAGGAGTCTATTATGAAAGGTAAAGTAATTAGATTCAACAAGAATAAAGGGTTCGGTTTTATCAAATCTGAAGATGGTAAAGACGTATTTTTCCATTATTCCGCACTTGTCATGGAAGGTTTTAAAGACATTGCTGTCGAATCTGCAGTTGAGTTCGATGTTGAAGAAACAGAAAAAGGCTTAAGAGCCTCAAACGTAAAAAAGATTGATTAGTATTTTTCAATATTTAAATAGCCAGAAATGTTTACCATTTTTGGCTTTTTCTTTACTTATTAATCTCGATAATATAAGATATTATCTCGCGAAGAGGTAAGTATATGTCATTAAAAGCAGGAATTGTCGGATTACCAAACGTTGGAAAGTCAACGCTCTTTAACGCTATTACAAACTCTCATGTTGAAGCTGCAAACTATCCATTTGCAACCATCTCTCCGAACACTGGAGTAGTCAACGTTCCAGATGAAAGATTAGATTTCTTAACTGGATTATTTAACCCAAAAAAGAAAATTCAAGCTACATTTGAATTCTATGATATTGCTGGTTTAGTTAGAGGAGCCTCCAAAGGAGAAGGATTAGGAAACCAATTCCTTGGTCACATTAGAGAGTGTGACGCAATCGTTGAAGTTGTTCGCTGTTTTGATTCAAACGAAATCATCCATGTTGAAGAATCAGTTGATCCAAAACGCGATATTGAAACAATTAACCTTGAATTAGCTATGGCTGACTTAGCAACCGTTGAAAAACGTATTGCAACAGTAGGCAACAAAGCAAGAGTTCAAAAAGATAAAGAATCTGTTTACGAAATGTCAATTCTTGCACCTTTACAAGAAATTCTTTCTAAAGGTGAACCTGCTAGAAAACTTTCTTTAAAGAAAGAAGAATTTGAATTTGCTTTCAAACAATATCATTTACTTACTTTAAAACCGATTATTTATGTTGCTAATGTCTCTGATGCTGATTATCAAGACTTAGACAACTGTAAATATTTAAAAGTTGTTCAAGAAATTGCAGCTCAAGAAAAAGCTCAAGTCATTCCAATTTCTTGTGAAATTGAATATGAATTGTCTTCTCTTCCAAAGGAAGAAAGAATGGAATTTCTTGCAACTTTAGGCGCAACTGAATCTGGTCTTGATAAAGTAATTAAGGCTGTTTATAAATTACTAAATTTATCAACCTTCTTTACTTGTGGACCTGATGAGTGTCGCGCTTGGACTTACACAAATGGAATGCTAGCACCTCAATGTGCTGGTATTATTCACTCTGACTTTGAGAAAGGATTTATTAAGGCTGAAATTTATAGTTTTGAAGACATTTTTAACCTTAAATCTGAACTCGCAGTTAAGGAAGCCGGTAAGTTAAGAATTGAAGGAAAAGAATACGAAATGCAAGATGGTGATTGCGTATTCTTTAGATTCAATGTTTAAGGAGAAATAACTGTGATTCGTATAGGATTTTCCGAGGATATTCATCAAAAACAGGCTGGAAGAAAGCTTGTTTTAGGTGGTGTTGAATTTCCAAATGAAGTAGGTTTAGCAGGTCATAGTGATGCTGATGTTTTGGTGCACGCTGTTGCAGAATCTATCCTTGGCGCATTGGCTCTTGGAGATCTTGGAAAATTCTTCCCGGACAATGATCCTAAGTACGAAGGAATTTCTTCATTAATTTTGCTCGATAAAGTTGTTGAAATGATGAAGGATAAAGGTTTCAGAATTGGAAACATTGATGTTCAAGTTGCTTGTAAAGCACCTAAGCTTGCAAACAAGATTGATGAAATGAGAAAGGTGGTTGCAGCTCATTTAGGTTGTTCAATTGCTCAAGTCTCTATAAAAGCTTGCTCATTTAATGGAGTAGGACCTATTGGAGAAGATAAGGCAATTAAAGCACAATCGTATGTTTTACTTGAGAAATAAATTTCTCTTGTTATAATAGAGCGTTAAAAATTTATGAGTATTGAAGAAACATTAAAAAATAAAATAAAAGATTCACTTAAAAGTGAAGGATTAGATTTAGAGTTAAATGAGATTATTATCGAAAACTCTAAAACTCCTGAACATGGTGACTATGCCTCAAACGTCGCTCTTAAGTTTGCAGGTCGTTTAGGCATGAAACCAAGAGACTTAGCAGAAAAGATTTCTAATTCAATCGATAGAGAAGTTATCGAAAAGATTGAAATTGCCGGTCCTGGTTTTATTAACTTCTTTGTAAAGAAAGATGCTATCAATTCCGTCATTAAAGGAATTATCTCCAAGGGAGATGACTATGGAAGAGGCGAAAACAACGGCAAAAAAGTTAATGTCGAATTCGTTTCCGCAAACCCAACTGGTGATTTGCATTTAGGCCACGCAAGATGTGCTGCAGTTGGCGATTCCATTTGTAGACTCTATGATTTCGCTGGTTACGAAGTAACTCGTGAATTCTATGTTAATAATGCTGGTAATCAAATTTATACTTTAGGTTTGTCTTTAGACATTCGTTTAAGACAACTTTTAGGGGAGAATATTGAACTTCCAGAAGATAGTTATCATGCTCACGATATTATTGATATCGCTAAGTTATATAATGACAAACATCCAAATGAATACAAAGTTGGTGATGAAGAATCATTTAAGAAACTTCAAAAATTTGGAATGGATGAAGAGCTAGAAAAGATTAAAAGAGATCTTGAACTCTTCAGAGTTAAATTCGATATTTATTCGTTTGAAACAGATGTTCGTGCAAACAATCACGTTCAAGATGTTTTAGAGAACAAATATGGTAAGTATACTTACCAACAAGAAGGTGCAACTTTCTTAAGAACTACAGACTTCTTAGATGATAAGGATAGAGCAGTTGTTAAATCAGATGGTTCTTACACCTATTTAATGCCTGATATTGCTTATCACTTAATAAAGTTATCAAGAGGTTATGATCAACTCATTGACGTCCTTGGAGCAGACCATCACGGTTATATTAACCGTATGAAATCAGCTTTAATGATGCAAGGTTATTCAAAAGACACTCTTGAAGTTGAACTTGTTCAAGTTGTTAGATTAATCAAAGATGGTGAAGAAGTTAAGATGTCCAAACGTACTGGCGCTGGAGTTACTTTAAGAGAACTCTGCGAAGAAGTTGGCGTTGATGCAACAAGATACTTCTTTGTTTCTCGTGCAGCTTCATCTCACCTTGATTTTGACTTAAATCTTGCTCTTGAACAAAGCTCATCAAACCCAGTCTATTATGCCCAATATGCACATGCTAGACTTGCATCAGTTTTAGAGTCAGCAGCTGATATCAAAATTGATGAAAATGCTTCAATGTTAAAAGAGGAATCCGAAACTGAATTACTCAAAAAACTCATTGAATTCCCGCATATTATTGAGGTTTCTGCGGAAAAACGCGCTCCTCACATGGTTGCAACTTACATTCAAGAATTGGCAGCAGAAATTCACTCATTCTACACAAATTGTAGATTGATTGATCGCGACAATCTTGATGTAACTGCATCCCGTCTCGCTTTAGCAAAAGCAGCAAAAATTGTTATGAAGAATGCATTAGGCGTTCTCGGAGTTGATGCTCCAAATAAAATGTAAAGGAAGGTAAAAATTATGAACGAGAAATCTTTACTTGATTACGGATTCGATGTACTCAATGCATCAAAGGATCCATTAAAATTTGTTGATTTATTCAACGCAGCAGTTAAATTAAGCGGAATTGAACTTGCTGAAAACGAAATCAAAACAAAAATGTCAAAGTTCTATACTTCATTATCACTTGATGGACGTTTCGTTACTTTAACAGATAATTTCTGGGATTTACGTTGCCGTCACGTCTTTGAACAAGTTCACCTTGATATGATTGATGCTTATTCAGATGATGAAGATGAAGAAATCGACGCAGAAGAAAGAAAATTACTTGCAGAAGAACTTGGTGAAGTCGAAGAAGAAGTTGAAGAAGAAGCTGATGATCTTGACTTTGATAAACCAGTTAAAGATGCAGATGAAGACGATGGAGAATTCTAATTTCTAAATGAATAAAGCCTTTAAAGAACTTCTAAAAGTAATCAAAAAATATGACGTCATAACTATTTATGGACACATAAATCCAGATGGCGATTCTTTTGGTTCAGGCTTAGCTCTCAGAGAATTGTTAAAAACTAACTTCCCAGATAAGAAAGTCTACACAATTGGTGCAGGCTTAACCCAATTCTACAATAGATTTGGTAAATATGATGAAGTTAGTGATGACATAATTAAGCAAAGCTTAGCCATTGTTTTAGACTGTTCAGAGGTCGAACGTGTCAGCGATCAAAGAGTTAGACTTGCAAAGCAAATTGTTAAATTTGATCACCATATTGAAAACGGTCCATTTTTTGGAATTAAATATGTTGATGAAAATGCAGTTGCTTGTTGCCAAATCATGCTTGAGTTTGCACTTGCTTGTAAATTTAAAATTACAAAACTTGCAGCAGAATTAATGTATTTAGGAATCTGTACTGACTCAGGTAGATTTAGATATGCACCAACAAATGCACACACTCATAGACTTATCGCTACATTGTTTGATTTAGGAATTGAAACAAAATCCATTTTCGATATTTTATATATTTCGGATGAAGCATTCGTTAAATATCAAGCTTTGCTTGTTTCTAGATTTAAACGAACAGAGCACAATGTTATTTATTGTTTTGCTGACTTCCCAGACTATGACCAATTTGGTCTAAAATTTGAACAAATTTCTAAGAATGTTAATGTTATTGGAAACATTAGAGGCTGTCCAATTTGGGTTCTCTTTACTCGTTCAAAAGAGGGCAATATTAGAGTCGAATTTAGATCCAATGGCGCTAACGTTCAAGAAGTTGCAGTTAAGTATGGTGGTGGCGGACACAAATGTGCTGCTGGTGCCAGACTTATTGACCAAAAAGACTTTTCACTTTGTATGAAAGTTGTTGAAGACTTAGACAAAGTAGCGGCAGGAATAAAATAATGAATTACGAAAGAGAACTACAAGTAGCTATCGAAGCGGTCAATGCAGTTCGCAACGTAATTTTAGATGTATACAATTCACCTGATTTAGGTGTTGAGATTAAAGAAGATAATTCACCTGTTACAAAAGCAGATAAAGCAGCCGACAAAATTATACGTAAAATTCTTTCTGATGCTTTCCCAAATTATGCTATGTTAACAGAGGAATCTTTAGATGACAAAACACGTCTAAAAAATGACTATGTTTGGATAGTTGATCCAGTTGATGGAACTAAGGATTTTGTGGCAAAAAATGGGGAATTTACCGTGAATATTGGCTTATCTTACAAACATGAAGCCGTTCTCGGAGTTATTCTTGCACCTGTTACTGGAGAGATATATTTTGCAGTCAAAAATGAAGGTTCTTTTTACCTTGAAAATAAGGATGCAAAACCAGTAAAAATTCACGTAAATAATAAGACAGAAGATTTAATAATTTTAGTATCCAGATTCCACTCAAATGAAACTGAACAAGCAATGATTAAAAAGCACTCAGATAAGATTAAACATCAAGCAATTATTGGTGCAACTCTTAAAGGTTGTATTATTGCTCGTGGACTTGCTGAAATGTCATACCGTTTTTCTTCTAATACAAAGGAATGGGATACATGCGCAATGCAAATCATTGTTGAAGAAGCAGGTGGCTATCTTTTAAAATTTGATGGAACACCAATTCGTTATAATCGTGAGGACGTTTATAACCACGATGGATATGTTATTTGTAATAGAAAAGAAAATTTTCTTTTATAATATTTATTGGAGGAACAATTATGAAAACCAAAAAAATTATTCCAATTCTAGTAATGCTTCCATTGCTTGCTAGCTGTGGAGGGCCAAAAGAATTAGTTATTCCAACTGTTGATGTTGAGTCAATCACTCCAACATTGCCAGCTAAGCCAGATTATAGTGGAGACATTAAAACAGACGGCACAAGTGACTTTATTGATATTTATGAAGTATCAGATTTTCATGGCGCTGTTAATTACGAAAACCATACAAGCGGAAACTACATAGGTTTGTCAAAACTTGCTAGTTATTTAGACATTAAACGTCAAGAAAACAAAGGCGGAACAGTAGTTGTTTCCTCTGGTGATATGTTCCAAGGCTCTGTTGAGTCTAACTCAACACGTGGTTATATGGTTAATTACGCTATGAACTATATGGGATTTGATTCTATGGCAATTGGAAACCATGAATTCGACTGGACCGATACCTGGTTGAAGAAAAATGCAAATTTAGCCTATGGCGATCACAAGATTCCATTTATTTCTGCTAACATTGCAAAAGCCGGTACTACAGAAACACCTGATTTCTTGAAGAAATCAACTGTTATTCAACGTGGTGATTATAAAATCGGAATTATTGGATCTATTGGAGAAAAATTAAAATCTTCAATCCTTAAATCGTGTGTTGAAGCTTATGACTTCCTTGATGAAACAGATTGTGTAAATGCTGAAGCCGCAAGACTTAAAACTGATGAAAAATGTGATATCGTTATTTGGACTTCTCATAATGATATAGATCTTCTCGGTAAAAAAGCTGTGAGCAATGTTGATGCAATCTTTGGTGGACATGCTCACTTAACTAAAAAGTTAACTATTAATGATGGTATTCCAGCTGCACAAACAGCAAACTATGGTACTTCAATCGCCCACATACAATTAGCGATTGATAAAACCACAAAAGCAGTTTCTTGTTCAAGTTTTGATGTTGATGAAGCACCAACTAAACTTGCTGGACTTAGCGAAAATGCTAACATTCAAACAATTATGAACAGTTATAAATCAAGCATTGATGATATTAAAAATATCAAACTTGGTAAAGCCGAAAATAATTTACCTCTATCAGGTGCATTAAAAAATGTTTGCGTTGAATCAATGTATCAAGGAGCATTAAAAGGAATTAAAGAAAGCAATTTAGAAATTCCTGAAGACAAAATTATTGCTACATTCCATAACGTAGAAGGCGGTATTAGAACCGACATTGCTAAAGGCGAAATACTTTATGGAAATGTTTATGCAGCATTCCCATTCGATAATGAAATTGTTTTGTATAAAGCAAGAGGAAAAAGTCTTAAAGCAGGTTTCAAACGTAAAGAACTAACTTCACTTGCAATTAGAAGAACATACTCAAGCGATACCGAAATTGATGACAATACAGAATACTATATTGTTCTTACAGACTTTATTGCTTTATCAAATGAAATGGTTGGAAAGGTATTCCCAATTACTGATGATAATTTAATTAGAACTGGTAAAGTTGTTAGAGATGAAGTTGCTCATTTAATTTTTAATAAACAAACAATTAAACCTTCTGATTTTAGAAGTGGAATTTCTCCATATATTGGATTACCAATTTCTATTATTTAAAAATTTGAAAATTTAAAAAAATATGCCGGTTTCCGGCATATTTTTATTTTTTCTCAGGCATTTCGCTTGCTAGTTTAACCCCGATAACTCCAGGGACTTCTTCTTGCAAAATGATTTCAATTCCATCTGATAATGTGGTGTCAATCATAACGCAATCTTGGCAAGCGCCTTTCATGTTTACATAGACAATTCCATCTATGAAATCGACAAATTCAATGTCTCCTCCATCACGGTTGATGAATGGTCTGACTTTGTCGATAGTTTGTTTAATAAGTTCTATTGTGTCTTCCATAAAGTAAGAATAATTATATTACTTTTATTCATTTATGCAATAAATGTGATAAACTAATTACATGCAAAGACGTAAAACTACAGGCTTTAGACTCACTGTTTCTCATTATAAAATTCTTCAAACAGTGCTTGATTTAAATAATGTAAAAAAATATCCAACCGCCAAAGGCGTGAACAATATTTTAATGGGTAAATTAGATGTGGAGACACGTCAATATATTGACATGAGAACTTTTGGAACATTAATTTCTTTTCCAGGAAGAAGACTTTGTTCATATATTCTTAATATGGTTAGAAGAGGTTATCTAAATTATATTTATGATAAAAATTCGGATGCCATGTATTTAAGGGTTACTGAAAAAGGCGAACTAGAAGTTTTTAATTACGAAAGAAAACATAAGACAAGTTATCGTAAAAAAGAAGCTCATCGTAAAGCACAAATTGTGGAAATTAAATAAGTATGAAACAAGTAGGACTAAATAGACTTTTATATGATCGTCGTTTGGAACTGGGCTTTTCTATAAGAGAAGCTTGTATTCGCTTAGACATTTCAAAAAGCAAATTACGAGCAATTGAAAGTGGCTATATCAATGTCAAAAATAAAAAATTGCAAAAGCAGTTTATTTTAAGATATGATTTAGCGGAAGATTTTTTCGATAAGGACATTTTAGGTTATCCATCTCCTTTAGAAGATGAAGTTGAAGAAGTTGAAGATAATAAAGCAAAGAAAATTTTAAAAAGTATTTGGTTTAAGATTGCTACATTAATCCTCTCTTTTGGATTTGTTGCAATGACCGTTGTTGGGCTCAATAATCAAGTTAATTCTTTAGCGGCACCTTGTTTTACAAGCACCTATAATAATGCAGCAAAATATGTAGAAGAAAACGGAACTAAACATTTAGCAATTGATTCCAAAACCTCAGAACTTTTAGCGACAAGTTTTAAATCAGTTTCTTATGATGTTCCAAAAACAGCAGATAATATTTTCTTCTATGAAAGTATTAATTTCTTAGTCGGCACTTTTGATGGAACGTTGTATGATGAATATTTAGGTTATGCGTTCTTTAATTGTGGTGGCGAAATTAATTTAAAAGATGCTACTGGTTTAGACGTTGGAAATGCCTATATTTGGTATGAATCAAGAATGACAGAAACTGGTGAACGTTTGCACTTTTATGCATATGATCAAGACAGTTTATTTAAATCACAAATCGCCCATTTCTCCGTTGATTTTAACTATAAAACCCTCAAATTCACGTATAATTTGGTTCAAATGCGTGGAATGTCTGGATACTTAGAGAAGGTTGAAGGAGAATCAATTTACGCAAATATTTATAAGGGAATTTTCGAAGAATATTTCCCAACTTTTGAAGCATCCAAACAAGAATTCATGGAAGCAAAAAGCGACGTTCTTGGATATAAAAACATAACAGATTTTAACTCTGACCAGGCAAATGGATTAAAAACTTATAATCGTCAAACTGGAAGAGATACAGCCATGGTTTCATGTGGGATTATTTTTGCTACTTTATTCTTTGCTTTGTATGTTTATTCACTAATTGTCTCTACAAGATTTGGTAAGAAAGTTTACGATGCTGTTTCTATTGAAAGTGAAGATATTATTAGTGAAAGCAACACAAAGAAAAAAGTTAGAGAATTACCAAAAAATAATTTTCCAATGCCAATTATTCCTGAAGCTTTGATTAGAATTATTGCTTTTTTCTTGATGGTTACAGGATCGTTGTCTTTGTATTTTATTTTTAATAGCATTATTAATTTTGATATCGAAGGAACATTTGAAAGCTTAAGCTTTAGAGCTGATGTTGCGTCATTTACAGTTCTTGGAATGATGCTAATTTTCTTTATTAAACTAGACATCATTCAAAACAAGAAATCAACATTCATTTTGAATTACACATTATTCTTTGCGGGCTTTATTTTCTATGTATTCTCTTTACTTATTGATGAGTTATTTGCTATTTCACCTGCGTTAAATAGATTCTCAATCATTCTTGATTTCTTACCAGGAAATATTGTCTGGGGAATTTTAGCGTTTAATTTATTAACTTCTATTTTACTTAGAAGACCAAAATTCAAAAATAATGAGAAGAGAAACACAATCATCTATAGATGTTGTGCAATTATTCCTCTTGGCTACATGATTGCTTCTTCAGTTGTTCAAATTGGTAAGAAGTTGTGGGGATGGAACTTGCCACATGCTGTTTCCTCATTATTCTTTACAAAAGCTCTAATTATTACTGCATTTACTATCCTTTATTGTTTAGTTATTTATATTTATAAGAGAATTGTCGAAGCTAAATATGGAAGTGAAAAAGCAAAAGTTTATGAACTTGGTAATAGGTACCAATTCATTAAAAACTTCTTGGTTGCACTTATCTTTGTTGGGCTTGCATTATTTGATATGTTTGCAGAAAAGAACCCAAGCTACGCTAAGATGGGCTTTGGATCCAATTATATTGGATTATTCTGTGCTCTCCCGTTAATTCTTCTTTATCATCCTCATAGAGGACAGAGAAACAAGAAGTTGGATTTATTGTTCAATGTTGGTTATGGTTTCTCTCTTATGATTGGAATCCTGCTTATTCTTTCAACGGTATCGATTTATATTACATCATTATAATGAAAGAAAAATCTCACGCGTGTACGTGAGATTTTCTTTAATAATAAATTAATTATTTCTTTAAGTAATTGTATGATGGTCCTTTTGGAGCAGATGGATGTTTAATTTCATCCCTCATCATCATAATTGCTTTATAGATTGCATAAGCTGCTGCTGCTAACAAGATAACTGCAATTACATATGTAACCCATCCGCAAATGTTGCCTGCATCTGTAAGAACATAAACTTTTCTGGCTGATGCTTCCATTGCGAAGAATAAGATTGAATTTGTTAAATTAAATAAACCGCCAAGAAGAACAAAGAATGATGAAATTTTTGCGATACAGAACATTGCAATAGCAAGAGCTGCTAATACAAATACTGCAATTCCTGATCCAACAATTCCAGTTCCATATGGAGATGCAATAGCACCTGAATGGACCTTTAAGTTGAAGAAGAATTCATATCCGTTTGCTTTAACGCTGAATGCGCCGCTCATGTAATCATAACGGGCAAATCCTGGGATAAGTAATAAGAGCATCATTAGAACGATAGCTCCAATAGATAGAACAGCTAATTTGTTTGCTTTAAGAAATTTCATGCCGTTTTTCTCCTTTTTGTATCTTTTGGTTGGGGCGACTGGGATCGAACCAGTGAATGGCGAGTTCAGAGCCCGCTGCCTTACCGCTTGGCTACGCCCCAAAGTAAAAGGTGGCGTAAATTGGTGCCCGGGACCGGACTTGAACCGGTATGAGTTATTCACTCGAGGGATTTTAAGTCCCTTGCGTCTACCAATTTCGCCACCTGGGCATTCGATGGTCTCCCGTAGACGATTTGAACGTCCGACCCCTTGATTAAAAGTCGAGTGCTCTAGCCAACTGAGCTAACGGGAGATCGTAGTGCATTTCTTTCAAAATGCTTTACTATTATACACATGTGAATTATATATTCCAATACTTTTTTAATAAAAAGTGATTTTGAATATAAAAAAAGCACCGACTAACGGTGTTTTTTTACTTGGTTGGGGTGGCAGGGATCGGACCTGCGAATGTAAGAGTCAAAGTCTTATGCCTTACCACTTGGCTACACCCCAATAAGTGGTGGGCGAGGACAGATTTGAACTGCCGAACCCGAAGGAACTGATTTACAGTCAGCCGCGTTTGGCCACTTCGCTACTCGCCCAAGACTATTTCACGTTTAGATGGTGGATGTTAAGAGGCTCGAACTCCTGACCCCCGCCGTGTAAAGGCGATGCTCTCCCAACTGAGCTAAACATCCACAGTTACACAAAAACGTGCTGTATAAATATATCATTATGATATAAGTTAGTCAAATAAAATTAGTAACCTTTTTTACCTAAAAGGCTAAACATGTTTTTCTTGTAGATTTCAACGCCTGGTTGATTAAATGGATTAACACCAAGTAAATATGCGGACATTGCGCAGGTCTTTTCAAAGAAATAGAAGAGATAACCTAGGGTTTCTGCATCAAGAGTTTCAACCTTGATAACTACGTTAGGAACTTTTGCAGTTTCAGAGTGAGCTGCCAATGTACCTTTAAATGCTTTTTCATTAACGAAGTCCATATTTTTGCCAGCGAGGTAATTTAATTGATCGCCATCATCTTCACATTCTGGGATGATAACTTCATTTTGTGATTTATTAATGAATAAAACTGTTTCAAAGAATTTTGGGGTTCCGTCTTGTATAAATTGACCTAAAGAGTGGAGGTCTGTTGAGAAGGTTGCAGAATCTGGAAGTAAACCTTTATGTTCCTTACCTTCTGACTCGCCAAATAATTGTTTAAACCATTCACCTAATTGGACTAATCTTGGCTCATAAGTTACAAACATTTCAGTTGCTTTTCCGTGTCTATATTGGTAGTCACGAATCACAGCATATTTGTAAGCTTCATTTTCTAAAATATTAGGGTTTCTGAGGGTATTTTCAGCGTTTTTCGCGCCTTTTATCATTGCTTTGATGTCAATTCCAGCGCATGCAATTGGGAATAATCCAACAGGTGTAAGAACCGAATAACGACCACCAACATTGCCTGGTAAATCAAAGGTAACGTAACCTTCTTTTTCTGCAACATTATGGAGTGCTCCTTTGTGAGAATCTGTTGTTGCAAAAATAGCTTCTTTAGCTTTCTTTTCGCCATACTTTTTAACAAGTAAATTTTTGAGCAATCTAAATGAGATAGAAGTTTCGGTGGTGGTACCGGATTTAGAAATTACATTGACTGCAAATTTCTTATCTTCTAAATATTTTAATGTTTCAGCAATGTAATCACTGGAGAATGTTTGACCCATGAAAATAATTTCTAATTTTCCCATTGGGTGAAGTCCATTAATTGCTTCAATTGCAGCACGTGCTCCTAAGTAGGAACCGCCAATTCCACAGACAACTAAAACATCAAAATTCTTACGAACTTTTTCTGCTTCAGCAATAATTCTATCGACTTCTTTTTCATCAATGTGACTTGGAAGATCTTCCCAACCAAGGAAATCATTTCCAGCACTTGTTCTTGCATTAATTGCATCGTTAATTTTATTAACTTTCTTTTGATAGGATTTGTAATTTACACTTTTTCCTAAGTGTTTGTCGCATACTTTAATCATCTTATTTACCTTCTTTCGCGGATTCAATCCATTCTGGTAGCTTTTCTTTTAACCCTGAAAAATCTATAAATTCTGGGTCGATTTTAACTTTCTTAATACCACTTTTATGGTATTCTTCCTTTTCTTCTTCGGTAATTTTTGACATTGAAAGTTTAAGGAAGCCATCATCTTCAACGCCGATTACTTTAACTTGATAGGTTTTACCTATTTTTAAGTATTTTTTAATATTCCTAATGAAAGTATTAGCAATTTCAGAAATGTGAAGTAATCCTTTTCTTCCATCACTAAAAATCATCATTGCGCCGAAGTCGCGAATGTTGATAATTGTACCTTCAATAATGTCGTTTACTTTGTATTCTGTCATTTTATAAATGTCTCTAAATAATTAACATCCTCAATTGTAGTTAGTTTTGCTAATTTCTTGCTTCCTGGAACCAATTTGACTTGCATAAGTGTTCTCATAACAAGGGAACAATCATCAGTTGCTTGTGTGTCAGTAGCAAGTTTATGAGCTTCGCTGATTACAGCATATTTAAATGCTTGAGGAGTTTGAATTTTTACTAAATTTGTACGATCTGCAAATCCTGCAATGTGTTCTTCAAAATCAGAGAATGCAACAGTATCTTCCATTGGAAGAAATGTTGTAACAGCACCAGCTGAATTAGCAGCTTCTACTGTGCGTTCGATAACTTCTTCATCAAGAAGTGGACGAGCACCATCATGGATTAAGACAATGTCATCTGGATCAGCATTGATGCATTTTAATCCTTCTTCAACTGAAAGTTGTCTTGTTGCTCCACCTAAGCATAAATGAACATTATTCAATTTGTTTTCATTGATAAAATCTAAGATTTTGACTTCATTTTCACCATCTGAAACAACAATAATTTCGTCTATAACTTTGCTCTTAGCAAGTGCAAGTAGTGGATAAGAGAAAACTGGTTTTCCTTTCAACAAAAAGACTTGTTTCGAAACGTTATTTTCAAAACGAGTAGACTTTCCAGCTACTAGAAGGATTGCAAATGTTTTCATATTTTAGTCAGAAAGTTCTTTTTTAAGAAGCTCTTCTTCCTCTTCTTTTAATTTTGCAATGATTGCACGGCTGTCGATAAAGGCTTTGATTGTTCTATCAAGTTTAGAACCTTCACGATAATCTCCAACTGCAGCGTAGTTAATTCTTCCGCCTTTGAGAAGTTTCTTCATGTTGCTTTTTTCACCCTTGCCATAAATGGCAATTGAACGTCCGCCGTTGTTTTTGACAAGTTGCATACATGGAACATCAGTCATTCCATCACCAAGATAAATCATATTTTCGTATGGAATTCTGTGGTTCTTTTCTTTCTCATTTACCTTCTTGTCATCAGTGACGTCATAGGCGCCTTTTGAGATTCTAAAGAAGAATTGAGTTTTTTGAGTGTAGTTGATGGCGAGTTTTGGCCAGATTGGTTCATCTGTTTCTGGATCGAAATAGAATTCACAACCATAGGCTTCTTTAAATTCTTTAAAGATGCTACAGCCTTCAACAATTTCTTTTGTTCCGCTACTAACTAAGTAGTGTTCAATGACAACTCCGTGTTCTTTTCCGTATTTATTGATACGTTTGAACCAAGTTTCAACACCTGGGAAGTATTCAATGTTCTTGCCCATTTCGTTGAGTAACTTTCTTGTTAAATGGATACCTTTTTCTTTTGCAAGGTGAACCATTGTGTACATGTAAGAAAGAATTCTTTCACAACCAGACTTTTTAGCAAATTCGCCAGTTGCAGCCCAGAATTCTTCTGGGCTCATGCCTAAAGCTGGGATAAATCCATAATCTTGCATGTCACTTTTTGACAAGGTTGAATCGAAGTCATACATGATTGCAATAATTGGTTTTTTCATACTGTTACCTCGCTTAAACTTTACTAAATAGTAATTACAAAGTCAAATAATAACAATTGGCAATTATTAATGCCAATTATTCGTAGGTATAAAAGCAACAAAAAAGAGAGACGTAAGTCTCTCTATGTTATCAATGGTGCAGTAATTGAGACTTGAACTCAAACGGGTTGCCCCATACGCCCCTCAAACGTACGCGTCTACCAATTCCGCCACTACTGCAGCGATAAATAATATACTCTTTTCTTTTATTTCTAACAAGTAGAAATTACAAAGTGAAGATTAAACTTGCTATTCCAAAGTATATTAGCAAGCTTGAAACATCGACAATTGTTGTTAAAAGTGGTTGAGAAACAATTGCTGGATCTTTCTTGATTGCGGCTGCTCCCATTGGAAGTAAAACAGCGACCATTTTTGAAAGGAAAATAGCTATTGCAAGTGTACCAGCAACAAGGCCTGAAGTCTTGAAAACTTCAATAGCAAATTCGCCTGTCCAGCAGTTGCCTTGCCAGATAGAAGCAGTGTTGCCAACGATACCAAAATATTGTTCTGCAGAGAACCAAATAAATCCAAAAATCCCTATCAAAACTGCGATAATTGCCGCAGAAAGTGCCTCTTTTCTTAAAATTTTAAAGAAGTCTTTTGGAGTAAATTCGTTAAGTGCTAAACCACGAATCATGAGGGCGATAGTTTGTCCTCCAGCATTACCACCTGTGTCCATAATTACTGGGATGAATGCAGCTAAAATTGGAAGGATTTGTAACTTGGCTTCAAACTGTGATAAAACGAGTGATGAGAAAGTTCCTAGAACTAACAAAACAATAATCCAAGGAACGCATTTCTTGGCCATTTGACCAACTGAAGTTTCAAGATAGGAATCTTCAAGTGGGGTAACCATTTGTAATTTGGAAATATCTTCAGTTTGTTCTTCTTCGATAACGTCAACGATATCGTCAATTGTAATAATACCAATTAAACGACCATCATTATTTAATACAGCAATGGCGTTTAAGTCATAACGTTTAACTATGTTAGCAACTTCTTCTTGGTCATCATTAACGCTGACTGTATTAAAGTCTTTGTTCATGATTTCAGATACTTTAGTATCACCATCAGCAAAAATTAAGTCATCTAAGTCGAGTGTTCCGACTAAGTTACGTTTTCTGTCCATGACAAACAAAGTATAAATTGTTTCTTTGTTTTTACCTGTTTTTCTAATTTGTTTAATTGCATCATCACAAGAAATATCATTAAGAAGAGCAACGTATTCTGTTGTCATAATTGAACCAGCAGATTGTTCTTCATAATGAAGAAGTCTATTGATTGTTGCACGTCTTTCTTTGTCGACGTTTCTTAAAACTCTGGTAACTACGTTAGCAGGTAATTCTTCAAGGTCATCAACTAAGTCATCGGTGAATTGTGATTCAAGGATGTCTGCTAATTGATCATCAGAAAGATATTTAACGATTTCTTCTTTAATTTCTGGTGGTAATTCTGTAAAGAATTGTGCTGTGAATTCTGATTTAACAGTTTTTAAGATAAAGACGATCTTTTTTGGATCTTCCATATCAGCACAAGCTTCGGCCAAGTCGATTTCTGGAACAACCTCAAAAAGATGTCTGATTTCTTTGACATTTTTGGAGTCGATTAATTGCTCAATTTGAGCTGTTGAAATTAATTCATTTTCCATACTTTGTATCGCCTACCTCGACAAGTTTACCTTCTTTTAATAAAAAAAGAAAGCAAAAAGAGTTAAGAGTGATATAATACTACTCGCAAAAGGAAAGTTAATTTATGAAAAAAATTATTGTTGAAACAAGTGCACGTCACATTCACGTCACTCCAGAAGCACTCGAAATCCTTTGCGGAAAAGGTGCTCAATTAGAAGTTAAAGCTATGCTTTCTCAACCAGGACAATTCGTTTCTACAACTAGACTCGATTTAGTTGGACCAAAGAAAACAATTTCTGGTGTCTCAATTCTTGGACCATGCAGAAAACTCAACCAAGTAGAAGTTTCTGCTACTGATGCAAGAACTCTTGGAGTTAATGCTCCAGTAAGAGAATCAGGCGATGTCGCAGGTTCTGCTCCAATCAAAATTGTTGGTCCAGCAGGCGAAATCGAACTTGCAGAAGGCGTTATCGTTGCAAAACGTCACATTCACATGACTCCAGCAGATGCCAAAGAATTTGGCGTTGAAAATGGTCAAATCGTTAAAGTCGCAACTGGTTCAGAAGGACGCAAGGTTGTCTTTGATGATGTTGTCATTAGAGTAAGAGAAGATTTTGCACTCGCAATGCATATTGATACCGACGAATCCAATGCAGGAATGTGCGGTATGAAATGCGAAGGCGAAATTATTAAATAATCGAGAAAATATGGGGGTTTTGTGGGAAAATGATTGATTATAACTACCACACACATACCTCAAGATGTGGTCACGCACACGGTACTGAACGTGAGTATATTGAAGCTGCAATTGCTCGCGGAATTAAGGTCCTGGGATTCAGTGACCACATTTTAATTGAGTCCAAAAATGAAGAAACAAAAGCCAAACTTTATGACTACATTAAGACAATCAATGAGCTTAAAGAAGAGTATAAAGATAAAATTGAAATTCATTTAGGGTTCGAATGTGAACATTTTGATGATCGTGTAGATTACTATAAATATTTATTAAAAGAAAAAGGAATTGAATACTTAATTCTTGGTCAACACTACATCACAGACAAACACGGAAAAAGATTAGACATGTTTGATGAACTCGATAATCCACATGAAATTGCAAAAAGATACTATCTTTGTGTCAAAGAAGGTCTTAAATCAGGTTTATATGTTTATCTCGCACACCCGGACTTATATACGCGCGAATTTAAAGAAATAGACAAAGTTTACTTAAAATACGCAAAGAAAATTTGTAAGGCAGCAAAACATTATCACGTTCCAATTGAACTTAATTTAAATGGTCTTTATTACAAAAAACTTAAAAATATATCAATAAGCTATCCATGTGAAGAATTCTTTGAAATTGCAGGAAAAGTTAGAAATGATGTAATGGTTGGAATTGATGCACACAGTCCAGAGTTAATTACAAATGCTGATTACGAATGGGCTGAAAGCATCATTAATAAATATCATTTGCACACAATCTCAAGATTAAATCTTAAGAAATAATTGTATTTAAAATATTGTAAGTATATAATACTAACAATCAATCTTATCAAGAACCGAGTAATAAGGAATGTAACAACTCGGTAGCAACTCTCAGAAAAGGGTCTGAGTAAGTGCTCTTCCTTAGCAGTGGCCCACCCACTGAGCGATAAGAGGAAATCACATTAAATTTAAAGTGACTTTCCAAGTGTGGGAAGTCATTTTTATTTATCGAGGTAGTTAAAATGGAAAAGAAAAATTTGTTTACTTCCGAATCGGTTTCTGAAGGACATCCAGACAAGGTTTGTGACCAAATCGCAGACGCAATTTTGGATGAATGTTTGAAGCAAGATCCAACTTCTAGAGTTGCTTGTGAAGTCTTCGCAACAACCAATTTTGTTATGATTGGCGGCGAAATTACATCAAAGGCAAAAGTTGATTATAAAAGGGTTGCAAAAGACGTCATTAGAGACATCGGTTATACCAAAAAAGAGTATGGTTTCTCGGATAAAACCGCCAAAATCCTGGTTAAAATGCATCAACAGTCACCTGATATCGCAATGGGTGTTGACGCTGAAAAAGCAGAAGATATTGGAGCTGGTGACCAAGGAATTATGTTCGGTTACGCAACCAATGAATCAGAGGGCTTCATGCCTCTTCCAATTGTTATCGCACACAAGCTTGTTCGTGTCGCAACACACTTAAGAAAAACCAATCAATTCAAGGGTGCAAGACCAGACATGAAATCACAAGTTACAGTCGATTATAGCAATCCTAAAAAGCCAAGAGTGACAACTGTCTTAATGTCAATCCAACACGATCCAGATGTTGATATGAATTTGTTTAAAAAATATGTCAAAGAACAAATCATGCTTCCAGTTGTTCTTAGCTTTGGACTAAATGAAGACTTTAAAGCAATCATCAATCCAACCGGAAACTTTGTTATTGGTGGACCAGCAGGTGACACAGGCGTTACAGGTCGTAAAATTATTGTCGACACCTATGGTGGAGCAGGACATCACGGTGGTGGAGCATTCTCTGGAAAAGACCCAACAAAAGTCGATAGAAGTGCTTCATACATGGCTCGTTATATTGCAAAGAATCTTGTTGCAGCAGGCGCTATGGATAAATGTGAAATTCAACTCGGTTACGCAATTGGACAAAATCATCCAGTTTCACTTTATGTTAACTCATTTGGCACTGCAAAAATTAGTGATGATAAAGCATTAGAAATCATAAACAATGTTTTTGATTTAAGACCAGGAATGATTATTAAAAATTTCTCACTTACAAAGCCAACATTTAAATACCACAAATTAACAAATTACGGTCATTTCGGACGTCCAGACTTAGACATCCCTTGGGAAAAGCTTGATAAGGTTGATGAAATTAAAGCATTATTAAAATAATTGGAAAATCGCGAAAAACTCGCGATTTTCTTTTATTGCACTTTAATTATTTTTAATAATTTGCAATAATATAATTGTAATTAGCTACATAGCATAATTTGGAAAGGAGATTAACTTTTATGAAAAACCAAATTATTGGTAAGAACATTGAAGTTACGAAGTCCATTAAAGACGCTGTTGAGTCAAAACTTTCACGTCTCGAAAAATACTTTGTTATTAATGAAGATGTTTCTTGCCGCGTTGTCGTCAGATCCTACAATGTAGGAGCAAAGGTTGAAATTACAATCTTTACTCGTTTTATGGATCTCAGAGCTGAGGTTTCTAACAACGACCTTTATGCAGCAGTTGACCTTGCTATCGACAAACTCGAAGGTCAAATGAGAAAATTAAAAACTCGTATGGACAGATCCAATGGCAAAATGTCACTTGGAAAAGCTCTTGCCCTTGATTATCTCGAGGACATGGAAGAAGTCTCTGATGAAGAAGACGAAGTTGTCCGTATTAAAACAAAATATCTTGATCCAATGACAGTTGAAGAAGCTGTCGCTAGAATGGAAGCAATCGACCACCCATTCTTCCTCTATTTAGATGAAGAAGACGATAAGATTTCTGTCGTCTACAAACGTGAAGATGGCGGTTATGGTATCTTCCAAGCTGAAAACGAATTAAAGTAAGAAAATTT
>JAKSVH010000006.1 GCA_024408085.1 Bacilli bacterium | reverse complement strand
TCCATTGAAATACATCCCCAACTTCATATTCAGTTTTAATTGTTGAAGTATCAATTGAAATGCTTGTACATTTATTCTTTAATGGTTTTGTGTTATTTCTGTAAATGACAATATCTTTATCTTCAAAATTGTTATAGAAGCCAAATTTGCCTGCACCAACTGTGTTATATTGGCATTTATAGTTATCTGCATCATATAGATAATTCGAGAGACTCCAAACTTTGTTATCTTTATCGTAATTAATATACCAGCAGGCATCATCAGTTATTTCTTCCGCTGGTGTATTTGGATTGTCAACAAGAATAAATCCACCATCATATTTATAAGCAAGTTCGCCACTTCCACTCCCTTCAACTGTTTCAGATGAATAATATTCATATTCAAATATTCCAATTCCATCTTCTAGTAGTGCGTCGCCCCAGAATAATGGATAGATTTGTGGGTAAGGATCGTAAGAAAGGCGATAGATATCTGAGCCAACCTCTTCTTGAGTAAACTTTACATTATATGAATTTGAGCCGATTGAAATTGGATATTCAAATTCGTATAATCCATCATTAATTTCACCTTCAATTGGATCGGCTTTGTTGAAGCGGAATGACTTTTGGTCTCCTCTAAGATATTTACCATCTTTATTTTTAAGAGCGAGTGTACCAGCTTGAGTACCAGCAACTACATCGAATTCTTCGACACCTGCTGGTGAGTAATCGTAATGTTCATGAGTAAATGTGGTTCCATTATAAGAAAGTTCTTCACCGCCATTTAAATTTGATCTGTCACTCTTTGCATCTAGTGTAGCAATAACAATAGAATCGCCTACGCCAACATAGTTGGCGACCACATAAGTTTTTGCTGTAACATTAATTGAATATGACTTAGAAACTGAAGTGTTTTTCTTATAGAAAACTGTAATTTCAGTTGTATCACTTTGGATTGTTTTTGGTGAGAAATCATATTCATCAGAAGTTAATGTAACAACTTTTGTAGCACTTGTAACTGAATCTCTTAAATTCAAATCAACAACTATATCACCAAGTTGAGTTGTTTCACCAGGATAGAAATCAGTTTTATAAGAACCGCTTAATGTTAAACTTTCAGGTTCAAGGTTTGTGATTGTAAGACCTGTTACTACAACAGTTCTATCAACACCACTTACTTTTACTGTACCTGTTGCGCTTGTTCCTGATTCAATTTTGTTCCAAGTAATTTTCTCGTCCAATGCTACTTTTACGCCACCAACATATTCAATATAGAACTTTAATCCGGTTGGATCAAAATCATCACCTACATTATATGTGGATTTTGCTAAGGTACCATCATAAGTAATAGCAGAGAAATCTAAAGGTGGCAAAATATTGATTTGATTTTGATTGCCGCTTGGTTTGTCGTATGCAAACCAATGTGGTTGATTTGCACCACTATTATATGAAAGGGATCTAGAAGCAGCAGAATTTGTGATTTTATATGTGTTATCACTATTTTTTGAAATTGTCCAATATTGAGTTGGGGCTAACGAAAGTTGAAGTTTTGAGCCATTAGAAGAATTCCATTCTAAGTAATTGGTTCCAGATTTAATATAGTAAGTATCCTTTCCATCTGGGGATAACTTGAACTCCCATTGGTTATCATTACTTGATAAGTCAATACCAGAAACATCTGAAATTGATGAACCTAGTAAATTAGTTTTTGCATAGTTAGCAATAAAATAATAGCCTTCTTCAAGCACACTTTCTTCCTTTGGAAGAATTGTAACATTGCAAATTTGAACAAGTTCATCATTATTGTTACATTTAACTTGAATCTTTGCTGTGCCACTTGCTAATCCTTTAAATTGAACAGTATTTACGTTTGTTGCACCTACAAATCCAATATTTGTATTTCCGTCAATAATTGACCACTCATAAGAAGTTGGAACAAAACCTTCATAGCTTGCAACTTTTACGGTGCTAACTTGATCAACGTAAATTTCTTTCTCATCAGCATCTAAAACAATTTTTGGTTTTACACCCAATTGCTTGTAAAAAGATGGATTTGCTTGACTACCTGATGGATAATTAGAAAACCTTCCTGAGCCACTAGAATTGTATTGAAGTTTTCCGTATGTTGTTGTGTTATTTTCGATTGTAGCAACTGAACCATTTAATGAGATTGTCCAACGAGCATCAGCATTCGCAGCATCTGATGTACAAAGGTTATTGTTTTCGTTTTTATTTGCAGCAATTTTGTTCGTCTTATCGTATGTAAATGTCCAATGGCTATCTTCAATGCCTAAAGTTAATAGTTTTACATTTGTATCGCTTGTTGGAACAAAAAACTTATTATTTTCAACTGCGAATGAATGAGCAGATAAATAGCCATTTGAGATTCCGCCATTTACTTTGACATTATCGCCTGTATTATAACCTAATAGAACTTTTGTTCCTTCGGATAATTCACTATAGTTGGTGACTAATTCAAAATAATAGCCATCTTCAATAACTGCATCTTTCCAAATTGCATACATTGTTGTGTTTTTAAGAATGACAAATTCGTCTCCTGGTTGATATGATTCACCAGTTCCATCAGCTTTAGTATTCCATTCTTTGAATGTTTTGTCTGTTGGTGCAGTAAAACTGCTATCAAGTAATGTTACTTCTGAGGCAATAGAATATTCTGTAGTGTCTGTAGTGCTTCCAGAACCACCATTTGCATCATATGTAACTGTATATTTTGAAGACTCTCCTTCTTTTTTATAAATCTCAATTGGTTCTTGAGATGAAGTATAGAAGGTAAAACGAGGATTTGATTTATTGTATAAAATAGAACCAGCAGTTGCCTCATCATAAATGGAAGCAACTCCATCTGATACAGAGATTGCAAATTCAGTGCCAGCATTAGTTAATGAAACTTTGCCACTCTCACCGACTGTGACTTGACCTTCTAAAGTAGAAAGAATCCATTTTGAGTTTTTACTCAATAAAATAAATTCTTGGCAGTTTTCAGAGGTAACACCATCCGTATTAAACGAAGCAGCGAGTGCATTAAAATAATTGCCAGTAAAGTCACCGCAAACATTGTTACTGTTCTTATTTCCAAGTGTAACAATGTCACCATTAGATAAAGATGAAGCATTAGTTACTAAATTATATTTAGTTCCTTCTACAGGTTCAGGACCAGGCCCTTCATGAACTTTTATTTCCCATCTAACTTTTGTAATTACACATTTACTTCCTAATTCGATTTGCAAACCAGTAGCAGTTTTTGAAGGTATAAATGTAAAAGCACTAGTTTCTTTTTTGGTTGCTGAATCAATGTTGCTTCCATTTCCTAATTTTCCGGTTTGTGCTGTGCCTATTTTATCAATTGTACCATCAGAGTTTAATGTTGAAACCTTAACTGAATTTGTTCCGCTATTAGTAAAACCAGTAACCCAAACAGATAAATCATAGTTATCAGAACCAGCAAATACACTAAAATCGCTAATACTAGTACCTTTTATTGTTGCTGCACCTTTTCCGCCATAATAGCCACCACAATAATTACTTGGTGATGATGTCCAATTTTCAATAGCTGTTTTACCAAGATCAACAGATCCTTTAATGGTTTCTTCAGCTTTAACACCAGCTGCTTCAAATGCTGCAGGTGCTGCGGCTAATCCTAAAACTCCACCAAGTAATAATAATGGTAAGACTTTTAACAAATTACGTTTCATGTTTGATACCTCAGAAAAAAAGTGGTTAATCCCTAAATAGGTAGATTAATCACATATTGTATTTTTCATAACGTGTATATTATACGGACACACGCATAATATTGCAAATTATACGTTGTAAATGTATTGATTATTTATCTTGAAATTACATTGATAAAAACTAAAGTTTTTGTTATAATAATAGTGTTAATAATTATTAAAATATCCAGCCAACAGTAGAACCTAGTCACTATTGCCTGACAATTAACAAAAATTGATATAAATTGTAATTATTGCTGGTAGATTGTATTGTTTGGATCTACCAATGTGGAAAGCATCGCCCAGAAGATGAGCACTTCTAAGTAAGAGAAGGGAAGAAAAGCCGCTTACCAAGTCAAATCGTCCACGCTCCACACAAATATTATATATTTGATTCAGAGGCCACCACACAGATGGTGAAACACAAATAGCTAGGATTGGTGCAGTCAATCGGTAGCTAATAAATGTGTTTTCATCTTGGTGGCTTTTTATATACCTCCTTTATGAAAACAAGTCCAAAAGGAGGAAAAATATAATGGACATTATGAAAATTGACAATGAAATTCTTGTCAAACAAATAAGTGAACTTCTCGAAAATGCACGAAAATATGTTGCTACTTCAGTCAACACTGCATTAATTGAAACCTACTGGAATATAGGAAAACTGATTTATGAAAAAGTAGAAAACCAAGGGATTGAATCCAATTATGCGAAAGAAACAATCAAAAATATTTCAAAATCATTACTTGAAAAATATGGTAAAGGTTTCAGTAAATCAAATTTGTACAGTATGTTAATCTTTTACAAAGATTATCGAATTTTCCAGACAGTGTCTGGACAATTGTCTTGGTCGCATTACATTGAGTTAATTCAAATTAATTCTGAACACAAAAGAATGTTCTATCAAAAGGAATGCGAAAATGCTCGTTGGAGCGTTCGTTAACTCAGAAGACAAAAAGGAGATAATTATTATGAACGACAAAGAAATTATTAAACAACTAAAAGAAGGTTCATTTTACATGGTTTTTGAAGGTAGTAAAGATGGACATCCAGGTATGATTTATTGGAAAAATGATCAGGCTAATCTATACTTAGCTGTCACAACAGGATCTACAGAATTTAATAATCCACATTTTGAAAAACTTCCTGATCCAACTTCTAAAAAAGTATCACATTCTTTTGTAAACAAAAGACCATTTCTTGGTAAAAGAAAGGACTTCAGTAAAGATGAAATTCCAGAAATGAAATTCAGCCTTGAGGATTATGAAATTGTAATTAAAGTTATGCAAAGAGAACCTAGGGAAAGTATTAATATTAAGAAAAAAGATAGAAGTATCTATAGGTTATTAAAAAAGAAAAAAACCGGCTAACGCCGATTACTGTCCTGACCTTTTCAGCCGGAATGACATAAAACAAATAATTTTGTTCGACGGAGTGAGTCCCACCATTTCTGGCCCGATTCCCACCCGGTGTCATTATTCTACAGCTTAAAAGCAATCATGTAAAGGAAAACTATAGTATTATCATCAGCATTGCTAACGCTACTGCACAGGTTGGCAATGCGATGATAATGCCGTATTTAGAAAAGTCTTTGAATGAGAGTTTAATTTCATGGTCTTTAAGTAATCCAGTAAACATAATACCTGCTAAAGCACCAATAGGAGTTAAGAATGCTCCAATGTTAGATCCAACAATTGAAGCGTAAATAGCGTGATAATACTCAATTCCATTAAATGTAGGAAGTGTTGAGTAAAGAATAGACATTGGAATGTTATTGATTAAGTTTGCAAACACGAATGAACTTGGTCCATATGTCCATATTGTATTAGTGTCTCCAAGCAACTTAGCGAGTTCACCCGAAACACCTTGTTTTTGAAGTGAAATAACAATAATAAACATTGAAACAACAAACGGAATAAGGGCCCATGGTAACGATTTACCTATCACACATGTTGAATTTTTGAGGTTTTTGCGAACAATTCGAGTGATCACAAAATAGATAAGTAAAACACCTGCTACACAAACAGAAACTAGCCACATTGGAACATTAATATAATTAGATATTGCGAGTAAAACAATGCAAACACCTAAACAAGTAAGACCTGCAATAACATCTAACTTGTTCTCTACAGGTATTACTTCAGAGTTACATTTAATCTTTTGAGAAAGTGATTTTCTAAAGATAAGAAGAATTAAACCAAACTCCACTACACCAGCTACTAAGGTTGGAATAGCCATAACTTTAAAGTATTCACCAAAGCTAATACCAGCGTTAGCGCCAAGATACATATTTGTAGGATTTCCTATGATAAGCATCATTGACCATGTATTAGCAGCGGCAAATTCTGCAATTAAGTATGGAAGTGGATTAATCTTAGCATTCTTACAGAAATAACATATGAATGGAGTAAATGTAAGAATGACTATGTCATTTGAGGTTACTACAGTTAATGCTGCAGTAAGAAAATAAAGAATAACAAATAACACTAATTGGCTTGATTTAGCTTTTTTTACTGCTACGCTAGCAAGCCATTTAAAAAATCCAGCCTCCTCAAGGAAGATTGAAATAAACGTCATTGAGAAAAATAACGCGAGAATTTTAATTGGATTCATCTCACTATTGTTATTAAACAATGCTTCCCCTACTTCCTTAAAACTCACTCTAAGCGTAGAAAGCATTAAAACAGCCCCAAATAAGGCTACTAACCAATAGGTTGAGATATTTAACTTGCCAATCTTAATCTTCGGTAATAAAACGATTGATAAAATTAGCAATACAAATGTAATAATAGCGAGTACTAAAGTAAGTATCATAATTCAAACGTATTTCATTATACGCCTTGCTTATTACATATCAATATTATTATTGATAAAAAAATGCCACAATAAGTGGCACTTTTACCAAATTGTTGTTTGATCAATAATTACATTTAACTAGTACACAATGGTCAATATGTTTAACGTTTCCATATGAATCTTCAATAGAATCCCAATTTCGTTCAATTCTATGCACTTCATCCCAAGCTTCAGATTGGGTTTCAAAACATCTGATTCTACATTCAGTCTTTCCGCATGTAGTACTTCCATCAAATGTTCCATAGTAATAATTCCAATCACCATCTGTAAAATAAATTTTTATTCCGTATGCTAACATAGACAATTCTCCTTGTTATCTATCTTATTTTAAATCATGTTTTTATTTTTGAAAATAAGAATTAAAAAAACAACCCTTCCAGGTTGTAATTCACTAATGGTAGCTGAGGACGGATTTGAACCGCCGACACGCCGGGTATGAGCCGACTGCTCTAACCAACTGAGCTACTCAGCCATAAATGGTGGATCTGAAGAGGATCGAACTCTCTACCTCCTGAATGCAAATCAGGCGCTCTCCCAGATGAGCTACAGACCCACGTGGCTTATAAGCTTTTTTCGGCTTACAAGTTAAGTATTATACATATTTATATTTTATAAAACAAGTATTTTTTTACCCATCAGGGTGTGTAATGTATTTCTATTGTTTCTATTTCGTAAATCGTATTGTTAAAGCTGACCTTATACGTATCAATTCGATAGTTAAAGATGTTCATATCAATCTCTGCATTTGCTGAGAATGTTATGAAATAAATGTTGTCATTCTTATTGAAATAAACAAGGATTGAGTAAACTGTATCTGCTGGAACATCGATGTAAAAGTTAAGGATGGTATCAGTAATTGTATCTGTTGCACTTCTATAACCAACTGATCCAAAGGATCCACCAACACCATCATGGGCTTTATAGTTGAACTTAACTTCAGTGATGTATGTGTTGTTATTTGAGCTTCTTGAGTTAGAACCTAAAACAATAACATAAGTTGAAATACGTCTAATCTTTTCAGCATTAATAACATAGTTACCATTTGGATTCTTGGTGTAAGTACCGTTTGCATAAGTACCAGTACCTGGTGTGTAAGAATATCTTTCTTCTGCTGGTTCATCTGTTGCAGCTTTAAAGAAACCATAACCTGGTTCGCCATTTGCATTGTATAAACCAAGCATCTTACCGTTTGCATCTAAGCAACAGTATGATGTTTTCTTAGCACCTGATTCAGTAATATTACCAGTAAATGTTGAAACAAAGTTAACAGCTTGTTCACCTTCTTTAATTCTTCCTATGGTTCTAATGTCGACGAAGTTGCCACTTCCTTTTTTAAAGGAAGGAACTTCAACGTTAATTAATGATGTACCACGATAGTTCATGTTAGCATATGTAAACTCAACATGACCGATTTGGCTATCAACGTTATCTAATGCGTTTGCAGAGTTGTTAACATAAAGAACAATTGATCCTGGACAATACTTAGTTGCATAGAATTGTGACTCAGAATCAATATCTGACACGTGTGGGTACTCAACAATGTTTGTGTTAGTTGTTTCAGGTGGAAGCGAGATAACTTCAATATCAACAGGTATAAATAAAATTCTGTCGATATAGGTAAATGAAACGTTACCGCCTACAACATCGATATTTTTGTATTTGTAGTTAGCACTAGTTAATGCTGCATTATCAGAGAAATAAATTGGATCGGCACTATAATCCGGCGTTCTTGTTGGGTTATCAGTAGCAATCCATTGTGTCTGTGTCTCATAAGTAATCGTGCCATCGTCATGATAAACAGGAATTGTTACAGTTTCTAAAGTGAAATTCTCAATTGTAGATTCCTTCAATAAACCATAAGGTTTTGGTTCGATTGAAGTTGTTCTATTAGTTCCATATAATGGGATTTCAAAAGAATTAGGATTTATGTATTGTGGTACTTTTCCATCCCATTTATTTGAATCAATCTCAATAGTTGGACTTTGATCAGCAACCGTACAGTTTCCACCATCATATTTTGCACCAGCAAAAGACATTGTTCCTCTAATATAATCATCAACATCAAGTACAAACGTACCTTGTCTAACAGTCCAGTTTTTTCTATTTGCTCCACTCATAGTCACTGATGTACCGGAACTTGTTTGATTACTACCATCAATGCCTTTTGTTTTAGCATTATCTGCAATATAGGCAAATCTCATAGCGTTGTTCTTTGTAGCAAAAGCTAAGAAGAAGGCATAATAATGGGTTCCACGTTGTAATTTATGAGTGAATGATGTTTTAGTTAAAGAAATGTTATACAGCCTATATTTGTAGTTAAATACCGATCCGGTACGTTGAATGCTATTATTAACAGGTTCATCATAAACTTTTACGCCATCAATATAGAAATATGCTCTAGCACTATACATAGAAGGGCTACTATCACCGCCAGATTCACTGACAGAGAATTCGCTAATAGTGCTTAAATTAAATGTAAAATCTTTTTCAGCAACATAGCTTGTACTATCGTTTTCAGAGTGTTGATAATACCATTGTTGATCAGTTGTGTCATATCTAAATAAATCTGTTGCTTGAGATGTTCCATTTAAATTTGGAGCATTTCTATTAAATTCAATGTTTTCTATAGCAGTTTTTTGTCCATATCTAGCATCTTCAGCAGAAACAACGTATTCATTACGAATATCGCCTGATAATGGAATATAACCAACAGTTGATAATGAGTAAGTTCTATCAGCATAATCATCTGTAGTTGTACCATTTAATATATATGTATTAGCGCCATTACGTGTAATAGCTTCACTGACAGGATGAGTAGCTTTATTGTTTGCCCATTCTGTTTCGCCTTGAATTGGGAAGTCATAGTCTGTGTAATGTCTTCCAGCATCATCTGTGTCTTTTCCAACACGAGCTCTTAACGGGTTATCTTGAATGCTTGAATAGTTATCATCAATAGCGTTAAAGACTTCTTTAGCATTTAAAGTAAAGCTATAGTCATCACCATGTTTTGAACCACCACCGGTGTTATCGTATTCAGCTTTACCATAGTAGCCATAAGTATCGATAACTCTATCTTTTGCTGTTTGGCCATCAATTTTACAATTATTCACGTAAACGTTTTGAATATCATCAGTGCGAACTACGTGACCTGCAATGTAGCCAACATGAGCATTTTCTTCATGTTTGCGGCCATCAACTATTGATTCGTGTTTATCTTCTTTAGTAGCGCCTTTAGTATTAATTGTAAAGTTATCATAATAGACATTATGAATTGGTGCTCCAGTGCCATCACTATTTTCACCAATATAACCAAAAATACCTATATCATGGTATCCATTTCCGTCAACCTTAAAGTTGGTAATAGTTAAATCATTACCATTTAGTTCACCCATGAATGGTTTTTCTTCATTGCCAATAGGCTCAAAAACATCACCACCAAGATTTAATACAGTTGAGTTCTTAACATCATAATCAACAACACCGTTTTCATCAGTGCCATAGAAGTATCTTGTTGTACCACCATTTAGTGGATAGCCTAATTCAAAGTGATATTTTTGTTCAGCAAAACCATCCATTGTGTAATGAAGTTTTGCAAAGTTTTCGTAGTGCCATGGGGTTGTAATTGTAAATGGATCATTTTCGCTTCCAGTTCCAGAATGGAAATAGGAACGTAAAACAGAACCACCAAGGTCATCAATTGTACCAATTGAACCTCTACCACCAAACCAAGCAGCCGTTGCTAAAGATAAGCCTGATACAACTAAACCAAGCGTTGCTGATATCATAATGATTTTTTTCTTGGTGCTTATCATTATTCAGTTACTCCTTGTGAGGCAATGGTAATCTTTTCAATATCTTTTTGGAAAACAATTCTACTGGACATCATTCCAATATCTTGTGCTCCAACAATTTCAGTATTTTCTAAGAATGCATCAACTAAATTAATTTTATAGTTGTATTCAATGTAGAAAACAACCTTAGTAGCTCTTGCATCAACTTCAACAATATCAAATGTTAATAAATTATCTTTTACACCACCGCTAATAAATGAAGCTTGTTCACTGATTTTACCAAATTCTTCAGTTGCGCCTTTATAGATTGCATCTGGTGTTGCTGGTGAAGCCTCGGTTCCTTCAAAATTAACTTCTTCATCCCAAAGGGTTGTTTCATCACCAATTGTATATGAATATGGGAAACCTTTGAAATAGACAATATTAGAAATATTATTGCATGTATAGTCTGCACCCTTTGATGCATTGTGATATTTATAACCAGAATCATCAATGTATGTTCTACTAACTGTATCAGTAAATCCACCATTGAAGTTGTCTCCGATTGTTGTTTCAGGAACATTAGCAGTTAATGTTAATTTACGTATTCCTGATTGAGCAGCTTCAGCAGCTGGAATAGTAACATTAAAACGAATAACGTTGTTGTTATAAACATTTCTTTCACGAATGAAGTTATCAAAATCGTTTAAATCAAGATTGAATGATTCTGTTCCTTCAATGTACTCTTTGCCCTCTTTGGCGTCGAAATCATATTTATAAAGTTTGAAATCAAGACTAACAAGGTTTGTGTCAATCTCAGTCGTTAAGCTCATACCTTTACCTATTGCTTTTTTGTTTGCAGAAAACCACGCAAAAGAAGATACGGCTAAACCCATCAGAGTTGCAATAAATCCGATGGAACATGCTGTGGAAATAATTTTTGCCTTAAGTGATTTCATAATAAGTAAATAAAAAGCCAACTGCAATTTAGGCAGCTGGCTATCTCATCGAGACCCTATAGTTTTGCGTCCCTACATTACTGTAGGTTTGCTTTTGACTGTTTATATAATACACACATACACGAAATAATGCAAACATTTATTATATAAATACTCTCAAAAAATCAATTTAGTCCCCACACGTATCGAATTAACGCGTGAAAATAAAAATAATCTTTTTTTCTTATTTCTTGCTTAAGCTAGAAAAAAGGACCACCAATTATAGGTTGTGGTCCTTTGTGTTTTCAACGAAGTGTAAGTAGTCAGTTAAGCTAAGTGGATGAGAGTAGATATAACCTTGAATAACGTCACATCCAAGTTTCTTAAGAAGTTCAACATCTTCAGGTCTTTCAACACCTTCTTGAGTAACCTTCATGTTAAGTTTCTTTGCAAGGGAGATGACAGACTCAAAGATCGAATTAATACGTTCTGGGTTCTCACTGTAATCAATAAAGAACTTATCAAGTTTAATTTCGTCCATTGGTAATTCTTTTAGAATTCTATATGAAGAATAACCACAGCCGAAGTCATCGATTGATGTTTGGAATCCAGCTTTATGTAAACGATCAACAATTGTCTTTAAAACATCATAGTTTTCATAAGCAAATGATTCAGTAAATTCTATAGTTAATGCGCCATTAGCAATACCATATTTTTTCTTAATTCTAGTGTAATAATCAACAAAATCTGGTTGGGTCGCAGTTATACGTGAAACGTTAACTGAAACTGGGAAAACATTACGGCCTTGTTGTAAGGAATATGAAATATATTCACAAACTTTTGTGTAAACATATTTATCAAGTTTTTCGATAAATCCATTGGATTCAAACAAAGGCATAAATAAGGCTGGTTTATTGTATTCTCCAGTATTTTTATCATACCAACGAACAAGAGCTTCTGCGCCGTCTTGTTTATGGTTCTTTAAGTTATACTTAGCTTGATAGAAAACTTGGAATTCACCATCTTTAAGAGCTGTTTCTTGTCTGAGTTCCATATCATCGTTAATAAGTCTAATTTTACGAAGTTCATCATCGTAGAAGTTGAATTGCATATCAACATTCTCTACTGTTGCTTTAGTAACAGTATTATTAGCTTCAATAGCATATTCAATCATCTTGCTAACTGGAGATTGATCACCGCTTTGATATTCATAAATACCGTATTTAATAGCAACATCGAACTTATGAGCACCTTTATATTGAGATGCTAAGAATGAATGAATTTTTAATCTATCGATTAAATCTTCTTTATCTTTGGCATGTAAAAGAAGTAAGAACTCGCCATTTTCGCCATGGCCATAGACTTCTTCAATTCTACATGTTTTAGTGAGTGTAAGCTTAACATAATTCAATAATGAATTTACTTCACCTTCACCATAGTTTTCAGTTAAGAACTTAAAGTGGCGAATATGCAAAACAATAACACCATAATAAACTCCCGATTCTCTATGGAGAATATCTTCTGCTTCTTTTGTAAAACCATACTTATTTAAGCAATCAAGTAATAAGTCATGTTTCTCAGCGTTATTAACCTTCTTTTGAAGTCTATAACGATTAATTACTAAAATTGCAATTGTCGCGATAATAATGATGATAAAGATAACAAGAATTGCAACAATGGCGTTAATCAAGTCATTTGTTTCTTTTGCAAGTGCACCACAATCATAAATTTCAACAACACCCAAATCTTTAGTTGCGCTGTTAAATTCAATTGAAATAACATGATTAAGACCATTTATTTTGCATAAAATTCTATCTCTATTATGTTCGGTTAAATCGTGGAATACTCTACTAGTAATATTCGTCTCATTAACACCTAATTCACTTAAAATATCGATAACAGTATTCTTTTGGAATGTATCATCACCAATTAAAACGTTTCCTGTATCTCTAACTAATGCAGATAAAACGGCATTATCGTGTCTAAATTCGTTACCTATTTGAGATCTAAATACAGCAGTGTCGAAATAAAGTGCGATTCCGTCGATATTTGCATTATCATAAACAGGAGCATAAAATTCGTATAAATCGACTGGGAAAACTTTATCTTTATCGGTTTCAGGCATCTCATCAAAATTAGTACCTAGGAAAAGTGATTCTTGTTTTGAATGTTCAACACTTTTTACGTAATCAAGACCTAAATCTTTTGTTATTTCAACTGGCCATGGAGCAACTCCATGGATTTCACCATTCAAAAAATATCTTACGTTTTTTAATCCTCTTTCAGTGAAAGAAGATAATTTTATTTGTTCAATTTGCATTTCAACTTCATTTTTGTTGGTGCATTTTTGGAATGAACCAGATGTAGTAGAAACGTATGAAGTGTAATTATCAATTTTATTTTCTATCTTATTGATAGAATCAAGTGTTAAGTTTTCAGCTTCAGTTTGAGATCTAAGTAAAATTTCGTTTGTATGGTTGGAGAGCATTATTGTTGCAGAAATAATTAAAGCTGCACTAATAAAACAAACTACAATAGCAACAATCTTTGTAAATATATCTGTTTTCTTTGTTTTCTTCATAATTTTCTCCTTCCTTTAATAAATATCATTTATTATCTTTGTTTTTAGCTTCGTTTTCTAAACGTTCAACTTCTTCCTTAACCATTTTATTAATAAGTTCTTGTTTTTGTTCTTTTTTACGATCTTTGTAATCGAGAGTGAACCACACTGCTACTAGTCCAATAATTCCAACAACTGTTAAGCCATAACCTAATGGTGAAGCAAACAATCTTCCGAAAAATGATACAAATGGCATATTTCTTTCATATAGGTAAACAACATTTTCTGCTTTTACTGGTGGGTAATCTTCACTAATGCAGTTATCACCTTTGGTAATAAAATCACCATTTTCATCAATTCTTACAACTCTGTGTGTATTGTAATTACCTTTAATCTGTTCAGATTCAGAAATAAATGTGATTATGTCATTAGGTTTTACGTCTTTTGCATCGACATCTTTTACCAAAATATAGCTTTGGGCAGGAATGGTTGTTTCCATTGAGTTAGTCTTAACCCATAACAAATGGTGACCACTGATGGAAAATCCTACAGTCTTTTCAATAATTGAAAATATAACAATTATTCCAAGAAAGGACATAATGACTGCAAATACAACATCACTTATGATTTTCTTAATTGGCTTACGCTGTTTTGTTGGTTCGCTCATCAATCACTCCTTCCTTATTTGTTTTTGGCTCTTCTATTTTTAAAAGCCATTCTTAATCTTGCAAAGAAAGATTTTCTTTGTTTAACAACTGTTTTTGTTTCAACATTACTAGATTCATCTACAGTTGTATTTAAATCTTCTTTTGAAGAATTTTCTTCAATAGTTTGTTTTGTTTCTTCTAAAACTGCTTCTTTAACAGGTTTAGTAGTAACTGTATCTAAATTACCTTGAGTGAGTTTAACTAAAGCTGGATTACTCGTTAACATCTCATCAATGGTTAAATTTGCTAAGCGATAGTCTTGCTCAACATAATTATCGAGTTTAACGATGTTGTTTTCAGTCATAACATCTTCAATTAATTCTGCGACATACTTGCAAGCACGATCAGATTTAACTTTCATCATCATTGGGAATTCAACATCTTTTCCTTCTTTACGAACGTCTTTAAAGAATAAACGATTTGCATCATATTTATCTGGATTTAATGGGAGATAGACACATAGTGTCTTACCTTTTACTTTTAACTGAGCAATCTTAATTCTGCCAAGTTTAAATAATTCATGACCCCATGAAATCTTGGAGTTAACTTTCTTATATGAAAGAATGTTATTTTTAATTACGTTATAGAGTTCTTGTCTATCATCACCGCTACGGATTAAACGAGCAGAGTATGAGAATTTGTATTTATATGTAACTCCATCTTTCACAAAAACTTCCTCATCATCGCTAACAACAGGGGTTTCTTCCTCTACTTTTTCTTCAATGATTGGAGTTTCTTCAACGAGTGCAGATGTTTTGAAATCTACAGGATTTGAATTATCTTTGATAAGTTTAGCTAAAACTGGATCAGATACGAGCATTTCTTCAACACTCATATATGGAAGCTTATAATCTACATCTTGATAGTTATCAAGTTTTACAATGTTGTTATTTGCCATTACGTCAGCAATAAGTTCAGCAACATATTTCACCGCTCTATCTGATTTGACTTTCATCATCATCGGGAACTCGTCTTTACCAGTTTCCTTAAAATAAAGTCTACCTTGATCATATTTTGATGGGTCTAATGGAAGGTAGACACAAAGTGTCTTGCCCTTTACTTTTAACTGAGCAATCTTAATTCTGCCAAGTTTAAATAATTCATGACCCCATGAAATCTTAGAATTTACTTTTTTATAAGAAAGGATGTTATTTTTGATAGCGTTATATAGTTCTTGTCTATCATCACCACTGCGAATCAAACGAGCAGAGAATGAGAATTTATATTTATAAACAATACCATCTTTAACAACGATTTCTTCATCTTCGCTTACTATTGGAGCGATAAATGGTTCAGGAATAACAACATCCTCTTCCTTAATTTCTTCCACTACTGGAACTTGTTTAATATCTACAGGTGATGAATTATCTTCGACAAGTTTTGCTAAAACTGGATCAGATACGAGCATTTCTTCAACACTCATGTATGGAAGCTTATAGTTAACTTCTTCGTAGTTATCAAGTTTAATGATGTTATTATTAGCCATTACATCAGCAATAAGTTCAGCAACATATTTTACTGCTCTATCTGATTTAACTTTCATCATCATTGGGAATTCAACTTCTTTTCCCTCAACTCTCATATCTTTGAAATGGAGTCTATCTTGTTCATATTTATCTGGATCAAGTGGTAAGTAAACACAAAGTGTTTTACCTTTAACCTTAAGTTGGGCAATTTTAATTCTGCCAAGCTTAAAGAGTTCATGATTCCAGGAAATCTTTGAATTAACTTTCTTATATGAAAGGATGTTATTTTTAACTGCATTATAGAAGTCTTGTCTTTCTTCTCCTGAGCGTATCATACGAGCACTATAAGAGTAAATATAACGATATCTAATGCCATCTTTAACAACGACATCTTCTTCTACAGGCTCTTCAACTGGAGCCGGTTCTTCTACTTTCACTTCCTCGACAGGTTTAATTTCAACTGGGGAGGCATTATCTTCGACAAGTTTAGCTAAAACAGGATCACTAACAAGCATTTCTTCAACACTCATGTATGCTAAGCGGTAATCTTGCTCAACATAATCTTCTAATCTAATGATACCGTTTGCAGCCATAACATCAGCGATTAATTCTGCAACGTACTTACAAGCACGATCAGATTTAACCTTCATCATCATTGGGAATTCAACTTCTTTACCTTCGACTCTCATGTCTTTAAAGTGAAGTCTATCAGCATCATAGTTATCTGGATTTAATGGTAGATAGACACAAAGTGTCTTCCCTTTAACTTTAAGCTCTGCAAGTTTAATTCTGCCAAGTTTAAATAGTTCATGACCCCATGAAATTCTGGAGGTAACTTTCTTGTAAGAAAGAATATCATTTTTAACTTTGTTATAGAAGTCTTGTCTTTCTTCGCCGCTACGAATAAGTCTAGCGGAGTAAGAGTAAATATAACGGTATCTAATGCCGTCTTTGACAACAACATCTTCATCAACTGGCTCTTCTACTGGAGCAGGTTCAATAACTGGTTCAGGTTTAACAACTGCACCATCAATGAGTTTAGCAAGTACTGGATCAGAAACGAGCATTTGTTCAATTGACATATAAGCTAAGCGATAATCAGCTGGTTCATAAACTTCATTTCTTTCAATTCCGTACATAGCCATAACATCTTTTAAGAGTTCAGCACAGTATTTAACAGCACGCATAGAACGAATCTTCATCATGAGTGGGAATTCAACTTCTTTATCGTCTCTTCTCACATCTTCAAAGTGGTAATGTTCTGCGTCATAATTATCTGGGTTAAGTGGAAGATAGACACAAAGTGTCTTTCCTTTAACCTTGAATAAGCAAATCTTATTACGTCCAAGTTTAAAAAGTTCATGGTTCCAAGAAATTTTAGAATTGACTTTCTTATAAGCTAAGACTTCATTCTTCATAGCGTTATATAAATCTTGTCTTTCATCGCCTGAGCGAATTAGACGTGCGCTATACGAGAATATGTATCTACGTTCAAAGCCTTCATCAGTTTCAACTGGTGCAACTGGTTCAGGTTCTTCAACTTTAACTTTTTCTGGTGCTTTTTCACCAATTCTACGAGCAAGATCTTCTGCGAGCATTTCTTCAAGACTCTTATATGCATACTTGTAATCTTGAGCAACGTAGTTTTCAACTTGGACAAGTCCAAGATTTGCCATTACTACATCAATAAGTTCTTTTGCGTACTTAACGGCACGGTTTGATTTAACTCTAAGCATTAAACCAAAGTCGTTTTCTTTACCTTCTACGCGTACATCCTCGTGATGGTAATGTTCTGCATCGAATTTATCTGGGTCAAGTGGTATGTAAACACAAAGTGTTTTACCTTTAACTTTGAGTTGACATACTTTTTCTCTACCTGCTCTAAAGAGTTCTCTTGGCCAAGAAATAGAAGATTTAACTTTCTTATAAGAGAGTAAGTGATTCTTAATCTCGTTATAGAATTCTTGTCTTTCTTCACCGCTTCTAATAAGTTTAGCGATAAAGCTGTAAATGAAAGTGTATTTAAAGCCTGTGTCTTCGAAGTTCCAGTCAAATGACCATGGACCAGTCTTATCGAGTGGTCTTGCAAGGTCTCTATCAAGTAATTCTTGAAGTGACATTTCTGGTAAGTGGAAGTCACGGATTTTGTATTTAGGATCTTTCTCAACCCCATATGATGTCATAATTTCTGCAATTAATTCTTTTGCGTACTTGCAGGCACGTTTACTTCTTACTTTAAGTAAGAATGGGTATTCAACATCTTTGCCTTCTTTAGAAACATCTAAATGATGGTAATGATCTTTGTCGTATTTTGATGGGTCAAGTGGTAAATAAACGAATACTGTCTTACCCTTAACGTTAATTTTTGCAACTGGTTTTCTTCCAAGTTTATAAAGGTCTCTAGACCAACTGAGTAAAGACTTCACTCCTTTATATTCGAGCAAATCATTTCTAAGTTCGTTATAGTAATCTTGAGTTGGAAGTTGAGCTTTGATTAAACGAGCAATGATTGAGAATTTGTAACGATAATTAATATCGCCTTTTTCATCAATAACTGAGACCTCTTCATCAATTTCATCTTCCCACATCATAGCATCTGCTGCTAAAGCAACTAAAATAGCGAGTTCAATTTCCTCACTAGGTGCATCAAGTGGGCCTTCATTCTTAAGAATGCCTGGAATTAATGTCTTGTAATCAAATTCATCTTCATTGACATCATCAAAAGTATCTTTAATGGATGGATTAACTTTTAGAAGTCTTGAATCAAGAGCTTTTTCATCATCAAATCCATTCTTAATGTGTGCTTGGAATAATACGTATTGCTCAGCAATGGAGTTATACATATCTTCAAGAAGTTTATCTGTTGCAGTAATAAGGTCTTCTTGAACAAGGGCTTCATAACCTGTGGTTTGATAGCCTTCGATAAATTCCCAAAGGGAAAGACAATCTTTGAATAATGGGTTCTTTAAGATTGTGTTTGTTCTAAGTACTGGTGGACGAATAAAGTTTTTACCCATGTTCATGATAAATGGAGTGGTCATGTATTCGTTAATGACTTCCATAATCTTTTCCATTCTCTTCCAGAGATCGGATGTATAAACATAGTTTTTGATAACTTCGTGTTCATCAGGAGTTTGGCCAACCTCAATTTCGAGTTTAATCTTACCTGTGTAATCTTTATGCTCAAATTTTTGAGTAATGGCTAACTTTGTATTCTTTTCATCTTCACCACAGTCTTTTGCGCCATTATAACGAATTGCAACGAATGCATATAAACGGTTAACTAAGGTGTTAATGAATTTGTTTTCATAGGTTAAAACTGTATCTTCTTGGAAAACGTTAAGTAATTTAGAAGGTACAACTGAACCGTCTGGTTTAATATCAGTAATATTCTCAGTATGCTGAGAAAGATGCATTACACTTCGGCCGTTAATGTGTTTAGAAATTTCAACAGGGAGAACTTCTTCTTTTTCTTGAAGTCTGAATTGAGGATTTCTAATGATTTGGTCAAGGGAAGGTAAAGCATCTTCGATGGCGGTAATCCATGTTTCGTCGAGTTTTTTGAGCATGAAACGTTTACGAAGTTCAACTTCGTTTTCGCCGACAGCAAAAGAATCCATCAACTCTTTATAGGTTGGGAATTCTTTTATTAATTCTCTATCGCTTTCAGATGTCTTTTTATAGATATCTTGCTCAAAAGCTTTATTCTCGTCTGACATAATTACCTCCTTTCATCGAAAAACATAATCAAAAATTAGTATGATTTTTGTAAACGACGTAAGTAAGCAATACATTCAGTCATCTTGTCTTTACCAAAGATATTGTCTAATTGGTTAATTAAGCCTTTAATTTCGTCTCTAATTAAACCAAGGTTTAACATTTCGAATTTTCTAAAGACTTTAGTTGCAAGCATGTAGTCAAGACCTTCGAGAGTACTACCACCACAAGCTCTATAAACAGGAATGAATGTTTTTAATTGTTTTAAAATACGGTTACCAAAGGCAACTCTGAAGTGTTCAATAACATAGTTATCAAGTTGTTCGACTTGATCGAGTAATTCTTGTGAAACTGGATCTTCATTGACAGCCTTCTTATACAAATCAGCAACATATGAGTATGAAACTCTAATAGATGCTTGTTCTTGTGCTTTAAATGGAATACCTTTGCTATCAAGGTTGATAATAAAGGCACGGTCGTAAACCTTATCAGAAATTGAGAATGTAGAGTCATCGTTGTTAGCGGTACCGACATACCAAATGTTTTCTGGAATTGAAAGCTTACCATCAACAAGTTTCTTAGGATCGCTATCCCAAACTGCTGAAACAAGTTGAATCTTCCATTCAGTTGGATCTGGCATTTCAAGGATGGATAACATTTCAGCGAAATAGTATTCAACACGGGCGATGTTCATTTCATCGAGAACAATGATATTAATATCATCGTTGTAGCCGGATTCATAAATTCTACGTAAAACTTCGGTTTCGTTAAATTTCTTAGTAAATTCGTTGAAGTAACCGAATAATTCTGATCTGTCTCTCCAAGATGGTTGAACTGAGGCAATAGTTGCATCATTTTGGAAGAATTTACCCATAACGTATGGTAAAGAAGTCTTACCTGTACCAGAGATACCTTGTAAAAGGACCATCTTGGTTGAGGATAAGCCTGCGATCATAAGACGAATTGTCTTAATATCGTAATATAATTTGTTTTTTGAACATGCATAATTACGTAATGCATCACAAATCTCACGAAGTGAGTAATTGTTTTCGTATGGTTTTGGTTCGAAGAATGTATATTTTTCATCAACAGCAGCCAAACGATAGAAACGTTGATCTGCTGGTCCTTCTGCTGGAACGTCTTCGCCTTCCATTGCTGCTCTTGCTGCATCTTCAGGATTTTCAGCATTCATTAAATCATCAACAGAAAGGTTTGCGCCAACTTTGAGCTTGATGATTTCTTCTTTTTCTTTTGTAAGTTTAACAACACTTCTATTTAAATCAGCAATTTCTTCAAGTAAGTCTTCTTTTCCAACAACTGTCTTTCTGAAACGAATATATTTACGAATCAAAATAACAATCAAGAAAATAAGACCAGCCCAGAAAGCGTAGACTAAAATGATTGATAAAACGATAAAAATCCATTCATACCATTGGAAATTATAGTTGCCTAACATTCCGAAGTATGCTGGAAAGTTGAAAATTGCGACGATTCCTAAGAAGAATGATTTAATACCATTCCAAACTCCTTTAAACATTGTAGTTATAAAGGAGAAGAACCATTGTAAGAAATTGTCCATAATTTGCCTCCTTATGGACGAAAGTTAATTATTTTTCGTCCTTTGATTTATTTTGAGCTTCATCAGCTTTTTGTTGAGCTATGTATTCTTCAATAGCTCTTTTTTTGATAAGCTCTTCTTCTGCTGCGGAGATAACTTTATTGTCGACGCCTTTAGCTTTTCTAACTGCTAAAACGAGAACAACGACTTCATATGCTAAGAATGCTGCAAGTGGAAGGACAATGCATACAAAGAAACCTACTTGAGGTGGTTGAAGGAATTTAATAAATCCTCCAAGACCTGGAGCGCGTCCACCAGTCCAGACACCAACAATGTCGTTATCTAAGACGGTGTAACTATCTTTGTATTGATTGTGATCACCTTTAGTAACAAATTCGTAATGGTTATCAGATCTTGTGACTGTGCCGATAATACGGTGAGTGTTTAATTCAAGAACACCATCTGCGTTAAGGTCTTTCCAGAATGTAATAACATCACCATACTCTGCGATTGTTCCATCAGCATTGTAGGTTGTTACCTTTAATTCTGAAATTGTTTTGGCTCTTTCATCCTTGTCTACTTGTTTTTCAGAGTTTGCATCTGGTAAGACTTTTGAAATGATTAAGTCACCAACTTTGAATCCGTGATCTCCTTCCATAGAATCAGATTCAACTGTGAGCATTGCTTTTCCGCCGATTGTTGGGAATTTAGCAACACTGCTTTGAGCTGTGAAAGCGAAAACGGTAAATACCAATGCGAACACAAAGAAAATCCAACAAACGATGTCGACGACAAGTTTTGCGATTCTCTTTCCTGTCCATTTCTTGTTTTCTTGTACTGCTTCCATAAGTAGTCTCCTTTTCTAGCGATATATTGCTTAGAATTTGATCCTCGCAAGACACCGAGAGCAGAATTGCAACTGGCTGTCTATAAGGACCCTGTAGTTTTGCGTCACGCACTTTCGTACGTTTTGCCTATTTCAACTAATATATAATATTAGCGCTAAAAGTATATCATCATACGCACGCATAGTCAAAGTAAAATGTAAAAATTCTTAAAAATTTAACTAAATTTTAAAGAAAATTACCCATTTTTTAAGCAAATTTTTGCAACAAAAAACCCATGATCTTGCGACCATGGGTAAAGTTTTTTGTATAATTTAGGAAAAAATTATAAACTACTAAGCAGCTGGAATTGTGAATTCTAAGTTGACTGTGTATGCAGCACCATTAATAGCATTTGAGTTTTTACATGCTGCATTGTCACCTTCGAGGTAACCATAAACTTCGACTTGTGATGGAGTGTTGGCTGTTAAGGTGATTGAACCTGTACCAGAAACTTTTGTTCCTAAGCTGGAGAATGTGAAGTCTTCAATAACTGCTTTTGATGCTGTGTTAACAAGAACAACATGGAAAGCTTTGTAGATTTCTTCAGTACCTTCTGAGGACATTGTAGCTGCGACATTGACTACTTGTGTTGGAGCAGCACCACCTTCGGCAACTGATGCTTCAAACTTGAGCCAAACACTGTCGTGATAATTATCAACAGCTGTTGCTTCTAAATAATCAGCAATTGTCTTGCTTTCTGGAGCATGGAATACACCAGCATCATCAACAAATGCTTTACCTTCTTCAGTTAACTTTTTGAAGGTGTAAGCACCCTCAGAGAAAGTTTCTTCGACTGGGTTTAAATAAGTATTTGCACTTGCAACATCATTTTCTAAGAGTACGGTATTGCTATAGGTACCATCAACAGCGTTAGAAATAAGAAGTGATGAGTCAGCTTTTGCTTGAAGATTCATGCCAGTAGCTGTGACTGTTTTGTTTGCTGAGAACCAAGCATATGTTGAGGTTCCGAGGAGGGCTGCACCTAAGAGTGTCATGCCGATTGCAGGAATAAGTTTTTTCATAGTATAATTTCTCCTTTCATTCCTAATTTATATTAATGTGATTAAATCACAATTAATATCTTTTTGCAATTTGGAGTTTATTTTACGTCTTCTCCGGCGACGGAAGTTACTTCGAACTTCATCTCGATTTTGAAGATTCCGCCAATGATTTTATCAACGCAATCTCTATCATTTCCTTCAAGCCAAATGGCAACTGTTTGTTTCATTGTGTCGCCTGGTTTGAAGCCGTTTTGAACGTTATAACAGATCATTCTTTCTTCCTTGAATGGAGTTGTCATTCTTGGATAATCTTCTGGTATAGGGTTCAAGTTTTCATCGACTCCATGAGCTTTTGCATAGTCGATGCTTTCTGCTTTGGCACCGTTTAGACTTGTAATGTATCTAACACGTACCGCACTTTCTATATCAAGGGTCATATTGACGATGTTCATTGAGAATGCATAGTCAATTGTTTCCTTTCCTGTATTTCTACAATAGAAGGTGTAACAGATGTAGTTTTCTCCATTTGCCTCGCCATCGATTGAACCAAGTTCAGCAACATCCAATACTTTACCGTCGATATTTGTAATTTCTTTAGAAGTTCTACAATCGAGTCTAGCGGTTGGATTAGCGAAGTCAGCTCTTTCACAAAGTGATAATCCGTAATCGAGGTTGTGGAATTTGTTAACGGAAACTGTGAAGCTTCCGAAGCGTGTATATAATAAAGATATTACGTACACGATTACTCCGAGAAGAGCGATACAGCCCATGACGATTGGAACAATCTTCTTTTCTTGTCTGTAGCGTTTAACTTCTCCAGCTTTTCTTTGTAACAAAGAAGTACCTTTTTTTAATCTCATTGATCTTCGGCCTCCTCTGCTACACTAATTGCGGCCTCTAGGCTGATTGGATCAGTTCCTTCTAACATAAATCCAACAGCTTCAGAGTAATGCAATTCTTTTCTTTGTTCCTCTTTACCTTCAGCGATGGAATTAACTCCCATTGCTTTTATATAAGATAATAAGGAATTAAAGAGTTGCGGTTTATTTCTATCCCCGGCCCATTTTGTTGCATCTTTATCAATAATGGCAAGATCAACTGGAACTGAGACGAGTTTAGAAATCTTAGTGTCTTCCCTACCTACACCAACGAGTGCTGTACGTAGTTTGAGAATCTTCATATCGAGAACAGCATATTTTGCTTTCTCGGCATCGATTTCAAGTAAGTTTTCTGTGAATTCCACACAAAGCCTATTTGGATTGATTGAAGGATTCTTTTGAAGAACTTCTTTCACGAGATCATAGAGAGCACATTTCTCAATTAATTGAGCTGGGCATCTCACCGCTATGAAGTCGCACCTCTTATGAGCTTTATCAAACTCCTTGAGGGAAGCTATAGCGTGCTGTATGTTGTGCTTGAATAGCTCAGTTCCACAGAGTCTATTGTCAGACACTGGTGTGTAGTCTTCTTGCTTCATGACACCCATCATAATCGAATTGATTGTTGTGGATGCTCTGAATGCAATGGCTTCAACACCATCTACAGGCACAATTGGGTAGAAGACAGGTTCGAGAGGTTTTAAGCCAGAATCGATTTGAAGTTTGACGTAATGATTAAACACTTGGTCTTTTTCTTCCATCTTTCTAACTCCTTTCCTTTCGTTTTTTGCCCCCTAGATATAAAAAATCAGTTGCGAGGTCGGTTTCCCTAACCTATTGCAACTGGCTGGCCATTTAGGCCCCTATAGCTTTGCGCCATACCCTTCCGGGTATTTTGCTCATATTCGCGCACTATTTTTGCGCTACTTCTGTCATTATTATATAAATACCCATAGATTTGTCAATCTTTTTTTAAAAAATTTATCGGAATTTTCTAGAGTCAGCTTTTAGTAACCCCCCCCCGATCTTATTTTTCTCAGCCAAAAGTTTAAGAATTTGTTCCTCATTTACTGGTTTTGAATATAAATAACCTTGGAAGAAATCAACACCAAGCTTTTTAAGTAAAGTAGCCATTGCTTCATCTTCAACACCTTCGCAAACACATTCCTTATCGAAACAGTAAATTAAACGAACACAGTTTTCCAAAACAGTGTAATATTTTCTATTCTTCATGGCATTCCATAAAATGGAAGCGTCAATTTTAACGATCTTAACGTCCATTTCAGCCATGTAAACAACGGTTGAATATCCTGAACCATAATCGTCTAATGAGAAGCTAAAACCAGCGTCTCTAAATTTAGCAATGTTATTTCTAACAACAGTAAGGTATTTTCCATCGCCTTCAGCAGTTTCAGTAATCTCAAGATTAATGAACTTAGGATCAACTTCATAACGAGCTGCAAGTTCTTTATATCTTTCAAAAGTAGATGGGTCCAAGAGTTTTAAAAGCGAAAGGTTAATATCAATAAATTCAACCCCATACTTTGCTAATTCGGTATTACGAACAAATCTACAAACCTTTTCAAAAACGATTTCATCAATATCGAAAATCAACCCTTCTTCTTCTGCAATAGGAATAAATTCACCGGGTGAATAAACTTCGCCATCTTCGCCATTGTTCTTAAATCTAATTAAAGCTTCAAGACCAATGTATCTATTCTTTTTCCAGTTATATAGAGGTTGATAATACATTTCAAAACCATCATGATCAATAGCATCATGAATTCTCATAACAATTCTTTCTCGACGGTGTCTTGCATCTAAAAGTTTTGTATCAAAATGAGAAACAAGTTCACCCTTATTATTTTCTGGGTCAAATAACATCATTGAAATGGCACTGTGCAAATCGGTGAGGTTATTACAATCATGTGGGCATTCGATAACTGTAAATTGAGCTTCAAGTTTTAAGTCTGGGTTGTGTTCCAAACCACCCTTATAGCACTTTTCTGCTACATCACGGCATGTTGATTCTAAATCCCAAGTAGCTCTTGTAGCATCAATAACAAAGACATTTCTTCTAAGTGAGAACACAAATTGTTGTCCGAATTGTTTCTTTAAATGCATTAAGGTTTCAAAAATAGCAACGTTTGCGCGTTTTAAACCAACTTTTTGAATGTATAAATTGAAGTCTTTATATGCAAAGCATACTAGTTTAAATGGAACTTTGTTTTTAAGCTTTTCACCAAAGACTATGTTAAATGTTTCTTCATTATACACGCCTGTGTTAGCGTAGAAGTACTTCTCTGGGTTGTCTGTAACGATTGTACATAGTAACACGGTAATTGTAATCATGAAGTTTTCGATGTAAACATGAGGGACAATAACTTCTACTAAGATAGCGGCAAGCCATACAAGTAAGAAGAAAACATCCAAACTTAATTGAAGTTTTTTGAGGTTCTTTTTATTTCTTAACGTCACCACTAATGCATAAACAAGTGATAAAGCACAAACAAAAATAATAATAATTAAACCAAATTTGTATTCATAATGATTAGTTTCATCAAAAATGAAGACCCAATGGTGCATTGGATTTGATAAAAGTAAAAGAATTAGACCACAATAGAAAATAGAAAAAATCACCTTTTCTGCTTTGGTTGCTAAGTAGCCTCTAGCGGAAGAAGTTACATAGTAAAGGAAGATATAATGAAGTGTAATGTGAATTAAGTAATAGAAAATAACAAAAAATTGTTGCCAGAAATTTGGAAGAACTAAGGTTCCAGTTCCAAGAAAGACAACAAGAATTTCACATGCTGCGGATAGAGCATTAAATGCGATTAAATATTTAAATAATCTTCTAGAGATTGTTGGATATGATTTTCTGACAAGGAAAAGGACAAATAATAAAATTGTTAATATGATAGATGCAATGTTTAATTGATAAAATGCTTCCATACTTTTCTAATCAGAAATAAACAACTTTGTTTCTACCTGTTTCCTTAGCGTTATAAAGAGCGCTATCAGCATTCTTTAACCATTCGTCTTTATTAGCAAAGACTTTATCATTAGTTTCAAATACACCACCACTTATTGTTGTTTTCATAACTTTATCATTAAAAATGAACTCATGGTTTTGGACAGCCATTCTAAATTCTTCTAGATCAGCTTTCTTAATTTGTTCGTCAACGTAACAAACAAGGAACTCTTCACCACCCCATCGACATGCGGCAAGTGAATTTCCGAGCTTTTCTTTAATAATATGAGAAAGTTCAATAAGAACTTCGTCACCAGCTAAGTGACCATACGTATCGTTTAATTTCTTAAAGAAGTCAATATCAAAGACAATAAAACCGATTTTGCTATAGGTTCTGGTTTTTAATTCAGATTCAAGTAAATCATAGAAACCCTTACGGTTAAATAAACCAGTTAATCCATCGTGAGTTGAGTAACCTTCATTAATAGCGTTAACTTCCTCAAGAGCTTGGAATTGATATTGTTGAATGGATTCAAGGAACAAAGCAATTAAATAGAAAGCAACATATAGGATTGGGAATCTAACTTTAAATGTTTGGGTATAATCTGGATACATTCCTGCCATTTTTCCAAGAGGTGTATAGAATGCTAAGGCAAGAATTATAAACATTACTCCAGTAACCATTGAGCCAATCTTTCTTCCATAGAAAATCATACAAGCGATCGGAACAAGAGCAATCCAAATAGCAGAGAAGCCCTCAGGCTTACCTGTGTATAAGAACATTGCAAACATTGCAATAAATTCAAGGAAGAATAATACTGCTGCAATTTTTCTACCTGTTTTTGAGAAATATGTAAGTAAAAAATCTGGAATAAGGGCAATTGAGAAAATACCAGTTGTTAAAGTAAGAGGATCGGTAATTCCATATTGAACGACATTTAAAACTGTCATAAAAAGTGCAACAACTAAAAGTGCAACATATGCAATTAAACGAACTAATCTAATGTATTTATCTTTATCAAGAAGTGAATCTTTGAATCTGTCGAAGAAACTTAATTTCTTACCCATAGTAAATCCTGACTTATTTTTTAAAAATGCCTATAATCGAAATAAGTATATATTAATACTTAATAGATTAAAATACATATTTTTAAATGAAAAGAAAAGGAAACATAGTTTCCTCTTTTCGATTATTTTGTGAAGAAAAGTAATTTATTAATTATTTTTCAACCTTAATGTATTTAATGTATTCGTATTGTTTTTCACATTCAGAGAGTGCTCTCATTTGTGAGAGACATTCTTCGTAAAGGTAGTTAATATTGTCCTCTTGATTTAACTCTGGATTTGGCATGATTACGCTGCCAATTTTAACTGTTTGTTTTGGCTTTTTAGACCACCACACTTTTCTCCAAACAGTTACAACAGGAAGTACTGGAGCATTTATAATGGCTGGGTACTTCATGGTTTGAACTTTGAAGTTACGAATTTTGGTGTAGTAAGGCCAGATGTGAGCTTCTGGATAAATAACAACAATTTGATGTTTTTTGTGAATGTAATAGCGCATAGCTTCCACTAATGCTGCTTTATTTTCAAGATCTGGTCCTAATGGAAGTGGCAAAAAGCCCAATTGTTTAACTACTGTTCTAAGCACTGGAACCGACAAAGAATCGGTATAGCCTAGGATGTTTACTCTTTTTCCATAGCAAACAGGAGATGCCATTTTATAGACATCTGGAACCGAAACATGGTTTGAATAAATAAAAGCACCAGTCTTCTTAATTGCCTTTAAATTCTTTCTTCCCTTTACCTTCATTCCACTTAAATATGAAATGATTGCGAGCACAGGAAGTGCAATTCCGTAATATAAAATATTACCGAAGAAGTTACAAGCTTTAGAACGTATGAATTTGTAACCTGGTGTTAAAGGTGGACGTTTTGAAAGGATTTGATCAAAATCATCGTGAAGTTCATCATGCCAATAAATGGTGCGAGTCTTTTTCCAATCCTTATTCATTTTTCTTTTCCTTTTCTGTTTTACCAGTGTGCTCAATTTGAACCCACTTATGACGTTTAGATTTATGGAAACCTAAATCAAGGAATGCAACTAGGAAATCATAGAAGAAAATGAAGTATGTTGCAGTACAAACAATTGCTATATGTGGCTTCATATGTAGTTTTTTACGTTCAGAAATAATGATATATAAAGATGCAACAACAAATGGTAAATATAAACACAAGAACTCATAAATCGTGATGCCCCAGCATCTCCAAATCATGTCCACTTCTTTTCTTGTAAATGTAGCACCTAATGCTAAGCCAAGTGATGTTAAGAAAAGTAAAGCATTAATGATGTTATAAATGATGAATGGAAGAATACCCACCTTAAATTCAGAACGCATTAAAGCTTTCTTTGGGCCTTTATGGTATTCATAGAATACACCACACTTTTTAAGGTAGCGTCTAGATGCAAAGAATCCGGCAAGCCATCTAACGTGTTGATCATGAACTTGTTTCATCTTTGGTGATTGTTCATCATAGAAAACAGCGTCAGGATAGTAACGCATATTAACGTCGTGGTAATAACAATAAGAAGTGAGTTGAATATCTTCAGTCATTCCTGTAAAAATCCAACCACCTGCATCGTCAATAATTGACTTATCAACATAATAACCAGTACCCATTAATGTTGCTTTGTGGAATAAGTAAGATCTTCCTTTAGAAGTAACTTGATTCATGTAAGCAAACATAACGGCGCTTGTTGAAGTTAACCAGTTAACGTTGACGTTGGTAAAATTACGATAACCAGAACCAACTTTAACCCCTGTTTGTCTTAAATTATTCATGAGTTCAATGAAGTTTGGCTCCATAACGTTATCGGCATCAAAAATCATATAAGCATCATAAATGATGTTTTCACGTTGGAAGTAATCAATAATTTCTTGTAAAGCAAAGCCTTTGGTTCTTCTTTCGTCGGTTAATCTATCACGTACAAACCACTTGTATCCAAATTCTTCCGCAATTTTAATGGATGGATCGTCGAACGATTCAACAACAATCCATACATCGTAATGCTCTTTTGGATAAGTTTGGTTTTTAAGAGCAATAAAAATATTTCTAATGACTTTACTTTCGTTACGTGCAGCAATAATTACCCCGAACTTTGTGTAATTTTCGCTTGCTGGAACTGGTGCAACTTTTCTTCTTGCAGTAAAAAAGTATGTCAAGTAATACAATGACAACAAAATTGTAAAGAGAACCATGAAGGTTGAAACTGAACCAACGATCCACAGAGCTAAATCGTAATCAATCATAGATTTTCACCGTATTTATTTTACTACACCTACACTACATAGGCAAATAAAAAAGGCAACCTTTGGATGCCTTTTTCTAATTCGTCTTAGTATAATCGAACTTTTTCTTTCTTATCTAATGGATGTTCAATGCCATCAAGCATGATTTTTCTAACTTTTTCAGATAGCTCTTCTTGAGTCAAATCCTTGTACTCTTCAGGTTTAATTACTGCAAGAAAATCGATTTGAATTTCATGAACTTTAAACAAAAGTTTATGATTGATTTTATCAGTTCCGTGAATCGCGCTAATAACAATAGGTTTTTCAGCTTTTTTTGCAATACCGAGAATTGGTTCTTTGTAATCAAGTAAAACTGGATTTGGATAATTCTTGTTTCTTGTTCCTTCAGGGTAAACTGCCAGCGAGCACTCTCCTGCTCTAACCCATCTAACAGCACGGATTAATTCACTAGCATCGTTCATGCTGGAATCACGCAATAATTTGATATAGCCTATGCCTTGTATTGTTTTTCCAAAGAAAGGAATCTTGAACAACGAGGCTTTTGAAACGAAGATTAACGGATATTTTCTTAGCACATAATTTGTGTAAATTGGATCAACATTACTTAAGTGATTTTGAAATAAAACAAAGTTATCATCATTTGGAATCTTATCTAAACCGTTAACAGTTAATCTAACACCAAAAAGTGATAATAAAATAAGTGAGTCTAAATTAAATAATTTACGATAGCCTGGACCATATTTAACTGGTGCTTTCTTTCTGCTTACTGTAATTGTTGCAATAACAGCAAACATAAAATACAAGAAAACAATAGCAACCATGAATGCTAAACCAAAGCCAATAATACCTATTGCAATCTTCCACGCTTCATTGAAATGAAGAAGCAAAGTTGTCATAGTAGATAATCCGAATGATAGAAGTAACAAAACAATTTTTACCATACTATTGCTCCTTTACGTAATACATTCTACGCATTTGGTTAATGTCATCACCACTAATGTCCAATGCTTTCTTAAAGAAATCATAACGATCTATATAATTCGATTTGATTTCATCAAATGTTGCAATAATTAGTTTCTTGTGGGCCATTTGTAAATAATAGAGATCTTTTGAAACTCTAAAAGACATAAATCTAATAGCAACTACCAATGAAATTAAGAAGTTTTTAAACCTGTATGCGTTGTTAAAGCGTTTGTAGTCAGTATAAATACTCTTTTTGTCAACACCTAAGGCATAAAGGATTAAGGCGGCTAAAACACCGGTTCTATCTTTTCCTTGAGTACAATGGAAAACAATAGCCTTATCATCTTTTTTGTTAATGATTAAATCAAATATCTTTTTAAACTGCGCTAAGCATTGTTCATCGCTAACCATTTTGCGGTAAACTCTTTCTAGATACTTAACTGCACCACCTTTGTTTTTAGTGATATCAAGTAAGATGCCGGTTCTATTTTTCTTAGTGATGAGTGGATTATCAAATTCATTTAAAACTGGAATGTGATAATACTGAACTAAGTCAGAATACATATCAGGGGCATTTTCTTTCTCTGCTGTTGTTCTAAGATCAATAACGTAGCCAATATTAAAATTTTCAACAAACTCTTTTGCTTGAAGTGCAGAAAGCTTGCCTAAATAGCCGCTTCTATAGAAGACGCCTTTTTTAATTTTGACACCAGCAAAGTTAAAACAAGTCGATAGATCTCGTAATGCGTGAACGTGTCGATAGTGTATTCTTCTGTTTTTGTTCATTAAGCTTTACATTCAATTTTTGAAACGTTTAATTCAGTTTCACCATCTACTTGTGCAGCACATGGCTTTGTGAATTCAACAACAATGTGTTTACCTGTGAGCACTTCACAGTGTTTTTTGTTCTTTAGGTGTGCACCCTTAAAGATATTTGGGAAGTTAATTAATGTTCCTAAGCGACCTCTTTGATGCCAGACTAATACTGAAAGTGTATCGCTATTTCTGTCTTGTGCTGGACATGGAATCATACCACCACCATAGTATTTGCCTTTCATGACTGGTGCAAGCCAGACGTGTTTGAAGTTATATTCTTTTCCATCAACTGTGACTTTTGCAGTCTTGTTTGAGAAGTGGAAAAGTAAACCTTTAATAGCAATACCTGTGTAGTTAATTGGTTTATTTGGCTTCTTTGCCTTTAAAATGTCTGCAGCTTCACAGCAGTAACCATCAATACCATAACCAACATTGTCTAAGAACTTGTAGGTTTTGCCATTAACTTCACAAACTGGAAGGTTCTTTAAATATTTATTAATTTGGATAATGCCATTGCTATTTTCTCTTTCAGAGATATCGTGGTAAAAGTCGTTACCTGTACCTGCTGGATAATAATAGAAACTTTCTGGAATATCCTTTTCATCAATGTGGTTAATGAAGTAGTTAATTGTTCCATCACCACCAGAGAGAATAAATTTTTGATCTTTTGCGTAGCCTTTAACTAAAGCTGCGAAATCATCTTTGCCGACTAAATCAACATATTCAAGTTCATCGTCCTTGAGCATGTCTTGCAACTTTTTAGCATTTTCTAATCCTGTGCCATTATCGGCTTTTCCATTGAATAATACGATGTATTTGCTCATATTAGTCTCCTTATACGCCGAAATGTTATCACATTTAAAATATATAAGCAAAATATTTAAAAATTCATAATAAAAAAACGCCTATTTTTAATAAAATAAGCATTTTCCTATTTGATTTACTTTTTAATCTTAACAATTTCTTTTGTGAAGTCGTTAATTGATGTGAGTTTAATGTAATCTTCAGTTGGAATATCAAGGTTAAACTTAATTGCAACTTCTTGGCAGAGCTCAACGAACAACAATGAGTCACCACCTAAGTCATTAATAAAGTGATCGTTATTGTGAATTTTAAACTCAGATAAGCTTAAGACTCTTGCAAATATTTTTCTTAATGGATTAACAATTTCGTCAATTGTTTTTTGATCAAACACTACTTCTTCTTCAGCTTCAAGATTATCAACTTTGAAGTATAGATTTGTTTTACGTTCAATTGCATCTTTAATTTCAAAGCGTTTTACCTTTAAACTGCTACTAACTGGAAGCTTACCTTTTGCAAAGTAAACATCATCAATTCTTGCGCCACCTGGAAGCTCAGTTGTTTTAATCTTTTCGACGAGTTGATCAGCTTCTTCATTATTGACACAGTTATCAACTTCAAGGACAATAACGATACTTTGTTCGTTTTCATTCTTTTTAACGCCTAAGACAGAATAATTATTAACGTGATTTAAGCCTTTAAAATGTAATTCAAGTTCATCAGGATAGATGTTTTCGCCATTTGCGTTAATAATTACATCTTTAATTCTACCTTTAATATAGAAACGATTATCTTCATCTTTTCTAACAATATCACCTGTATGGAAGTAGCCATCTTTATCAAGCGTAGCAGGCTTTTGGACCCCGCCTATTATTTCTCTAACATGGGTATATGGTGATTTAATGAGCAATTCACCCTCCCCAAATGAGTCTGGATTATCAATCTTGTATTCGACTTGGTTAAGTGGCATACCAATTGATGATTTAAGACGATCTTTAACATCAGCGGATAATTCAACTGATGTAACACCAACTTCGGTCATGCCATAGCCGTTATATAAAGGATAACCAATACCGTTTATTACTTCTAATGTACGTTGAGGAAGGAATCCACCACCAGAAATACAGAATTTAACTTTATTTCCTAATATGCTCTTTTTAACTACTTTCTCAACTGTCTTTTTGTGCTTGCATTTAGCATCTGGCTTACCTAAATTGACATCAATCAATGCTTTAATCATTAATTGTTTATCTGCAGGTTGAGTTGAAACTTTTCTTTCTAGTTCCTTTGTAAGTGAGTTCCAGAATAATGGCACGCTATAGACGTGGGTTACTCCTACTTTTTGACAGATTAATTTGATATCTGATGGGGCTAATGAGCTTGGAAAGACCATTGCACTACCCCAGCTTGAATACCATAAGAAAACTGCAACGAAACCAAAAACGTGATGGAATGGAATCATTGAAAGAATATTTACAACGCCCATGTCATGTGTGTACATGATTGTTTTGGTTTGAAGTGGCATACCTTTACAAGCCTTAATTTGGTTGACCATATTTTCGCCTGTATAAACTGCTAATTTAGCTTGTCCAGTAGTTCCGCTTGAACAGAATGTAACTTCGTTAGCCCAATTTGGTGTAAAACCTTCAATATCTTCCATACCATTAATGGATCTTGTTGTGGCTTTTGCTACTGGATAATCAACGTCTTCATTACAAACAATACCAACTGCACCGGTTTGTTTAATGATGTTATCAGTTGCATCTTTGCTGGCCTTTGCATCGAGTAATAAAACGCGATAACCTGCCATTAATGTAGCATAAAAGTATTCAATCCAATAAACTGAGTTGGCAATTTTAAGTACTACAAGATCATCTTTTTTGCCATTAATAAGTTTTGCAATTTTTGGAGCAACTCTATAGATTTCTGCTTCAACATCTTTGTATTTCATTTTGCAAAGCTTTTTCTTGGCATCGAAAAAGTATGCTGCAACGTTATTTTTTCTAAAAGAAAAAGCAAACTCGAAAATGTCTTTAAATTCTTTGTTTGTTTTATCTAATTCATCACATCTATTGAATAGATTATTTATCTTTTCATATTCTGGATACATACTCACTCCTAATAATACCTTTTTAGGGGTATCTTTCAATTCGCGTATGCTATAAGGATAATATTTATAATATTGTTTGTAAAATGTTTTTTCTTCTAAGAAGGAAAAAAGCAGCTCGTTAACTTTTGAATGATTCCATTTCATATGAATCAATTAAGTTGAAGTTAACGAGAAAAGGCAAGACTTGGTCTTGCTTGTTTTATAGAAGTGAATTGAAATTAGAAATTGTAGCGTTTAGAAATGTAGCGAATATCTGACAATAGGTTTGGCCATGTGAATTTTAATTCATTTCTAAATTTTTCATTAAGAATTTCTTTACCTGAATATCTAGCATGTGGTCTAAACACAATAGGCCCGATATGCGGGCAATCCATAAAATCCCAGTTTTTACGATCAATATGTTTTAATACTTGATTTTTTGAAATGAAATCACCGTATTCCGTATTGCCATGGTAAATATACTGAGCTTTGTATGCGAAAGGATCGACACCTTCGAACAAAAGACGATTCACTACTGCTTTAACTAATTCTTTGCTTTCGTTAAGCCTTAGATTCAAGTATTCGATCTCGTCTTTTAATTCATAACGAATTTCCATTCCGTTTTTACGTTTTGTACCAGAACCATCGGTTGTACCATCGCCATACGCAAATAACAAAATTGTCTTAATAACTCTTTCTTCTACTCCAAGAGTCCTTAAAAAGTTATTAAATGAAACTAGCGATTCACCATGAATGGTATCGGAAACTCCAGACTTAATTGAAACAAAGGCCATTTTGTCGGTCCATTGAATACAAATATCTGGTTTAATGTAGTCTTCAGTTTTAAAGCATTGAAGACGATCCTCATCTTTGACATGAGGAAAGATGTATCGCACGAAATACTGTAAATTGCGACTTAAATCTTTAAATTTGTGATCGTGTATTTCGTACACAAAGTTAAGCTCAACTTGAGCACCTAAATTTTGAGGCATAGAGAATACCTCCTTTCATATACAATATGCAGTGCAATTTGGCAAATCCGCTGAAAGTTTTTTTAAGTCACTTTGTGACTTGTTTTTTTGCATGGAAATAGAATTTAGGGCTAAAAGTAACAAAAGTCGCAGGAATCCAATCACCCCGAACATGAAAAAAACGTCCGCTAAGACGTTATTTTTTCAATGGTCGGGGTGACAGGATTTGAACCTGCGACCTTTTGTTCCCAAAACAAACGCGATACCAAGCTACGCTACACCCCGAGGTTGTTATTTTTTACTTGGTTAGCTCAAGGAAGTTGGCGCGCCTGAGATGACTCGAACATCCAACCCTCAGATTCGTAGTCTGATACTCTATCCAGTTGAGCTACAGGCGCATTACTTTCTAGTTAAGCGCTCAATTATCTTATCACTATTGATTTAATAATCAAGCGCTTTTTAAGCAAATGGAGGTTCCTGTCAGAGTCGAACCGACGCTCATTGAGTTGCAGTCAATTGCCTTACCACTTGGCTAAGGAACCAGCGCGATAGATTATATCACTACTATAATTCTCTAACAAGTTAGAAATATAAAAATTAATTATAAAAATATATGTAAAATTATTTGTAAAACAAATAATTTAATGATATAATAATTCTGAATCGAGGTAATTACTATGATTAATGAACAAATCGATAAAGAAATTCTTGATCTTGCAAACCAAGCAGAAAAAGTTTTAGAAAAGCAATTCAAACATGCAGATGAAGCTGCATTAGAAAATTCTAAAAGAATTTTATCTGCATTTATTGACAACAAAGTTTCCTACACTGATTTCGCTGATATTAATGGTTATGGAAACTACGATACAGGCAGAGACAAGCTTGAAGCAATTTTTGCAACAGTTTTAGGCACAGAAGACGCACTTGTTAGACCACAAATTATGTCTGGAACAAATGCACTTTATCTTACCTTCACCGCTTTACTCAAACACGGAGACACTATGATTTCTATCTCTGGAAAACCATATGATTCCCTTCAAGAAATGGTCGGAATTATTGGCAACTCAAATCAATCACTTAAAGCGCACGGTGTTCATTATGAACAAATCGATTTAATTCAAAGTGGTTTTGATACAGAAAAAATCGTTCAAAGATTAGCAAAAAATGACGTTAAGTTAGTTGAAATTCAACGTTCGCGCGGTTATTCCTCAAGACTATCACTTACTATCAAACAAATTGAAAATGTAATTAAAGCTATTAAAGTCGTAAATAAAGACGTAATTATTATGGTTGATAATTGCTATGGAGAACTTGTAGAAACCAAGGAACCGGGGCATGTTGGTGCTAACGTTGTTGTCGGATCACTTATGAAGAATTTAGGTGGCGGTGTCGCATCTACAGGCGGATACGTAGCAGGCGATAAAAACCTTATTAATGAAGTAGCAGAACGCTTAACAGCTCCAGGTATTGCAAAAGAACTAGGTGCTAACTTCAACCAAATCAATTCATTCTTAAAAGGTATATTTATGGCACCATCTGCAGTTAAGAATGCAGTTAAAACTCAAATGTTTGCAGCTTACATGTTAGAAAAACTTGGATTTGAGAATGTTTCGCCGAAATGGAACGATCCTAGAACCGACATTATTCAAACTGTTGAACTTAAAACTAAAGAAAACTTAGTCAAATTCACCCAAGGCATTCAAGGTGCATCCCCTATTGATTCATTTGTTCACGTTATGCCTGCACCAATGCCGGGTTACCCATTTGATGAAGTTATGGCATCAGGTGCTTTCACTCAAGGAAGTACAATTGAATTATCAGCAGATGCCCCTGTTATTGAACCATTTACGCTTTATATGCAAGGTGGTTTAACCTATGAGTATGGCAAATTAGGCATTATGTCAGCCATCTCAAAAATGAGAAAATAACAATTAAAAATATAAAAAACTCCAGTGCGATTGCATTGGAGTTTTTAATACTGTATTAAGCTTAAGCGCCGTATTGGCCACCATCTATTCTTAATACTGAATTATTAATGTAATTTGCTTCATCACTAACTAAGAATTTTACAAGGTGTGCTACTTCTTCAGGTTTTCCGTATCTTCCTACAAGTATTTTTTCTTGTTCAGAAGTTAAAAATTCTGGATCATAACCTTCTAATTCAGCTTCTGTTCCAATAAAACCTGGAGCTACAGCGTTAACGTTAACGTAAGGCGCAAATTCAATTGCTAAGTTGTGTGTTAATGAAATTAATGCCGCCTTAGATGCATCGTATTCAATGCATATTGGGTAGTAGGTATTAATGCCGTTTGTGCTTGAAATATTTACAATACGACCCCACTTATTATCCGTCATTCCCTTTTTAACACGTCTTGCAACGTTGTATGCTCCAATAACATTTACGTCTAAAGTTCTTCTAAAATCATCACTAGTTTTTTCATTCCAAACACTTGAAAGATCTACTGCCGCATTATTGATTAAAATATCAACAGTGCCAAATCTAGTTTCAATTTCTGAAACCATTTCGTCTACATCTTTCTCGTTTGAGACATCACATGGGTAAGCGAAAGATCTAACACCTTTTGATGTTAATTCTTTTACTAGTGCTTCTGCTTCTTTTCTAGAAGTTAAGTAGTTTACAACTACATCGTAGCCAGCATCAGCAAGTTCTCTTGCGATAGCTGCCCCGATTCCTTTTGCACAACCTGTGACTAATGCTAATTTTCTCATAGTAGAAAAAAGAGCTTTTATTAAGCTCTTGAAGAATATTTGCCGTCTGATGTTGAGACGATGATTTTTTCGCCTTCCTTAATAAACATTGGAACGCGTAATCTTAATCCTGTATTTGTAACAGCGTCTTTTGTTGCTGTTGCAGATGCATTTGATACTGCAGGTGCAGTTTCTGTAATTTCCATTTCAACTTTATCTGGAAGGTTAACATCAAGGATTTTGCCTTCAAAGAAGACAATGTTGACATCCATGCCATCAATTAAGAAGTATTTGTTGTTTCCTAATTTTGCTGCATCGAGTTCAAATTGTTCGAATGATTCCATATCCATAAAGACATAGGTATCGCCAGTGTTGTATGAATATTGAACTTGTTTTCTAATAATTTCTGCTGCATCGAATTTTGTTGATGCGTTGAAGTTTCTTTCTTGTGTTGAACCGGTTTTGAGGTTTTTCATCTTTGTTTTTAAGATAGCTGCACCTTTACCTGGTTTAACATGCATAAAGTCTAAAACAACCCATGGATCACCATCGACCATGACTGTAAGACCTGTTCTGAAATCGCCTGCTTCAATTGCCATAATAATATCTCCTAACTTTAATTTTTATGAATTAAATACCCATAGATTGTATTATTTTTCTAGGTATTAATCAACCTTTAATAACTTTTACACCACTGAAAGCACAATAATTCCACAAAGAATTATCGCTATAAACACATACTGAACGATTGAAAGTTTTTCTTTCAAAAAGATTCTAGAAAGTATAAGCGAAACAACTACTGTGCCTGAACCCATAATAACTGCAGCAACACCAGATCCTTCTGATAAAGCGAATAAATAAGTTGCTTGACCGATGGTTTCAAATAAAGCTGCGAGCGCTTTATAAATTTTGCTTTGTTTGGTAACTTTTTCTTCATCTTTTTTAGGAACAAAAATATTCTCGCCTTTAGCTTTTAAAAAAATCGCTATTCCCACTGCTACCAAGAAAAATGTTAATTCGTAAGCACAGTTTGCTGTGTGCTCAATATTTGCTTCAGTAACGTTTACTAAGAATGTAGTTTCAACGCTTTCTGTGTAGTAAATATCAAGGAATGTTCCAACTGCATCTAAAAGCATATAACAGAAAGGCATTGCAATAGCAATAATCGCTAATTTCTTTCCTAATTTTGCAGTTCTATCGTTCTTTCCTTTTTTATCAAAAACACTAACACATACTAAACCAGCCACTACTAAAACAATACCAATAATGACTGGTAATTTTAGTGTTTCTTTCAAAAATATTGCACACAAAATAGGAACAATAGCACACGATGTATTTTCAATCGGGTCAGCAATAGATTCTTCAATAAATCTAACTCCAAAGTATGAAAGAACCATTGAAAGAATGTAGCATGCTGCAACTGGTAAATAACGAACAAAATTAAGCGGAAAAGCCTTTAAATCTACACCTTGGGTAAAAAGTATGATTAAAGCATAAATGCCCATAAAAAGACCAACATAAACTGTAGTCTTTAAGTGAGAATACTTTTCGTGTTGAAGATTTCCTTTTTTATAGAAAATCTCAGCAATACCCCAAGCAAGTGTAGAAACAATTAAAAATGCCCACATACATTTACATTATACAACAAAAAGAAAGAGCGAGATAACTCACTCTTTCAAATTATTATTAAATACGTCCTTTTTTAAGTTTCTTTCTTGTTACTTTTTTAGTTACAAAGTAAGCAACTAATCCTAAGGCTGCTGCAACTTCAATAGAAATTACCACAATGCCCCAAGTTGGAAGTTTATTAGTACGAACTGATTCCCACATATCGAGAAGTTTTCCAGTCGCAACATTGCCCATATCATTCATAATTGCACATCTATCAAGCGTTTCAACTAATGGATATTGAGCACTTAATTCTCTACCAACGTAATCTGGATCAGCATATAAAACTGCAGCATCCGAATCAACGTATTCCTCACTAAGTGAGCCATCATAGAAATAACTTAAGTCATAAAGAATGTAATCTTCACCTTCAACTAAGTCTTCAACAGGGATTTCTTCACCTGTTTCTTCATCATAGATGAATTCTGCACCAACTTCACCACGAACGTCATAGCAGCAATACATGTAATCAAGCATTGCATCGCCACCAGTTGCTGGTGTATAGCCAACATAATCACAGTTTTGCATTGCGTTTTCTGGCATGCACATAAACTTAATAAATTCTTCTGCTAATTCGTATTGCGCCATCTCTTCTACGGTTTGATTTGCTTCGTCTTTAGCGTTTTTAGGCATACAGAAGCAGTCAAACCATAAGTTAGAAGCACTCGCATCTTCCTCACCTTTGTAGCTGGTTGGAATTGTGTAATAAAGCTCTAAATCATTGTCTCTAGCTTCAGTAATTGCCCAGGTTGCATCACCACTCCAACACATGTTAGCACCAATCTTTTGAGTGGTCATATCAGTTTTACCTGAGTCTGTTTCAAAACCAAAAGCATTTTCTTTTAGCTTATTCATGTCTACCTTAACTTCTTCAAAAGTCTTATCTTCATGACGATTGAAAATTGCAGTTAATTCATCATGATCGGTAGTATTTGCAATTTCTTCAGCATAAGTATGGATTAATGAAACTGCGAATGTATCACGTACAGAATCCTTGATTGAGAATGAACCTTGCAAGACTTCGCCATAAAGTGAATTCCAATCATTCATCAATTCATGAATTTCGTCTTCAGTAACACCTTTGTTATTTACATAGTAACTTGGGTTATACATTACACCCATTGTGCCCCACATGTATGGAACTGAGTAATCTTTCATTGAAGCTGTGACATTATCATTCATGTTTGTCGCTTCAATCTTTTTATAAGTTGACTCAATAAATGGTGAAATGTTTTCCCAAATTTCATCTCTAATAACAAACTTATGAAGCATGTCGTTAGCGTATAACTTTTGAATCATATAATCAGAAGGAATACAAATATCGTATGTAGTCTTTCCGGTCTTAAGTTCATTGAACATTGTTTCATTTGTATCGAATGTATCGTAGATAACTTTAATTTCTTCACCGTCATGAGTATCGGCCCAGTATTCGGCAAATTGATCAATCATATCCATGTCCATGTAGACTTCATGTTCTACTTCAGCATTGTGATAATTGAATGAACCAGCTTCATCTTGGCCTTCTTTAACGTCAGCCTCGTCTACTTCATCTTCACATTCATCGCAATACCAAACAGACTCTTCTTCATCGAATTCGACTTGGTGAGTTTCGTTTACAACATGGTAATGAACTACTTCGCCATCAACTTCGGTTTCCTTGACTAATTTTTCATCGATATAGTCTTCACATTCATCACACCAGTACTCATTTTGTTCGCATTCATAGATGTAGTCTTCAGAGTTTAATACTCTGAGAACTCTCTTTGAACCAGAATCATTAGAGCATCCAGAAAGGGCAGCTACTGCAAAAAGAGCAACTGGTAAAAATGGAGTAATTTTTCTAATCTTAGACATTTGCTCTCCCCTTTCTCACTCTTACGGCATTAGCTTGTTTGTTCTTATAAACTGTAACGCCGATAGCGACAGCAAGAACTGCAAGGAAAATAATGAGTGTTAATGGACGCATTTCTGGTGGAATAGGTCCTTTTTTAAGCTTTGATTGTATCAAAGTTGATAATGTTTCAATTGTTTTGTCTCCAGAGAGTAATCCTGCACCACGTGTAAATGCGGTAACAATAAAGTCATCTAATGACAATGTAATTGAAAGTAAGAATCCTGATAAGATACCAGGCATAATTTCTGGAATAATAACTTTAAATAAACCTTGTCTTGGAGTTGCACCTAAATCAAGTGCCGCTTCATAAAGGTGTGGATCCATTTGTTGTAATTTAGGTCTAACTGACAAATAGACAAATGGTAATCCAAGGATTACGTGACCAACAAGTAAGGTCCAGAAGTTAAATTCAATGCCAATAGCAACAAACATAACAACTAATGAAAGTGCAATAACAATTTCTGGATTAGAAACTGGAATCTGAGTCGTTACTTCAATTGCTTTTTGAGCTTTCTTTCTAGAATAGAATGCACCGATGGCACCCAATGTGCCTAAAATAGTTGCAACAATTGCTGAAACAACTGCAACAATTAATGTATTTCCGAGTGCAGTCCAAATTTCTCCTGCAATCTTTGTATCACTAAATAAGTTTTGCCAATAGATTGTTGAGAACCAGCTTTCTCCCTCTGCAACAGTATCACCAATAGAGGTAACTCCAGAAAACGAGAATGCAATTAAAACTAAAATAGGAAGATACATTAAAAGTAAAACTAAATAAATGTATGTTTTTGAGAGGATTTTCTTTACCATAAGCCACCCCTCACTTCCTCTGTTTTACGGCCATTGGTGCCCCACATGGTGAGTAAAACAAGAATTAATAACAATAATGCTGTAAAGGAACCATTATTCCATTGTGAGTTAGCAAAGCTCAAATAAATTGAGTTACCAATAAGTGTAATGTTTCCTTCAGAAAGTGCATCAGAAATGACATATGATGACATAACAGGCATCAAAGTCATTGTAATTGCAGAGATAATTCCTGGCATTGATTGAGGAATTGTATTTTTAAAGAATACTTGAACTGGAGATGCACCAAGGTCAGCAGCAGCTTCCATTTGTGATCTATCAAGTTTAAGCATTGTTGAATAAAGTGGAAGAATAACAAACGGTAAATAGTTATAAACCATACCAATAAGCGTTGCAGCGTATGGATGGCTTCCACCTGTAAGGCCAATCGCGAATAAAATGTCACGTGTGGCAGCTGTTCTGAGAACAAAGTTAATCCACATAGGCATAATAAATAACATAATTAAGACAACATTGTGGTTATACTCCTTTTTTGCAAGGATGTATGCGATTGGATAACCAATAACTAAGCAGATTAATGTTGTCTGGATTGCTATGAAAAGCGATACCAGTATAACTTGGAATTTAGCAGGATCAGTGAAGAACTTCCTTGCTGCTTCAAACGAGAATGCTCCACTAGAATCCGTAAATGCATAAAATGCAATGAAAAACATTGGCACAATAATGAAAAGCGCCATGAATATGATGTAAGGTATCGAGAAATATTTTCTTTGGAACCTAAATTTCATATTCGTCAATGTCTCCTTTTAATCTAATAGAAACATCTTCTTTTTTAATAAGTAAGGAAACAATTTCACCACCATTAAATTCGTAGTTTGTATCAATGATGAATTCTTCATCATCTTCGCTTCTTACAATAATAGCGTAGTGATCGCCTTTATAAATTGAGGAAACAACAGTTCCCTTGATTTGACCTTCTTCGTTGTCATAAATATCGATTTTTGTCTTATCAATTTCGACTGTTAATTTAGCACCATAAAGGTCATATTTTTTATCACCTTTGACTAAATAACCATCTTCATCAAGTTTTGAACCTGGAAGTAATTTTGTTAAATCAGCTTCAAGATAACCACCTGCAAGTTCAATTGTGTTATCTTTTTGAACTTCACAGCCAGTGAAAATGTTATTTAAATCTGGTTTTTTCATAATATGAATACCATCTGGAATTAAGGCAATAGCGAGTTCTTTGTCATCGTAATTCTTTGTTGATTTTGCAAGAATTTCGTTTTTGCCAATTTGAATTAAGTATTCATAGTGAACGCCTTTGAAAACTTTTGATGTAACTTGACCAAAAATCTTAAATTTTTCGTTAACTTCTGAAAGAATAACGTCTTCTGGTCTAACGACAACATCAACACGTTCATCAAGCGGGAAATCATCTTCACAAAGCCATTCTTGGCCGAGGAATTTGACTTTCTTATTTCCAACCATAATTCCATTGAATAAGTTGGATTCGCCAATAAAGTCTGCAACGAAAGCATTAGCTGGTTCATTATAAATTTGTTCTGGTGTGCCAATTTGTTGAACAACACCATGGTTCATAACGACAATTACGTCGGACATAGTAAGTGCTTCTTCTTGATCGTGAGTGACATAAATAAAGGTAATGCCAAGTTTCTTGTGCATTTCCTTTAATTCAATTTGCATGTCTTTTCTCATCTTTAAGTCAAGAGCACCTAATGGTTCATCGAGCAAAAGGATTTCTGGTTTATTAATAATACAACGTGCAATAGCAACTCTTTGTTGTTGTCCTCCTGAAAGTGTTGAGACATCTCTGTCTTCAAGTTCATCAAGATCAACAACTTGAAGTGCTTTTGTAACCATTTCATCAATTTGAGAAGCTTTGTAATGCTTCATTTTGATTACTTCTTCACCTTTTCTATTAGTACATTTAACTGGGACCTTTTTAAATTTAAGGCCAAATGCGACGTTATCATAAACGTCTAAGTGTGGGAACAATGCGTATCTTTGAAATACGGTGTTAATTGGTCTTTTATAAGGTGGAAGTTTTGTGATATCTTCACCATTTAAAAGAATTGTTCCGCCAGTTGGAAGTTCAAAACCTCCAATCATTCGTAAGGTTGTAGTTTTACCACAACCAGAAGGACCAAGAATTGTTACAAATTGGCCCTTTTTAATGTCGAGCGAAAAATTATCGACGGCATGAAAATCGCCGAATGATTTCACGACATTACTTAAAGAAATAATTACTTCTTCGGACGCCATAAGCTACCCTCCATAACCACCACAATAAATAACGGAATGACACTTAACTAAAAATTAAGTCGAGAAAAAGAATATAGAAATGCAATAAAATTTGCAATAAAATTTTTAACTTTTTTACATCGCTAATATCTAGGGGGTAATACTAGTATTCCCCCCTTATATTGTTAAATTTTCTTAGTTGAGAAAAGTTGGCAAAAAAAGTATAATATTTTGCGATGAAAAAACTAGGCAGAATTTTACTACCATTTGTATGCTTAAATGCGTGCCTTCTTTCCGGTTGCGGAAATGACAGCAAAATCCAATTAAGTTTTGGAAATATTCATGCTACTGCAGTTGAAGAAAAATTCACTGTTGTTGAATTAGATAGAAAGGTTGAAAGCAAAGAATCATTTCTTTTGGTTGTTTCAGACACCACTTGCGCTTGCTGGAGCGACTTTAGACCAATTATTAATGCATACGTAAAAGATAACCACGTTGATTGTTTCTTCTTAACATATAAGTATTTTGCTGATTACGCTTCAAAATATGGAATCGAATTAACAAAAGGCACCACTAAATTTATTATTTTTGAAAAAGGCGAGGCAAAAATTCAGCTCAAATCAACTGTTGAAGATAAAACAATGAAGGATAAAGCAGCTTTCTACAAATTTATGGAAGGCAATGTCAAACTTCCTAAAGCCTACTTCATTAATGAAGGAGATTATGGTGAGGTTACTGAAAATGGCGCTATCATCTATTTTGAGAGATCCGGATGTGGAGATTGCACATATTTAAACCCAACAGTCCTTGCTAATTACGTTAAAAAGCACCCAGATATGAATAATATTTATGTCATTGATTGCCAATGGTGGAAAGATGATTTGGATAATGTTGAATATCAAGCTAAGAAGAACAATTATGGTCTTTCACATTGCAACAACCCTGAATATGGTTATGATGATGGCGTGTTCCCGTTCTTCTCATTCGTTAAGAAAGGCAACTACTTATCAGGCGCAGTCGCATTTAATGATGAAGTAAGTAAAGTTAACGGAAAATATGTAATCACTAACTCCTACTATGATCAAGATAGATTAGAAAAATTTGATTACTTAGCAAACGTCCAAACTAAAGTTCTTGAAGGAATGGAACTTCCAGCATCAGATGTATCAGATAACGGCAAATGGATAAGCTGGGATAAGGATAAAGCAGTTAAGTATTACGAACCGATTATTGATGCGTTCTTAGATACTTACCTACCACAGGTTAGTTACAAATTATAAATTAAAAACCACCGAATGGTGGTCTTTTTTTACTTACCAAGAAGTTCTTTACGTTTCTTATCAAGATCTTCTTTGGAAATTATTTTCTTATTATAGAGATCAACGTATTTCTCATACATTATCTCATCTTGTGACTTTTTAAACTCTTTTACATCTACAATTGGCACTGTTTTCTTATTGTATTGATAAGTTTTAACTTCTGGAACTTTTGGTTCCGGAGAAGGTGCACCACCATAGAAAATCAGTTTAAATATTAATAAAAGAATAGCAACAGGACCTGCAATAGCAACAATAATGCCCATTGTTTTAAACATTGAATCATTTCCAAGTAATTCAAAAACAATAGCGGCAATTAATGCTGCAACGCCTAGGCCTAAAATAGTAAAGCCTAATATTAATAGCCAAGATCCCTTTTTATTTTTCATCCTTTAAGTCTTTCTGTAATTTCAGTAGCTTTAGCGTAAATATCTTTAACTTCTTCACCAACAAAGAATTCATGGTTGTAATACAAAACCTTACCATTAATCATTGTCATCTTAACGCAATCCTTGCTACCAGAGTAAACAACATTCTTCACAATGTTATTAAGTGGTTGCATTGCTGGATTTTGTAAATCAATCATAATGATGTCGGCTTTTTTGCCAACTTCTAGTACATCAGCATCATTTAAACCTAATGCATGGGCACCATTTACGGTTGCCATCTTCAAAACATCAAAGCCATCCATGACTGCTGGATTGTGGTTTGTAACCTTTTGAAGTGTAGAGACTAAATACATTTCTCTAAACATATCTAAAGCGTTGTTTGAAGCTGCTCCATCGGTACCTATTGCAATTTTTAAGCCTGCTTTTTGGTATCTTGCAAGTGGAGCAATACCTGATGCAAGTTTAAGATTTGAGCATGGACAAGTCACAACATAGCAGTTATGTTTCTTGAAAATTTCAACTTCTTCATCAGTAAAGTAGTTGCAATGGAAACCACCGCCACCATAATCAAAGAATCCAAGCGAATCTAAGAATTTAACTGGGGTCATGCCGTGTCTTTCAACACAACCCTTAACTTCTTTTTCGGTTTCACCAACGTGTAAATAGATTGGTGCTTTTAATTCGTGAGCAAGTTTTACAACATCTTTAATTCTTGGCTCAGCACAAGTATATTCAGCGTGAATGCCTAAGAAGTAAGAACACAATGCATCTGGTTTGTTAATGCTTAAATAGCGTTCTCTAAGCAATGAGATTGGTTCTTGATCACTTGTAGCAAGAATAACTGATCTAAATCCCATCTCTTCGCTTGCTCTAACAATTTCAGGAACATGGAAGTACATATCAAACGCTGCAGTAATACCTGAGGTTAAATATTCGAGAATACCAAGCTTTGTTAAATGATAGATGTCATCATCTTCAAATCTTGCTTCCATTGGGAAAATTGTTGTGTGTAACCACTCATCAAGTGGTAAATCATCTGCTGCACTACGTGCAAATACCATTGCAGTATGTGCATGTGCATCTTTAAAACCAGGCATTAAAAGGTTGCCTTCACAATCAATAATTCGATCTGGAGCCTCGCCTGTATAATCTGGTCCGATGTATTCGATTTTGTTATCTTTAACTAATAAATCACCACGAAAAACATTATCGTCCTTCATGGTAAGGATTCGAGCATTTTTTAATAATGTAATCATTAATCTTCGTCCTGATCTGGTTTTGGCATAAGCATTTCGCTTGGTGCACCACAAACTGGGCAGCTGCCATCTGGAAGTGGTTTAACTGTTTGGCCACATACTTTGCAAACGTATTTTTGTTCTTTCATAAACAATGCTCCTTTTGATTTATTATCAAAGTTCTATTTAAGTATCGCGTATTTCTCGCGTATTTGCAATTTCTTTTTGCTGAAACTTTGTTTAATTGCTAAAGGAAAAACAAAGATAACTGTATTCTATTATCGCAAAAAGGACTATAATATTTGCATATGATTTTTGAACTTAGCAAAACCGAATTAGTAAAATGCAAAAAGCTTCTTGAGGTTAAGGAATTTAACATTGAAGCAGCTGAATTTTACAATGATTATTTGACTAACAATTTTAGAGAAATTTCTACTGCAAAATCAGAGGCTGAATGGTTTGAAAAATTCAACAAACTTGAGCAAGTTAATAACAAAGTTATTGCTAACTGCAAAATGAATAAAATTTCTAAACTTAATACCAATACTTTTTTAAACGATTCTTACTACAAGAAAATTGGTCAAATAAAAGCTTCAGAAGGCGACTGGAAATTTTCAACTTATTCTTATGCTCCATATGAAGGTTTTGTTAGTAATGAATTAGTGATTGATCAAGAAACATTTGCAGAACATACGCCTATTTCTTATTTTGAAAATGAGTTCCCATTTTTTGCTGTAACTCAAAAAGACGAAATCTGGATGAGCATCATTCCTCATGAAATTAATACGATGAAAAAGCCTATAGAAAATGCACATGGCGACGTACTTGTGCTCGGTTTAGGCCTAGGCTATTACGTTTTTAACATTGCTTCAAAGAAAAATGTCACTTCTATCACCGTTGTAGAAAACGATAGAAAAATCATTAATCTATTTATTAAATACTTACTTCCAAAATTCCCAAACCAAGACAAAATTGAAATTGTTTTTGGGGACGCAATCAGTTTCGTTAAAGATTCTCCTAGAAAATATGATTACGTTTTCGCAGACATTTGGCATAACGTTGGTGATGGAGAAATGCTTTATTTAAAGCTTAAAGCTAAAGAAAAGTATCGCCCAGGCATTAAATTTGATTACTGGATTGAAACTTCCATACTTGCAATGCTTAGAAGACAAACTCTAACCATCTTTGAAGAATGGCTTGAAGGCTTTACTGAAGATGATTACAAACAATCGCGCAACGAAAACGACACCATAATAAATAAGATTTATTTCTATCATAAAAATACACAAATAAAAAACTTCAATGATTTGCATCAAATTTTAACTGATGATTCATTGAAGTTAATGGCTTCAAAATTATTCTGAAACTTTAAAGATTTGGACACCAATCTTAACGAGTAATTCCATTTCTTCTAAAATAGCATACTCATAAGGACCGTGGTGATTATAAGAACCTGTTCCTAAATTTGGTGTTGGACAACCCATATAAGAGAAGGTTGTTCCATCTGTTCCACCCCTAATTGGAGCGTATTCATACGGAATAGCTAGGTCCTTAAGCACTTTTTCGATGTGATTCTTACATGCTGGCTTATCAACAATAACGCTTAGCATGTTTTTATATGAATCTGAAATCTTAAGGTCAATCTTAACACCTGGATGTTTCTTAATAAGTTTATCTGTGATTTCAAAGAATTGTTTTTCTTGTTTTGCAAGCTTCTTATCATCGTGATTTCTAAGAATGTAGTGCATGTGAGCTTCTTCTACACTGCCACTTATTGAAGATAAATGGTTAAAGCCTTCATGGCCTTCTGTTTTAGATGGAACAAGCTTAGCTGGAAGCATTGAAATAAATTCATTTGCTACCATTGCAGCATTAATCATTACACCTTTAGCGTCTCCTGGGTGGATTGCTTTACCAGTAATGTGGATTTCAGCAGCCTTAGCATTGAATGTTTCAACGTTAACAACTTCTGCCTCACTGCCATCAAATGTATAAGCAAATGACGCTTTAAACTTAGATGTATCGAATATTTCAGCGCCTCTGCCTATTTCTTCGTCTGGTGTAAACAAGATGTACATTGGACGTCTTTCATAAACATTCATGCGTAGAGCTTCTTCAATAACTTCCATAATAATTGCAACACCAGCTTTATCATCTCCACCAAGAAGTGTTGTGCCATCGGTTACAATTAATGTCTTATTTATAGCTCTTTTAAGCTTTGGATACTCTTTAATTGAAAGGACTCTATCGGTTTTGCCAAGTGTTAAATCCTTGCCATCAAATTTCTTAATGACTTTTGGATTTACATTTGTACCGCTAAAATCAGGAGCAGTGTCTACGTGTGCGCACAAACCAACTGCTTCATACTTTTCATTGCCTGGAACAAAGGCATATAAACGTCCAGTTTCTGTTAATTCACACTTCACTCCTAAAGCTTTTAACTCATCTTCAAGAATATTAAGCAAATCAAATTGATTTTTGCTTGATGGTGTTGTGTTTGAATCTGGATCAGATTTTGTATCAATTTTTACATATTTGAGAAATCTATCTAATAACATAGTAATATCCTCCGTAAGTAAACTTATCTTTTATATTATACAACCATTAAAATAAGAAAAAAATCCGAATTTTCGGATTTCTTTTTTTATAAATGGGGCGAGTGATGAGATTCGAACTCACGAATGACCGGTTCACAGCCGGTTGTGTTTGGCCTCTTCACCACACTCGCCAGGTCAGCGACAAATATAATACCTATTTTGATTTACTTTGTAAAGCAGTTTTAGCAAGTTTTAGAATAGGTAATTCTCTTTGCTTAACAATCTTTCCAACAAGAACGTTTTGCATATTCTCATAAAGTTTGATTGCTTCATCAATTGGAACCCACATAATTTTGTTAATTCTAATAGCTTCATCTGGTTCAAGATGTTGTTCTGCTTTTTCAAGTCTTTTTACTAGGTAGAAATAGTTGTGATTTTTACGATAAATTAAATTGTAATAATCATCAACTTCTCCTAAAGGAGAAAGGACTTCACATTTGTAACCTACTTCTTCTTCAATTTCTCGGTGCAAAGCTTGTTCGTGAGTTTCACCTGGTTTAATGCCTCCACCAGGGGTTTCATAGTAGTCTCTTGGACCAAAGCCATCATCATCAACAATCTTTTCAATACAAACGTTATTGTTCTCGTCAATTAAAATAGCGCGAACTATTTCACGAGTGTGAGTAATTCCTTTGAACATGTATTGATCATCTTTGAACTTGAATAATGGTTCCATGGCATATATTTTAGCATTATTCTTGAATTATGCTATAATCACAATTATGAAAGCCAAGTTTTCTGCTAAAGATCTGTTACAAACCTTCCTAGTCTTCTTCAAACTAGGAATCTTTTCTATTGGTGGCGGAACAACAATGTTAACTTTGTTACAAGATGAACTTGTTGAAAGAAAACATTGGATTGATAACGATGAATTAATGGAGATGACAGCTATCAGCGAATCTACTCCAGGACCAATTGCAATTAACCTTGCAACCTATTTAGGTTATAAACGTTGCGGATTTTTAGGTGCACTACTTGCAACACTAGGAGTTGTAATCACTCCTTTTGTTCTTATGTTCTGCATCTCCTTATTTTTAGAGAAAATTCTAGCTGCAGAAGCCATACAGTACGCATTTATGGGTATTAAAGCAGGTGTTGTTTTCTTATTACTCAAGGTCTCTTATACCTTAATTAAAGGCACCAAAAAGGATTTGTTCCTAATTTTAACTTTAGTTATTGTTACGATTGCAATGGTTTTGTTTACAGTATTTGCAATTGACTTCTCTGCAATTTATTTCATCTTACTTGGTGCTGTTATAGGTTTACTTATCTATGGAGTTATTCCTAGAAGAAAAGGAGGCAAAAAATGATTTACCTCCAATTGTTCTTAGAATTCCTTAAGATTGGCTTATTCACCTTTGGTGGCGGATACGCAATGATTCCGCTTATTAAAGAGGTTGTTTTAAAGTACAACTGGCTCAATGAATCTCAATTCTTAAATATGATTGGTGTTTCAGAAGTTACACCTGGCCCTATTGCAATTAATATGGCTACATACATCGGATCCACACAAGCTGGTATTGGTGGCGCTGCAATTGCAACATTGGGTGTTGTTTTGCCATCCTTCCTCATCATGCTTTTAATCTCAATTTTATTAAAGAGATTTATGAAAAATAAATACGTTCAAGGTGCATTAGGTGGCATTAAGGGTGTAGCTATTGCACTTATTTGCTCTTCTGCAATTACATTACTCGCTGATGTTTTATTCCCATATAAGGTTGAAAGCGGAACAATTAGTTTTGCGCCACAATTCACTGCAATTAAGATTTTTGTATTAACTGTGGCTGGTTATTTCTTATTAAAAATAATATTAAAGAAAAAGCCCGGACCAATTGCGATCATTATTATGTCCGCAATTATCGGGCTTATGGTTAATTATTTATAGAATTAGGGCATTGCCCTTTTTCTTTTATTCTGCTGTGCGCAATGCAACAACTGGATCTTTATGTGCAGCACTTTGTGATGGAATAGCACCACTTAATACGCTAAGGAGTACTGAAACACCAACCATTATTGCAGCTGTTCCAATTGTGAAGTGTGCAATTACAACGCCATATGCAGCATACAATGCAGCATTTAATACGATTTGAATAACATATGTAAAGGCAATACCGAACAATCCAGAGAATAAACCTGTTAACAAGTTTTCCATAACGAACAAGCTTGCAACATCGCGTTTACGACCACCAAGTGAACGAATAACGCCAATTTCTTTAATACGTTCAACAACTGAGATGTATGTAATAACTGCAATCATGAAGCAGCTAACCACTAATGAGAGTGATGTGAAGACAACAAGTGCAATTGTAATAGCGTCAATTAATGTTGTAATAACTGTAACAATTATTTGAATAGTGTCGGTATATGACAATTCATCACGTTGATTCTTTGCTAATTTAATGTCTGTTCCGTCAACATTAACGGTAATCTCAACATCTTCGTTCCATCTATCCAAGTGTTTTGTAATTACATCTTTATCTCCAAATGATTTTGGATAAATAGAAATTGATTTTGGAAGCTTATCAAATGTAATTGTTGTTGCATCTCCTGGGCCTTTATTAGTAATTGTTTTTAAACCCGATAATGATCTTAAATGTAATTGGTTAGTTTCGTTATAGTTAACACCGGTTAATCCGGAGAATAAATCAGAGAAAGAACTTGATAAATCACCATTTAATGATGATGCATAGCCACCAGTTACCATAGTTTTAGTTTCATCACTGAAGTAATCAAACTTAACATATGCTTTAAATTCAGTGTCTCTTGTTGTGGGATTAGAAATATGATCTTTCATTTTTCCAGTGACAAGACCACTACTTGCGTCTTGAATATAACTGTCAGAAAATGCTGAAGTATAGTATAAACCTCTATCTAAGCATCCAAAGCGTTTATCAGGTCTAAGTCTTAAGATAGCAGAGATTTTCATCTTTCTGCCTTTGTGAGCTTCAATGTTAGTAAGCCAAGAATCATCAACTTGTGCATTGTAAGCACAACCTTTAATTGGGGTGATTTGAGTTGAAAATTCTGGAGTGATAGGTTTAACGCCAGCAAAAGTTGTTAAACTTTCAAATGTTGGGAAGAACATATTTCCAGCACCATTAGGATTTAAACTTAAAGCAAATTTTAAATGTGTTGGAAGGAATGCGGCTCTTTGCTCATCACTCATAGATGCAACACTCATCAAGTCTTGGGCATCTAAAGCAAGCCAAAGGCCAGTTAAACTAGAAACATCGTCAGCTTGAATTGTTGGATTCATACAAACAGCGGCAATTTGTTCGCTCTCCCAAACTGATTCATGTTTATAAACAGTAACACCATAAAGGACGTTAACATTTGCAATCTTTTGTGAATTTAAATAGATTAAACGTTCCATTTCACCGCCATTCATCATGACTGATGTAACGGAATAAGTTTTTTCAGCTGTAGCGATTTCAGTTTCGTCTTCATAGATTTCGCTTTCCGGGAAATATGTGAACTCTCTACCAATTAAATCTTCATACTTAAATTCTTTTCTATATGGGTGAGCATTTCTAATATCTTCAATCTTTTGTCTTCTGACTTCTGGAGAATCTGTATTGTATTCTGGTTTTTTCTTGTATTCGTTTTCTTCAATAGCACAGTTAGCAATATTTAAGAATTCGTTATGATTAAAAACACCTATTTGAGCCAGAACGAGATCAGTTAATGTTGTGTTTTTATCAACAACAAGAACTAAATCATCTCTTCCAGGATTTAAAGTATCGCCAGCAAGAACGTCGTATTGTGAATTAATATAATCATTATTGTTTGGCATTTTTTTCATGAAACCAGTAAATAAATCGACGTATGATGCGTATGCGCTAAATTCTTTAACAGTCTTAAGCTCAGCAATGTATCTTTGAGTTAAACCATTAAATGACATGTGTCTGTTTTTGACTAATTCTGGATGGTCTTCAGCTTTTTCACCTGCTGGAACCAAAGAATCATCTTTCCATGCACCAAAAATGTTATTTGTTGGATCAATAGCATAGTTTTTAGTTATAACTGCTACTGAGTCTTGAGGAATTGAATCAACATATGAAACTAATTTCTTATCAATTGTATTTGTTTTAACCTTTGTAATGTCGCTATAAGCTGTCATTAAATAGTTAATCATTGAATCAACACCAATTTTTGGATCTTCTTCATCAAAGACAAAGTGTTCTTTTGCATCTTGTGCGTTTAAACCACTCATTAATGATGTCATATCAACAGATTGTTCAGAAATTTGAACTGGATAAGCACTAAGCATATCGTTTTGCATTTCACCAATGAACTCTTTAACACCTTTTGAAACTGATAAAACTGCAGAAACGCCAATAATACCAATTGATCCTGCAATAGTAACAAGAACGGTTCTTTTCATTTTTGATTTTAAGTTTGAAAGTGAAAGACCAGTTGCTGTAAGTAATGACATTGAGGTTCTTTTCTTTTTACCTTTACTACACTCATTACTTTCTGGAGCCACTTCCTCTACAACATCTGCAGATTTGGTTTCTTCTTTTCCGTCAAATGGCATGGAGTCGTCAATTAAAACGCCGTCGCTCATTTTGATAATACGTGTTGAATATTTATAAGCTAAATCAGGGTTATGGGTAACCATGATAACGAGTCTATCTGCTGCAACCTCTTTTAAAAGATCCATGATTTGAACTGATGTTTCAGAATCCAAAGCACCAGTTGGTTCGTCTGCGAGAAGGATTTCTGGATTGTTAACTAAAGCACGAGCAATAGCAACCCTTTGGCATTGTCCACCAGAGAGTTGATTTGGCTTTTTCTTCTCCATGCCTTCAAGACCAACTTTCTTTAAGGCTTCGAGGGCTCTAGCTCTACGTTCGGCTTTGCCGACTCCAGAGATAGTAAGTGCTAATTCGACGTTTTTAAGAATATTTTGGTGACCAATTAAGTTATAAGTTTGGAAAATAAAACCAATTGAATGGTTGCGGTATGTATCCCAATCTCTATCAGTGTAATTTTTTGTAGATTTACCGTTAATAATTAAATCACCTGATGTATAACGATCAAGTCCACCGATGATGTTTAATGTGGTTGTTTTACCACAGCCAGATGCGCCTAAGATTGAAACGAATTCGTTCTTTCTGAAGTTAACAGAAATTCCCTTAAGTGCATGAGTAACGTTATTACCGCTAACGTAGTCTTTTACAATATTCTTAAGTTCTAGCATAGCTATCGACCCTCCTTACGAAGTAAACAATAATATACACTAATTGAAAAATATAACAACCAAGAATTTATTTTTTATACAATTTGTTTAAAAATAAATACTAATAATCATAATAGGTAATTACTTATTTATTAAAAGAATTGCTAAAAGCAATTAATAAGAATATAATACTTAATAACGAGGCTACAAAAATGAAGCATTTATTATTTGTTGTTCTAGACAATAAAAGCGAAACTCACGATCTAATTCACAAGCTTTCAGAACTTGGATTTAATGGAACCGTCTTATCATCCACTTCTTTAAAACACGTCATTCATGACGAAGAAGAAGATACTCCATCATTCTTTTCACTTGCACATCTCAGCGAAAATAAGTTTGTGCACAACACCACAATCTATTTCATTTTAGAAGATGCTGAATTGAAAGAAGTTCAAGAAAATATTCGCGAATTTACTAAGAACTTTACTTTAGTAAAAGGCGGAATGTTTGCTACCCCAATCGAAAGCTACGAAGGCAGTTTCTAATTCATGAATCAAATTCTTTGTATAGCATTAGCTCTTTTAGTTGGTTTATTAAGCTCACGTTTAATGAAACTTTTAAAGTTGCCTAATGTTACAGGTTATCTTATTGCTGGAATCATTTTTGGACCTTTTGTTTTAGGCAAATTTATTGGTGGATGGAGTGCTGAAGATAGCGCTACTTCTTTATCTGCAATTAAGTGGATAAGCGAAATAGCACTAGGCTTTATTGCGTTCACCATCGGCTGTTCATTTAAAAAAGATGCACTCTCTCGTGTAGGCAAAAGAGTCATTATAATCACCATATGTGAGGCCTTAGGTGGCGCAATCTTCACTATAGCTGGTTTATTTATTGCTTATATTTTCTTAAAAGATCAATTACCAATTTCTTTAGTTTTAACTTTAGGGGCAATTGCTTGTGCAACTGCACCAGCTGCAACACTTATGGTCATTAAACAATATAAAGCTAGAGGACCAGTTGTTGACACTCTAGTTCCTGTTGTTGCATTCGATGATGCAGTTGCTTTAATAGCATTTGCAGTATTATTTTCACTTTCAAAATCACTTGCAGGTGGAACTTCTGTTTCTGTAATGGAAGTACTTATTGTACCTCTAATTGAAATTCTTGTTTCCTTAGGTTTAGGGACTGTTTTAGGCATTTTAGTAGCACTTGGTTGCAAATTATTCCATTCTAGAGCCAATCGATCAATCATGGTTATTTGTGCTGTTTTTGTCGTTGTTGGTCTATCAATGCTTGCAGTTTCTAAACAATGGAAAATGTTTGGCGTTGACTTTACCTTCTCTTCATTACTTTCCTGTATGATGATTGGCGCAATGTTTATCAATATGAGAAGCGATGCAGGTAGGGTTATTGAACGTATTGACGCAATAACACCACCACTTTACATGCTTTTCTTTGTTATTTCGGGTGCAAGCTTAGACATTACAATCTTTGCTTCAAAAGATGCACTTCTAGTTGTAATAATAGCACTTGTTTATATCATTATGAGATGTGTTGGCAAATGGACTGGTTCATTTGCGGCTAGCAAAGCTACACACGCTGAACCAACAGTTCAAAAATACTTAGGGTTTACCTTATTCCCTCAAGCTGGCGTTGCTATTGGATTAGCCACAACAGCAAATCAAACATTTGCAAACCTCGGCTATCAAAAAGAAGCATCACTTGTACTTGCAGTAATACTTACAGCCACCATTGTTTATGAATTGGTTGGACCAGTAATTACAAAGATTTCATTAACAAAAGCTGGAGAAATTACAAAAGAAAAAGTTGCTTAGTTAAGCAACTCTCTCAATTCGTTAACGCTATCTACAATGTAGGTAGCTTTTTTAATCCAAGGTTTATCGTAAAACCCATAACCATAACGAACTATTACTGAATCAATGCCTGCATTGTGTGCTGTCTCGTAATCATATTCTGAATCGCCGATGTAAATACATTCATCTGGTTCAACATGTAATTCTTTAAATATTTCAAAGATGATAAATGGATCTGGTTTTTCAGGTTTATTTGGTCTTTGACCATAAGCTATATCAAATTTAAAGGTAGGAAATAGTTGTTTAAGGACTGGTTCAAGAAGTATTTGAGGTTTATTTGAAGCAATGCAAACTTTGACACCATTCTTTCTTAATTCTTCAAATAATTCTGGAATGCCTTTAAATGGTTTAGTCACCTCTGATTGAGTTTTAGCATAGTTAACAAGAAATGTTTCCATAAGTTCTTGCTCACGATCAAGTGGGATGTTTTGGCCCTTTATTGCACGTCTTGCAAACTCAATAGCCCCTGCCCCTATGAAGTATTTAGCCTCTTCATATGTTCTTTCAACGTTAAAGCCTAACTGTTTAAAAGACATGTTTATAGCATCTAAAATACCTTGAAGTGATTCAAGAACAGTTCCATCTAAATCAAAGATTGCACATTTATATTTCATTTTTTTATGGAGCCCCAAGAAGGATTTGAACCCTCAACCCCCAGATTCGAAGTCTAGTGCTCTATCCAGTTGCGCTATTGGGGCGTGTGAATATTATACCGAAATAATTTAAATTATGCGAAAGAATATGATAAACTCTTTCACATGAAAGTTATAGTCATCGGAGCAGGAGCTTCTGGAGTTACAGCTGCAATCAACTATAAACGCCACCACAAAAGTGATGATGTTTTGATTATTGAGCACTTAGATAAACCACTCAAGAAAATTCTTGCTACAGGTAACGGAAAATGCAATTTAGGTAACTCTAATATTGATTTTTCACGCTATAATGACCCACTATTTGCTAAAGAAGTTATTACTGGTTACGACTATAAGAAGTTCTTTGATTCTATTTCTATCCAAACAAAACTCATTGATAATTTAGCCTATCCAGTTAGTGAATCAGCAGTTTCTGTAAGAGATGCTTTACTTCACGAATGTGATAAATTAGGAATCAAAATCAACGTTGAAGAAAATTTCTCAGACTATGAAATAACAAGCAATATAAAGGTACTAACAAGCAAAAATACCTATATTTGTGATAAATTAATTCTCTCTGGAGGTCTATGTTCCTCACCAAAACTAGGCAGTGACGGATCTGTTATTTCTGTGCTCAAAAAACACGGATACAAAATTGTTGATTGCAAACCAGGCCTTTCACCACTACATACAGTGGAGAAAACTAAAGCTATCGACGGCATTAGATGCAAAGCCAATGTTAAGGTGTTTGCAAACAATAAGTTAATTCACGAAGAACTTGGAGAAGTTTTATTTAAAGATCATGGTCTTTCTGGCATTGTAATTTTTAATGTGATGTCAGTTATAGCAAGAAACCAAGATTTAAAGCATAAAATAGTATTAGACCTACTTCCAGATTTTGATGTCTCTTACTTAGAAAATTATAGAAGCTCACACTCCTTTAACGAATTCATGCAGGCATTCATAAATCCAAAAATATCTGCATACTTAAAAGACAGATTTAATACTGAAAATGCTATATTTAACGCTTTAAAAGCCTTAGAATTCACATTTGATAAATCTTATGGTTTTGACTTCTCACAAGTTTCTGTTGGAGGAGTTGAAAATAGTGAAATCACCACACATATGATGTCTAAACGCGAGAAAAACGTGTACATCATTGGTGAATTATTAAATATTGATGGCCCTTGTGGAGGTTATAATCTGACATGGGCATTTGCTTCAGCACTAAAGGTAAATTAATATGACAAAAAAGTTTAGACTTGCAACATTTATCTATAGCCTTGTTTGTGACATTCCTGTCTCATTCTTTTTGTGCTTAGCTTCTGCCATCACTGCACAATCTAACTTAGACTCAGGTGTTTTGACAATTAATTTTAATACTATTGACTGGGTAAATTTCAGCGTAAATTTCGCAATTGCCCTAGCCTTATCATTAATTATTTCGAATTTCATCCCATTAACAGATATTGGAAGATGGTTTGCAAATCTCTTTAAAGTTCCTAACCAAACTTATACAGGAAACGTCAAATATAGATTACTTGCAACATTAATCTCCACTGTTATCTTCTTTATTATAATTTCGCCAACATTAACAGTGTTTAACTGCTATATATACCCATTAATTGTTGGTTCTGAGATGTTAAGCTTTAAACAGGCGCTATTTAATTTTGGTATCAACGCACCTATTTTATTGATAGTTGGTTTCGTCTCTTCATTAATTAATGATTTGGGTGCTTATAAAGCTGCTCACCACATCGATCATTCATTCTAAAAAATTTTTAAAGTTTTTGTTTATATTATTAATAATATTTTTTATAATATGAATAGGAGGAAGACTACATGAAGGCTTGGTTCAACAAACAATCAAGAATTATTCAATTAATTCTTTTATTAATCCCAGTTGTCAACTGGATCGTTGAATTATGTGTCAGATGGAGCAATTTCTTTGAAAAGAAAGGCTTATTCTCATTAATCGTTGCTATTGTTTACACAATCTTCGGTTTACCATTAGGATGGCTCGACTTTGTCTGGTGCTTATTATTCAAACACTTAGTATTTGCAAAATAATTACTAGACTATCAAAAAAAGCTCTGCATTGCAGAGCTTTTATTTTGCTATTTTTTCAAATTAATTGAGTTTAAGATCAGTTAAAACAATCTTGTCTTCCATGGCTGTGAAGATTGCATCAATCCAACCAAGGACAACTCCAAAACCAAATGTAGCAACTAAAGCAACGATGAGTGAACCAGCGTCTTTCTTTTCAATGAAAAGGGACCATCTGAGAATTAACTCAACAACCCAGTTACAGAATGGAATTGCAAGTAAAACAATACGGACAATTTTTGAAAATTCATTAAATTTCTTTAAAATCATTTTTTTATCCTCCAAGCGAAAACAATTATATTATTATATAAAAAATAATCAAATATTTTTTTAAAAAATTTAATCTTAAGAAAAAGAATTTCTAATTTTATAATTGCAAAAATACCAATAAGGCATACAATATATACCGACAGGAGTAAAACGGTATGATTTATATAAGCGTAAAAGAAGCTGCCAGAAAATGGGGTCTAAACGAAAGAAGAGTACGTGCTCTATGTGAGCAAGGAAGGGTTGATGGAGCATATAAAAAAGGTAAATCATATGTTATTCCAAATATATCAAACAAACCTTCAGACAAAAGATCAAGACGTAATATTGAAAACCAAATTTATTCTGCAATCAAAGAAGAAAAGATTGACTTTACAACATATAAAAAAAATTATCCAAATAAAGAAGGCTATTTCGGAAGATTTGGCGGTTCGTATGTAAGTAAGGAATTGCAGAATGCTTTTAATGAGATTTACGACGGATATTTAACGATTTGTAAATCAAGCAGATTCATAGAAGGACTTAGAAGAATTAGAAGAGACTTCCAAGGTCGTCCAACACCACTATATCATTGTGAAAGATTATCGACTTACTTAGGCAAAGTACAAATCTATTTAAAACGAGAAGATCTTAACCACACCGGTTCTCACAAATTAAATCACTGTATGGGAGAAGCATTATTGGCAAAATACCTAGGAAAAACTAAGTTAATTGCGGAAACTGGTGCCGGAAGTCATGGTGTTGCAGTTGCAACTGCTGCTGCATATTTTGGTTTAGAGTGTGAAATTCATATGGGTGCAGTCGATATTAAAAAACAAGCTCCAAATGTTGCAAAAATGAAAATACTTGGAGCGAAAGTTATTGAAGTTAATGAAGGAACAAAAACATTAAAAGAAGCAGTCGACAGTGCATTTGCTGCTTACTCGAAAGAGTATAAAACCGCTTTTTATTGTATGGGCAGCACCGTTGGTCCTCACCCGTTTCCTTTAATGGTTAGAGATTTTCAAGAAATAATTGGTAAAGAAGCGAGAGAGCAATTTATTGAAAAAACTGGCGAATTACCAGATATTGTTTGTGCATGCACAGGTGGCGGAAGTAATTCAATCGGTATATTTGAAGCATTTTTAGATGATCCTGTTAAACTTGTTGGTATTGAAGCTGCTGGAACTGGAAAGAGTTCTGATGAGACTGCAGCATCAATTAATTATGGAAAAGAAGGGATTATCCACGGTTTTAATTCTATAGTTCTGCAAGATGAAAACGGCAATGTGAAAGATGCCTCAACAATCGCTTCCGGTCTAGATTATCCCGGTGTTGGTCCGGAACATGCATTTTTAAATTCAATAGGAAGGGTTAATTACGTTCCAATCACTGATGATGAAGCTGTAGAAGCATTCTTCTTGCTTTCTAAACTTGAAGGAATAATTCCTGCAATTGAATCTTCGCATGCACTCGCATATGCAATTAAATGTGCTAGAACAATGCATTCAGGTTCAATTGTTGTTTGTTTATCTGGCCGAGGCGATAAAGACCTAGACTATTTGATTGAACATTACTCTAATTTAATCTAAACTAAACTATAAATTTACGGAGATAAAAAAATGAAAAATAAACTATTATTAATTTTATTAAGTTCAACAGCAATTTTAGCATGTACATCATGTGCAAGTGAAGATAGAACAATAGCTCGCTTTGACAAAATTGAGTCTGAAATTTCAACAAATTATACAAAAATAAATGAGACAAATTCTAATGTTGAAAAAGTGAATAATGACGTGAAAACAAATTCATCGAAAATTGATGAACTAAGTGATTCTCTCGACCAGGCCAACAATGATATTAATGAGACAAATTCTAATGTTGAAAAAGTGAATAATGACGTGAAAACAAATTCATCGAAAATTGATGAACTAAGTGATTCTCTCGACCAGGCCAACAATGATATTAAAGATATCATTTATATTTTAGAAACACCTGAGAAGAGTATAGAAGAAATTAGAAATGAACAAATTGGTTTATCATTAATTCATTATTTTGACTCTGTTGCTAGAGCGCCAGAAGCTATTGAATATTTGAATGAAGCCAAGGAATTACTCTTTAATAACATTGGCGCTTCAACATCGTTAGGGAAAATTTATGGTATAGCTTCCATTTTTGGATCCAATAGTGATACCAATGAATTCGAAATTACAACCGATGATGGGGTTTTTGATGCAATTGCTAGACAGCCGGAATATCATGTTGAAATGATTTCTTTCGGAAAAATGGTGCTTAAAGCAATCGCGGAACAAAAATTAGAAATATGCGCAAAAATGCTAGGCTTTGGAACTGCTTCTGCTTTCGAGGCTTTTGCAAGACAACCAGAAATAAGCGATTCAATCTTTGAATATACAACCTATATTATTGGTGCCTATGGAAAATTAAAATTCGAAGAAAGCGCATACGCAATCGGATATGCTTCAAAAGGCTTTTATAATTCAATTGCTAGACAACCAGAAGCTAAAGAAGAATTGTTTGGACAATTTAAGAATTTCATTGATACAAAAATCGAAGATAATAAGTAATGAAACAAATCATTGACATAAAGCGACTTGCGAACACAAAAAGTTTAACTTATCTGGTCGAGGTTTTGATAACCTCGACTACATGATTGAGCATTCTTCTGAAAGCAAAAAATAAAAGCCCTACAGGGCTTTTTTCAAAAAAGAAATATTATTGATTTAATCAAGATTTGCGCTATCACTTACAAAATAATGATAACTAGAATCTTCTGAAAACTCTTTAATTGAATTAATAATTTTTTGTCTTTTGAAAATTCAAGTAATACAAAATTTAAATTCACATATTTGGTTCTAGAAACAAGTTTTTAAAATTTATAACAATATTGTGCTACATTTTAAAAATTAAATAAAAAGTTAATTATAAAAAATTTCAAAACTTCCTTTATTAACATCAAAATAGGAAGGCTTATATTCTTTTCCAGAATAGACAAATGGTTCATTCTCATAAAAACAGGCAACTAAAGTTCCATCAGTTAATTCAATGGCAGCTGCTTTCGGAGTATTGTATACGACACTAATGGAATTCATAGCAAATTTATTTGCTGGTTGAACTGCGTAAGCATAATGATCAAAATTCTTATCGCGAGCGTCATTTAAAGTGATAGAAGCCACTTTTCCTGATTCAATTTTTGATGCTAAAGAAGGATTATTTCTTTGCCAATTATATGTTCTATCTTCTATTTTTAAAGCAAGAGGTTGATTATCTAGTGATGAATAAACAACTTTGCCTTTTTTTACGCTTAAATTATCTTCGGAAATGGTTGGAATCTCATCATCTTCATATAGTCGACATTGTTCTAATGATGTGTGAAGTATTTTTTCGCTTTCAGGAAGATCTGCTTGTTTATTGCCTAAACCTGCACCCAAAACAATCATACCTTCATTAGTCATAAAACAAGTCGAAGTAAATTCAACCCCTCCAGAAATATTCTTGGTTGTAATGTCATGAACTGATTGAGTCATGCTATAGCTTATTCCATCTTGTTTACCAATATTAAAAATACACGATTTTCCAGTATTTGGATTGATTTTTGCGAGCTTTTCTTCGTATAAACCATTGTCTAGAGTTTCCTTTACATATTTATCAATTTGTTGATCTTTTTCTAAAATTGTTCCACCACCAAAATCTCGTGAAGTTGCTCCTGGTGTTTCTGTATAATCCCAAATAGGAGAAATATTAAAATACTCTTTACCACTTTGCATGACACATGTATTTTGACCATATGAAAAATTATATCCGAGTGAATTTTCATGATTAACGCATTCAGTATTTACTGCATTTGAATCAGAGCCTTTAAAGCACATATAAACATCATCGAAATTTCCAACAAGAACTTTAGAATTTTCGTATGCTTCAGTTTCTTCGATATAGCAAGTGGCGGTTTTATTAACTACATCGTCAATATATTTATCAATTTCGTCTTTTTTAGGCATATTAGACAAAGCGGTAAATTTCTTCATGTCGCTAACTTTATATGAACCCAATTCAACATCTAAAGAGTCAACTCTAGAATAGGCTCTACCTACAGCCATGTAATTATACATTCCTTTGTAAGTCATAGGTTTTAAACCATTTAATATAAAATTAGAAATAATATCCATTTTATCCGTAGGTAATGATTTATTTGTACCTTTAAGCATAGTAATTACATTTGCTATTTTTGTTGTGCCTTCAATTCCATAACTTCCTGTTTGAAGCAATGTACCATGTTGGAAAAAACTACCATCAGGTTGATATCCCTCAACACCATTCTGAGTAATTGTTTTTGAGGTGCACTCTAAAGCGGTATCAATTTCTTTATAATTTTTTTCTAAAGCAGCACATTTAATAGTCATTTCACAATAATTCAAAAGATTCGAACCTTCATGAGTAGATAAAGAAGGGCGATGATAAATGCTACTTTCATAAAGTTTTCCTAATAATGCATCTTGACCTTTTTTTGTTAAATCATCGAAAGAAAACATTGCAATATTTGACAAATTTTGATTGGCACCAATTTCATTTTGCCACCAATTAGTATTTCTATAATTGCTATAAATCCAATGATAAAGACATTTTAATGAAATATCTTTAAGTTCAGAGTTGTTAGTTTTATTTGCTAATACAGTTAATTGTAAAGTTCGTCCTAAATGATTTCCGGCAGGCCAAGAACTTCTATCCTGATCATCAGTATAATCAATATCATTGAAAAAATATGTTTTAATTCCTCCAATGTCTTTCTCGGTTAGCATTTCCTTTATTTCTTTAATGGTCTTATCTTTAAAGTAGCCGGTTCCTTGATGCTCTAGCATATAAGATTTATAGTTATTTCTAATAGTAACAAAATCCTTGCCATCATCACTTGGGCCAGCAGGCACACCACAGCTTGCAAGAGATAATAAAGCTATATTTATAAGTAGTAATTTTCTATGTTTGTTTCTGAACATTTTTAATTCTCTTTTCAACTTTTCACTTTAAAAGACCCATGATCTCTTATTATATAATGAGGAACGCGAATGCGGCATTCTCTAAAATCATTACTATAAGTTTTGAAAAAATCTTCTCCTAATAATGTGTATCTGGCATTAGTCCTAAACCAAATATTGTCCATTATTCTTTTAGCGTCACCTTCATAAAGAATTCCATCTTTTAAAGTAATTATTACCTCAATAGGATCATCCTCCATAACTGGATAAGCAACTTGATCTAAAGTTGGGATAAATTTTGGTTGTCTATCATCAGAGAACCTACAATCACAAATGTTTGTGATTTCATCATCAAAAATATATCCGTATTCACTTGGGGTTGAGGTTCTATAAGTTGCAAAAGCATTAATAGATAAATCTCCATTAATGAAATTTTTATTTATAGTAAAAATATTTTTAACATTTGTCTGATACAAAAATGACCAACAATCATCATTCTGTATGCCGTTAATAGAAACATTAATGTTATCAATTAATAACTCATAATTGTAATCAATTGCAAAAGACATCGTAAAATCATCATCACTAGATGCGGTATTTTTACCTAAATACTTTAAGTGGTTAATAGTTTGATCACCCTCAAATTTTACATTATAAGTTTTATGAGATTGGTTACTACAACCGCATAAAGTAAACAATGATATAAATGATATAAAAATCACCGATTTTATCTTCATCTTTTTGTTCCTACTAGTTCAATTTTAGTCACGTTTCCACGCATAGGCGCTGTATTGTTTAATTAGTTTGACGTTCCCCCACAAATTTTGACTGTGGATTTGAACCTACACATATTAAACTACACTGTTTATATTTAGTAAATATTTTTATATTGGTATGGACTCATTTTTAATCGCATCACTATTCTATAATTGTTCCAATATTCAATATATTCTTTGATTGTAGCTTTTAATTGATTCATATTTTTATATGACTTCTCTCAATCATAAAACATTTCTTCTTTTAATCTGCCAAAGAAGTTTTCAATTGGTGAATTGTCAAGACAATTTCCTTTTCTTGACATTGATTGAGTTATTTCTAGTTCTTTTAACTTTTTGCCACGTTTTAAATGAGTTTTTGTTAACTTTTTGACATTTTGAAGCTTTTCTTGTTAGTTTTGCAAGCTTCTTTAAATCATCCTGAAAATACTTTGGCATATCAGCATGATTGACATTCAAAAATATGCAAAAAACAGCTTAGAAACCTTATAAATTAAAGAAAAAGTAACGCTTTCTTACGTTACTTATTTTTTGTAAATGGCAGGAGTGACAGGAATCGAACCCGCGTTAGCGGTTTTGGAGACCGTTGTACTACCATTGTACGACACTCCTGTAGTGCTTGATAATTATAATTAATTACAAACTATTTCTCAAGAGAAATTATTGTCCTCTTGCGATTTTTGAAACTACTGACATATCAACTTGTCCATCGTAGTTCATTTTAAAATGTTTCATAACAGATGGCATTGATTTGTCTTCTAGTGAAGCAATAATGTTTCTAATTTCATCTTCAGACATAAGTTTTGGAAGATATTTTTCAATTAATGCTTTTTGAGAATCTATGGCTGAAACTTCTTCATTTCTTCCAACTTTTGCATAGCCTTCTTTTTCTTCATCAAGTTCTTTAATTGATTTGGTAATAATCTTTACCATATCAGCATCTGTTGCTTCTTTTCCTGATGCTTTAAGTTCAATAGCACTGGCTTTATATTTAGCGATTACGACAGAGAGAATAGCTCTTGCTACCTTATTGCCACTTTTTAAAGCCTCAATATTAGCTTTTTGTAATTCGTCTATTAACATATTAACGAGTCTCCTTTCTCAATATATCTCTTCCGACTCTATATAATGCAAAGAATATAGCCAATATTTCTAAACGGCCAAGGAACATTCCCACAATCAAAATCCAATGAATTCCAGCACTGCAAGTAGCTGTAATTCCGTTTGTAAAACCAGTACCAGAAATGGCATTTGAAAATTCAAATAAAGCACTTCCGAAATCAAATTGTCCTGATCCAACTATAGACATAATTATTGTTCCAAAGAACAAAACTGAAATATAAAGAAGCAAATAACCTGAAGCTTCAGAAACTTCTTGATCATCGATTGTCTTTTCTTTTCCTAATCTATACACATAATGGGTATAAATCATATTTGATGGTGAAAGTCTTTCAACAACAGACCAATAAAAGTGTTTGAAAACAAGAATAATTCTGTATTGCTTAACACCACCTGCAGTTGAACCCATACCACCGCCTATAATATTTGTTACAACAAAAATTAAAATAGCAGCTTGGCCAAGTGAAATCATGCTTGATGCATTTGTAAATCCAGTTGTTGTAATACCAGAAATGAATGTAAATGCAGACGTTCTTAAACAGTCAAGCCCATTAGTCCAATTATTATTAGCATAAGCTGATAACCAAACTAATGGTACAAATAAGACGAAAAGAATTAAGAAAAATTTCAACTCACAATCTTTAAAAAATTTTTTAAACTTTCCAGTAATAAGTAATAAATGTAATAAGAAGTTTAATGAGCCAGCAAGCATCAAGAAAACTGTAATGAGTTGCACTGCACCATAATTTGTGGTTGTTTCAAATGCCAATATTCCTTCTGGTCTTGAAGAAAAACCACTAGTTGATGTTGCACTAATTGAATGAACTATTGCATCATACGGGCTCATTCCTGCTAAGCAATAAGCACCAACACCAAGAGCAATAATTACAAAGTAAATGGAAAGAATTAATCTTGCTGATGCAGCTAAATTTGGCATAAGTTTATCGTTGTGCCCTTCAGCAATATAGAGTTTAATTCCATATCTATCAGAAATAGCAGATGTAACAATGAGAACTAAGCCAATACCACCAACAAAACAAAGGATTGCTCTATAAAGAGTAAAGACATGCGAGGCATAACATGCATCGTTGTAAACCGTTAATCCAACTGTTCCATATGCAGATGTTGTTTCAAAAATTGATTTAGTAAAATCAAGATCTCCTTTTAATATAAAAGGAACAGCAGAAACAAGAATAGCAACAAGCCAAATTAATACTATCAGAATTGCGTCTTGATGCTTCTGAAGTTTTGCGTGTTCACGTTTAGCAATCAACAAAAATAAAGTAATTCCAACTGCTAATGCGGAAACCCCAGGAATCACAAAACAGTACCATGATGAAATCTCTTCTGGATAGAAAATAAAAAAGATTAATGGAAAAAGAACTGTCAGCCCTACAAAAATAAGGAAAAGTCCTAAATATCCAAATATTAGCCTATAACCAGATGCAATTTTTTTCATTATTTTTTATCTCTTTGAACAAAAGAAATAATATCCTTTTGATCATTTGGTGTCGAAAGAACAATTAATTTGTCCTTAGGTAAAATTAATGTAGAACCATTCGGAATAATTACACGTGGTCTGCGATAAATACAGGCAATAGAGCCAGTTTTTGGAAAATTAATGTCCATAATGTGTTTATGAGCGATATAGTATGTTGATTTAATAATAATTTCAGTCAAAACGATTTTTTCATCCTCTAAAGACATTGTCTTAATAAATGATTCAAGAGATGACTCAGAAAGAATTGATTGGACGAGTTGTTCAGTTGAAGAAATTACGGAATCAATGCCTAATCTTTTAAAAACTTCAACATTCTTTGGGTTTGAAACGATACAAATACATTTTTTTACGTTGAATATCTTTTTGGCAAGCAAACAAGAAACATAGTTATCACAATCTCTATTGCCTAAAGCAATAAAGATGTCAGAGCCTTCAATGTGAGCATCCTTTAAACAATATGGTTTAGTCGGATCTCCATAGAAAACTGGTAACTTGGATGATTTTGCTAAATAATTTGCAGCCTCTCTATCAAAGTTAATAATAGTCAATTGATGAGAATGGCCTTTAAAGTTTTTAATAATGTAGTCTGCGGTATTAGAACCACCTGCAATAACGATTTTCATTATTTGCGGCCTCCTCTCATTAAATTGAACTTATCAAATGATAATTCAAGTGGGAATATGGATTTAATATCCATACCTTTTAATAAAATTTCTGAATCTGGGTCAGATAAACGAACATAAATTTGTGGAACATTATAAATAACGCGTGCAATGTGCGCGACAAATAAATTGGTGTTATCGTCACCAGTTGTAATAATAATTTCTTTTGCTGTTGTGATGTATGCTTCCTCTAAAGTAGAGAGATCAGTAACGTCACCAACAAATGTGTATCCACTAAAACGATCTGATAAACGTTCAAAAGATTTAGCATCTGTGTCAACGACCATGATGTTTTTGCCTTCTTGTGAACATTTATTAGCAATTGTCGCCCCAAGTGAACCACAGCCAATAACTAATGTTTTGTTTTTAAGGATTGATGTTTTCTTCATAAAATCCTCCTTCAAACTCGCGAGCATATTATACGCACGTTGGAAGTATTTCTCAAGTTTCTTGTGAAATTCTTCCATATTTATCGTGCGTTTATGTGTATTAGCAATAAAAAAAAGATGCCGTAGCATCAATTTTTTAATCTGGTGACCCGTACGGGATTCGAACCCATGAATGTATGCGTGAAAGGCATATGAGTTAAGCCGCTTCTCCAACGGGCCAGAAGTGGCGCCCACTTACGGATTCGAACCGCAGACCGATCGGTTAACAGCCGATAGCTCTACCGCTGAGCTAAGTGGGCGACGCATTAAATAGTATCAAATACTATTATTAAAAACAACTAGAAATTAATTATTTTAATTGTTTTGCGATTACGTCGAGTAAATCTTTTACTGTAACAAGATTTGACATATCCATGTCATTGAAGTGAACACCATAGTCATCTTCAAGTTGTAAAAGAAGTTCGACAATATCAAGAGAATCAATACCGAGTTCTCTTAACTTCATAGAATCGTCAATTGAATCTTTGTGAGCAGCTTTTGCAAGACGCTCTTTAATTTCAGCAAGTTTATCCATAAATTTACCTCAACGTGTGATTATTGTATCACATAGCATATAAAAATAAAGTATTTTATAAAGTTGTAGAAAAAAGGAGGCAGAGCCTCCCTTATACATTATCTTAATAATGATAAACTAATGAATTAGCTGCGGCAGCACCAGCTGCTGGTTGAGCAGCTTGCGCAGTTGGCTCACCTGCATGTTCAATTTTACTTGAAACATCATTTGCTTTTCTTTCGATAGCAAGAGTTACAATGGTAAATATTGATGCAAATACAGCTAATACAAGAATGATGGTTAGTAAAGTACCTTTTACTTCAGACATAATAAACTCCTTTCTAATTGTAATAGCCAATTACGACACTGCGGACTACAGAAATTTCCGATTCGCCAATAAAGAAATTCATAGGTTGATAGCTTTTGAAGATTTTGAAAGTATAAACTGATCCAAATAATGGAGCGTCATCTCCAACTGCGATTATTTCGCCTCCGGTATTGTTGGCAACAAATGTTCTAACTTCATTTGTTATACCTCCCTTTGAAGAAATAATGTTCCCCGCTGTAATACTAACAGCATCTAAATTGGTATATATCACTTGGGCAGAGAAAAGATCTCCTGCCAAAATGAACAATTCTACAACTAATAATAACGACAAAATAAAGCCTAATTTATATCCCATTGATGATGTCTCCAATCAGGCCAATAATACCAACGGTAATAACAATAATTAAAAAAGAAGAACCAATTAATGGAGCGCTAGAAAGAGTTCCTAATTTTGAGTCCTTTTTCTTCAATTCCTTTTGAGTTAAAGCCTCAGAAAATTTATCAAAAATTAATTCAAATTGAGAGAGATAATTTGACTGTTCGCCTTCATCAATCATTTGGTAAATAGAAATCATCAATTCTTCAACAATTATTTCGTCAAAATTTGATGAAAAATTAATGAACGGTTGAACAGATTTATCACTATCAATTTCAGCTAATAATTTTGTTAATAATTCTTTCAATTTTTCGTTCGCGAAATACGAAATTTCCTTGAGTGAATTGTAGACGTTATAACCATTCTTAATATAAATTCTAAAGAACCCAAACAGTTCAGAAAATTCAATTAAGTTATCACTATTAATTTTGTTTATCAAAGTACCGTATCGTGACAAATACAGAATTGAAAAAACCACTGCAAATCCTGGACCAAATGCGAAAAATACCCCCTTTTTCTCGAATATTCCTAAACAAATCGAACCGGCAATTAATAGAAAATTGATAATGCCAAAAATAATAAATTCTTTCTTAACTGATAAGCCCAAACGTTTAATTTGACTAATTATTTTTTTCATTCAACAACATCCTCCTTTACTGACAAATTGGTAAAAGATTTTAAGAAAAAATGAATAGATAACAAGAAGATTAAAAAGAAGGCCAAAATTAGAGGCGCAAAAATAGGATTATTTAACATCTTATTGTAGAAATCGCCAATGCCAAATTTTAGAAACAACAAAACGCCAAACGATAATGCCCAAAGAACAATAAATTCTATTAAATGCTTGATACCTAAATTGTATGAATCTAAGAGTGTTTTTTCTGTTCTTGTACACTCTCGGATGAGATTATCGGACATATTCAAAATATTTCCTCCTTGATCCTGGTAAATTTCTAGAACATTCAGGAACATTTTATATATTGCTAACTGAAAATAATTTCTTAAGTACTTCACTTTCTCGTAATCATTTAATTCACTTAATTCATTTGCATAAAAATGCAACTTAGAATCTTGGACTCTCAAACCACTTTTGAACCCTTCTTCATAAGACTCTTTTACAGACAAAGTGACCACAAATGAGTTGATAAAAAAGTAACAGGAATGGACTCTTCTTACTAATGAATAGTATTTGTTAAATTTCTTATACTGGAAGATAAAGAAATATAGGATAAAAATCAAAAAGATTCCTATCGCAAAGTATAAATTTGAGGTTGTTAAAAAACACAAGACCCCACTTACCAAAGATAAAACAATGAATCCAATAACTATCCCTATCATTCTATGACCTCCTATAAATCAATTTCATAGTGTGATCTTTTTGAAGCTCGCCAATCGATTCAACATAACGTTTAACTCCTTTATCAGAATCAAACTTTCTATTTAGAAAAACACATACTTTTACGTGCTCATAAATGTCATTTAAAATGCTTTCATGCTTCTGAGTGATGTCAGCCATCTCCACCATTCTACAAATACGTAAAGGTATATCTTCTAATTTTTCTGCATGTAAAGTCGTGATGATTGGATGCCCTGTCATAATGCTATTTAATATTTCGTTCATTTCTTTGCCTCTTGACTCCGCAATAACAATCCAGTCTGGATTACTTCTTAAAGCGTTCCTAACAAGTTCTTGGATTGATGAATTTAAATTATTTTCAGAAATCTGCCAACTAGAGACATCTATCTTGTCATTAATTCGTATGTTCTCTAATTCTTCAACGTTATCAATAATGATGACCCTGGTATTGTCTTTTAGGTTTAAAAGAAGAAATTTCTGCAATTCTGTCTTTCCACTTCCGGTAGGCCCACAAATAACAATCGACTTTTCATCCTCTATAGCTTTAAATAAGTATTTCCTACACTTTTCATCAATAAAATCTAAATCATCAATTACTCGAGATTGTTCAGAGCCAATTCTTATTGCAAATGTACACGCTTTTTCATTGCTAACCCTACCTATTGATGTATGAACAGCATTTATACGGTATCTTCCAACCGAAATATCTAAGAAAGGTGTAGAGACCGAAAATTGTTTTTCTGAAAAATTTGCAATTTGTCTTAGAAAATCCAAAACTCCACTGTTTGAAACAATTAAATCTGATTTCTTTCTGCCTTCAACATTATGCAAATAGAAAAAACTAGAGCCGTTATAGGAAATATCTGTAACTCCTTCTGAACTTATCAAATCTTTTAGAAATGAATTTTCTATATAGTTAATTAATTTTTCGTTCATACGGCACTCCTTTCTTCAATTGAAATAGTTTGTTCTTTATTAAATGTAAATAGATAGTTAATATTTGCCTTTAAACTTACTTTTACAGTTCTTGCTAAATCGTTCTCTTGGCATTCATAAGTCCCACCCAGTGTGTAAAATTTGATGCTTAAGTCATAGGACGGGACGAATTTTCTTACATTTTCGCCAATAAAGTTTGTTACATAATTTGTTAAGATATTTTTATCAAAGTACGGATAAATTGGTTCTCCATCATTGCCTACAGTAACAGCACAAGCTTCATACATTCCTTTGTATGTTGACATAAAAACTCTATTAACTTGTGACATTCTCAAAGATCCAAACGACATGTTTAGAAACAAAACAAAAAATAGTGAATAGAAGATACAATTTGTCATATTAACTATTAACTATGCAATATTCACTGTTGCGACAGTCTCCAAAAGTATTTAATAAAGATTTATATTTAAAGTTTGTTAAAAAATCAGCTCTATCTATTCCGAAACCTTCTAAAGAAATATAACAATTATACTCATCCTCATATCTTTTTTCGTTTCTCGGTAAATAAATCAATCTAGTTTTAACAAAATTAGTTTTTTGAGTCGCAGACATTTCTTGTGTTAAGGGATTAACATATAAAACATTTTTCAGCTTTAAGAAAAAAGATTTATCTTTTTGTTCAAAAGTTAGCGGAAAGTAAGCTAATTCAGAATCGTGCTCAAAAGAATTAAATATTCCATTTTTATTTGTAATTCCAAAGACTGCGTTTTCACAACTTATATTTGAAGTATCTAGAGTTTCATTCAATTTAATGTAAAAATTCGAAAAGTCTATTTGGTGATAGTAAGTTGGCATATAACAATCTTCAAAGTTATAAAAACTTATCTTTTCCTTATTTTTTGACCAGCCACTATTTGAATATGAATAATAATAAGAACTGGATTCAAAATTATAAATTGAATCACCTATAACAGTTGTGCTGCTTTTAGCAACATTGATTTCACATTCAATTGTTTTATTTCCTTTTGATGTCCCTTGCTTTATTCGCAATATGTTTCCGCTACTTCTAGTATAACTATTGTTATAAGAAATATTTGCACTACCAGCAGCAGTGTAAGTTTTTTTATAAATAGTTATTCCGTCTTTAAATAAATCATTGACTATATCCACTGTAACAATTACTTTATTCATTTTTGATGCTCTAACATTAAAAGAAATCTTTGAATTAATACCTGCACGATAAAAAGGAGTGCATTTAAGAGAATAAACACCGGAATTTGTATCAGTTCCTGCCCCTATTCCACTCATCGCGGTCAAAGTTGATAATAATAAAAGTTTTAATGATGTTTTCATTGTAATTTGTATGCTAATAAAAATGTTTTAATAGCCTTGTTCCTTAAACGATAATAAGTGGTTTTTGAATAATACTGTTCCCACCAGTACAAATTTTTCTTTTCAAAAAATGTGTTTCTAATAATTGTTTTGTATGGATCGCAAAGTACATTACATGCTTTATCTATTTTGCCAATCGTAAGCATTTTATTATTTACCTTTTCAGTTTTTGGGCTTCCGTTGCTTTTGTAATATTTGGCTTTTTCAAAATAGACTTTTGCAATTGTCTCCATCTCTGAAAATCTTATATAGGATCCGTCATAACTATTACGTGCCATAAAATAAATGTCCTCCTATATACAAATTGCAGTACCATTTCGCATTTTCGATGAAAATTTTTTTAGACTTATTTATAAGTCTCTTTTTTTGCATTTTTTTGATTTTTAATTTCGAGTATAATAAATTTTATGATTTTACTTGTCGGTGCATCAGCAAGCGGAAAAACGGTTACCGCCCTTGATTTACAAAAGCGTTATGGCCTAGTTAAAGCAGTCACAACCACTACTCGTGAAAAACGTGTTGGCGAGACTGATGGCATTGAATATTTCTTTATTAGCAAAGAAGAGTTCAAAAAGCGCTTAAAAGAGGGTAAATTTGTTGAACACTCTTTGTATAACGACAATTACTATGGTTGTGGCGTAGACCAGGTTGATGACAACAAAATTGTTGTCCTAGATCCAAACGGTCTTCACTCATTCCTAAAATTAAATAATAAACATGTTGTCTCATTCTTACTTATCGCAGACGAAAAAACAAGGCATGAAAGAATGGTATCTCGCGGAGATAAACAAGAAAATATCACTAAACGACTAGAAAATGACGTCAATGACTTCTCACTAGATAAAATTGGAAAAGTCGATTATGTAATTCATACCGAAAACAAAACAATCGAACAAACTAGTGATGAAATTTATAAACTGTACAAAGAAAAAATTAGTAACTAAAAAAGGTGGCCCGAAGGTCACCTTTAAATTATTTTTGTTTAGTCTAAGATTATAAATCTTTAACGTGATCGTGTTTGACAAATTCGCCTTTTTCAAGACCGTCTTTAGCACAGCAATCAGCGATAAGTTGTTTACATCTACGGACTGATAAGTCTGACTTAACTTTGAATACAAGTGGTGTATCTTTGTGGAGGACTTTCTTAGATGCGTCACCGAGTGGCATCTTGGAATCTTTATAATCTTTTGGATCCAAAGCGAAGTAGAGTTTTAGGCTCTTACCAGCAACAACAAGCATAACATATGTCTTGGTGTGTAATCTGAATGTATCGCCTGCGATAGAAATACGTGATTTAAGACCGTAAGATAAGATTTCGGACTTAATTTCGTTATAAGCAAACTTCAATGATTTTTCAGCATGTTTCATACGATCAGCAAATGGAATACGTTCGACTTTTTCTTTTGCTGGAGCTGGAGCAGCGACTACAACTGGTGCAGGTGCTGGAGCTGGTGCAACAACAGGTGCTGGAGCTGGAGCAGCGACTACAACTGGTGCAGGTGCTGAAGCTGGTGCAACAACGACTTGTGGTTGTGGTTGAGTTACAACGATAACAGGTGCTGGTGCTGGAGCTGGTGCTGCAACTGGAGCTGGTGCTGGTTGTAAAACATTCTTAGCTTCGTTAATAAGTCTTTCATAGTGTTGTTGTTCAGTTTCAGCTGGTCTATTTGGATCATAGTAGCCTTGATCAACAAACACGTTGGTTGTGATATCGTAATAATGTTCATTTAAGACTCTGACAACTTTGCCACTCTTATGGACAAGAATACGTCTAATAACTTTAGCATTTTCATCTGCTGGTGCAGCTTCTTCTGCTTTAGCAGGTGCTTCTGCTGAAGGAGCAGCTTCTTCGCTAGCTTTTGCGACTGGAGCTTCTGCTTTAGCTTCTTCTGCTTTAAGTTGTTCTCTTTCTTCTCCAAGAGCGGAAATTTCTTTGTCTAAAGCTTCGATATCTTCAAGAGAAATATCTTTCTTATTCAAAAGCTCTTCTTTAATTGCAAGTAAACGAGCTTCGTTTTCATTTAATGTAGCCATTAGTTATTTCCTCCTAAAAGACTTTCGATCTTAGCAAGTGCAGCTTTTCTTGCATCATCAACTTTCTTAGCTTTCTTGCTTGCTTTACAAACATAAACCATATAGAAGATTGAAGCAATAATAATTGCTGCGGAAGCAACGATTGCGCAAACTAAACCTGCGATAAATAAATACTTATTTACATCAAAGGTTGAGTAGGACAATTCTTGTACTTTTCCAAAGTAAACATCGTAGAAGTTGCCTGGTTTAACATAAACAGATGCAACTACGACTGATACAGCGAGCATTACGAGCATAACAACCCACCAGCCTAAACCTTTGGCGTGTTTCTTGCAAAGCATGATAATGAGTAAAACAATTAAAAGAATTACTCCGACTGCTGCAACGATGATTGGGAAGTTAATCTTTAATGCATCGAGTGAGAATGAAGAAATCCAACCAAAATCAATTAATTGTGGAATTCTTCCTGTTACAAGACCAAGATATTCACCAAATCCCATAGCTGGGGTTGGGTCTTCGGATAATGCTGCTGCAACTCCGTCAATAACTGGATGTAACACTAGCAATGCGGCTGCGATAACGGCGAATACAATGCCAACTATCGCAAGTGCGTTTTTAGCTTTTTTCATATAAAGCCCTCCAAAATTTGTATATTTTCAAAATAACTCAAAGAGTTATATTAAAACAATTTAATCGTGTGTGTAGCCAACGTGAATGCTCGACTTAGAAATGAATGCTGTCTTTTCTTCAACAATACTGGCTTCACAAACTGGTTCTTCCTCGACACCTTCAAGAGGTTCTGGGAATTCAAGTTCTTCGTATTCTGTAAAGTATCCAGAATCGATTGCTGATTTGAATAATGCCATTTCTTTACGTTTGCGTTCTTCAAGATCGGCTTCAACTTCTGGAGCTAAAATAGTTCCGAATACTGGACCTGCTTCAGCAGGAACTGCTTCTTGTGCTGGTTGAGAAGCAACAAGTTCTGCAGTCTTTTCTTCAATTGCCTTTTTAGTTTCTTCTTCGCATTTTTCTTCGAATGCTTTAACTTCTTCGGTTACTGTCATTGAAACTAGTGCGACAAACATGTGTACAATAAGCATAACGTTGGACACGCCAGCAAATGCAAGAACGAGTGAAGATAAAATCTTACCCAAAGCATTTTCAGAAGCTAACATTAATGAAAGCAATGAATTTGTTGAATCAGTAGCTTTACCACCAAAATTAATGTCGCTGCCAAGGAAATAAATAGAAACTACTAAGTAGGAACCAAAAACGAAAATTAATGAAAGTAAAGCAACAAGAAGATGAATTTTGTGTTTCTTTTGAACAGCCATAACCGCATAAATAACAACAACTGCAATTGCAAGAACAAATAAAATGAATAATGCTGTATAAAGAACATTAACAAAATTGAAGGAGATTAATCCTTTAAGTCCTCCCATCACTGCTTCCATACTATTGTATTGGAAATCAGCAAGAATTACTGGTACTAAGAAGAATAAAACTGCAGCAACAACGAATGCACCGAAGCCAATTCCTAATAGCACTCCTCTTGGTTTTTTGAATTTCATAAAATTTCCGCCTACTGCGTTAATAATATAATAATATTGTTAAAATGGAAAGCAAAAATTAAATTATTTTAATTTGCCAATCATTCGAAGTTCTTTCTGGATTACATTGATTTCAATGTCTCCATCAAAACCTTTTTCTCCATCAAGGCACCAAGTTTCATTCGATTTAATCGATACTTTTAGGTGAGAAGCCTTAAGTTTAACTGTTCTCATTTTAAAGAAAGCATAATGCAACAATCCATTAAAAAGTCCAGGTTTTGTAAGGTATATTTCAACCTTGCCATCCACCACTGAATAATTAAAATTAACCGGAAAACCGCCAACGTTTTTCGAATTCATTATCAAAACTAATGGGGTTTTCATATCAACAACTTGATCGTCAGCAACAACATGCACATCGAGTTTTTTCTTTCTAAAAAGTGAGGCAATTGCAACAAAATAGTAAGCAAATTTACCAATGATTTTTTTAGCTCTTCTTTTTGTGATGTAGGAAATGTCTGAATAAGCTCCTGCAGCACATACGAAATTGAAATATTCATCGTTAACTTTGCAGACATCAACTTCAACAACAGAATTGTCTTTCAAAATCTTTAAGGCTTTTCTTAAACTTCCATTAATTCCAACAGCCTTTCCAGCGTCATTGATTGTGCCTAACGGAAGGTATCCCAAAACCGGTCTTTCTTCTTTAGAAAATTCCATCAAAACATTGACAGCAGCCTTCAAAGTTCCATCGCCACCACCAACAATGACTAAATCGAAAATACCCACGGATTTGCGTATATTTTCCTCAAAATCCTCAATATTTTCGGTTTTTACAATTGTTAAATCTTTATATATTTTATGTAATGAATTAAAAATAAAAGCGGTCTTCTTTTCCGACTTTTTAATACCTGTTTTGTTCGAACAAAGATAGATCGCTTTCATATATTAACTATTTAATTTTCCGTCACGATATGTAGATGAATATTCTTTAATTTTCTTGTATGTTTCGTATGGGTTTTCAATATGTGCAAAATAATATGAAGAACCCTGTCTTTCAATCATTGGAGAAGCTGCTGATGCAAAGGAAATCGTTCCGGTATTTGGCTTCATAATTTTATCAAAGAAATCAACCTGAACATCCATACCTCCAATAAGGTCATAATCTAATGTTTGATAATCGGCGCCGATGAATCCGCGGCGAATAATGATTCTCTTATTTGTACAGCAATAACATGTCTTTTTATAAACAACAATTCTAGTAACGACTGAGAAAATGAATCCAAGTACAATTAACCCAGCAATGATACATGGAACCACAACAAAAGGAGCAAGGCCTACTCTGCAAGCTTCTCCGGTGTGTTCAACACCATTTATTTCACATTGAGTTGTTTCGTTGACTCCATTGTTGAGAGCTAATGAAACAAAAACAAAGATTGCAGGAAATATAAGAACTAATAATGTCGCAATGAAATTTCTTAAAATAGTTAAACCAACAAATCTTTTATGATTTGGTTTAAATGTTTCAATAATTTTCTCGTCATTATCAAGTATTTGAATAAATAATTCTTCGCGTTCCATATCTTTATTATATAAAGAAATAATTTTATTTCAATAACATAAAATAAAAACTCTCATAAGAGAGTTCTATTTTTTTAATTGGTGACCCCAAAGGGAATCGAACCCTTGATTCAACCTTGAGAGGGTTGCGTCTTGAACCGCTTGACCATGGGGCCAGAAGGGCAAAGCCCTTATTTGATTGATGCTATAGCGCGATCAATTCTTCTATCAACTTCATCTTTGCCTAGAATAACTAAGACATCATGAAGGTTAGGAGTATTCTTTCTGCATGTGATTGCGACACGGATGATTTCTGCAACATCACCAACGTGTCCAACATATGCTTCAGGATTTTGCTTGAAGATTTTACCACTTTCAGCAAATTTGTGTCTAGCACCTAATTCTTTAACTGTATTGAACCAAACATCATTTGCGAGTGAATAATCATTAGATTTCTTAAAGTCTTCAAGAACAGCTTTTACAACATCGCCAGGGATTTCTGGTTTAAATTGACAACCAATTTCATTAAATTCTTTTTCGTTATCTTCTTTATAAAATAAGGAAATAATAGGATATACATCTTTATATGCAGCGTAGTCTTTACGTGCTTTTTCACCACCGCGTTCAATATTTAATGCTGCAAGAGATTCTTTTTTATATTTTTCTAACTTGGCTTTGAATTCATCATCTGCCCATTCATAGACTCTATCATAAACTTCTTGATTAGACATTTGAGCAATAATTTCCTTTGAGAAGAAATTGAGCTTATCTTGGTCAAAAAGAACACCGTCTAGGGACATTTTATCGAACGAAAACTTAAATTCATCTAAATTATATGAATGATTTTCGGCAGTCCATTCTTCAAAGTTGGAGTTTGCAATGCTCATTAAATAAACGAGTAATGCTTCTCTTGGATAACCTTCTTCAATAAAGTGGGAGACTGATGCTTCTGGGTCTTTTCTCTTTGAAAGTTTACGCTTGTTGCCATTATCAAGTTTCATGATAACTGGTAAGTGAGCGTATTTAGGTAATTTAAAGCCTAAAGTATCAAATAATTCGATATGTATTGGGGCTGATGAGATCCATTCTTCACCACGAATGACTGTTGTTGTGTGCATAAAATGATCATCAACAGCATGTGCAAAGTGATAGGTTGGAAGGCCATCAGATTTAAGAATAACGATGTCCATATCGTTCTCAGCAATAGAAATATCACCACGAACTTCATCATGGAATGTTACTTTATTATTATGGTTGCCCATTGATTTAAAACGAACAACATAAGGTTCGCCAGCTTCAATACGTGCGATTGCTTCATCTGGAGTATTTGTACGGCAGATAGCATATTCACCATAATAACCAGGAATCATTTTCATTGCTTCTTGAATTTGTCTTGTTTCTTCAAGTTGTTCAGCACTGCAGAAGCAAGGATAAGCTCTACCCTTCTTCATTAATTCCTTTATACAGACTTTATATATGTACGCGCGCTCAGATTGTTTATATGGAGCATAAGGGCCAACATCATGGCCAAGGTAGCCTTCTTTTGGATCAATACCAAAGTGAGCAAGTTGACGAACAAGCTCATCGCCACTACCTTCCACTTCACGTTTTGTATCAGTATCTTCAAGTCTTAAGTAAAAAACACCACCTGTATCTTTAGCAACTTTGTGAGCAACTAAAGAGGTGAATAATGAACCTAAATGTAAAAATCCAGTTGGAGATGGTGCAAATCTTGTAACTTCTGCGCCTTCTGGTAAATTTCTGGCTGGATATTTCTTTTCTAAATCAGCGATAGTTTCGTTGATTTCTGGGAATATGTAATTAGCTAAATCTTCGTAAGTTTTCATAATTAAAATAATTTTTCTTGAAGTATTATATCACTTATTATAAAATAATCACGCTGAATTGCAGCTGTAGTTCAGTGGTAGAACACCACCTTGCCAAGGTGGCTATACGGGTCCGATTCCCGCCAGCTGCTCCATTTAATAAAATAAAAGCCACTCAATGTAGTGGCTTTTTTAATACCTTCTAACTAGTTAGAGTCCTTATCTTTATCAGGATTTTCGTTATTGACCTTTTGAGATTCAATAACCTTTAAGACTTCTTTTTCTTTATCTTCGCTTATTTGATTTGCCTTTTTCATTTCCTCAAGTGATTTCTTAGTTAAATCAATTAAGGTATCAACATATAAAGGCCTGTAATTCACAAAAATCTGTTGTGAAGCATTTAAAAAATATGGAATAAAGAATAAACCTAAAATTAATGCAAAGAATAAACCCACTACAGGAATCTGGGCAACGTTAATGTCTTGCATAACAAAATATGCTAATAATTCGCCCCCGGCGAAGCCTAAAAGCAAAATTAGACCAATAAACCAGAAGGCTTTATAGTGCTCTTTTAAGTAGCTCCATCTGTGCTTTTTCATTACTTCCTTATTAATAATATTTAAGTCGTGCATTGGAAGAGGAATTGCTGACAAGAAGTTGTAATTGTATTTAAAACTATGAACTGCAAAATGATGAATACACATAAAGAAGAAACCAAACGATGAACACATGTAAGTTATTTCCATCACATTATTAAATGTTTTGTTATTAGCTACAAAGTTATTAAATGCTTCAACAAATTGATTTGGGTCAGTAATTGAAACTAATTCAATATACGAAGGATCTTTACTAATAACTGTTGAGGTTAAAATTGCAGTCAAAATTGTCGAGATCAACAAGAAAACCAATAAAGCTTTTAATAATCCAATAATAACTTTATAACCACCTCTAAAAACTTGTGAGAAATAAGCTCTAAACATAATGAAAAATCCAAGGGCTTCATGCGTATTTTCGTTCGGTGCGATTGTGTTAATTGCAGCAACGGCAAAGAACGAAGGAATTACTATAAAAGGGATGGTCAAAATTAATGTGATTGGAGCATAAAAACCGAGGGCTAACATGCCTATAGTTAGCACAGCAAAAAAGCTAAGAGGAAGGGAGACAATTTTGAATCTCTTTAATGCCTCTTTAAACCCAAGTTTTACAATACCAATTTTCTTAGTTTCCATCTTTTAAATTTTCGTATATACTTTTGGTCTGTTCATCATCTAAATTTGTGATGTCTCTAGATTCAAGTTTTTTAATAAGTTTTTTTAGTGAGGAGTAATGTACCACAAATGTACTATTATTGTTGATACCATTTACCTTAATTTCACAATCATTGTTAACGATAGCAATAGGAATAATTATTTCGGGATTTGCGGTGATTTTTTCTGAAAATACCCCGTTTTTCCCGGATAAATCATTTGAAATATTATCAATATATTCACAACCTTCATCGTGTCTTTTTTCAAGAATCCAGGAGTTGTTTTCAGAGGTTCCTTTAATGTCTCCGTTAAAGTAATAATCAATCAGAATATAGATGTATTTTTTTCCAAATAAAATATGATCAATTTTAATCTCTTCACCACTATAATTTGTAAGCTTTAAATTTGTGATAAAAAGTAGGTTATTTTTCTTTGCAATTGTTCTTATTTTTTTGCTGCAAAAAACATCATATTTTTTACCTATAATTTTCCTACGAAAAATTGGAAAAGATATAAAAAATACAATTGCTAAAACAAGCAAAATTATAAGAACAATTAATAAACCCATTTTATGCGTATTTTTCTGCTAATTCGATAGCGGAATCAATCATATTTTTGAGTCCAGTTTGTCTTTGTTCTGGAGTCAAACGACCCTCTTTAAGGAAGTGGTCAGTAACTGTTAACATTGTTAAGGCTTTTTTGCCTAAATATGCAGCGTTAATATAAAGTGCAAATGATTCCATTTCTACAGCCATTGCGCCTCTAGCAGCATAGTCTTTCCAAATGTCTTTTTTGAAGTCATAGAAAACATCTGCAGCAAAGACTTTTCCGGAATGATAAGGATAGCCTTTCTTTTCTAAAACTTCCTTAGCTGCAGCAACAATTGATGCATCAGCTTTTGGTTCATAATGATAATCATAACCAAGTTGTGCACCATAGTTGGAATCTGTCATAATTTGTTCTCCAATGAGAACATCGAAGAAATTAATATTTTCTTGATAAGAACCACATGTACCAACACGAATGATTAAATCAACGTCGTATTCTGCAAATAGTTCATGTGAGTAAATGCCAATGGATGGGTGTCCCATTCCAGATGACATTACAGAGATACGTTTATTGTTTTTTGTTAAACCTGTAAAACAAAATTGTCCTCTAACTTGGTTTACTAACTTAACGTCATGTAAAAAGTTATCTGCAATCCATTTTGCACGGTTTGGATCTCCAGGCATTAAAACTACCTTTGCGATTTCGCCTTTTTTAGCTTCGTTATGTGGTGTTGGCATATGTTTTCCTCCTATTAGTCGAAAATGACCGTATTTTTCCTATATGCTTCAAAAATTCTTTGAATTTCTTCCATTGAGAGTTTCTTTGACATGTCTGGAAGAGAATCCATATCAAAGAATTTTACATCAAGCGTTTCATGACAATGGTCATGGAACTTCTTGTGGTCAATGTCTCCTTCGAATACTATCAAGTATTCAGGGACATTTTGGTTAGATTTATGAGGAGTTCTCTCGAGAACACCAATAAGTCTAACAATCTTTGGTTCTACCCCTGCTTCTTGGCTAACTTCGTTAAAGGCAGCCTTTGATGGGGAGTCATATAAATCGCACCATCCCCCAGGTAATGACCAAAGTCCTGAGTTTGCTTCGCGGACAAGAAGGATTTTATTATCCTTAGCAATTACAGTTCTAACTGAGATATTTGGAGTTGGATAAACTTCTTTAGTGAACATTGATGGTTTATCAAACTTTACATCCATAAAGTTCTCAAGCATCTTTCTTGAAAGTTCATTTAATTCTTTATAGTTGTCAATCGCATAAGGATCTGTTGAATAAGTTAACCCAATCTTTGCGATTGAATGAACTTTTACAACAAAGTCATAAAATTCCTGAAATTCCATTTTATTGAATATCTTCCACGAATTTTGCTAGAACTGATGTGATTTCATCACATTGTTCTTGAGTTGCTGCTTCACACATAACTCTAATGAGAGGTTCTGTGCCTGATGCTCTTACGAGAACTCTTCCATTACCTTCTAGAGATTTTTCAATTTCAGCAATCTTGTCCTTAAAGCCTTGGTGTGAAAGTGTTGCTTCTTTATTAACAACTCTTACGTTAACTAAGCTTTGAGGATATATTTTTAAATCCTTAATGAGTTCTTGAAGCGATTTTCCTTCTTCTGCAAGAACGTTAAGGGTGTGAACCATTGTTAATAATCCGTCACCAGTGTTGAGATCTTCTAAGAAAATGATATGACCAGATTGTTCACCACCGATTGACAAATTCTTAGCTTTCATTAATGCTTGAACATACTTATCACCAACTTTTGTTTCTTCAATTGAAACTCCGGCAGCGGTTAAAGCTTTCTTCAAGCCTAAATTTGACATAACAGTAATAACAACTTCATTGTCGTTAAGCTTGCCATGTTTCTTAAGATACATGGCATTAAGGTAGATTAATGCGTCACCATCTACCACTTTTCCATCATTTAACATTGCTAAACATCTATCAGCATCACCATCAAATGCGAACGCTACATCGTAGCCGCCTTTTGCAACTGCTTCAGCGTTATTTGCAATCTTTGTTGATCCACAACGATCGTTAATATTAATACCATTTGGCTTATTTGAAACGATTGTTGCATCAATGCCTAATTTCTTTAAAACAATTGGGGCTATTGCGCTTGCAGAGCCATTAGAACAGTCGATATAGACCTTCATTCCTTTAACTTTTGGATTTGCTTTTGAGCAAAGAAAATCGATATAGCTAGGTATTAATTCATCAACTGGACAATAACGGCCAATGTTTTGATTTTTCATCATTGGAAGATTATCTACAGGTGAATCAATGTAACCTTCAATTAATTCTTCAATTGAGGCATCAAGCTTTTCACCTTCAGCATTAAAAATTTTGATTCCGTTATCATAATATGGGTTATGAGAGGCTGAAATCATAACGCCATAATCAAATTTATTTTTTCTAACCAAATATGAAACTGATGGGGTTGTTGAAACTCCAATGTTATAAACATCTGATCCAGATGCAACTGCACCAGCACCAACTGATTCCGCTAAACCTTGACCGGAGATACGTGTATCTCTTGCAATTAAAATTTTATTTTTGTGTCCGTTTGGGTATTGGCCAATGTAACGACCAATTTTATAAGCTAATGTTTCGGTAATAAATTCACCAGCAACACCACGGACTCCGTCCGTACCAAAGTATTTAGTCATATTATTTTTCCTCTTCTTCTGAACCATCTGCTGGCTCGTTAATTAAATATTCTTCAAGGGTTCTTAACAAGTTATCTTGTTGAACTGGAATAAGTTCACCTTTATAAGTAATTGAGATACGTCCTGTTTCTTCAGAAACAACAACTGTTACAGCATCACTGATTTCAGAAATACCAATAGCAGCTCTATGACGTGAACCAAACTTACCAGTTAATGGTCTAGTTGTTGGTGTGTAATAAACTGATGCTGCAAGAATTTCATCTCTACGAATGACAACAGCGCCATCGTGTAATCTTGTACCTGTGTAGAAAATTGTGGTTAAAAGTTCTGGAATAATTGGTGAATGTAAAATTGTTCCACTTTTAACTATTTCATTTAATTTAATACCTTTTTCAAAGGTAATTAATGCGCCAGTTTTTGTCTTTGACAAAGTCTCTACAGCAATAGAAATCTTTTGGCAAACTGCGTGTCTATCATAAACCTTTTCGGTTTGGACTTTTTGTTTTCTTTTGCCAAAGGCACCAACTAAATCTCTGAATTCGTTTTGATTAGAAAGAGCAACAATAACAATAGTTGAAAGAATTGCCATTAAACAAAGTGTATTAAGAAATCCAAGTCCAAAGAACCAAGATAAAATTGTTAAAACACATAAAGAAATCATAAAAATGAAACTCTTTTTATTGAAATGTATTTTATAAAATACATAAATGAGAAATCCCAAAAGTAAAACTGAAATACCGAAATCAACCCAAACCATTGGAGAATTGAAATTGAATTTATTATTAATTACGTCGTACATATTAAATCCTTCTTTCTATCAGATTTTTGCGCAAAATATTATAGCAAATCTTATTTAAAAAATAAATTAATCTATATTAGAAATTAGATTGTAAAAAGAAAAGGCCTTAAGGCCTTCTCTTATTTGATTTTTGTTAAATCGAAGCTTTTAAGAATTTTTCTTAAAGGCACCATTACTTTGTGAATATTTCCGTCTTCGAATGGATTACGCAAATGACTCTTTTGAAGCAATGTGACAAATGGATATCTACCACCAATCTTACAAAGTTTAACATACTTCTTCCATGCTCTTTCGCGGTTCTTTGTCATTTCAACTAAGAATTGGAAGGCACAGACTTGAGCTAATGTGTAATCAATGTAATAGAATGGAGTGCTGAAGATGTGATGCTGTTTCATCCACCATCCACCATGACCATTTGTTTTCATTTCTGGATCATATTTCTTTTGTGGCTCATATCTATTTTCAATTTCTTTATAAGCAGCACATCTTTCCTCATGAGTGGCGTGTGGGTGTTCATAAACCCAATGTTGGAACTCATCAATTGTGATACCGTATGGAAGGAATTCAATGGCATCTGTTAAGTGTGAATAACGATACTTTTCATCATCTTTACCAAAGAATAAATTCATCCATGGCCATGCAAAGAACTCCATAGACATTGAGTGAATTTCACAGCTTTCAAGTGTTGGAGAGCGGAAATCACCTGGTTTAATGTTCCTGGATAAATAGCCTTGGAATGCGTGGCCAAATTCATGGGTTAAAACGTTAACATCACCATCTGTTCCATTAAAGTTAGAGAAAATGAATGGATATTTTTGAACTGGAAGGAATGTCATATAACCTCCAGGTTGCTTTCCTGGTCTTGCAACAAGATCAAGTAAGTGTCTATCAATCATGAATTGGAAGAAATCACCGGTTTCTTTCGACATATCATTGTACATTTTGCGGCCCATCTCAACTAAATGGTCTGGATCACCTTCTGGTGTTGGGTTTCCGCTTAAGAATGAAAGATTGTAATCGTATGAGTACATTTTATTAAAAGGAATGCCTATGCGTTTAGCTTGATCCTTATAGAGTTTTTGACATACTGGAACGACCTCATCTGCTATCTGTTTACGGTAATTAGCTACCATACGGGCGTCATAATCGACTCTTCCGAGGGATAAATAGCCAAGTTCAATGTAGTTTTTAAATCCTAACTTTTTAGCGGCCTGATCACGTAATTCAACGAGCTTTCCGTAAATATCGCCAATCTCTTTTTCGTGTTCGCCAAACCATCTATCTGATGCAATTGCGGCTTCACGTCTTTCTTCTCTATCTTTTGATTTGGCAAATTTACCCATTTGTGAAAGATTGTATTTGCCACCTCTAAACTCAATTTCAGCACCACCTAAAACTTTGTCGTATTGAGAAGAGAGTTTATTGATTTCAATTAACTCTGGAATAATCTTTTCATCAAATGATTTAAGCGAATTATCAATCATTTGAAAATAATATGGAGTTAATTTTTCTTCTAATTCTTTACGACAAGGATGTTTAACCAAAACCTTGTTAAATTCATTGATTAAGTTTGAAATTAAAGGTGAAATCTCATCGATTTGATCTTGCAACTTTGCAATTGTTTCATCTCTTGTATCAAGAGTGTAGCGAATTGAAATGACTGTCGCGTTATTTTCAAACTTATCCATGTATTTTTCTAAATCACGGATTACTTTTAATGCAGAAGCTGTATCCTTCGCATCTTTTAAAGCATTGGTAAAGCCAGTGAGCTTTGCTTCAATAGCTTTCATTGACACTTTCTTTGCAGGAATGTCTTCGAATTTTATGATATCTTTCATTTTAAAACCTCCTAATGAAATTATTTACCAACTCCAGTCGCCATTAGCTAAACACATGGTTTGATATGCACTAAATTTTGTAGCATAACTACCAGTGTAATCTTCTTTACCAGGCTGTAATGCAGCATCCCTACCGGTAGCCACAACCTCTGGTAAAAAGGCATTTAAACCACATGGGGTGATTGTATATCTTGAACAATATTCATTTGCGATTACTAAATTTGATAATGCTGTTCTAACTTGTGAAGTAGAAACACCCGTAAATTGAGTTTCTAATTTATCAAGATAACTTGAAAAATCAACCAATCCATAATAACCTTCGCCAAATGAATTATAAGCATTTTTAAATGCTGCTTTATATTTTGAATAAGAAGAAGAACCAGTATTAGAAACATAGTTATTAAATGCTGTAACAAAATTATTCATTTTTGACAAATCTAAAACTGACAAAGTTTGTAAACATTTTTCTTTAGATGAACAATAAGTGTCGTGACCTGCTTTAACAAATGATTTTGCAATTTGAGGTAACAAAACAGTAGGTTCAACACATGGATCTGAGACTAATAAATTCATGTAGTCATCATGATCCCATCCTTCACCTAATTCAGATTCTTGAGATGCAACCATGTAATCAAAATAATCAGCCATAACTGACGCAATATCTGCAGAACCCATTAAACAGCAATCAAAACCCATCCAAGTAAATTTGTCACGGTCGCTTGTTGCTAACGCATTCTTTGTTGCAGTAGCAATTTGTGAAGTATTTAAAGCATGTTGATATTCATAATAATCATCACTATACGTGTAATTATCATCAAATGCACATCCACCAACACCAGCACCGTGTCCAGAGATAACAACACCCATTTGTTCAGCAGAATAATCTTCAAGACCCCACTTTAAGAAACTTTCATATGAATCTTGGTCTGCCATATGGTTAGTACCTAATGTTTCAACAAGTTTGAGCTTTTTATTTGTGACTTCCCATCTCTGTAATTTTGTATTGGAAATTGAGGTAGCACCAATAAGATAGGTTGATTTCATAGCCCACTTTGTTGTTCCGCCTGTTTCAATAATTACTTTTACGGAATCTGGTAAATTTACTGAAAGTATTTCTAAAATATCCTCGGTGAATAAACCAGGATCGGCCCCAGTAGCACGTGTGTTGTTCCACCAATAACCACCACCGCTTGAATTTTCTTCATCATTTTCTAAAGTTGAAGCACACATGTAGAACATGATTGTGTAATCATATGCATAAGAAGAACCATCAATTACTGTAATTAAACAAGTAGCAAATGCAGTTGAATCTTCAACAGATGTTGCCTTAATTGTAGCAGTTGAACCGACAGAAGCAGTTTCTAAAACTGTTACGGTTCCATCATTAACGGTTACATTGCTATTATTGCTTTCCCAAATAACTGAAGTATCTGAAGCATGAGAAACATCAGCTTCTAAAATTGTGCTTTTTCCAACTCGAATTCTTGCGGAAACTTTGTTTAACGAAACTGAAACTGGTGCTTCTTCTGTAACAGTAATTGTACAAATATCATAAGCTGAGGAGTCTGCTACACTGGTGCATGTAATTTTAACCGTTCTACCAATATAAGCAGCAGAACTGGTAACTTCTACTAATCCATTGTCATCAACTGTAGCAAGTGTAGAACTACTGGTCTTCCAAATTACAGATTTATTAGTTGTATTCTTAACAGTTGCAACTAGTTGCAATGTTTTTCCGACATCTACTTGTGCTGATGTTTTATTTAATGTAAGAGAGACTTTTCCAATAACTGTACATTTACAAGTTAATATTAAGTCACTAGTATTACCAGGAATTTGGATAGTAACATTAATATTTGTTGTGCCAGCATTTATTGCAGTTACATAGCCAGATTCACTAACATTAGCTATTGAAGGATCCTCAGAAGTCCAAGTATAAGTGTATGCAGATAACGGTAAATCATTTTTAGTTACATATTTAATGCTTAATTGTTTTCCGCTGCCTTCCATTAAAGAAATATCATTAAAATTCAATGAACCATTATATGAAGGTTTAAAAAGCGTACAACCAGAAAGCATAAGAGAAACACATCCAACAAATGCTAACATTAATTTTCTTAAACTTTTAATCATAATGTGTTCCTCCTTTAGCACTTTTAAAATGCTTTTACTATTCTACACTAAAATAAATTTTAATGTAAGCACATAAAATTAAGTAAATTAAAAAAGGCGCATTATAACGCCTTCGTATGTTTATGGAGCACCGAACGGGAATCGAACCCGCATAGTCAGCTTGGGAAGCTGATGTTCTACCACTGAACTATCGGTGCGTAATTGTTATTGTATACTTTGAAAAGAAAAACTCCACAAAGGAGTTATCTTTTTAAATGGTGGATGCTATAGGGCTCGAACCTATGACCTTCTGTACGTCAAACAGATGCTCTCCCAGCTGAGCTAAACATCCAAGCTGGTATTTCGTGGTGCCGTCGGAGAGAATCGAACTCCCGACCTACTGATTACGAGACAGTTGCTCTACCGACTGAGCTACGACGGCAAAGGGCGAGTAATATAATATGATATTGAGTTGAAATATTCAACTACTATTTAATTTTTCTTACTAGTTAGAAATTCATCTAGAATCTCTGCAGCCCCTCCAACAAGTTCACTACAAGGCGTCGTCTTATAGAAATTTTCACCTCTTTTCGTTGGCGTTGAATCATCGTGAATTTGCGTCATTCCGCGAAGGACTCTGCACGTCAAAGAACCGTACTTTTTCTCAAAAATCCTCAGTAAAACCTGGGTATTTTCGTAAAGTTCATGTTTTTTATCTCCTGTTTCTGGAGTATCATAACCAAACAAATTTCCCATTACTAAAACCATTCCCGAGACCGCTCCACAAGTTTCTCTCATGCGAGATAAACCGCCGCCAAAAGGTGCTGCAATTTTGACTAGATTTTCAGGATCTTTAACTAAATCCTTAAATGCTAAAACAACCGCTTGTGAGCAGTTGTATCCTTCTTTGAAATATTGAATTGCTAGTTCTTTTCTAGTCATATTTTTCAAGCTGGTGCCCAAGGCCGGACTCGAACCGGCATGGATCGCTCCGATGGATTTTGAGTCCATTGCGTCTACCAATTTCACCACTTGGGCAGTGCGATTATTCTACAAGAACAATCAAAGATTTTCAACAATTGGTGCAGCGGGTGAGACTTGAACTCACACCCTTTCGGACAGGTTTCTGAGGCCTGAGCGTATACCAATTCCGCCACCGCTGCATTTCTTTAATTAAAGATACAGGTTTTTGATCTTCTCCAGAGTTGGTTTATCTGCAGAAGAAAATTCAAGTTTATCCAGTTCTTCTTTATTTGACCATGCCATAGCAATGTGTTCAGATAAAGTTGGAGTACCTGAAATTAAAGTACAACGATAGGTATCGATATGAAGGATTACGTCCTCATATTCATCAACAATTGCGGTTATTAATTCGTGAACTTCAACATTAATTGAAAGCTCCTCGCGAAGTTCTCTTGCCAAAGCTTGTTCAGGAGTTTCACCTGGTTCAATCTTTCCGCCAGGAAATTCAAACTTAAAAGCAGTCTTGCCCTTGTTCCCGCGTTGGGCAGCAAAGACTTTTCCATCTTTTACGATTGCACCTGCAACTACAAATACTTCGCGTTTCATTTAAAACCTCGAGTAGTATCTTACCACAAAAAACCTTTTATAATACAAATAATTTATACAAATACAAAAAACCCTCAAAAACACGAGTATTTTGTGGAAATTTCCTTTTTTTAAATTAGTATCAATTGATTTTCCAAATATAACAAATCTTTGATACGGAAACTCTAATCCAAAATTTAATAGCGTACAAATGATGGTTCCAATAGTGGCATAAAAACCTAAGCTTTTCCAACCAAAAGAAGCAAAATCCAACGTTTAGTTTTCAATTAAAACACTATTTGTTAACCAAGCTTGAAGCGGGAGCCTTCTTGCTAAACTAGATAAAACATATTTTAAAGTTCTAACAACTTCCTTTTTTCTTATTAATTTCCTACCTTTATATATGATCTGTCATCCACGAATATACATCACCATCAAAATAAATGCTTCCAAATTTTGGTAGATAGAAGATATTTTCGCCATATGTGTAATACTGCATTAAGAATGATGTTTCTACACTTCCATCATTATATACATCTTGAATTATGTATGTTCCATCATTAAAGAAAGTATAGATTTCTTCCCCGTATTCTTCGTGGAAGTAACAAACTTTCGCAATATCCTCTTCACTGTGTTGAATTTGAGATAAACTAACCATTTTAATCATTTTGTCTTCAAATTCCACTTCTGAAACTGTATAAGCAAAAATTGCAGTAAATGGGGAGTCTTTAAAGTGTATTCCTATTCTATTATCACTAAGATATGAAACAGAATAAGTCTTTGTGTCCGAACCATTACTTAAATTTAATGATATCGTATCAAAGCCACATTCTTCAGGATATAATTCAAAATTAAATTCAAGAGCATTTATAAATGCAGAACCAAGATTTTCTTCATTAAATGTTGTGGCATCGAGCATTCCAACAAAGGATTTTTCTGTGAAGAATGAATCATTAACAACATTATAGTAAAAAACACCATAGTCATAATAAATTGGAATCTGCTGACTAAATGCAGTGTCATATGAATCGTAGCATTCAATCAAAACATTCTCTGGTTTAATCTTAAAAACTTCATTATCAACACAAGCATAATAAGAGCAAATTTCTTCTAAAAGAAAATCACTCTTAAAACCAGCTGGAAATATCTCTATATCACTACCAGTCAATTCTTCTTGATCTAAATGATCAATGAAGTCGAAATTTAAACTTGAATATTTATTAGGATCCAAAGAATAAATTGACTCGCTAATAATTGCATCATCAATGTTAAAACTTATAAGATTATCAAAGCAAACTTTATCAACGTGATAATTAGACTCATCTTCATTAACATCTGCTGCAGTAAATTTCTTTAAATTAGCACAATATGTCTCATATAATGAGACAAAAAACTGTTCACCGCTCTGATATGTATTCGCATAATAATAGAATCCATATGCATCAGGAATTTCATTGGTTTTTTGAATTGGTAAATAGCTATTAATTGAAATGAAATCTCCGCGTTTACCTAAATCTTCAACAATATACATTTCCTTTGAAACACTGTCTTGTAAATTTACTGAATATTCAACACCCATTTGAAGCTCATCAAGTTTTTCTTTAGTATTAAGTTCAGGATTTTTTTCATTAAAATCTTCCATTGTAAACGGAACAATGTATTTAAAACTGTCTTCGCTATCAGTATATGAAACATATGTATTTTCCTTAAGACAATATGAGTCATTTTCTTTTACTAAAAGTATTGGATTCACTGAATATTGCCATTGATTATCAACTAAATCATTTTGGTTAAAACCAACAATTCTAATTTTATAATGATGATTTTGTTTTAATTCAAGATAACAAGTATCACCTTTATTGATAATTGATTCTCTACAATTTTCGATACTTTCTTCAGTAAAATCGTCAAGAGTCAAAGGAGTTGTAATACACAATCCATCATTTCTAGTTGTATGTTTTACTGAATATCCAAAAGAAGAAAATTCTTGAGTCGTTATATTAAAACCAAAATTTTTATCATTCGCTACTACATCATCAGTAACACCAATGTCAGGAATATAAATCTGCGATTCACAATAATCTCTTGAGAGTTCTATTTGAAAGATTTGTTCTTTAATAATATTTGGGTCATAGACAGTAAAAGCCATTTCTGCAATAACTGGTTCACCAAAATCAGCGCTTATGTATTCAAAATCAAAAGTTTTATCATTAAATTCAATTGAAGGTGTTGTGAAATCAATGTCTTTTAAACATGATTCTGGAACTTGTAATGTTACAAAGCTACCTGAAACATCATAGCCACTAATAAGCATATTAGGAATAATGCCTTCTTCTTGAACCGGAACAAATGTTGTTAAGAGTTCAGGTTCCGTTCTTAAAAAATTACCCGTGGATGGATTATATAAAAAATATCTCACAAGACCAAACTTGCCGTTAATATAACACCAAACATTTTTTAATCCTGGTTTCGACCAATCAACATCCGAAGCAATATGTTTTTCTTCTAATTTGATTGGCAAGGATACTCTGCTACTACAATCTCCAAAATTATGAAAATCAATATAACAATATAAATTTTCAGGGAAAGAACCATCAGTTAAAGGTAGAGGAATTATTCTTTCTGAAAATTTATCAAATGTTTCGCTTCCAAAAGCTTCATCAACTAAAACTTTTTGTTCAGTACCATCGCCAAATTTAACAACAAGATATTCTTTTTTATTGCCTAAGAAATCTTCTTCAGTGACAACATCTGTACTTACAACGCTAACACCTTGCTCACCTTTTGGACCCTGTTCACCAGTTTCACCTTTTGGACCTTGTTCACCAGTTTCGCCTTTTGGACCTTGTTCACC
>JAKSVH010000005.1 GCA_024408085.1 Bacilli bacterium | reverse complement strand
TTATGATTTATAGGTTGATGATGATTGTGATTTGAGCTTTGTTGTTCTTCCTCATTTTGTTGGGTTTGTCCGCTTGTATTTTCTCCTTGATTAGAAGGATTAAAATCACATGCGCCAAGCATGAGTGGTAGAAGTAATAATGCAATAATAGACTTTTTCATACTGTTGTCATTGTATCAAATTAATTTGATTTTATAAATTGAAAGAATATAATACATACACAAATATGGAGGACCATATAATGAATTTCATATTTATATCACCAAACTTTCCAGTCATTTATTCTCACTTTGTAAAGGAACTTAAAGCCAAAGGCGTTAACGTTCTTGGAATAGGTGATCAACCATATGAATCACTTTGTGATGAACTTAAAAACAATCTTACCGAATATTGTTTTGTTTCAAACATGAACAATATGGAATGGATGATTAATACAGTCCAATATTTAAAAAATAAATACGGTAAGATTGATTTTATCGAATCCAATAACGAATATTGGATGAGAAATGACGCTAAACTAAGAGAATGGTTTAACGTTGAAGGTGGTTATAGACTCCATGACTTAGAAGTCTACCAAGCCAAATCAAAGATGAAACAATACTTCCAAAAAGCAGGCTTAAAGACTGCTAGATACATTATGGTTTCTTCTTTAGAAGAATCATTGAAGTTTGTTAAAGAAGTCGGCTACCCAGTATTTGCAAAGCCAGATAGTGGTGTAGGCGCTGCATCTACATTCAAAATCAAGAATGAAGATGCTTTAAGAAACTTCCACAATATTAACCACTCTGAACCTTACATTATGGAAGAGTTCATTAGTGGTTCAATTGTGTCTTTTGATGGCATCGCCAATAAAGAATGTGAAGTAACAATATGTTTTAAAGAAACATTCCCAACCCCAATTGCAGAAGTTGTTTCCCAAAATAAAGATGTTTATTATTTCGCCAAATCCTCTATGCCAAAGAGCTATAGAGAGATGGGCGAAAGAATTGTTAAAGCATTTAACATTTCTCAAAGATGTTTCCATATTGAACTTTGGAAACTTCTTGAAGATAAACCAGGCCTTGCTAAAAAAGGTGAAATCATCGCCTTAGAAGCAAACTTAAGATCTCCAGGAGGAAATACTCCAGAGTTATTGAATCTTGTATCTAAATGCGACTACTACGAGACTTACGCTAACATGATTGTTAACAATGTTTCACATTTAGATAACGAAACTGATTTTGTTTCGTATTCAATAAATCGTAAGTATTCCATTCAGTATGAACATAGTTCAACTGAAATTATGGAGAAGTTCAGTGAATATCTAAAAGAACACGGAACTTATCCAGAAGCCTTCAGAGATGCTCTTGGCGATGAATTCTTCTTGTTTGTATTTAGACACGATGCCAAGAAAGAAAAAGAATTCTTGGATTACGTACTTGCACACAAATAAACAGATAAAGGTGGTTCATTGAATCACCTTTTTTCTTGCTTTTTTCATGTGCGTATATAAAATATATACAGGTAAAAATTATGAAACTTGATTTATCAAAATACGGAATTACTAACTCTATAGAACTTTTTCATAACCCTTCTTATGAATTTCTTTTTGAAGAAGAAACTAAACTTAGTTTAGATGGTTATGAAAAAGGTCAATTAACTGAATTAGACGCAATTAATGTAATGACAGGAATCTATACTGGACGTAGTCCTAAGGATAAATTCATTGTCATGGATGAAGTTAGCAAGGACACAGTATGGTGGACTAGTGATAGCTTCAAAAACGACAATCATCCAGCTTCAATCGAAGCCTGGAATGAGTGCAAAAGAATTGCTCTAAGTCAGTTGTCGAACAAACGACTTTATGTTGTGGACGCCTATTGTGGTGCGAATAAAGACACCCGTATGGCAGTGAGATTTATCTGTGAAGTCGCATGGCAAGCACATTTTATCCGTAACATGTTTATCAAACCAAGCGATGAAGAACTCGCTAACTTTAAACCTGATTTTGTGGTCTACAATGCTTCGAAAGCTAAAGTCACAAATTACAAAGAACTCGGTCTAAATTCAGAGACTGCAGTCTTGTTTAATTTAACTTCAAAAGAGCAAATCATCCTTAATACCTGGTATGGTGGTGAAATGAAGAAGGGAATGTTCTCAATGATGAACTATTTCTTACCACTTAAGGGAATTGCCTCAATGCACTGTTCTGCAAACACAGACTTAGAAGGTAAAAATACAGCAATCTTCTTTGGACTTTCTGGAACTGGCAAAACAACACTTTCAACTGATCCAAAACGTTTGCTCGTGGGTGATGATGAACATGGTTGGGATGACAACGGAATCTTTAACTTTGAAGGTGGCTGTTACGCTAAGGTAATCAGCCTCGATAAAGACTCAGAACCAGACATCTATAACGCAATTAAACGTAACGCATTACTAGAGAATGTAACTGTAGACGATAGGGGACGTATCGATTTTTCGGATAAATCAGTTACTGAGAACACTCGTGTCTCATACCCAATTAATCACATCAAAAACATTGTTAAACCTGTTAGCAGTGCTCCACACGCTAAATGTGTAATTTTCTTAAGTGCGGATGCTTATGGAGTTCTTCCTCCAGTAAGTATTCTTTCACCTGAACAAACTCAATACTATTTCCTTTCTGGTTATACTTCAAAACTTGCAGGTACCGAAAGAGGTATTACTGAGCCAACACCAACATTCTCATCTTGCTTTGGACAAGCATTCCTTGAATTGCACCCAACTAAGTATGCAGAAGAGTTAGTTCGCAAGATGAATATGGTGGGTGCTAAAGCTTATTTAGTGAACACTGGTTGGAATGGAACAGGTAAACGTATATCGATTAAAGATACCCGTGGAATTATTGATTCAATACTGGATGGCTCTATAAATAAAGCTCAAACAAAGGTTATTCCTGTCTTCAATTTAGAGGTTCCACTTGAACTTCCAGGAGTAGACAAAAACATATTAGATCCTAGAGACACTTACTGTAGTAGGGGTGATTGGGACAACAAGGCTAATGCGTTAGCAACTAAGTTCCAAGAAAACTTCAAAAAGTTTGAATTAAGCGTTATAGGTAGGGACTTAAAGGATTTTGGCCCTAAGGCAAAATAGGAGGAAACGTTAATGGAAGATTTACAAAAGAAATACGACGAATATAAAGCAATGAATCTTTCTTTAAACATGACTCGTGGTAAGCCATGTAAAGAACAATTGATGCTTTCAAATAAAATGCTCGATTGTCTAAATAGCAAATCTGACTTCTTATCTTCTGAAGGTATGGACGTTAGAAACTATGGTGGACTAGATGGCATTAAAGAATGTAAAAAGCTTTTAGCAGATATGGTTGATGCTAAACCAGAGAATGTCTTCATTTTCGGCAATTCATCCCTTAACGTTATGTATGATTGCATCGCTAGAAGCATGACCCATGGTGTTTTAAACCATAAGCCATGGTACAAACAAGGAAAGATTAAATTCATCTGTCCAGTTCCAGGTTATGATAGACATTTTGCAATTCTCGAACACTTCGGAATCGAAATGATAAATGTAGATTTGAAGGATGATGGCCCAGACATGGACGCTGTTGAAAAACTCGTAAAGGATAAACACGTTAAAGGCATTTGGTGTGTTCCTGTGTACTCTAATCCAAGTGGAATAAGCTACTCTGTTGAAGTAGTGAAACGCCTTGCAAACTTAAAACCAAAAGCTAAGGATTTCAGAATCTATTGGGATAATGCTTATGTCGTTCATCACCTCTATGACGATAAACAAGATAAGGTATTGAACATCTTAGAAGAATGTGTTAAGGCTAACAATCCAGATCTTGTATATGAATTTGTATCAACATCAAAGGTTACATTCCCAGGTGGTGGTGTAGCAGCACTTGTTTCATCAATCAATAACCTTGATTCAGTAAAAGCTCAAGTTAAGTATCAAACCATTGGTCCTGATAAACTAAATCAACTTAGACATGTATTGTTCTTCAAAGACATTGATGGTCTAAAAGATCAAATGAAGAAACACGCTGAAATATTAAGACCTAAGTTTGAATACATTGAAAAGAGGTTCTCTGAAGAACTTGTTGGTCTCGCTAAATGGACAAATCCATTCGGTGGTTACTTTGTTACAGTAGAAGTCCCAGGACGCGCTAAACAAGTTGTAGAGAAAGCTAGAGAACTTGGTCTATCACTTGTAGAAGTAGGTTCTGCATTCCCATACCATAAAGATCCTAATAACTCAGTAATTAGACTCGCTCCAACATGTATGGATCAAAAAGAACTTGAACTTGCAACAGAGATATTTATTCTCTCAGTAAAACTCTGCTCTAAATAATAAAAAAACGTATCCGTATAGGCACTAAACCCATACACGGTACGTTTTTTCTATACACCATAGAACAACTTATTCCTTGTTCGTATGGCCCGGATTTTGACCCTTAATCTGCTGTCTTCTCAGTAAGAATTGTTTTGCAGATTTGGTATGCTTTTCTTTCTGCAGAAGTGAAGCGCTTGGTAATGTGTCTGATTAAGAATAAATTTCTCTCAAGCGGAATGTCAAGTTCGATTTCTTTAAGTTCACCAGAATCAAGATACGGTTTGACAACATCTTCTGCTAATAAGCCAATACCTAAACCTGATTTTGCAAGTTGGATAATAACTAAGTTTGAGGCTGATTCCATACGTGGGTTTTCAATTTTAACCCCCTTTATAGCGAGTCTATAGTCAATAATACGTCTTGGAGCACTTCCTTTTTCTCTCACGAGTAAATCATAATCAACTAATTCATGAAGCTTTAGTTTATTAGGAGCCTTGTATCCTGGGGCGCAGACTGCCACTAGGCGGTCTTTACCAACTAATTCAGTTTGAATGTGTGGGTTTGAAACTAATCCTTCCGCAATAGCAAAGTCTAAGTCTCCACTAAGAATCATAGCTTCTAATACGTCTGGTTTTTCAATATATAATCTAGGATCAACATCAGGCATTTGAGTTTTAATACGGTCCAAGAATGCTGGAAGAATAATTTCACCGAATGCCATGGATGAGCCAATATAAATGTCAGGTTTACTATCTAAGTTACGGGTAAGTTCTTCAAATTCATTAAAGCTTGCTATAACTTCTTTAGCTTTTGCAAATAAGATTTCACCCTCACGTGTGAGCACTAAATGCCTATTCACGCGTTTAAATAAGGTTATATTATAGTATTTTTCCATTTCAATAATTGTTTGAGAAACGGATGGTTGAGCTACACAGAGCGCTTTTGCAGTTTTGGAAACAGATCCAAGTTCGCAGACTTTGATAAATGTTTTTAAGTGTCTAATTGTCATATAGGCATCTCCTTATCAATTACTTTATATTATAAAGATATACATATTGCAACAAGAATGTTTTGAAAAATGTCTAGTGAACTCACTTTTTGACATTTTTCCGAACATTCTTTCAACAAAGTTGAATAATCAGTATGTATAAGCAAATGCCTATGCAAAACATACATTTTTCGACTAAATAGGTTTCTGGCTATAGAAAGTATCAGTTTTTATTATTTTACATAGTCTGGGAGGCCACTGATAATGTAAGTGTAGATGAGGTGAGCATCCACAAAAAGCACGGTAGCTAATTACACATAACTCACCAAGAAAGGAAATAAATATGAAAAAGAAATATATGCGCTGTAGTGTATGCGGTCAAATTGTTGAACTAGTGAAAGATACTGGTGTTGGTCTAATTTGCTGTGGTGAACCAATGGAAGAAATTCATCCAAGAACAGAAGATCCTGTCTTTGGAGAGAAACATGTACCAGTGTACAAAGTTGCAGATAATAAAGTTGTAGTTCAAATTGGAACTATCTTACATCCTTCAACTACTGACCACTACATTGAGTGGATTGTCCTTGAGACAACAAAGGGAAGCCAAACAAGAACACTTAAGCCTGGCGATTCCCCAGCAGCATTGTTCGCCTTAGAAGATGGTGAACAGGTAAAAGCAGTTTATGCATACTGTAACATTCACTCGTTATGGAAAGTATGCGTAAAAGAAACTAAAAAGAAACCATGTGGATGCGATATCCATATGGAATAAATAAGGCTTAAGTTTTATATAAAAGATGTGAGGGGATTGAAATTATGGGTTTAATTCTCTCACATCTTCTCAAAGGAAAATGAATATGAGAACAATAAAAGCACTCGTGTATGATTCTAAATCGTACACTAAAGAAGCATTTGAAAATACTGAACATGATGGTATTGAATTCACATATGTTGATACTAAATTAAATAAACACACTGTAAAACTCGCAAAAGATTACGACACAATTGTAACCTTTGTGAATGATGACCTTGGTGAAGAAGTTATTGAAAAACTTATTGACCAAGGTAAGAAGGCAGTATTCCTCAGATGTTCAGGTTACAATAACGTTGATCTAAAGAAAGCTAAAGGTAAGATTGATTTCTATCGTGTGCCGTCTTATTCACCATACGCTATAGGAGAATTCACATTCGCGTTACTTCTGACTAGTATGAGAAGGACACATAAAGCATACAATAGAACTCGTGAGTTTAACTTTTCTCTTGAAGGTTTTGTGGGTATTGACTTACAAGGCAAAACCATTGGAGTAATAGGAACAGGTCGTATTGGAAGAGTAGTCATTGATATCGCTAATGGATTTAAGATGAATGTACTCGCATATGATCCATACCAAAAAGAAAAGAATGGTCCTATTAAATATGTCTCACTTAATGAGTTAATCAAGAAGTCCGACATTATTACTTTACACTGTCCTTTAACTAAGAAGACTGAACACATGATTGATAAGAAGGCTATAGATAAGATGAAGAAGGGTGTAGTAATCATTAATACATCTCGTGGTGGACTCATTGACTCTAAGGCATTACTTAAAGGCATTGAATCTAGAAAAGTTTCATCCGCATGTTTAGATGTATACGAAGAAGAAGCTGATATCTTCTATGAAGATAGATCTAATCATATTCTTAATGATGAAACTTTAAGAGATTTAATCTCAATGCCTAACGTTATAGTGACATCACATCAAGCATTCTTAACTAAAGAAGCGCTAGATAATATTGCTGTAACAACGATAAGCAATATCAAACGCTTCTTTAGCGGCGATCCAGACGAAGATAACCATACTTTGTAAATGCTTTCATGAAAATTTTCAGAAAATGTCTTGCATTGTTAAAAAATAGTAGTAAAGTATAGCATCAAAATTTCTTACAAAGGGGCAAGAGATTTGATAAAGAAGGCACCTGATTGCCTAGTAACCTAAAGTCAGGCCCGATAATGTATTAGTACAGAAAGGAGATTGAATAATATGTCTGTCTATGAATTAGTCTTAGAAGAAGAATATGAAAACAAAGTCAACTCCTCTGAAAATATAAACCCGGATATTGATGAGGAAAGACCACTTGTAGATGCCAATAACATTGACACCTCAAGTATGTTATTCTTCTAATAACCCCAAAATTAAAAGCAACCGATTCCATTTACTTGGACGGTTGCTTTTTTCTTAAATATCTTTAACTGCTAAATCTTTAAGGTATTTATTTGTAAGAGCATCTTTTGGAATAGGTTGCATCTTGAATGCTTCTACAACTTCAAAGGTCTCATTGATGTTTTCGCCATCATTACCATTTTTTACAATGATGCCGTATTCGTCAGGCATGCCACCTTCTAATCCTTTTAATGCTTTTAGTAAGTCTTTTGAGTGTTCAGTTAAGAATGACATGGCACTTAATACACCAAATGTTCTACAACCAAGTACTGCTATTAAACGTTTTTCAGTATTGTATGGATTTTTGATATTGATAATAACGCCATAATCTTTTGTGTATTTTCCCTCACCATTTTTGGTTGGTTTATAAGGGGTTGGGTTATTTTTGTCTCTACCTGTATAGAATAAAGTGGCATCTTCACCCTCAAATGAATCGAAATAGAACGGAACATTTGAATACTCTTTAATCATTCCGAATACATAACCCGTCTTTAAGTTGTGGAATGGCCCTCCAATAAGAAGCAAATGTCTATCTGGATTAATGTTATTAGCATCATTAACTTTAATAGGCCCCATCTTTGAATCTAAGTCAACATTCTTCCAGTTGTTTTTTAGGAATGATTCCATTTTACCAACTGCAACGTATTCACATGGATAAGATAAGTATGAGCCTTCTTCTTTATCATTACGTCCGCTATTAGCGTAACAGGCATCCATTTTAATCACATCAGAACGTTTCTTTGGTTTTATTCTTAAGACGCTTCTGATTTTGCGTCTATTGTATACAATCCAAAACCAAATGAATAAAAATTGAAATCCGATGAAAATAAGTGATGCAAGAATGTTGACACCAATGTCGTGTCCAACTTCCATAATACCTAGAGTAATCATTTGTTATGTGCCTCCAATTGTCCTTCATCAATAATTTTGATTGAGCCAGTTTCTTTTGATGATTCACAAAGTTCAAAAGCTAAGTCTGCAACCTCTTCTTTAGTTGCGAATCTGCCATTCCTTGTGTACTTAAGTAATTCATCAAAATCTTTTGGTTCTTTCTTTGTAGCATCGGTAACTATAGTGCCTGGTGCAATAGTGTTAATGCGGACACCATCTTTAAGGAAATCCCCCATGACGGTATGCATAAAACCAAATAAACCACTCTTAGCGGCACTATAAGCAGGGAGCCCAAAACCTCCATATGCATTTATAGAACTCATTAAGACAATTGATCTAGATTCACCAACTAATGAGTCATAAAATACTTTTACAACATTCATTTGACCAACAAGGTTTAAAACAACTGAATCTTGAAGGGTATCTAAATCAATCTCTTTAAAGCTTTTCCATTCATTCGGAAGAGCTCTACCTGCTAATGAGATAATATGTGATAGTTCAGTATCTTTTAGAAGTTTTTTAGCTTTCATTAATGATTTGTGATTCGTGACATCACATTTAACATTAACAAAGTTATCTCCTAAGTCGATTGAGTTAATGTCTAAAGAATATACCTTAAAACCTTCTTTGAGAAATTTGGAAGCTATTGCGCTTCCGATGCCTCCAGCGGCACCAGTGATTAAAACGTTTTTCATATTAATTATTATAAAGTGAGACTGTTTAGTATTAAACAAAAAAGTTTACTATTTAAATTAAGAATTTTTCGAGTATTTAAGCCGAACAACTAAAAATATGCAACTTTTGCACTTTTTCTTTACTTTTTAGTTCAAAGGTATACTATGTATATAACAAAGAGGTGCAAATATGACATTAAAAGAAACTCGCAAAAATTGCAAATTAACTCAAGAAGAAGCAGCAAAAGTTGTAGGTGTTGCTCTTCGCACATATGTTTCCTATGAAAAGGATGAAAAGAAAGCTGATAAGCTTAAACTTACAAGAATGATTGAAATTCTTAATGAGTATGCAGCAAAGGATACTTCTATATTAAAAGATAAGGTTTTATTGATAACGGGTGGTACTGGATCATTCGGACACGCTGTTGTAGATAGATTCCTTGAAACTGATATTAAAGAAATCAGAATCCTTTCTCGTGATGAGAAGAAACAAGATGATATGAGAAAGGCATACAACAACTCCAAACTTAAATTCTACATTGGTGATGTTCGTAACCTTCCAAGTATTGTTGATGCATTTAAAGGTGTCGACTACGTTTTCTCTGCAGCAGCACTTAAACAAGTTCCATCTTGTGAATTCTATCCAATGGAAGCAGTCAGAACAAATGTCATTGGTTCAGACAACGTTATTACAGCATGTGTTCAAAACCATGTTAAGAAAGCAATCTTCCTTTCTACAGATAAAGCAGCTTACCCAATTAACGCAATGGGTATTTCAAAAGCACTTATGGAAAAGAATGTTATCGCAAGATCAAGACAACTTCTTGAAGGCGATACAGTTCTTTGCTTAACTCGTTATGGAAATGTTATGGCATCTCGTGGTTCAGTTATTCCTCTTTTCTTACAACAAATCAAAGACGGAAAACCAATTACAATTACAAATCCTGATATGACAAGATTCATGATGACTCTTGATGACGCTGTTGATTTAGTTCTTTATGCATTTGAACATGGTGAACAAGGTGACTTATTTGTCCAAAAAGCTCCAGCAGCAACAATTGATACTCTTGCAAAAGCAGTTATTTCATTAACAGGAAGCAAGACTGGTATTTCTTACATTGGAACTCGTCATGGCGAAAAACTCTTTGAAACACTTGTTACTCAAGAAGAAATGCTCAAGGCGGTTGATATGGGAAACTTCTTCTGTGTTAAAGCAGATAATAGAGACCTCAACTATGATAAGTATTTCTCAAAAGGAAACAAGAAATTAAATCTTGGTGAATCTTATACATCCCACAACACCGGAAGACTCGATGTTGAAGGTATGAAAAAACTCCTTAAAAAACTTGAATTATTTGGCGGTCCAGTTAAACAACACGAATAATAAAAATTTTAGGATACAAAAAATGAAAATTTTAGTTACTGGTTCTAATGGTTTTATTGGTAAACACATGGTTAGACTTTTAACCAAGCATAACTATGAAGTTTTACCATATGATTTAGACAAGACTGAAGATGACTTAATTAGCTATATTAAAGAGGCTGATTTTGTTGTTCATTTAGCCGGAATCAATCGTCCATTAACAACCGAAGAATTTTATGATGGTAATACTAACTTTACAAAGAAAATAGTGGACTTTTTACGCGAAAATCGCCGCGAAATTCCTGTTATTATGTCTTCTTCAATCCAAGCAGCACTTGATAATGACTATGGTAAATCTAAGAAAATGGGTGAGGATTTTTTACTCAATTCTGGATTACCTGTTTATGTCTTCAGATTAGCAAATGTTTTTGGCAAATGGTGCAGACCAAATTATAACTCTGCAGCAGCTACTTTTATGTACAATATAGCCCATAATTTGCCTATTGAAATTAGGGATCGAAATTACATTGTTCATTACAATTATGTTGAAGATATTTGTAAGACTTTTTTAGAATGTATTGAAGGCAAAATTAAGCCATCAAAATCTATCCTTTCTGTAAGCCCTGTTCATGATTGTTCCTTAGGTGATCTTGCTGATAATCTAAGCAGATTCAAAAATGCAGTAGAATCAGATGAGCATCTTCCAGTGATTCATAACGAATTCGAATATAAATTGTTTGTCTCATTCTTAGATTACTTAAGCGAAGAAGGCTATTCATTCAATTTCGCTGAAGATCAACGTGGTTCATTTGAAGAAATCTACAAATCAAAGAAACATGGACAAATCTCCATTAATAAATCATTTCCTGGAATAACTAAGGGTGGACATTACCATACATACAAAAATGAAATCTTCATGACCGTGAAAGGCGAATGCCTAACACGTCAAAGAAAAATTGGTGGTAAAGAAATTCTTGAATTCCTAACAAAAGGAATTGAATCAAAAAAAGTTGATATTATTCCTAATTATACGCACGATATAAAAAATGTTGGTGATGAAGAGTCAATTACATTAATGTGGATCTCAGAAGTATATTCTGATCAAACAGCAGATACATATCGTGAGGATGTAGACCTAAAATGAGAACAGTAGAAAAAGGTACTACATATAGACATTTCAAAGGTAATCTCTATAAAGTTATTGAGATAGCAAGGAATACTGAAACCAATGAAATGATGGTAGTGTATCAAGCTCTATATGGAGATTATGGTATATTTGTAAGACCAATTGATATGTTTTTATCTAAAATAGATAAAGAAAAATATCCTGACGCTACTCAGGAATACAGATATGAAAAAGTAGAAGATTAAGGCATTAACTAAGTTAATGTCTTTTCTTTATAAGTAAAAACCTATGATGTATATCGTTTTTGTGTATTTTACTAAGCCTCTATTTTCTTTGAATATATAGTTGAGCAAAGCAAAAAGTTGCTCACACTACCAAGGAGGAAAAGATGAAGGGAGCATTAATAAATATTGGATTTCTAGCGTTTCTTGTTTTGTGCATACTAATTCAATTATTTCTTTTTCATCACCTAATCATTAATTGGTAGTAAAGAAAGGATCAAAAAATGATGTCAACATTCTTAATTATTATGGGAATCGTTACCCTAATCATTGCATTAGCAGCAGCGATTGGCCAAATAGTGAAAATCAGTGATGCTTTCAGTGAATATGCATCAGGTTGGGAGAAGTGCGGAACGATCTTAAATTTACTCGCAATTCTAACCCTTGGAGCAGGCATTGGAACCTTATTCTTTGTTGTATCAGGATTACTTTAGTAATCCTATTACAAGAAAAATTTAATCGAAAGGAGAAACGAAATGGACAGAAAACATTGTATCGCAAAAGGCTACTATAAATTCATGGGATGCTTTACTGCATTGTTCAATATCGCAGGTTTAGTTTTCTACATTATTTTGATGGTTAGAACATTCAACAATGGTACTGATTGGTTAACTACAACCTGGTTGATTTTAGGTCTTGTTGCAATGCTTACAATTCTTCCAGCATTAGCTAACTTTTTTATGGGAAGAGGCTGTGGTGGAGATAAGTATCATTTAAATGATGCTGAATAGCAGAAAATAAACCTTTATTTAATGGATGACACTAAAAAGTGCCATCCTTTTCATATAAAAGCAAAAATCATAGAAAATATCGATTTAATCGAACTAAATTGGTCAAAAATATATTGCAAAAATGTTTCATATATATCTAAATAGCAAATTATTCTTTGAATAAGTAAGGCATTTTGATAAAATATAAAGCAACTGGAGAAAATTATGGAAACTACTAACAAACCAAATTCACAACAAACAGCAGTAGCAACCAAGACAGTAAAGAAGACTAGAAAAGTCGTCGTTTCTAAGAGCGTTTTCTATTCTATCTTTGTTGTAATCTTTGCTATCGCAGCATTCTTTATGTTCTGCCTTGATAAGGAGAACTTCTTAAGAAAACAATTTAATGCAAAATTCTTAGATGATATTGCTAACTTCTTTACCGGAACAATGAAGATTAACTTCGATGTCACGATGATGACATGGATTACCTTCTTCATTTTCGTTATTGTATTCTTTGCAGTATTCACAACATTCTTCTTTAAGAAGAACATCTTACAAAAGAAAGAAGCAAAACAAATCCTTAAAAAGGGTGAACCTCTTTCTGCAAAACAAAAAATATTATTTAACGTATTCTATTTCCTTATTGCTGCTGTCTTAATGGCAGGCTTGATTCTTGTAGTTTTCTTCGTAATTGTTCCACGTTTACCACTTCCAGCATCACAAACAGATCCATCATTCATTGGTCATAACTTGTTAACAAATACACTTCCAACCATTGGTATTGTCTTGTTACTTGTTTCTGTCTTCCCAATCGCTTGCTTGCTCTTATTCTGTGTCTTTAAAGTTATAGTCTTCCTTGTAAGTTTAATTGTTTCTGGTGTTTCCAAATCAGTTATGCAATCAGAAGAATACCAAGAATCAGTTGCTGCAACTCAAGCTGCAGCAGCAGATATTGCTTCTTCAATGGCAGAAGCCAAAGGCTTATCTGGTGATGCACTCGCAAGAGCAAAAGATGCTCAAAAGAATCCACAAAAGAAAAATTCAATGGCTGGATTCAATATCTTCCCAGCTCTTGATAATATCGATAAGAAATATGAAGCATTAGAAGCTGAAGCAGAAGCCAAGAAGGCTGAAGAAGAAGCTGCTAAAGCAGAAGCTGAAGCCGCAAGAGCTGCAGCAATTGAAAAAGGCGAAGAAGTTCCAGAGGTTGTTGAAGAACCAAAAGAACCAGAACCACAAGAAATTACATATGAAGAATTCACACAATTCGCATATGAGTTCCAATCATATCTTTGCCATCAAAAATATTACTTTGACCTTACAATCATTAGATCATTCATTGCAGGTCTTGCATCTTCAAGAATGATTCTTCTCCAAGGTTTGTCTGGTACAGGTAAGACCACACTCCCACGTGTATTCCTTGAATACATTGGTTCAAAAGCATGGTTCTTCCCAGTCCAAGCAACATGGAGAGATAGATCCGACGTTACTGGTTACTTCTCAGAATTTGCTAATGAATTCAAAGAAACTGAATTCTTAAAGCACTTATATGAAGCTAGCTATACTCCAGAAAAAGTTAACTTACTCGTTCTCGATGAAATGAATATTTCCCGTGTTGAGTACTATTTCGCTGACTTCTTATCAATCTTTGAATACCCAAGTGCAGACTGGTTAGTCCCACTCATTCAAATCCATGATGACGTTGTCATGCCAAAGAAACTTGAAGGTGGTATGGCTCGTATTCCAACCAATACTTGGTTTATTGGTACAGTCAACATCGATGACTCTACATTTACAATTACAGATAAGGTCTACGACCGTGTTATTGCTATCGACTTCGAAGAACTCAACATTCCATTCGAATCAGACTATAACTATGATCCACATCCATTAAAATGTGGTGAACTCGAAAAGATGTTTGCAGAATCAAAAGCACATGATGAAAATAGACTTTCTGAAGAAGAAAAACTCAAATTCCTTAAACTTGCCGCATTTACCGCAGATACATTCGATGTTAAGTTTGGTAACCGTATTATGAACCAAATCGAAAACTTCGTTCCTGTTTTCGTTGCCCTTGGTGGTACAAAAGAACAAGCTCTCGACTTAATGTATGCTAATAAGATTCTCCGTAAATTAAACGGTAAATTCGAATCATACATCAAAGATGGTTTAGTTAAACTTATCCGTTACCTCAATACCGAATATGGTAAAGGTGTCTTTGTTAAGACTGAGAAGTTAATTAACCTCATTCAAAAGAAACTTGCATAATGCATAATCAAAAAAGTATGAAGACTGATATTGCTAATTACTTACATGACTACAATCTCAAACTTTTAAACAAAGTTATTAATGAGAATGCTTTCTCCAACCTTGGGGAAGCTTTTTCACAATCTCCTGCAGGCCAATTAGCAAGTGGTCTTAAATCAAATCCTATTGATGAACATATTGAATTCCCATGGATTGACCAACTTGACGAAGTCACTGAAAAGATTATGTCAATTGCATCAAACCCAAGAACTCACGTTCGCTTTGATAAAGAAATTCGTCTTGCAGATCAAGCTGTCAAAGTTGATGGCCATGATATGAGAATGACAACCCAAAACTCAAAGCTTTGGAGACTTAAAGACGAAGACTTCAAACCAGAGAAGGTTTATACAACTGTTTATGAAGCTGATTATGCAATCTACGAAAATAGATTCTTACTTAACCTTGTTAACAAGATTAATAACCTTTTAAATCACGCTATTAGACAATTAAATGAAATTGTTAAGAAAGTTAATAGAAACTACGTTAATAAAAACATCACTTTAGCATCGATTGATGATGTTAACGATATTGCAAATCTTACAAAGATTTCAATGAAGAAAGAGAAGTCTGATCAAAACTTGTTATTAACAACATCAGATGCTCCATTCCTTGAAGACTGGAAGATGATTATTAAAGCAAAGAACAGAATTAATAACTTCTATTCAACTCAATTCTATCGTTACTTAAAGGATCAAAAACCTCTTTCTGATAGTGATGTTCATATTACAAACATCTTAGCAGAAGATCGTTCTTATGCTCCATGTTATAACTTCTATCTTAAATTAATTAGATTAACTGACAAGATTGACGAAGAAAAGAAACCAGTTGATCCAATTGAATACCATAACTTTGTTGTCACTAATCTATTTAGTGTTCTTGGAAAAGAAGGCTTCTTTGCACCTCCAACTGCTCAAAATACTATTGAAATCGCTGGTAATTTAATTAGATTCAAAGACTTCTTAGTTTCTAAGGATGAAATGAATTGCTATATCACAACTCAAGACAAAGATCATATTGATCTCAAGTTTGAATTTAACTATGCAAAGGATCAACCAATTGCATCTGATCCAATGTTTGCAGGTAGACGTCATAACTTGGTTAGCATTGACTTAGTTGCTACTAAAGACTCAGAATTCCTCAACATTGAAGAATTAGCAGTCCACTTCAGAAAACTTATTAACCAAAGACTTGCAAATGGTTATACAAACTCATTTGTTGTAACTCCAATTGATGGAACACAAAAAGATGACGTTATCATCTGCTCACCAGATGTATATAAGATTGATGCAAATATCACTAATATGATTAAATCATGTTTAATCTTTGCAGAAGGTGATACAACACTTTACTCAAAAGTTTGCCCTATCTGTGGAGCTTACATGGATGGTGAACAAGAAAACGGTAACTGTTATTGTTCCAACTGTGGTTCAACATACAGCTTAATGAGCCAAGGCAAAGATTCTGGTAAGACAGAACTTATCTGGATTAAGCGTATTAAAAATCCTGATTAGTATATATATTAATATAAAGATATAAGCGTTTCAGAAAAATGGAACGCTTTTTTCTTTACTTATCATTATATGATTACTATAATATAGATGTGGGATATCCCACCAAGGAGGAATTATGGACTTAACAATTAATTCTTACAATTCTAAAGTCGATTCAAAGAATAGAATCACTTTAAGAAAAGCACGTTTTGATTACTATAACGTGCAAGAATTTGAAGATGGCAAGATTGTTTTGGAACCAAGAGTATTAGTTCCGCCTTTCGAAGTATCTAAGAAAACTCTGAATATGATGGATAAATCTGTAAAAAATATAAAGAAAAACAAAGTTTCGGATCCAATTAAATAAAATAAATAATCATATAAATAAGATGAAAGCTTGACTTATAGTTGAGCTTTTATTTTGATATTATGACAAAAATATGACAATTCTATCAATTTACTTGATTGATAACGACATTTGTCGTATTATTTAGACATGAATAAATTAGAGGAAACACGTAAAGAACTTGGTTTAAACCAAAAACAATGCGCTGATTACTTAGGTGTATCATTAAGAACATATCAAAGATATGAACTTGACAATTATTTGGAAAGTGGACAAATAGATGACATTGTCGCTAAAATTAGCAACATTTGTCATAGTTTGTCATATAAACACTTTGAAAATAATGGAAAGCTCAAACTATTGATAATTGTAGGTACAAGACCAGAAATCATTCGTCTTGCAGCAGTCATAAATAAATGTAGAGAATACTTTGATACTCTTCTTGCACATACAGGACAAAACTATGATTACAACCTCAATGGTGTCTTTTTCAAAGACCTCAAGATAAAAGATCCAGATATATATTTAAATGCTGTTGGAAAAGACCTTGGCGAAACAATGGGTAACATCATTGCAAAATCATATGAGTTAATTGTGGAGATCAAACCAGATGCAGTGCTAGTACTTGGAGACACTAATTCATGTCTTTCAGTAATAGGAGCAAAACGTCTTCATATTCCAATCTTCCATATGGAAGCTGGTAATAGATGTAAAGATGAATGTCTTCCAGAAGAAACAAATAGAAGAATTGTGGATATTATCTCTGATGTTAACTTAGCGTACTCTGAGCACGCTAGAAGATATCTCGCTGACTCAGGTCTTCCAAAAGAAAGAACATATGTCACTGGTTCACCAATGGCGGAAGTTCTCCATCAAAATATAGGTGAGATTGAATCCAGTGACATATTGAATAAACTTTCCCTTGAAAAGGGTAAGTATATTCTTCTTTCTGCACACCGTGAGGAAAACATTGATACAGAGAAGAACTTCAATAGCTTGTTCTCCGCTATTAATAAGATGGCAAAGATATACGATATGCCAATACTCTATTCATGTCATCCTAGATCAAGAAAAAGACTTGAAGCTACAGGATTCAAACTTGATCCAAGAGTGGTAATGCATGAACCTTTAGGTTTCCATGACTATAACAACCTTCAGATGAATGCTTTCTGTGTTGTGTCTGACTCTGGTACTCTTCCAGAGGAATCAAGCTTCTATGCTTCTATTGGTAAACCAATTGCAGCAGTCTGTATTCGTACATCTACAGAAAGACCAGAAGCATTAGATGATGCATGCTTTGTACTCGCTGGAATAGATGAAAAGAATCTACTCCAAGCAGTGGAAGTAGCAATTAATAATAAAGCTGGTTGTCATCCAGTAGATAATTACATAGATACTAATGTATCTGATAAAGTAGTTAAACTAATCCAATCTTATGTTGGAGTAGTAAATAAAATGGTTTGGAGAAAAGAATAACTCCAAACCTTTTCTTTCTCTTTTGCATTCTTTTAAGTGAACGTACTTTAGTAGTGAACTTCTATTGCAAAAGAGCTGCGTTTATCTAATTCCAAAACTCTCTAAAAAATATTGCAAAACACTCTAAAATTACAAAAGGTCATAATAAAATATTGAAAAATACTGGAAAAGCATATTGAAAAATACTGGAAAATCCCAAAACTTTGCACTTGAAATTAATAAAAAGAGTTGATAAAATATTGAAAAATACTGGAAAAATATATTGAAAAATACTGGAATTATTTCTTGAATAAAACATAGTTTTATAGTATAATATTAATAGGTGGAAGAAAATATGAATTATTATGTAAGATATATTGATCAAATCATTGAACGATATAGAAAGAGCACTGGAGCAATTGTTATAGTTGGGCCAAAATTTTGTGGAAAAACAACGTCTTGTAATAATATTGCAAAAAGTATCTACAGAATTAATACAAAAGCAATTGTCGAAAGAACTACTATTAACCCTAAAATCGCATTAGAAGGTGAAGAACCACACTTAATTGATGAATGGCAAAAAGTTCCAGATATTTGGAATTATATAAAAGAAGATTTAGATATTGATTATAAATTCGGCAAATATCTTTTAACAGGATCATCTACACCTGCTGACAAAACTGATATTCAACACAGTGGCGCCGGGAGATTAAAAATGGTTAAAATGCGAACTATGTCACTTTTTGAATCAAAAGAATCTCTTGGAATTGTTTCTCTACGATCTCTTTTTGAGAATAAAGAATTTTTTCCTCATCCAAATCAAGAACAAACATTAGAAAAAACAGCATTTCAAATATGTAGAGGTGGTTGGCCGCTTTCTGTTTTAAGTCAAGAAGAGTCAACTGCGCTTGATGTTACCAATTCATATTACGATGGTTTATTTCAATTTGCAGATAGCAAAAATGAGAAATTTAGAAACAAAAAAACAGATTATTTCAAGACAATTTTAAAAAGTTATGCTCGAAATGTTTCGACCTCTGCTTCAATGAATTCTATGATAAATGATGTTAGGCAAAATAATGAACGCATCTTGGATGACTCTACGTTTAGAGATTATCTTGAAGCATTAAAAGACTTATATATTATTGAAGACTTAGAAGCTTGGTGTCCAAACATAAGATCAAAAACAGCAATTTCATCCTCTCCTACAAGACATTTTGTTGATCCATCGATTGCCTGCTCTGCTTTAGGCATCGGACCTAAAAATTTGATGAATGATTTTAATACATTTGGTTTTATGTTTGAAGATTTAGCTGTTAGGGATTTAAGGATATATAGTGAACTTCTTAATGGAACAATTAAGCATTATAAGGATAACGCTGGTTTAGAATGCGATTCAGTTATTCACCTTCAGGATGGTAAGTGGGCAGCAGTGGAAATTAAGCTTGGTGGAGAAGAATTAGTAAATTACGGTGCTAAGAAGCTTAATTTGCTTAAAAATAAATTGATCACAAAAAGTGACACTAATCCTCCGACGTTTATGGCAATCATTACCGCGTTTGGGCCTTGCTATAAAAGGGAAGACGGAATTTATGTTATCCCTTTAAATTGTTTAAAGGATTAAAAATTATTACTATGAGTTACAAAAACAGATTTGGATTTAAACAATCGGTTGCATTCAAATACATTATTCGTGGATTCGAATATCTTGATAGAATTAGAGATTTTCAAATGGACGGCAATATTGTTCATGCGAAGATATATGGTGTACATCCATATGACGTTTGTTTTGCTATTGATTTTAAAAATAGAAAAGCAATGTATGCTAATTGTACTTGTCCATATATGAATGAACATAAAATATGTAAGCATATTGCAGCACTTATGCTCTATGTAGATTTACACATTAATGGTGGTTCTGTTAAAGAACTTTGTGTTTATCATCTTGCAAATGTTATTGTATCAAAACTAAAAGAATTAAATGAAATGCTTCCAATTGTGAAAGAAGATGATTTAAAAAAACAAATTGTTGGTAAAAATATTAATTCGCAGAGTAATGACTGTAAATACGCAACTGCATATTTTGAATTACTAGATAAGGTAAGTGAATCTACATATAAAGAAGCTCTTGAATTGTTATTTAAAAAACGTGTCGTGACTATCGACAAAGAAAAGACAGTATGGATAGATAAAAGACTTTCAAAGAATTATTCTGATTCATATCATGATTTCTACGCTAAAAATTCTTTACTTAAAGGTTATGGCGATTACATTTATGATCCTTTTGAAGATGAAGAATACTATGATGAAGATCAGGAATATTATTATGCAACTGAAGTTAAAGAAAAATATAAAGGCATTAACTTGATTTCTCATAGTAGCATCTTCAAAAAGGGTAAATATAAAGAAGCACTATTTTATGATTTTCAAACTGATGAAATCTTTTTTGAGGAAGATATCGATAACCATTTTTCGTTTGCTTCTATCGATACATTTGATATTTCTAATAACTTTATTGAATTCTTTATTTCAAGTGAATATCTTCCTGAAAAAAGAAAAGTGTTATTAGAAGATTATCAAAATGGAACTTTTTCCTTTGAGAATCTTGATAATACTCAAAAAGCACGTTATAGAAAATTAGAAAACAATTACTTTATTGGAAAAGGAATACAATATTGTTTAGAGAATCATTATGATTTCTGCCTACATGATTATTATTTCTAAATCAAAAAAGACAACACCTGATTAAGCATTGAACGTAATAACCTATAAGTGAAATGCTAAGGTGTTTTCTTTTGTTGTAAAAAGACCAGAAGCATTAGATGATGCATGCTTTGTACTCGCTGGAATAGATGAAAAGAATCTACTCCAAGCAGTGGAAGTAGCAATTAATAATAAAGCTGGTTGTCATCCAGTAGATAATTACATTGATACAAATGTATCCGATAAAGTAGTAAAACTAATCCAATCCTATGTTGGAGTAGTAAACAAAATGGTTTGGAGAAAAGAATAACTCCAAACCTTTTCTTTCTCTTTTGCATATTTCTAAGTGAACGTACTAAAGTAGTGAACTACATTTGCAAAAGAGCGTATTTTATCTGGTCCTACTACAAAGGATTTCTTGGTAGTTGAATTTTCAAGTTCCTTTTCATTTAGAATGTCTAAAACGTGCATGCTTATTTAATTAGCTTTAATAAATCTGATAAAGTAATGCTTTCAAGGCGAGTTGCAATCGCTAATGAATTTCCTATATCTTTAAGTGAACAACCTATGTGGTAGCCAATTCCATCTGCAAAAATAAATCGATCATGAAATGCTTTTGTCTTTTTTACATCATAAATTTCATTGCTTTCAATTGGGTTGTTTGGGTCTGTAATAATTGTAGTAGAAACATTAATTTCTTTTAAAACATCATCAAATGAATGATCAAAGTAGTCATCAATAATATAAATAGATTGTTTAGCAGTTTCTAAGAACTTTTTAATTGATAAGTAGCCTTCTAATTGTTCGCCTTTACAAAATGTTAGTTCGTGCAGTTGTTTTTCTCTAATCTCGTATATTTGATTTTGCAAGTGATTAATTTTATCTCTGCATTCAAGGCATGTTGCCTCATTTATTGAATACCCTTCAATAGAATATCCTTCAAGTATTTTTTCTGCCCAGTTTCTAAAAGATTTTGCTATGTCACTTTTTATAACCCAACCCAAATAAATTAATACTTTCAAATTATAATAGGCGACTTCATACTCTTTACCATCGTTTCCAGTTGTAAACCAAAAGTTGACAACTTGACTTTTATTTAATTCTTCTGAGACAAATAACTTATTTATATGCTTAGATATATTTTGTTTTGTTGTTTGAAAAATCGTTGCTAATTGTTGTTGATTTAACCATACAGTTCTATTAGCTAAATGAACATCAAGCTTAAGTTCACCAGTTTCATAAATAATAATATTTTGTTCTAAGTTGTTCATAAAATCTTCCTTGCCCATTAATCTGAACGGCATTTTTTGCCGATGAGATAATTTCGTTTTGTTCTTCTTCGGCATATATGTTTTTGATGTGTTTTCCAATATCACTTGGATCACGATCAAAAAGTTTGCCCATTTCTTCAAGAGTTAACCAAACAGTATCTTCCGTTGGAGAAACATTAACTGGTAATGAGAAGTCACCATCTTTAAATGTTAATATTTCAAATTTTTGTTCCATTTAATATTCTCCTTTATGCTGAAAATAAATAAAATCAAATAATGCTGTACGTGCATTTTTAACAATTATAATATGCAGTAAATGTAAAATCAACATAATTAATAATTATTTTATTTATTTTCTGCATAATGCTATGATAGTAAAGGAAGAGGGAATAAGGATATGGATAAGATAGAGGAAGAAATAGCAGGTAGAATAAAAGAAATGATGGATAAACGTAAGGTGAACCAAAGCGAACTTGCTCGTGAACTTGGAGTTCACCAATATGACATTTCACGCATGTTAAATGGCAAACCATTTCCATCCATTTCTCAATTAACCATGATAGCGAACTATCTAGATTGTTCTTTGTATTATCTAATTGGAATACAACAAGAATCATATCGTGAGCTATCACCAGAAACTAGAAAGATTGCAGATGCATATCAATCCGCTAATGAAACAATCAAAGCAGTAGTGGATCTAGTACTTACAAATAAACAAATTAACAAATAATAAAAGATAACACCTGGCAAAGCATTGAACGTAATTATCAATAAGTGAAATGCTAAGGTGTTTTCTTTTATTGTAGAAAGACCAGAAGCATTAGATGATGCATGCTTTGTACTCGCTGGAATAGATGAAAAGAATCTACTCCAAGCAGTGGAAGTAGCAATCAATAATAAAGCTGGTTGTCATCCAGTAGATAATTACATTGATACAAATGTATCGGATAAAGTAGTTAAACTAATCCAATCCTATGTTGGAGTAGTAAATAAAATGGTTTGGAGAAAAGAATAACTCCAAACTTTTTTTCTCTTTTGCATATTCTTAAGTGAACGTACTTTTGTAGTGAACTTCATTTGCAAAAGAGTCGACCTGTAAATGAAATTTGTTGGAATAAATATTTGCCAAATAAATACTTATAAAAAAATTTAAATTAATCTTTTATTTATAAAGAATTCTTTGCTTATAAAAATTTGTTATTTTAATATATTGATATGAGCGTTGAAGATGATTTTGAAAAAGATATTTTAAATAAGAGCGAATTAAAGAAAGTCCAAGATATCGTTAATCAGTATAATTTTCACGATGCAATAAAAGCAATTTTCTGTATCAATGCCTATATTGGAAGTAGATCTCACTTGACTCTTCTATATAGACTTAATGCAACTTTAGTCAATTATAAACAAAGTAAGAATAAATCAATTAATTCTTATTTCGATTTTTTAACTTTTTTTAAATTACTAACAGAAAATTATGATAGTAGTTTTGATGATCCAATTTCTTTGGATAATGGTGAAATTCTTTTTAATTATAATGGTGTTTACAGAAAATGTATTTTAGGTAATGGCTACAATAGGTCATATGGTTTATACAATAGTCTTTATACATTTGCGGAAAAATTAGATGTGCTCGATGAAATGGAAATTATTCTTGAAAATAATGATAACTTAATTGAATTTGTGTCGAATAATAACTCAAAACCAAAAGATTACAATCATCATAAAATCTATGCTCCTTCAGAGGAATTCTATGAATTTGTTTTTTCGAATTTTGATACATATTCTGAGAATTATAAAGAATCTAATTATGATTGTTCCTTTCACAGAATAATTGATACATTTTCTTTTACATACAAGAATAAAAGATATCCTTTATATAACGTTTGTAGCCCAATATCTTTCATTTCGAGCAAATTAAGAGAATTGAATATTTCAAGTTTGCTAAAACTTTCTAAACGTAATCTTTTAAACACTGTATTTTCTCAATATGATGCAGAAATTAATCATTTTATTTGTGGCGGCTTTTTTGTTAAAGATTTGCAAAAAAAGGAAATACTATGTAATCAAATGTTTGATTTAATTATTTGTAGTGATGATAAAATTTTAATTTTTAAAGATTCCTATGACTGGACAGAAAAAGAAGAAAAAGATTTTGTTAGAGAAATAAATAATCTGCTTTCAACAGGCGTTATAAAAGTTTTTGAAAATATAGGGGAGCAAAATAAATTAATAGAAATAAAAGGTACTAAAAAAATTGAAATTTTTAATTTTTTCTCAGGTCTTCATTATGAAACTGGCAATGAATTAATACGAAATGATCATCACTTAATTCATTATTATGATTTAATTCAAATTTTATTATTTTCAAATTCCATTAGTGATATTTGTGATTTTTTCTTTAATTTAAGTAGCATTAGCCCTAGAACGCTAGGTTTTACTTTTATTACTGACCTTTATATTTTGTTTAAAAATCAAGGAAACAATATTGAAAGCGGTGCAATTAATTTTGGTTCTATAATATTTGATACATATAATACAGAAAATCATATTTTAGATTTGTTTAACAATTTCCATAAATGGTTTTCTTTTAATTACAATCCTATTCTAAAAACGCCTTTTATTTGGGTGCCAATGAGCGAAGGAGATGAAGTCTTTGAATTTTCCAATAAAGTGTATAACAATTCGTTAATTTCATTAATAAAAAAAGCAAATAACAAGAATTTTGTATTTAACTTTAATCCATTAATTGGTGGCAAATATTCAATGGAAGTGATGACAAATATTGGCATGTTGCGTGATTTAATTATGAATTATTTGCCAAAATTTGATGAATCATTTTATGGACTGTTTAGTAATGAAATTTCTTTTTTGTTTATGTCTATGGAATTTGCAATGCAAGATTCGATAAAATTTTCTTTCAAAAGAAATCACAAATTTGTTTTTAGTGATTGTATAAAAAAGAATGGCCATATATTAGTTAGATATTGTGTTGATTTTGAATCTTTTAAAAATAGTCAAATGTCAGCAAAGGATAATTCAATAGAAATTGCCTTTTGGATTGAACTATTTGAATGTATTGGAGATTCAAATTTTTGTTCAAAAGAGTTGTTAGAAGAATATTTTAAAAAATTTTTGGGTTTGAAAAAGGAACTTATTTTATTTAATTTTGCACCTAAACATTTTTATTCTGACAAGCCAATGAGTTTTTATATCTCGCCTGATTTACAGGCTAAAATTGATAAAAAAATGTCATTTTTTGCAAAACAAGCAGAATTTGAAGAAGGAGAATACACAAAAAAAGATTTTAGAAACAAAGTTCGTAGATTTCAAAAAGATTCAATAAAACAATTTGAAAATGAAATTTCAAAATTTGATAAAGAAAAATTGCATATTTTACTATTGTCTATTTTATCAACAATTTATTTTGAACGAAACATGGTTTCAACAAAAACGGAAATGCTCGAAAAGGATGAATTTTCAGAAAGGTGCATTTGGCAAGCAAAAAGAAATATTATTAATGAGGAAAATAAGAACAAGTTTGCTCTACGTTCCATTTTATACTTAATTGATACTAATTTAGCTATAACACACAAAGGTGTTGAAATTCCGTTGAGAGAGGATGTTAATTATTTAATTTGTTTATCTAATTTCTTGGTTGATTTGCAAGATAATTCTGATATTGCAAATTATGACATTGCTCCAGTTAAGTTAAAAGTTGAATATGATTATCGAATTTATCCAATTTATGATAATAAGACCTCGGAAAAAATTAAAATTAAAAATGATAGGATAGCAAAATGCAGAGCTTATATTCCTTCTTTAAAGACAAAATATCAAAATCACATCACCAAAGCAATGGAAGCTTTCTTTCTTGATACCAATATTAATTTTATTGATATGAAAAACATTTTAACTTTTCTTTCTGATAGCATTGGATACGAAAAATATTCTAAAAAACCAAATGTTATAAAAATTAAAAAAGAAGAATTATTAACTGATATTGAAAAATATTACAAAGAGCAAAACATAAAACCCAATGATTTAGAAAATGTTTTAAATTTTTTAGTTATTGACACTAATCAAATTAAACAGCAAAACGGAAAAACTGAAGAATTTGTTCCTTTATGGAATAGAGAAGGTAGAAATAATAGATTTGAAATTCGTCCTCTTTATTTCGAAAATGATTATTTTATTTATTCACCAATCCAGTGTTTTGTTTTAGATAAAATGTGGTCTGATTCTTTTTTTCAATTCTTTTTACCTTATGATTATAAACTTGAGAATTTTAGGAAGTATATAATTGAGATTTGGAAACCTGAATGTGAAAAATTAATGGAAAATGATGTTAAAAATTTATTTATTGTTAATGGTATTAAAGCCGAGAAAAGCATTTATTTGCATTCGCGTTTTCCTAATTCAAATTATCCTAATGATTTGGGTGATTATGATGTTCTAGCAGTAGATGAAGTAAATAAAGTTATTTATAATATTGAATCTAAATATTTAATTTTTCAGGGTTCAATAAGAGAATATTACAATTTTCAAGATTGGTTCTTTGTTGGTTCAAAAAGAAAAGATAAAAATTTTAAAAAACGAATTGATTATTTAAAACATCATACGTCTGCTATTATGCTTGATGTTTTTAATATCGCTGATATTTCAGGCTATACAATAAAGAACTTTATGGTTACAAATAAAATCCTCACATGTGATATTAAAAAAATTGACTTTGATATTATTTCTTATTCAGAGCTTGAAGATCTGTTATTGAAATAATTATTATAAAGGCTTGATAATGACAACAACAAATACACACATATACTTTAGTATTGTCCTATGCTAAAGAAGATTGCTTACCTATTATTAAAAAGAGATAGAAAAATATTAAAACAATTTAAGTATTAAGTGACTATTTAACAATATGTCATATATGTGAAGTCTATAAAATAATATGGCTTCACTTTTTCTTTCCTTGATAGAGAAGCATAAGCAAGTTCTCGTATAACAAGAAAAGCCGCTAAGACTAAAAAGTCTTGCGGGGGGTTAGATATTATAAGATAAAATAATCTGTATAACAAATAAGTTAATCTAATCGCGTACTGGTTAGATTAATCTAATCGCGTACTGGTTAGATTTTCTTTTTATCTAATCAAGTATAATTATTTTATGCCGTTATTCTGCACAATATAAATACAGTTTAAAATTGTCGGACTCCATGCTTAGGCATACGGCTTTTCTTTTATTTGCGAATTGGTTGCATAACGTTAAACGTTCCTACAGATGAGGCAAGGGAAAAGCTGCTATGAATTAAACGGCGAAAGGAAGTCTTATGGACTTTTATGTTGGAATCGATGTCAGCAAACACAAACATACTGTTGCAATCATCGATCAAGAAGCAAATGTTATTTCAAAGCCACATAACATTGCAAACACAAAGGAGGGTTTCGATTCTCTCCTAAATGAATTAGGCCTGCTCGGCCCAAAAGAACAAATTAAAATAGGGTTGGAAGCAACCGGTCATTATATGAATTGTCTTGTTAGATATCTCGTCAAAAATGGCTACCAAGTACAAATTTACAATCCGTTCTTAATTGATAACTACCGTAAATCTAATTCAAATAATGCGGCAAAGACAGATAACCTTGATGCATTGTTGATTTCACAATATGTGTCAACACATGCATTTGCCTCAACCCCACAAATATCTTACCTCATTGAAGAGGTTCGTAAAATATCTAGAGCAAAATATTTTTTTGCTGATAAAATACGTGCTTATAACCATCTTCAAAGATATTTAGATGAAGTTTTTCTAGAATTTTGTTCATTTTTTAACAAAAAAGAAGACGAAAGCAATGCTTCAAAAGGAACAACATCATTTGAATCAAAAGCAATTAGGTGGTTGCTTCTCAATTATCCTTCTGCTTCAAAAATTGCAAAAATGTGATCAGAGTCAGGCGATCATTTAAGAAGAATTTCTAAAGGGTTGTTTAGTTTTGGAAAATTCAATTTGCTAAGAGAAACTGCTAAGAATTCAATTGGAATTTCAACTCCTGCAGATGAACAAATAATTTAATCATTGATTCAACAAATTCAAACAATTAATGATCAAATTGATGTTTAAAATTCTGAATTAGAACCTTTAATGAATCAAATCAACTCGCCTTTGACATCAATTCCTGGAATGGGAATGCACATTGCCGCCATGATAATTGGTAAAATTGGTGATATTGATCGTTTTAAAAATCTAGAAAAACTTATCAAATTTGCCGGACTTGATGTCAAAATTTTATCAATCTGGAACAATGTTCAAAAGAGAGAAGATTTCTAAGAAAGGTTCGCCAATTTTTAGATACGCTTTGGCTTTATGCGTTCAAAAATTAAGAATCCATTCTCCTGTTTTTTCTGATTATTATTATTATTCAAAAATACAGGAAGGAAAACCAACAAATGTTGCAATTACAGCAACAACAAGAAAGCTTATTCGAGCGGTATGGAAAATGATGAAAACAAATAAAGTTTTCGATAATCTCAAGAAAAAGTAAAAAAATATATAATTTTGCATAAATTTTAAAAAGCAAAGCTTTTTGATTATTTTTCTTGTGTACTTTTATAAATATTTATAAGATAATAGTTGCATGAAAAAAGTATTAAAAAGGTTAATATATTTTACACGTAATATATTCATAACCTAGAATACATTATGTTTTGAAATTTAGAATTATAAGTGTGAAGGAAGTAAATGAAACAGAATAGTAAGAAATTGCTTATTTTAGGTGGCGCTAATATGCATTGCAAATTAGTTAAAGCCGCCAAAGAGATGGGGATATACACGATTGTAACTGATAATGTAAAGAATTCCCCAGCAAAAGGCATTGCTGACAAGTATTACGATATAGATATAAATGCAATAGATGAGTTATTGGATATTTGCAAAACAGAAAAAATATCTGGAATATTAGCTTCACATTTAGATCCTTGTCAAAAACCTTATTTTGAACTGTGTCATAAATTAGGATTACCATGTTATATTGATAATATTGAGCAGCTAGAATTTTTAACTGATAAAAATAAATTTAAAAAACTTTGTATTGAAACTGGTGTTGATATTATTGATACATTTGAATTAAATGACGCATCACATATTCAATATCCTGTTATTGTTAAACCTGCTTGCAATAGAGGCTCTCGTGCGCAAAATATTTGTTACAATTATGCTCAACTACAAAATGCAATTGAAATTGCAAAAAGTGCTTCATATGATGGAAAAGCCATTATAGAACGCTTTATGGGTCCTAAAGGTGACTTTACGGTTACATATTTTTTTGTTAATGGTAGACCATATCTTGAAAGAATAGGTGATAGAAACCCAGGATTAATTAAGGATCATATGGAGAGTGTTGTAGCTGGAACAATATGTCCATCAATTTACTATGAAAAATACAGGGCAACAATGGAGCCTAAAGTTTTGCATATGTTAGAAACTATTCATATCAAAAATGGTCCTGTTTTCTTTCAAGGTTTTATTGATGGAGATACTGTAAGAATGTATGATCCTGGCTTTAGATTTCCAGGTAGTGAATACGAAACCACATTTTTTAATTTAACTGGCGTTGATCTTATTAAAATGATGATTGAATTTTCTATGACTGGCAAGATGGATAATAAGTATTGTAGTTTGAAGGATGACTATTCGTTATTAAAAGGAAAAGTGCAAATGTTATTATTCCCTTTTGTTCGTGATGGAGTAATAGGAGAAATAAGAGGTTTAGAAAAGGTAGTTTCACAAAGTTGGTTAAACACGTATTCTATTAGAAATAAAATTGGTGATAAAATCGAATATACAAAAGATGTAAGACAGCAAATTGCTGAATTCGGTATATTAGCCAACACAAGAGCAGAGATGGCTAACTACATTGATTATATTCGTGACAATTTTCATGTATTGGATGTTGATGGAAATGAAATGATTTTTTACATCCTAGATTCTAGTAGAATTATTGAGAACTAATTTTTAGAAGAGGTATACATAGATGAAACCTGTAGTAGTAATATCTGGTGGTGCAACAGGAATAGGAAAAGCAACTGTAAAGGCTTTTATAGAAGCCGGCTATTCTGTTGTTAGCTTTAATATAAATGAGAAACACCACAAAGATATATGTGATGAATTTAAATCTTGTGATTTTTTAGGCTTGTTGTGTGATGCAACTGATGAGAATTCAGTTAAGAGTTCTTTTTCTGAAATTTATAATCGATATGGAAGAGTAGATGCCTTAGTTAATATTGTTGGGGGCTCATTAGGAATTACAAATTCAGTTGATCAATTAGAATTAAGTGATTGGGAAAATATTATTTCACTTAACTTACGTTCAACTTTTTTATGTACTCGAGAAGCTGTCAAAATTATGAAAAATAATAATTATGGCAGGATAGTAAATATGTCTTCTTTAGCTGGAAGAAGTAGAAGCGTATTAGGTGGTGTCGCATATTCAACTGCTAAAGCTGGCGTTATTGGATTCACACGTCAATGCTCAAAGGATTTAGCGCCTTTTGGAATAACTGTAAATGCAGTTGCACCTGGAACAATTGCTAGTGGGGAACGAATCAAAAATTTTTGGAACAATAAAACAGACAAAGAGAAAGACTTCTATATGAAATCTAATCCTTCTGGTAGATTCGGAACTCCAGAAGAAGTCGCAAACGCAATAGTATTTTTATGCAGTGGAAATGCTTCCTTTATTAATGGAATTGTTCTTGATATTAATGGTGGAGTTTGGGTAGGATAATTAAGAAGGTAAATGCATGATGATCACAATAGCGCACGGCGAGATCGAAATTGAAGTATATACCCCTTCTTTAAAATTAGAAAAGCAGGTTTTTAATCGTGGAAATTTAATTAAATCAATTGATAAAGTAATATTAATTAAAATTTATCGCAATATGATTAGAACACGTTGTTTTGATGAAAAGATAAAAGAATTAATATCAGAAGGTTTCCATATTAATGAACATTCAACCTTGGGCCAGGAAGCAGGACCAGTTGCGGCTTGTGCTGCGTTAAATGATGATGATTATATGATGCCTTATCATAGAGGATGGGCATGGGGAATAGGAAAAGGATTAGACCCTAAATATATGCTAGCTGAACTTCTTGGCAAAAAGACCGGCTATATGCATGGACGAGGCGGAGTTCATTTTGCGTGTATGGAAAAAGGAGTCTTAGGAAAATCTGGCGTTGTTGGTGCAAATATACCAATTGCTGCAGGGGTTGGATTAGCTATCAATAGATTTAATAAGAAAAATGTTTGTCTTTCTTTTATGGGAAATGCTGCTTGTAATACAGGTAGTTTTCATGAAGGATTAAATTTAGCAGCATTATGGAAATCCCCAGTAATATATTTCTGCGAAAATAATTTTTATCAAATATCATGTAGTTATGAAGAAACTACTGCATGTGAAAATTTAATTAATAGAGCAATTAGTTATGATATCCCTGGATATTTAATTGATGGAAATGATGCTATTGCGGTCTATTACGTTACAAAAAAATGTGTGGAATATGCACGAGAAGGCAAAGGCCCAAGTTTTATTGAATCACATACTTACCGTATAGATGGTCATTTTCAAAAAGATTTTCATTCTAATGGTGGTTATAGAAGTTTAGAAGAAATTGAAAAATGGAAGAAAAAAGATCCTATTGAATTAATGGAAAAAGACTTATTAGAATTTGAAATATTAGATAAAAATGATATGAAACAAATTCTTTTTGATGCAAAAGCTGAAATGGATAATGCTGCAAAATTTGCTATAGAATCACCATATCCAAGTAAAGAAGATTTCGTTAGCGGGGTTTTTGCTGATTAGTATGGAAAATAGAAGTAATATGAAACACACTATAACTTTTGCTCAAGCTATAAATGAAGCTTTTAAAGAAGAAATGAGAAAAAACAAAAATATTTTTCATTTTGGTGAAGATATAAGATTTAATAACATTGATACTACAAAAGGACTTGCTGAAGAGTTTGGAGTTGACCGCGTTATGCACGCTCCAATATCTGAAGGAAGTTTTATTAATGCTGCTATTGGTGCATCAATGATGGGTCTAAGACCAATAATTGAGATTTTTTATAGCGATTTTTTATTACTAGCTTGTGACTCAATTATTTCTGAAGCTGCTACTTGGCGTTATGTTCATGGACCAGAATTTAAATTACCGATGGTTATTAGAGCTGCAAATACAGGTGCAGGAACTGGTTCTGGTGCTTATCATGCAAAGTATGTTGAATCAACATTCTTACATTATCCTGGTATAAAGGTTATATATCCTTCAACACCATATGATGCAAAAGGTTTAATGAAGACTGCAATTAATGACAATAATCCTATAATATTTTTTGAAGAAAAATTACTTTATGGGACTTACGAAGAAGTTCCTAACTCTGAATATACAATTCCATTTGGAAAAGGAATAATTAGACAAGAAGGTAAAGATGTTACCATTGTCGCGTGGGGAAATGCACAGTTAAAGTGTAAAGAAGCAGCAACACGACTAAGCAAAGAAGGAATAAGTGCTGAATTAATTGATCCAAGAACATTAATGCCATTTGACATTGATTTAGTCTCACAATCAGTTAAAAAAACCGGTCGTCTTATAATTGTTGAAGACGGAAATAAAAGAGGTGGATTTGGCGCTGAAATATCAGCAATGATAACTGAAGATTGCTTTCAATATCTTAAAGCCCCTATTTTAAGAGTTGCTGGAGAAGATATTCCAATTCCTTCTGGATTATATGGCGAAAAATTTACATTACCATCAATAGATAATATTGTTAAAAATGTCATTTGGTTGTTGAAAAGATTTGGAAACTAATCTATTGAGAATAATATTTGCTATAAAACAAATATATACCTATAATATTGTCCTATGCTAAAGAAGATTGCTTACTTATTATCAAAAAGAGATAGAAAGATTCTATTTTTCATTTTTTTAGTAATTTTAGGTTCTGCTTTTTTAGACTTAGTTGGAATATCTGCAATTCTTCCAATAATTGAACTTCTTGAAAAGAAAGAGGCTGTCATAGATTCAAATAAGTTCATATCAATAATAAGTACTATTTTTAATACTAGAGACATTTACAAATTATGTTATATTTCGCTTGGTTGTTTTGCAGCATTATTCATCATTAAGTGCGGTTATGCAATTTTTAGAACATACATAACTCATAGATTTACAATGTCATATTCTAGAAAGCTAACTAAGAGGTTAATGACAGCATATTTATTATTCCCATATGAATTCCATTTAAATAATAACTCATCAACATTAATTAGAAAATCAACGTATGACGTTACTAACTTTACAACCGCTATGACATCAATTGTTGATTTCATAGTTAAAGGAACTTCAGCATTGACTATTTTTATTTTCTTAATGGTTAGTGACTGGAAAGTTACATTGATTTTAGCGGGTTTATTATTAATTTTTTCAATTATTATCTTAAAAATTGTTAAACCTAAGTCAAAACAATACGGTCGTGAACTTCAAAAATTAAATTCAAATAACTACAAGTATTTATCTCAAGCATTCAATGGCATTAAAGAAAGTAAGATTGGCAATAGTGAAGGTTACTTTGTTAATGTTTATGATCAAAATAGACAAAAGATTAATAATCTTGATTTAAAACGCACTGTTCTTAACTCTATTCCTGGTAATACATTAGAATTAGTTGGAATGATTGGCATTTGCCTCGCATTATTTATTGTCTTAATAACTGGAACTCAAACAGAAGATATTATTGTTACATTCTCTGTTTTTGCGTATGCAGTAATAAAGATTCTTCCTTCTATTACTACAATTACCCAAACCATCAATCATCTTCAATTTTACGAAGTTTCTGTCAATAGCTTATATGAAGATATTAAAACTACCGAAAATAGTGATGACATTGAATCAAATGACAAAAACATAAAGGCTTTACCATTCAATGATCAAATCTCTATTGAAGGAGTTAAATTCTTTTATTCGTCAATTCCTGATAGAAACGTTTTAAGTAATGTAAATGTTGTAATTAAAAAGAATACATCTGTTGCATTTAGTGGTATGTCAGGTGCTGGCAAAACAACAATGATTGATATCATTCTTGGATTACTTCCTTGTAGAGAAGGAAGAGTTTGCTGTGATGGCGTCGATATCAAAGACAATATGAGAGGATGGAGACAAAACATTTCTTATATTCCTCAAAATATTTATTTAAGTGATGACACAATTCGCAACAATGTCGCATTTGGTATTGCGGTAAGCAAAATCAATGACGAAAGAATATGGGATGCCCTCGAAAAAGCTCAACTTAAGGAATATGTTGAAGCTTTGCCAAAAGGACTTGATACTGTTATTGGTGAACGTGGTGTCAGAATGTCTGGTGGTCAAAGACAAAGAATTGGCATTGCTAGAGCATTCTATAGAGATACAAACATTATTGTCTTTGATGAGGCTACATCAGCGCTCGATTACGAAACGGAGAAAAATATTCTCGAACATGTTTCGCAATATTCATCTGATCATACATTAATTATTATTACTCATAGATTGAACACCATCGATTCTTGTGATTGCATTTTCAAAGTTGAAAACGGTGGAATTAGTCAAATAAAATAACATTATGAATCAAATTGAGATTGGTAAACTTATCGCTAAAGCTAGAAAAGAAAAAGGTTATACGCAACAAGAATTAGCCAATCTTTTATTTGTAACAGATAAAGCAGTTTCTAAGTGGGAAAGAGGTTTATCATTACCCGAACATGAAATTTTAAATAAATTGTCTAAAATATTAGATATTGAAATTAATGATATTTTGATTTATAGCAACCGCAATGACGAATGGGTTGGAGTCATAAATCTATGCGATGATTTAAACTTAAATTTTAAAATTTTCAATCAAACAATTTTTGAATATATAATTTCATATTTTGTGTTATTCGGCATTAGAGATGTTTATGTTTTATCATCAAAAAAACCTCAAAATACCGATTATTCTAATATTGTTCGTTTGCATTTTGATAGAAATATTTCGGCAAAAAAGAAGTTAATTATTTCCGATCCATTTATTCTTTTTGGTCCAAATCTCACAAGAACAGTTAGAGAGTTAATGTTTACTGGATACAATGTTGATTTTATGAAAAATGAAAGAGAACTTCCTATTAAAATTGTCACAGGGAGTAACCATACAATGACTAAAACTTTTAGAAATGGGTATACATATTTCAAAATTGAAGAAAAGAATTTAAGTACTATCGAAAATTACTTACAAAGTTATTTCAAACTAACAAATGAAAAAATGTTTAATTTAAACAATATTATCGAGGCAAGAAAATGAAAGCATTAGTTTTAGCTGGTGGTTTTCCACAAATTTCATTAATAAAAGAACTCCAAAAAAGGGGTTATTTTGTAATACTTGCTGACTACAATGATGAACCTGTTGCAAAAAAGTTTTGTGATAAATTTTACAAAGTTTCAACTCTTGACATTGATGCAATTAAGAATCTAGCGATTTCAGAAAAAGTTGATATTGTAATAACGGTTTGTACCGATCAAGCATTATTAACTGTTGCAAAAGTTTCTGAAGATTTAGGATTGCCTTGTTATATTGATTATAAGACAGCTTTAAATGTTACAAACAAACAATACATGAAAAAAGTTTTTGCAGAGAATGGCATTCCAACTGCACGTTTTGTTATAACTGATGATATTGAAAAATGTGATTTGTCATCTTTTAGATATCCAATTATTTCTAAACCTGTTGACTGCAATAGTTCAAAAGGAGTCATTAAATCCGAAACATATACTCAGTTAGTTCAATCTTTTGTAATATCGAAAGAGTTAAGCAGAACAAAAACTGCAATAGTTGAGGAATTTATTGACGGCACAGAATTAACTGTAGATGCTATGATTAATGATGGAGTTGCAACACTATTATCTGTCTCTGTAAGCGAAAAAATCAAAGATAATAATAAATTTGTTATTTATAGAACTATAAATCCAGCAAATATTTCAAGCTTAATTGAAGATAAAATCAAAGATACAATTCAAAAAATTGCTGATGCTTTTAAATTACGTGATTGTCCTTTACTTGTTCAATTATTAACTGATGGTAATGAAATCTATGTTGTTGAATTCAGCGCAAGAACTGGCGGTGGAGTTAAATTTTTGCTTATTCAAGAAGCAAGTGGAGTCGATATTATAAAATTTGTTGTTGATTTAACTGAAGGCAAAAAAGATAAACCAGTTATATCTGAGAGAAAATACAAATATCTAGTGAACGAATTTATTTACTGCTGCGATGGTGTTTTTGACAAACTTTTAAATTTTGATGAGCTTAAGGCTCAAGGAGTTATCTCAGATTATTATTTATTTAAATGGCAAGGCGCAAAATTTTCTGGAATTTCCAATTCTGGAGATCGTGTTGCAGGTTTTACAATCAAAACTAATGATGTTAATCTTTTGATTAAGAATCATAATATTGCAAAGGAAAAACTAAAAGTAATTGATATTAATGGAAATGATATTATGAAGCACGAATTACTTTGTGATATTAATCCTGGCTTTTTTAAGTAAACTACGAGTAGAGTTATTTAGACTTTAAATTGTTTTATTATTATTGGCATGCCAATATCATTTGTTTATCTAATCATAATGTTAGCAGTTATCATAATTTGGTCTGCATTAATTAAAAGACCGGTTTATGAAGCTGTTTTTTTGGCATTAATTGTTTTATTTACAGTCTCAATGTCTTGGGGACATTTCTTTGAATATTCTTTGAATGGAATGAACTCATCATTGATTTTTTCAATGATAGTATTCGTTGCAATGTCGCAGTTTCTAAAAGCTACTGGCATATTAGATGATTGTATTAACTGTTTATTAGCTTTAATAGGAAGAATTCCGGGTGGCGCTGGATATGTATCAGTTGCTGCATCAGTCTTTATGGGCGCTTTCTCTGGAAGTGGACCGGGCAATGTTATGGCTGTCGGCACAATTACTATTCCCGCTATGAAAAGATCGGGTTTTCCAGCAGAATTAGCCGCAAACGTTCAAGCTTCTTCAAGCTGCTTAGGGAATATGATTCCCCCTTCATCAAATATTTTATTAGCTTTAGGATGTTTCTTGGCTTTGTATCCAAACTCAAATATTACTACAGGACAATTCTGGATTATTATGTGGGGATTATCGTTGTGGTTTATCTTGGCTAGACTATTAATGGTTTTTATATATTGCAAAATTTATAAAATAAAAGGGATGAAAAAAGAAGAACTTCCTAACCTTAAAGAAACTTTTAAAAATGGTTGGAAAGGTCTCCTTTTACCTGTCATCATTTTAATCCCATTTATTTTAGATTTTGCTTTTGGTTCAAACTTTTTCACAAATAGGTTAGGTGCAACTGGTGCTAAGTATTTTTCAAATTCCATACTCTTATTCACTGCTGGATTAGCATCAATTTATGCTCTGTTTGTTTCAAAAAATAAAGAAGTAAGAAAAATTACTAACATTGCTGATATATTCAAAAAGGCAATCAAAGGTTTAGTACCTACAGTTGCAACAGTTATTTTTGGCTACATTATTGGTGCTTTGTTTTCTGGTTTAGGTGTTGCAACTGAATTAGAAAGTTTTATTAATTCATTAAATATGAATAAATATTTGATGGCATTGTTTATCTCATTCCTTACATGCATTCTAGGAATGGTTATTCCTGGTTCTTCACTTGTTGCAATGTTTGGCACGGTCTTTATTACTGTCATGGCAGCATCAGGAATAAATCCTTTAATTGCTGCTGCAATGCTTCCTTGTATTTGTGGTGCAATGGGTAACATTACTCCGCCTTTCGCATTATGCGTTTATGCATCAATGGGTATTGCAGAATCTGATTATGGAAAAACAATTAGAATGGATATTGTTTGGGTTTTAGCGCAGCTAGCAATGCAATTTTTAGCACTTGTTGGTTTCTTGCCTGTATTTGGAATTTAGGAGGGTTTGATAATGAAGAAATTTTGTTTAAAACTATCTGAAATATTAAAAACCATCTACAGCTATGGCATTATTGTTTGTTTATTTGGTTCAACGCTAACTGTAATAGGTTTTATAGTAGCTCTTTGCATTGGTGGGGAAGCAGCAACAAACATATGCACTTTTATATATAAAAATATTTTCTATTATTTAATTATTGCTTCAAGCTTCATAGTTTTATTAGGTTTAATATCTATTTATTTGACAGGGGAAAATAAATTTAAAAATCCTTTCAAAAAGAAGGGCACAAAAGAAATTAATAAATAAATAAAAAAATGTTATTATATTTATTATGAAAATAAATGTTACTAGATCATCAATGCCTTCGTATGAAGAGTATTGTGAAGAAATTAAAAGTATTTGGGATAATCATTGGTTAACTAACTGTGGTCCTAAACATAATTTGCTTGAAGAAAAATTAGCAGAATATTTAGGCGTTAAAAAAGTTACATTATTTACTAATGGTCACTTAGCTTTAGAAACTGCAATAGCTGCTTTTGATTTTCCTAAAGGAAGCGAAGTAATTACAACCCCATTTACTTTTGTATCTACTACAAATGCTATTGTTCGAAATGGTTTAGTTCCAGTTTTCTGTGACATTAATGAAAAAGATTACACAATTGATGTAACTAAAATCGAAGCATTAATTACTGAAAAGACCGTGGCAATTGTTCCTGTTCATGTTTATGGAAACATTTGTGATGTTGAAGAAATTGATCGAATTGCAAAGAAACACAATTTAAAAGTTATATATGATGCAGCTCATGCTTTTGGTGTTAGATACAAAGGGAAGGGAATTTGTAATTGGGGAGATGCTTCAATGCTTTCTTTCCACGCAACAAAAATATTTAACACAATTGAAGGTGGAGCGATTTGCTATAACAATCCATCATTAGAAGCAAAATTCAAATCAATGAAAAACTTTGGTTTAGTTGGTGAAGAAGAATGCGAATATTGTGGCGGAAACGCAAAGATGAATGAGTTTCAAGCATGCATGGGTCTATGTAACTTAAAGCATGTTGATAAATATATTTCCGATCGCAAAAGAGCATTTGAACTTTATGTAAAACGTTTGATTAATACGAAAGGCATTATTTTACTTAATAAACAATCTGATGTTTTGAATAATTATGCATATTTTCCTGTTCGATTTGATGGCTATAAATACACTAGAGACGAAATAAAAGATAAGCTTGCTAAACATGATATTGCAGCAAGAAAATACTTCTATCCTTGTACTAATGAGTTTAAGTGTATGTCTGCATATGCTAATAAAACACCAATTGCTCACAATGTAGCAAAAAATATACTTTGTTTACCTCTTTATCACGAATTATCTGACGAAGAGATCAATCTTATTTGCGATATTATTTTAAAATAACTTATGAACCAAGACATTTACGTTTCTGTAATTTGCAATGCTTATAATCAAGAAAAGTATATTGAAGATGCTTTGAAAAGTTTTGTGAATCAAAAAACACAATATAAATATGAAGTTTTTGTTCATGATGATGCATCTACTGATAAAACTGGATTAATAATAAAAAAATACGCTGAACAATATCCTGACATTATTAAACCAATTTTAGAGAAAGAAAACCAGTATTCCCAATTTAAGAAAAATGGAAAGGGCGGAATCAGCAAAGATATCGTTTTTCCAAAATGCAATGGCAAGTATATATGTTTTTGTGAAGGTGATGATTATTGGCTTTCAGATCAAGTAATTGAGAAAAAAATCTCCTTTTTAGAGAATAATATTGACTATGTTGCTTGTTTGACTAGAACAAAATTTTATGATGCAAAATTAAATAAATTTTTTGGATTTTCAAATTCTTCTGAAATTGAATACGATTATAAATTCATTGATGCATTGTATTTTTTATCTCATACAACTGGATGGATGATAAGAAAAGAAATTTTTACCAGTGATAAATATCCTATTAATAGTCCTGCTAATAAATTTGGTGATTCCTATTTTGGATTTTACACAACACTTTGTGGCAAAGTCAGATATTTCCCTGAAGTTATGTCTGTATGGAGAAAAAACATAGATGGTAGCTGGACAATTAGACATTCAAAAGAATCTGTGGAATCAAAAATGAATTTTTATTTAATGAAAATCAACTTTTACAAGTATTTAAAAGATGTTTGTCCTAATGAGTATAAAAGAAACTTAAATTATATTTTTCTTTCTTACAAAATTAAATATAATGAATTAAGAAAACGTAAATTTTTAGTTTTATATAATAAAGTTCTCAGAAAACTTAATAAATCCGAGTATAATTTAAGGAGGGATTAGTATGAAGGGCATTATATTAGCTGGCGGAAAAGGAACTCGTTTATATCCGAGCACAAAAGCAATTTCCAAACAATTGCTTCCTATTTTTGATAAACCTTTGGTTTATTATCCTCTTTCAATTTTAATGCTTGCATCAATTAAAGAAGTTTTAATTATTTCTACACCTTATGATATTGGAGATTATGAAAAACTTCTTGGAGATGGCTCTGAATTGGGAATGCATTTCGAATATGCTGTTCAAGAACAACCGAAAGGATTAGCAGAAGCATTCTTAATTGGTGAAAAGTTCATTGGAAAAGATTCTGTTTGCCTTATTTTGGGTGACAATGTTTTTTATGGTCCAAATATGACAAGACTTCTTGAAAAAGCCATTAATGAAAACGAAGGTGCAACTATTTTTGGCTATCCAGTTAAAGATCCAACTTCATTTGGAGTTGTCGAATTTGATAAGAATCACAATGTTGTTTCGATTGAAGAAAAACCAAAAGAACCAAAATCAAATTATGCTGTTCCTGGTTTATATTTCTACAACAATGATGTTATTGAAATAGCAAAACATGTTAAACCAAGTAAACGTGGTGAATTGGAAATTACATCAGTTAATAATGAATATCTTAATAGAGGAAAACTTAAAGTAAAAATTTTCGAACGCGGTTTTGCATGGCTTGATACAGGAACTCCTGATGGAATGCTCAAAGCTTCTAACTTTGTTTCAACTATTCAAGATAGACAAGGTTTTTACGTTTCCTGTATTGAAGAAATTGCATACCGTAGAGGTTTTATTGATTTAAAAAAATTAGAAAAATTAGGTAATGATTTAGCTAACACTGAATATGGTCAATATATTCTTGATTTAGTGAAAATAAATAAGAAATAGTGGGGAAAACATATGAAAATCGTAGTTACAGGTGGTGCCGGATTTATTGGAACAAACTTCATTTATCATTTAATTTCAAAATATTCTGATTACAAAATTATATGCATTGATAAGCTTACTTATGCAGGCAACAAGAATAACTTGGCCTCGTTATTTAAAAATCCAAATTTTAAATTTTATAAAGCCGATATTTGCAGCAAGTCATTAATTGAAAAAATCTTCTCAAAAGAAAGACCAGATATTGTGGTTAACTTTGCTGCAGAATCACATGTTGATAGAAGTATTAAGAATCCGCAAATCTTTTTGAAGACAAATATTATTGGAACATCAGTTTTAATGGATGCTTCGATTAAGTATGATGTTAAGAGATATCACCAAGTTTCAACTGACGAAGTTTATGGTGATTTACCATTAGATCGTCCAGACTTATTATTTTCCGAAACAACTCCATTGTATACATCAAGTCCATATAGTAGCAGCAAGGCTGCTGCAGATTTGCTTGTTCTTGCATATAATAGAACTTATGGTTTACCAGTTACAATCTCAAGATGTTCAAATAACTATGGTCCATATCAATTCCCAGAAAAGTTAATTCCATTAATGTTTTCAAATGCAATGAGTGACAAGCAACTTCCTGTCTATGGACAAGGTATTAATGTTCGCGATTGGCTTTATGTTGAAGATCATTGTTCTGCAATTGATTTAATCATACATAAAGGAAAAGTTGGTGAAGTTTACAATATTGGTGGCAATAACGAAGTTAGAAACATTGATATTGTTAAAAAGATCTTAAAAATTGTTGGAAAACCTGAATCATTAATCAAGTTTGTCGCAGATAGAAAAGGTCACGACTTAAGATACGCTATTAATTCAACAAAAATAAAAAATGAATTAGGCTGGGTTCCAGAAACTAAATTCGAAGATGGTTTAGCAAAAACTCTTGATTGGTATAAGTCCAATATTCCTTGGGTTGAAAAACTAAATAAACGTAATAAATTCTAAAATGAAATACCAAGTATTGGTTCCTACTCATCACAAAACTTTGGAACAATGTTCCGAACTTTTAGATTATTTACACATTAAATCAGATTGCTTAATTTGCAATCAATGCGACGAAAAATCAATTAATAACATAGAAAATTTGAAAGTGGTTAATTGTGACAATATTGGGGTTAGTAATAACCGCAATAATCTTTTAGATTATGCTGAGGGTGATTTTTGCATTTGCATTGATGACGATTGCCCTTTAGTAGACAACTATGAGGAAATCATCGAAAATGCATTTAGAAAATTCCCGGATGCAGAATTTATTTTATTTAATGGTATTGTTACTCACGAAAATAATAGATTAGTGCACAACAAAAAAACAAAAAGAGTAAAGAAATTTAAGGATGTTGGTTATGCTGGCGGACCAGGATTAGTATTCAAAAAAGAAGCAATTAAAAAATACAATTTGAGATATAACACCAAAGTTGGCTATCCAAATAAAGTTCAACTTGGAGAAGATAGTCTCTTTATTAAAAAAATTGTTGAATCGAAAGCTATCTTTGTTAGATCAAGCGAAGTTTTATTTACAATTAAAGATGATGTAGATAACTCAATTTATTTCAAAGGTGTAACTGAAGATTTTGTTATTTCTAGAGGTTGTATTATGAAAATTGTACATCCACATATGTTTTGGATTCTTAAATATCGTAATGCTTTAAAAATGAGGCATTGGAGAAATAATAAATTCTCATTAAAAAAACTTACTAGCCTTTTAAAAGAAGGAAGCAAACTTGCAAATGAAGTAATTTAATCTCTTGTTTTAAAAACAGAAGAGTACATAAATGGTGCGGTAAATAAGAAAGATATATTTATACCGATAATAGAATTGTCATCACACAATCCCGTCAATAAAATTATTGCAATGAATAAAATGGAGAAGAATTTGAATTCTTCATTTTTTCTTTTTGTAACTTTATAAATTGCATATGCTGCAATTGCGAGGTAAAGAACAAATTTGATAATACCACCTGTTGCATAATTTGCAGCATACATATTATCTCCTCTAATTTCTGCACCTGCAGGAGCAATAATATAATTTGTGATTCTTTCTCCGCAGCCAAACATAATTCCAAGAGGATAATCAACAGCTCCAAAAATACGCGACACCTTTTCGATACGATCTTTAGTGACTGTAATTCCATCATTAAATATTGTTTGAGTCATAAAGTGATTTAAACCTTTGAATGGGCCAAACTGCATTCCAGGAACAAATGTCAATAACGAAAATATTAGGATTAAACCAGCTCCAACAGATAGAGCGATTGTCCATTGTTTCTTATGCTCTTTCCATGAATGAATTAAATGATGGATTAGTACTGCTATCAAGATAATAAATAAGCACACAATTGTTGTTTTGGCTCTGCAAATAAATGAGTTAAATAGGAAGAAAACAACAAATGCGTAATACCAGTATTTTTTCGTATTTAATGCGTGAATTACCGTGTAAATTGAAACAATTAGCAATATAAATCCATAGATACCTTTAGTGCTATAAACTGAAGTTACTTGATAGTTCCAACCATATTGATCAGACAAAACACTTCCAATTTCTTTATATTGGAATATGTATGTGTATAGACATGATGCAATGCCAATTCCTAATAAGAAATAAAAGATAATAGTTAGCACTTCAAAATTAGGTTTATAAATGTTTTCAAAATACAAAATTAAGAATATGCTAATTATATTTGTAAATATTAATCCATATCCTACAACTTGTTGCAAAACAGGTACTTCAATGCTTTTGATAAGCGGTGAAGCCACAATAGTTATTGCTTGAGTTATAAAGTATAAAAGCGAACATCCTATCACTAACTTGTTAGGCAATTTTCTATAACAAACCAAACCAATCAAAAATAAAATTCCTAGTAAGCCTGTTACTATTCCTCTATAGATAATTCCGGCATTATTATTGGTCTCGAGAGCATTAAACACAGAAACATATGGAAGAAGTGCAAGAATAGCAAAACCAAAAACAAAATACATAACGTATTTATCTATGAAATTTATAGTCAATTCTCTTTTGCTTGTTTTATTCATGAATCAATTCATCCTTGGTTTTATTATAATAGAATTTATATTTAAAAGATTCTAATTTCTTGTATTCTGGAATATTAAGCCAATCCTGATCAATTTTTAAAGAAGATAACAACCTACAAAAACTTTCTACATCGCAATAAAGAAGTTCATCATTTACTTTGTGCTTTCCGCCGCCACCAATTGGCCTACAAACTTTTCCGTTTATTGAAGAATAACTATTATCGAAATCAAAAAGAATTAAATTTAAACCGTTCCAAAGAACATTTCTGTGATCAATATCGCAATGAATAATTTCTTCTTTTCTTAAAATATTGCAAATTTCTAGTGCATTATTACACATAGTTATAAAGTCTTCTTTTTTAATATTAACCTCATTAATTTTTGTATATTCAATAAAAGGAATAACAATAATTGTTTTTTGTGTGCAAGTTTTATTGATAATTGGTTTTAAAAAGAACTTATTTTTATACTCATCTAATTTTAAATAAATATTTGATTCAAGTTCAAGATCTTCATCTTTCTTAGAAAACTTTATAAAAACTTTTTTATTTTCATAAATTCCTGTGAAAAATTTTCTATATGGTTTTGTAATTGACCAGAGTTTAGGACGAAACATTTTTACTTTCTTAACATTATGTTTTTTAATGAAATGAATGTCCGAGATGCTAAAAAAGAGAAACCAAATAATTAGTTTAGTTGCTCTATTAATAAATCTAATAATTCTTGGCGCCTCTTTATTCATATGTTTGTTAAATAATTTTCAAATAATATAATCAAAAAATCAATAAAAAATAATAATTTTATTTATTTTTTTGGATTAATCCTTAAAATATAAATGATGAGTAACATTCTTATATTATCAAACTTTGCCATTAGCAAAACTGAAAGTAATGGAAAAATTCATTCATATTTTTTAAATGATTTTAATATTAAAACAATACACAATTTTTATTTTACTGGATTGGCAGATTTTGATAATTGCAATTATTTATCTGCATCACCAAAAAATGCCTTATTATCCAAGCTCACTTTTGGTTTAATTAAATCTAAGATTAATATTCAAAAGCAGATCGCTAATTCCGAAGAAAGAAAAATTGTTTCTAATTCTAAATCAAAGAAACCGTTTTTTCATTGGATTAGATCTTTTGCTTATACAGGAAACAAATCAATTATTAAGCAGTTAGTTAATTATGTTCAAGATAATAAAATTGATACAGTTTTACTTTGGGGTTGTAATGTGCCAACTGTCTATAATTATGCAAAAAAAATTAAAGATAAATGTGATGTAAAACTTTTTATTTTTACTGGCGAAGACTACCCATTGAAAACATACAATTACCTAAACAAGAAAAAATCAATTTTCTTTCATTTTTTAAGAAAATCCCTACGAAAACACGCATATTTTGCATATAAAGCATGCGACGAACATTCTTATGCAAATGAAGAATTGAAGGAATTGTATGAACAAGAATTTGACTTAAAGAATGGAAAAATTTCTTACTTTAAATCAACACTTAATGAATTGCAAAATGTTGTTAAACAATTCAGCTTTAGAATCACATATGGTGGCAACCTTTATATCGATCGTGCTGGGTCAATTGTGGATATTGCAGAACACATTAAAGAAAAAGAAAATGTTTTTATTGATGTGTATGGAAGAGCAGATGAAGAAGTGCTTAATCTTTTTAAAAACTATAATAATATTCATTATTTTGGTTTCGTTCCGTACGAGCAATTACTTTGCGAATATTCTAAATCAAATTTAATATTACATGTTGAAGGTTTTTCTGATTATTACTTAAAAGATTGCAAATATGCTTTCTCAACGAAGATTGCTGATGGATTAATGTCTAAGATTCCATTTTTTGCATATGGATCAGAACAAATAAGCGGAATTAAATTCTTAAGAAAACTTAATCCGGATTATACTGCCTGTAGTAAAGAAGAATTATATAAACTTGATAGCATCATAAAGAATAATAATTACAATATTGATTACAACAAGGTAAAAGAATTATTTTCTATAAAAAAATAGCCTTATGGCTATTTTATTTTTCAAATTTTGATTTATTCGGATATCGTTTCTCAAATGCTTCAATAATATTTTTTAATTGCGAATTATTTCCATCATCATTTATGCAAAGGAGCTTATATTTTTTATTTAAAATTAACTTTGATGCGCTTGATGAACCTTCACTTGTATAAATACCAAGTTTATCGGTATTAATAGGTGAAAAATTACCTTGAGCATAGCACCAATATTTCATTGTCCATTCAGTTAAATCATTATTAGTTCTAAATTTATTAAGACAAGTATTGTTTAAATCTTCAAAATTTTTCTCCCAAACTTCTTCAAAAGTAGACTTTAAATACGGTGAAGGAAGATGGGAATCATAAAATCCTGCGAATTTAGTAAATCTAGACAATGAAATATTTTTAATGTTATTTTTTAGACCATATTTTATATTAACCCACTTACAATGGTTGTGTTTTTTACAAGCCTTTTTATTAAAGTTTTTATTAATAATTCTTACGTTATTCATCATCATATGCCAGAAAACGTCATTTGATGTAGCAACAGTGATATCTTCAACAGCCATGTAGCAAGGTTCATCTTTTTTAAAGAAGATTTCAGGTTCCGTTTTATTTAGCAAAAAGAAGTCATCGTTAAAATAAATAAATTTTTCGGATAAACCCGGTAATCTATGTAAATTTAAAATAATTGAATTTGAATTGAATGTTGGAAGATATTCCTTTGGAATAAAATCTGAATGTTTAATGAATTTTAAATTTGGGCAAGATAGGTTGAGCCATTCCGGATAATGGCCACAAGTTACAAAGTAAACATTATTTACCCAAGGAGCATTTTCTTCAATACTTCTAAATAAATACTTTAAAAGAGAATTGTCTTCAAAACGTTTGTCTTCAAATGAACCAATCTGTTTTTTATCTGGAGAAAATTTTGATTTTTCTTTCAACCAATTAGGATCAGAACCATCAACCCAAGTAATCACAATATCTATTTTTTTGTTTTTCATTAAGAAAATTATAACACATCAATTAACTGTTTATTTAAAAATTTATTTTTACTAATTTTGTAAACTTTTCTTTATTCTTTCGAATATTTAAGACATAATATAAATTATGAAAAGGATATTGCATGGATTTATATTTATTTGTCAATTCTGCTTTTATTGGCTTATTTATCCATTAGCAAATCTTATTTATGGTAATAAACGTGTTTGGATAATTTGTGAACGCGGTGATGATGCTAGAGATAATGGCTATTGGATGTTTAAATATTTAAGCACCGAACATAGTTATGTTAATCAGTATTATCTTATTAATAAGAAGTCCGCAGATTACAGCAAGATTTCTAAGTTTGGGAAAGTAGTAAAATATAAATCGTTTAAGCATTGGCTTCTATATTGTGCTGCAGAAGTTCGTATGACAACTCACCTAGCAGCATTTGCTCCCGGTAATTTTATTGGTGAATATTTCAAGCACCATAAGCAAAAAGGTGTTAATGTTTTTTTGCAACACGGAATCACTCATAACGAATTTCCTTCTAATTATTATAAATATAATGGAAGTGATTTATTTATTTGTGGTGCTAAACCTGAATTTGATTTTATAAAAAATAACTGTAATTATCCGAAAAACAACGTTGTTTATACTGGTTTTGCAAGATTCGATGGTTTACATGAATATAACACAAAAAAACAAATTCTTATTATGCCATCTTGGAGAAGCTACTTGTTTGATATAAGTGAAGATGAATTTAAAAATAGTTTATGTTATAAGAGCTGGATTTCATTACTTTCAAATATAGAGTTATTGAATCATTGCAGAAAAGAACAAATTAATATAATTTTCTATCCACATTATTCTATGCAAAACTTTGTGCATTTATTTAAATTTTTAGAGAATGATGTTTTAACTATTGGAGATTTTGATCACTATGATGTTCAAGAATTGTTGAAAGAATCTTCTTTATTGGTGACAGATTATTCCTCGATTCTTTTTGACTTTGCGTACATGAGAAAACCGGAATTATTATATCAATTTGATGAAAATGAATTTTATGGAATGCATTATCAAAGAAGTTACTTTAATCATAGAAGAGACGGTTTTGGTGAAGTTGTTGTAAACGAAAATGAACTTGTTAAAGCAATCTTAAAATTTGGTTCAAAATTTGAAATGAATAATTTGTATAAGAGTAGGGTTGATTCGTTTTTTCCTATTTTTGATGACTTAAATTGCGAAAGAATCTATCAAGCTATAGTAAAAAAATTCATCGAAAAGAAAAGAAAACATTTATTTGCTGATGAATTGAATGTTGTTATGACTGGTGATGACTATGGAAGGAATTTCGAATCAAGTGAAGGTATTAGACAAGCGCTATTGAAAAATTACATTCAACACATTTCAGTAATGATGAATAAAGACGAAAAAGACACTTTGGATATAAAAAGTATTGATAAGAATATCTGCTCATTACATATAAATTTGAGTGAAGGTTATGCTACTTATGGTGATACATCTAATTATTGTTATTCTGTGAACAACTCTGGAAGCATTACTCACGATGAATTAATAACAAGAAATGGTTATTTTAAAATTTCAAATAAAGCTAAAGAGATTGTTTCTTTAGAAACAAGAGCTCAAATTAAAAAATATAAAAATCTTGGATTTGATAATTTATCTTTTGATAGCCATGGACATATACATACAAGATTACCTATAGCGAAAGTTATAATTCCAATTTTAAAAGAAGAATCTTTCGGTTTTTATAGAAGACCTTCCAATATTAATAAACACACAAAATTGATTAATCGTTTTTATAAGTTTATTATTGCAAAAAAATATTCAAAATATTTTAAAAGCTATTCCTTCTTTGGTTCTTGTGATGATTTCATTCATATTAAACATTATAGGAAGTTTAAGAATAAGCAAATTGAAATTATGACCCATCCATTTATTAATAAATATGGTGAACTTTGTAATAGAAGAGATATAGATTTTTCATTGTTATACAAGGACATAAAATGATGGTTAAAAAAATTGTTGGATTTATCGATAACAAAATATCAGACAAGCTGATGATTATTTTAGGCTTTGTAATTTTAGGTGTTTTTTATTACATTGGTTTATTGTCTTATATTACTGCCCCAATTAAATCTATACATAGACTTTTAGTGTCTTCAAGTACTTTGGCTGTTGTGCTTCGTGCTTTTACATGTGGATTAGTGTGTCTTTATTCAATACTATTGGTAGTCAAATATAGGCTTAAAATAAAATGGTCATGGTTGGTTATTTTTTGCTCTGTCTTACTCATGACGCTTATCGCAATCTTAATTTCTCCGCTAACTTATAAATATATTTTTATTGAACAACCTTACAAGGTTGTCTATTTAGTTGAATTAAATCCTGGTTTGACTAGAAGCATAGTTATGTATCTATCTTCAATTGCCGATTTTGCATTTGCTTTCTGCATTATGTTTATACTTCCTTCTATTATCCACGATAAGAAGAAAATTTTATACATTGTTCTTCCTATTGTTGCGATTTGTTTATTTGAATGCTGCTATTCAATATTGAAAGAAAAAGATTCATATATTTATTTAATAAATCATCCAGATGATCCTTTCGGAGGATACAATAACGAAATAGGCGCAACTTTTGGTAATAAAGAAGACTGGGGGGCTTTCTTGACCGTTTCTACATGCGTAGCAATTTTTTCAATATATACAATAAAAACAACTAAGAAAAATGTAATTCTAAAGATTGGACTTGGTGTGTCTTGCCTTATTTTTGCTGTATTTGCTGTTCTTTCTCTTTGCAAAACAGCTATGTTAGGAATATGTTTGATTTATTTAGTGCTTGCGATTGGTTTGATTTATTTTTCTGTGAAAAAATCTAAAAAGGCAATGATTATTACTGTAAGTGCCTTATCTGCATTAGTTGTTTTCTTGATTTCATTCTTTGTTACAAAAGGTTTTGGCGTTCCAATTTTAAATAAAGCATATGAATTTATCTATAAATTTGTTGTCAGTAAAGCGGGATCTGCTGTTGAATCAAGAACATCTCTTTGGATGAATTATATGGAAAATGTAAGAGGATATAATTTATTCTTCGGTATGGGCAAAACATATGTTAACGCTTATACAAAAATGCTTACTCCAGATGCTCTAAGTGCAATTCATAATGGATTTGCTTACTTTTTTGCTTCATACGGCTTGATTGGTTTTATATTGCTAGTGGCATTAATTTCTATTGTTGTTTATAGGATTGTTAAATTGTGGAAGTATGAACGCTGGTTTGTTTTTATTTTGCTCGGCTTCCTATGTGCATCAATTTCATTTATATTGGCTGAGGCAGAAGTGTTGGTTGTTTCAACAAGTGCCCCTGTCTTTATTTATAATTTATTGGTGGTTCTTTTGCCTGCTGGTTTAATTAATTATTATGAAGGAAGGTCTGTTTGCAATGAAAAATAAAATAATTTTGCTAGTTCCAATGCTTCTTTGCCTTTCTTCCTGTTCCTTGGGCAAGGCTGATAAAGCAACTTTCTTTTTAAACTATAAATACACTTTAGTTCGCGCTGGAGATTTGCATGGCATTAAACCATCTGCTATGGAAGTTATTTCTCAAAATCCTGGTTTTACATCTTACATCTCTTTGTTTAGCAAAACTAAGAGCTACATTAATTTTCAATGCAAAGGAACCAGTGTAGATGATTTTTATTGCGAAACGACTTTTGTTTTGTATGATAGGGACGGGAATCTAATTGCCGGTGGAGAGGATTTGGTTTTTAGAACTAGATATGTAGGCGAACAACGCGGAACGATAAAATATTATGATCAAGAAGTAGAAAATAAATTAGGTACTATTTATGTTTATACTCCGTATTGGTGCAGATGGCAATGTGAATATGATGTTGATGGAAGCGGCCAAAAAACTTTAATTACGTTTGAATTTTGGAAAAACACATATAACCCGTTGCCAGATTGGATTAAGTTATGAAAAAGATATTCTCTAACAAATTACTACTAACACTTCTCATATTGTTCTTTTTGTGTGTTTTTTCAAACACATTTTTATGCTATACAGTTTCTTATTTTTCAAAAAACAATTCAAAAAATCTTTATGTAATTATTCCTTTTATCGCCATATTGTTTGCAGGCTCATTCGTTCTTTTAATTATTCTGTTGAAAAAGTATTCTAGCGTTTTAAATATATTTTTATTTTCTTGTCTAACAATTTTTATTGTTGCAGTTATAGACACAGTCTGTTTTAAAGTAATTTCTGAAATTGATAGCGAAAGTTTCCTTAACCTGACTGGTTTTAAATCAATAATTTTATTATTTTCTTATTATTGTATTATTTTAATTTGTTCGCTTTTGCCTTTAAAAAAAGAAAAAGAAAAAGAAATTTTAGAGGAACAAAAAATTTAAATGAAAGATATCGTTGTTATTATTCCTATTTACAATGGCGAAAAATACATAAAAAGATGTATTGATTGCATTCTTAACCAAACCTTTAAAAATGTTAAGATTGTTTGCGTTAATGATGGATCAAAGGATAACTCATTAAATATATTAAATTCATATCAAAATGAGAACATTTTTATTGTCAATAAAGAAAATGGTGGTGTTTCATCAGCAAGAAACGCTGGAATAGATTTTGCTTTTAAAATATTTAATGATTTTTATATTTCCTTTATTGATTGTGATGATTTTGTTGATGCCAATTATTTTGAAACTTTAGTTAATATGCTTGAAATGAATGGAGTCGATATTGTTTGTTCTTCATATTTTTATGAATTTGAAAACAAGAGTAAAAAATATAATCAAATAAAAGAAGATGCAAAATTTTCAGCTTTCGAATCTTTAAAAATATTACTTAAGGATGATACAGTTCAATCTCATTCTCATTGTAAATTATATAAGAAAGAAGTTTGGGAAAAAGTTAGATTTCCAGAAGATATAGCTTGGATGGAAGATCAAGCCACAATTTTTAAGACTTTTGATAATTCTTCTAATGGTGTATTTATTTCAAATTATGCAGGATATCACTATTGGCAAGAAGGGGTTTCTGCTTGTAGAAGCTCTGTTTCCAATAAAAAAGTCATTCAATCAATTAAAGGTTATATAGTTCCTTTTGAGTTTGAATTTAAATCACTGAATAAATGTGAACAAAATGAAATAAAGAACATAGCCCTTTCTTCTTTAGCGAATGTTTATTTAATGATGTATTCTCGTTTCGATAAAAGAATAGTTTCTGAAAGTGAAAAAGAAGAATTTAAGAAAATAAAAATGTTTGTAAAAAGGAATAAAGTAGTTAAAAAATATAAGGCTGTATCAAAAAAAGAAAAATTTAAAAAGTATATTTATTTATACTTAAGGCCTTTTTATAGTTTTCTTTATAGAATGTTTTCAAATTGATTTATATAAATCAATATATTTTTTAATCTCATCTTCAATAGAAGGGGTTATATTTTTATTATTTCTTTGTAAAGGAAACTTAATTAAATGTTCAATTTCATTTTTCCACTCATGCATATTTAATTCCTTGATAAATAAATTCTCACTTGTTATTCCATCTGTTGGAACATTATCAGAAATAATTGATGGGCAGCCATTCTCTAATGCTTCGTAGAGAACAAAACCCGCCGATTCATGTTTAGATGGAAGTATAAATAAATCTAGCGCATTATATATTTCATTGATGTTGTTTACTTCGCCCATAAATTTTATATTTGAAAGTTTATTTTTATTCCCATAATCTATCGCCTTTTTGTTTAGAACTTTTCCAAAAATAAATAATTTTACATTTTCGTTGTTTATTTTTTTCATTAATTTGCATGAGAAAATTTGATTTTTGGTTTTGCATACTCTTCCTATTTGACCAATTACAAAGTCGTTATCCGAGACATTGAAAAGTTTTCTAATTCTTATCCTTGTTTCTTTATTAAACTGATATTTAGATTTATCGATTCCAATTTCTATGATTTTATAGTTTTTTGATTTTTTTGAAGAAAAGTAATCGATAATTTTCTTGTTGTTAGCAACTAAAAGACCTAGGTTTGAATAAAATAACTTACCAATTTTATGAACTAAGTAATTTAGCTTATTGTCTGTGTTAGTTGAATGGCCAACTAGAATTGTTTTTATTTTAGATTTTTTAACAGCGTGAAATAGGAAGATGTTTCTGTAGCTCATTATATTTAATTGCAAAAAATCTTCTTTATTGGAATTTTTAAGTATTTTTTTAATTGCTTTTAAATATTTAAAAGGATGTTTTTTGCGTTTTGGAACAATTGTATAAGAACATCCAAGATCTTCAACAAGCTCTTTTTTAAAAGAAAAATCTTCAAATTGAGAAATAATATGGAATTTGAATTCATCTGTTTTTGAAAGAACATTTTTAATTAAGTTAAAAGCATAAACTTCCATTCCACCAATATTGTTATCAATACCATAAAAATATATTGTTCTCATACTAATAATTTTAGATTTTATATTTATTTTTGTAAATAATTGAATTAGTTAACCAAAAGAGAATTGAAAATTTATTAAAATTTTGTTGTAATAATTATATGAAAATTTTATTTGTAAATGTTGTTTATGGAGCAGGTAGCACAGGCAACATCGTTAAAAATTTATTTAATGAATGTTCTAAAACTAATGAAGCCTATCTCATTTATGGTAGAGGAAAGAAAGTTCATCAAAAAAACATTTTTAAATTAACAAGTGAATTAGAAAGCAAAGTGCATCATTTAATTTCAAAAATTACCGGAAACATGTATGGTGGTATGTTTTTTTCTACGAGAAGAATAATTAATAAAATTAAAGATATTAAACCAGATATTGTGAATTTACATTGCATTAATGGATATTTTGTAAATATTTATAAGCTATTGAGATGGCTCGCCAAAAATAATATAAAAACCGTCTTAACCGCTCATGCTGATTTTATGATGACTGGTGGTTGCGGCTATACAGTTGAATGCAATAAATATTTAAAAGAAGAATGCAAAAAGTGTCAAAATTTTAAGACATTTAATGGTAAAATCTCATTAAATAGAGCAAATAAAAATTACAAGATAATGTATGACAACATAGCTCTTTTTAGCAAAAACAATTTTGCTCTTACATGCGTTTCTCCTTGGTTAGCGAAACGCTATGAAGAATCACCAATTTATAAAGGATTTAACATTAAAACTATTTTAAATCCAATAGATCCAATATTTATGGAAAAAGGTCTTAAGAATCCATATGAAAATAAAACAAATGTTTTATATGTTACACCAAATATATATGATTATGTTAAGTGTGGATGGCTTATCGATGAACTCGCAAAACAGAGAAATGATGTTAATTTTACCGTAATTTGTACCAGAGATGTTGATTACTCTTTCTCTAGCAAAAATATTGTCTATATTAAGGGCGGAGTCGAAAAAAAGTTGCTAAGAGATTATTATTTTTTTGCTGATGCAACCGTTTTATTGTCTAAAAGAGAAACCTTTTCAATGGTGGTGAGCGAATCTCTTTCATGTGGAACGCCAGTTTATGGATTTAAATCTGGCGGCCCTGAAACAATTGCAGACGCAAACAATTCTGTATTTCTTGATGAAAGAGATATTAACGCTTTATCTAAATGCCTATTTTCAATTAGTAAAAATAAAGAGGAAATTAGAAAAGAATCTTTCAAAAAATATTCATTAGAAAGCATTAGTAAGGAATATATAGATTTGTATAAATTACTACTTAGTATTTAACCATTTAATATAATTAAATTTTTCAAAATATTGTTTTCTAGTTAGTTTATTTTTTATTCTTATCATAAATGGATAATCTACATTTTTTGGTTCTTTAATAATAAATTGGTCATCATATCCAAGATCTTTTGTACACAAGACTACTTTTTTATATTTAACTTGATTAAAAACTTCAATTGATTCTTTTTTAAAGTAACATTCTATATGATCATGTGCTAAATCGTTGATTACATAAATGTTGTTCCAATTAATCCTTTTTGATCTTTCTTCCCATTTTTCTTTTGCTTGTTCAAATGAATCATAATGGTTGAAACTTATTTCAATAACCGGTAGCTTTTTATTTTTAGGTTTTAAAAGGCATATAGGAAAATCTTTTCCGACTATATTTCCTATTTTTTCATATTCAAGATTTGCATTATTTATGTATTCATCTAAATAACAACAGAAATATGCAAAATCATCAGCATTCATAAAAAGATTAATTGTAGGTGATAAGAATTTCATTCCGAGTTTATGATAAATATAGCCACCAAGACAATCTCTAGAAATGATAGTAAAATCTTTATTTTTAATTTTGTGTCTTAAAAAGTAATTTCGCATTCCACCAAATAGTTTTTCTAAAAAGTTAATAAATTTTCTCATAATGATTATTTAAATATTTTCCTAAATAATGCGTAAAATAAAGGGAAAATCAATATAATTTTGCTGTTATTTAATTTTTTGAATACTAGAAAATATCGAATTTTTAATATGCATAGTAGACCAAATATTTTTTTGTTTCTAATAAGGAAATTAATAAATTCAACAATTTTTGAGTACAACCAATTGTTATATCTTGCGTGCAGTTTTTTGTCGCCCTTAAACAATTTTCTTTTTTTAAATAAAATTGAGTAAATTTTCAGTCTTCTCTTTAAATTGTATTTTTTAATATAACTTTTTGGTTGATGATAAAAATGATAAAAACAGTTATCGCACCCGACATATTTGCCACATTTTTCTGCTAAAGAGAGATTAAAAATTGTATCTTCTCCATAAGCAACATCTTCAAGGAATCTAGTGTCGCCAATATATGATTTTGAATATAACTTATGTGGAGCTAAATAAAATTTACTATTGTCAGAAAGCTCTAAGAAGTTGTATAAATCGAATGTTTCAACACAATTGATTATTTTCTTTGTTTCTTTAGTTTCATTGAAGTAAATGTATGATGGGGCAACAATATCTGCATTATTTTTAGCTTGTTGTCTCATTAAAACCTTAATTGTATTTTCGTCTAAATAATCGTCACTATCTAGAAAGAAAACAAAATCGGAATGTGTTTCATCAATCATTTTATTTCTTTGTCTAGATACGCCCTTGTCTGTTACTAATAGATGAACACTTGGAAATTTATTACGAATTATTGAAACAGTTTTATCATTTGATCCGCCATCGCAAACAAAAACTTCAACATTTTTATATGTTTGGCTAAATGCGCTTTGTAAACATTTTTCTATAGTTGATTCAGAATTTAATGTTGGTATTAGTATAGAAACTGAAGATAAATTATTCATGGTTGTAATTATACAACAAATAAGTTAATTGTAAAAATAATGAGAATGTATTAAATAAAAAATACTACAATCTTTATTTAATTTTATATAAAATAAATACTATGGAAAAAATAATTCATTATTGTTGGTTTGGTAACGGCAAGAAACCAAGAGCTATTAGAAAATGTATCTCTTCTTGGAAAAAATATTATTCAGATTGGAAAATTATTGAATGGAATGAATCAAATTTTGATTTAGAAAATGCTTGTTACTATGTAAAAGAAGCCTACAAATTGAGAAAATTTGCATTTGTTGCAGACTATGTTAGATGTTATGTTTTGTATAAATACGGCGGACTTTATTTAGATACTGATATGAAGGCTATTAAAAAGCCAACTGATGAATTTATTAATAATGATGTTCTTGGTCTTCAAGGAAAAGGCCGCATTCAAACTGGGCTTATTAAGTGCTCAAAAGAATCTGATCTTATGAGGACATTAGTTTCTAGATTTGAGGTAATTGATGAAAAAGTCATTGAAGCCCACATTAATAATTTCATTAATGAATATTTTTATGATTCATTAGGTCATAATTTTCCTGATGCAAATTATAATGCAAAGGGATATTTGATTTATGATTCATCATACTTCATTCCAAAACGCTATAATTGGGATAGATCTAAATTTCAAACTAAAGACACTATGTTTATTCATTTATTTTTGGCATCTTGGAAACCTGAAAATAAAAAAAATAGAATTAAACTTCAAATATTTAGATTTTTTTGCTTTTTACTAGGGACCGAAAGGGCATATAAAACAAAATGGTTTTTAAAAGGAAACAAAAATTAATATGAGTTTTAATGATAAAATTAACCAACTGAAACTTTACATAAACGGTTCAAAAATAGATAAAAAAGAAGCTTTTAAAAATAAAATAAATATTCTCTATTTTGAAGGAGAAAATTTTGGGGATGTACTTTCTCCAATAATTATTGAATACATGCTTAAACAAAAAGGGCTTGATTTAGAATCTGAAACAAAAAAGAAATATCAATTTTTGTCTGCTTTAGGAAGTCTTTTATACTATAAGCCATATTTAAAAAAGACAATGTGGGGAACAGGTTCATTTAATCGAAATCCATACACTAAGAAAAATAAATGTTTTGCTAAATTAGATATTAGATGTTTGAGAGGTCCATTAACCGAAAAACATCTTCTTAAATCAGGTGTTCTTATGAAACCTATTGGCATTTATGGAGATCCGGGTTTACTTATGCCGCTTATTTATTCCAGTGCAAAAGAGAAAAAATATGATGTATCAATAATTCCTCATTGGAAGGAAAATTTAAATACTGAACACCATATAATTAGTATGAAAACAAAAGATTGGAAGAAAACAATTGATGAAATATGTGCATCAAAATTAGTTATTTCTTCATCATTGCACGGAATTATTATCGCGGAAGCTTATGGAGTTCCTGCAATATGGCTACATAATGATGAATCCGATCAAGAAGAGCATAAATATTATGATTATTATTACTCAACTGGTAGAAATAATCCGCCTTTGGTTTCTTCAATTGAAGAAGGGTTAAAGCTTACTGTACCTTCTATTCCAAAACTTGATAATATTGTTGAAAATTTACTTAAATCATTTCCATATGATTTGTGGAAGTAAACTTTTATAGATGAAAGATATCGATAACAAAAACATAAAAAATGGAAGGTTTTATTGACCTTATTTTCTTGCTTAATTGTTATTTGTTTAACGCTTTTCTATATAACTTATTTAATAACTCATAAAGATAAGAATAGAAATCCTAATACATATAGTAATAATGGCAATGTAACGTTAATATTTAGAACCAATTACATTTGAGTTTGTGTTTGTTAAATTGTAATTATAGACTATAATTTAGTCTTAGGGGTGGCAGAACCTAATAAATCGATAAAGAGTAGTTAGTCAGAATTATATTGTTGATTTTGATTACAACGTATTATTTCCTAAAACCGAAATGGACACAGAAAAGGGGTTGCTTATGGTTGAGTGCAGTTTAGAAGAATTTAAAGTTCATTATTTGAAATATTTTGGTATTTTATTGGATTTCCTCAAGAAACACGACATTGTTTTTGGTCTTGATCATGGCACTATGCTTGGTGCATATCGAGAAGGCGGAATGATTAAATGGGATTGTGATATTGATATTGTCATGCCTTTAGAAATGTCCGATAAACTCGAGAGCTTGCAAAATGAACTTCCTGATTGTTTTTACTATAAAACATTTAAAAGTAACAGTTTATTTTTTGGTGTAACTCGTGTCTATATTAAAAATATGTTTATTCAAAAATCTAAAGAAACACCATATGTTGCATATTTTGATATATTTCCGTATGTATCCACTGAAGAAAAGTATCTTGAAGGTTTTACACATAAACTTGTTAAACTTCATGATAAAATGAACAAAAAGACAGACAATGTTAAAAATAATAGCGTAAGAAATATTCTTAAAAACATATATCATAAATTTCTTCCAGGTTATCCACGCATTAACAAATCATTGATGCGTTCATTTAATAAAATTAAAAATAAAGGCGACTGTTTGTTAGTTATGCATCATCCTTATATTCAAAAGATGAAATATCCTACAAGTTTTGTTAATTTTAAATTTAATGGTTATGATTGCCCAGTTTTTGAAAATCCTGAACATTATTTAACAACTTGGTATGGTCCTGATTATATGACCCCAAAAGATTTCGGAATTGTAAGTTATAGACGTTTCTACTTAGATGAATCTTTAATTGAAAAATAATGAGTAATATTTTAGAAGCTGCAAATAAATGTACTGGATGTGGTTTGTGCTCTTTTGTGTGCCCAAAACATTGCATTCAGTTAAATGAAAGAGCTTCTGATCATTTTAAATATCCCGAAATTAATAGTGATGAATGTATTAATTGTGGTTTGTGTTTAAAAAGCTGCCCAACTTTAAAAGAATTTAAGATAGGTAAAAGTGATGCTTATTGTTATCAAATGCAGCCTATTAACGATTTATTAAAATCATCAAGTGGTGGAACATTTCAAGCAATCGCTAAATATTTTCTTTTAAATAATGGAGTTGTCTATGGTGCCGCCTGGGACAATTTAAAGGTTCATCATATCCGTATAGATAATGTTGTAAATTTAGATAAAGTTTTAAAAAGCAAATATATTCAATCAGAAATAAATACTCGTGTTTATGAAGAAATTAAGGCCGATGTTGAAAATGGAACAAACGTTTTATTTTCGGGAACCCCATGTCAATGTGCTGCGGTTGCAAATATGTTTGCTAAAAGACCATCAAATCTATTTTTGATTGATATTATTTGTAGAGGTATTTCAAATCAATGGGCATTCGATCAATCAATAAAAGCTGTTGAAAGTTTTCTAGATTGTAAAATTAAAGATTTTGATTTCAGACATAATCAAGGAGCAAATAAAAATAATAAACTCTTTAAGTTTGAATTTGAAAAGAGAAGTAAAACAAAGGTTTGTTATGGTGAATATGATTATTTTCCTTATTACAAAATGTTTCAAAGCGGTAAAGGATATAGAGAAAGTTGCTACAATTGTCAATTTAGATCAAAAAACAGAGCCTCTGATATAACTCTAGGTGATTTCTGGGGATTTAAAAAAGATAGCTTTCATAAATCCTTAATTATTGCGAATACTTCTAAAGGTAGCGAAATATTACAAAATGTTTTTAACCATTTAGATTTAGTGGATTATGATTCGACCACAAAATTAAATAAAGGTTACTATGGCAACCCTTCGAGCAGATCATTAGCAGAAATAAAAAGATTTGGAGAAATTTCAATTATTCAAAATGAATTAGAGTCTTATAAAAAACAAAAAGAAAAAATAAAAGTTAAAAATCTATTTAAAAGATTACTCAATGTTTTCAAACATAATAAGTATGAAATTGGTTTTACTTATAAAATAAAAAAGATAAAATAAGAATGTTATGAAAAAGAAAATCATTGGTTATACAACAGGCGTGTTTGATTTATTTCACATAGGTCATCTTAATATTTTGAAACAAGCAAAGGAACATTGTGATTATTTAATTGTTGGTGTTTCAACAGATGAAAATGTCCAACAATATAAGCATAAAACTCCCGTAATTCCATATGAACAACGCGCAGCCATTGTTGAGGCAATTAAGTATGTTGATAAAGTAGTTCCACAAAAGAACATGGATAAATTAGAAGCTTGGAATGAACTTCATTACGATATTCTCTTCCACGGTGATGATTGGAAAAACTCTGATATGTATAATAAAGTTATTGAAGACTTATCAAAAGTAGATGTTAAAGTTGTGTTTTTAAAGCACACTCAAGGAATATCTACAACACAAATTAGAAATGATGCTAAAAAATAAAAAGAACATACTATGGAAAAAATTTATTCTTTAAACCTAAATATTAACGATAGCATACTTAGTGGTATGACCGGAGCACTTGATTTGGTAAAATATCAAACATTTAATTCCGGTATAAATAGTATAATTAATAGAACAAAAATTGATGGAACAGACTTAAGTGATGCATTATTTCCGATCAATGATGTTGATTTTTTCGTTTCTCATAATCATAAAGACAAAATTATTGCAGAAAAGTTATGTCAATTTTTAGAAAAACTAGGCTTTACAACTTTTATTGACGAAAGAGTTTGGGGATCATGCGATGCGGTTCTAAATGATATTGATAAAAAGTATTGCAGAATGGAAAGCAATCCAAATAATTTCGATTCATCAAAAAGAAATCGATCAACCTCTCACGTCCACGCAATGCTATCTTCTGCATTATTTACTCAAATTGTTCATAGCAAATATTTATTAGTATTAAATTTGGATAATTCAATAAACAATAATGAAAATCTTGTAAAATCACTTGAATCACCGTGGATTTATGAAGAGATTATTTTTGCTAGAAATATTATTTGGCATGAGCAAAATCTAAATGAAGAATTTGCTCATTTTGAAAAGGAACCAATACCAATTTTTTATAAGATCGATACTAGCAATTTCGCTCAATTGAACAATTCAAAATTAATAGTTTTGAAACAATTAATAGACAAACAAACTAACAAATATGAGGCTTTAAAATCTTTATGAGTGACGAAAGACATAGATGCTATATAAGTTATAAGTTTGAAGATGAATTCTATAAGAATGAAATTGTTAAACTTTTTGCTGATTCTGTTTTTATCGACAAATCTCAACAAGAAAAAATCCATTCAGATGATCCTGATGTGATTATGAACAAAATACATAGTGAATACTTAGTAGACACTACTGTTACAATTTTCTTAATTGGCGATAAAAGTTATGAAAATTACAGAGATCCATTAGATAAAATAAAGGGGCTTGATAGCCAAATTATTATTAGAAATGAAATTAGAGCATCTTTAAGAAGACGTGGAAGCGAAGATACTCGCAACGGTCTGCTTGGTATTGTTCTTCCATCAATGATTAATAAAGTTTATTGTGGGCAGTATGTATGCCCTCATTGTAAAGGCGTGATAAATAGTGTTGTTATAAATGATTCAACAGTAATTAAAGAATTTCACAACAATTATTATTTAATTCCGGAATCAGACGAATGCGATCATTACAGCGAGGATGGTAGATATGCTGTATTAGTTAGTTGGGATGAATTTATAAAAGATCCTAAAAAATATATTGATGAGGCTTTTAATAAGCGCAATCAAAAAATTGCAGAGCATGTTAGGGTGGATAAATTTATTTAATATGAAACGCTTCAAATATATTTTTGGTAAATTAAAAAACAATTTCTTAGCAATTTTTAAATTATTTTTAGTAATAGCAGGAGGCTGTTTTTCGTTTTTAAGTATTGGTTTATTATTTTTTGACTGGAATGATTTGTGTATTAATGACACAAAACCAAGAATTTGGCTTTTAATTGGAACATTGTTGAGCTCTATAGTTGCTAGTGCATTTGTCATTCTTTGTAAGAAAACAAAGAAAATATGGGCTAAAGGAAATAATAAAGTATTTGCTATGTATGGCGACATTTTTAAGATTGGTTTTAAAAACAAAAAGGAAGAATCAAAAATTGTTGTAATTCAAGTTAATGATACATTTGAAACAATAGTTGAAGAATCTTCGGAGACTATTAAAAATCCTTTAGTTTCACCAAATACTAATCATGGCAAATGGATTAACAGATTTTGTAAGGAAGAAAATATTACTCCTGAAGAATTAAATGAAAGAATACAGGCTAATTTAGAATTAAATGGTTATAAACCAAAAGTAATTTATACAAAAACCGAAAAACCAAGAGGAAATTTAAAAAGTTATGAACTTGGAACAACAGCTATTATTGATGGTTCTAATAATACAAAGTATTATTTAGTTGCAATTTCTAAATTTGATAAGTCTAATAATGCCCATGCTTTAAGAAAAGATATTAGAGAAAGCTTGGAGTCATTGATTTCATTTTATGTTAGCAAGGGACAATCTGATGAAATTTTCATCCCTCTTTTTGGCACTGGTAATTCTAGATCTCAATTAACTCATAAACAATCATTTAAACTTATGAAAACAACAATTTTGACTAGCGATTCAATAATTACTGGGAAAATAAATTTGGTTGTTTATGATAAAGATAAGGACAAGGTGTCTATATTTGAATAGAAAGGAAATGAGAAATATGGAATATCGTACCAAAACATATATTGCTGGTGATTGGACCGGCGACAAAGAAGCCATTGATAAATTGTATGAATGGAAAAACAATAACAGATTAAATCTAGATTTTGTTGATGCTCACGAATATACTCAAGCCTCAGATGATGACCAATTATGCAGTATTAAAGCTTCTCTTAGAAGAAGATTAAATGTTTCTAAAACATTTGTTTTAATTGTTGGAAAACAAACAAAAATTTTAACAAAAGGCGGATGTCAATTTTGCAAAAGTTATAATTCATATAATCAGCGTTGCTGTAAGGGCAATAACATTGATTATAGAAGTTACATTGAATATGAATGTGAAATGGCTATTAAAGATTATCAAAATGGGTTAATCAAAAAAATCGTTGTTATTTATAATTATGCTAATGTTGATAAAAGTAAATGTCCTGATTGTATTAAAAATTATGGAAAACATATAGTTATGTATTATAAAAACGATGATGGCAAAGAGTATTGGAATTATCTAGAAATAAAAAAAGAAATTTGCGATTAATTTTACAAAAGAGCAAAATTTGATTTTTTTTATTATTGCAAATTTATTTATAGAACAAAAGAGGCTCGAGCCTTTTTTGTTTTGGTTTCTCATATGCAATAGAGAAATATGAATACGTAATGTCTACATTAGTATCATCAATCTTTTATATTCTCCAATAATAGAAAATATCCATACTTACAAACAATAGAAGAATCCTTTATCTTATCCTTATATATAAAAAGGAAAAGGGATGATGGTTTTATTATTAAGTATTAGAAGTTATATAGAAGAAGTATTAACTGATTTTATTTTTATATTGTAAATCTGTAATATTTGAGAATTTAAATTACGTAATGAATCTTTTTTCTTATGTTTAGAAGCAGAAGGGCTAGAAGGAAAATTTTATCAGTACGCAATACTTGATGAGTACTCTAAAAAACGTGTTTTGTATTTTACAAACTAACACTCAATGTATGAAACAGTTCAGGCTCTAAAATATGCTCACAAGAAGATTGGATGCTTACCAAAAATCTTACAAACAGACAATGGTCTTGAATTTACTGACAAAGCAAGAAAGAAAGACAAAGGTTTAACAATCAGAACATACGACAACTACCTTGAAGTCTTCTTAAAAGAAGTTGGGTTACGCATCAATTGATTCGTCCTCGAACGCCAGAGCACAATGGCAAAGTTGAAAGAAACCACGGAATTGATCAAGACAAATTTTATAGATATCTTAAGTTTTGTAACTTAAATGACCTTAGAGAACAAGGAGAAAGATGGAACAATAGATATAACAATATGCCAAAATTAGTACTTAAATTTAAAACACCAAACAAAGTTGAACTTAAAAAGTTAGCTCAATTATTAGAAGATACTGGTGAAATGAGATGTAGAAAATGTCTCACATCATTTGAAAGCTAACAAACAATTCTAGTATTTATTAAATTGATTTATTGTTTAAAGTGTAAAGTTATACTAAAATAATAAGCGGCCTCAGATAAAACTTTTGAAAAGTTTGAGTTTGTGTAAGCAAACAAGAGTGCGCAAGCACATCATTATTTGATGGGAAGGCCGTTAACAAATGCATTTGTTTTTAATGCCGGTGTTAGCAATATTCAAATTTGAATTTGGATATCGTTAACACAATACATAAAAAAATTTTATTTTTATGTTACCGAATCTATTATTTATTAATAAAAGATCCGGTGGCATCAAAATCAAACGTATTTATTAAATTTTTAAGATAGACATTCGATTATTAAATCTAATGTTTGTCTCAAAAACAAATATATTTCATTTTGTTTCGGATTCTCATCAAAACGCTCTATATAACGGAGGTGTGAGGCCTTTATGTTTGATTTTTATTTAAAAATTGAGAGTATTTTCAATTCATTAAAAGTAATAAATAATGAAAGAAACATTCTTCGCGTTAATTATGGAGAAGAGTTTAATTTCTTTAATTTTATCTTTTTGTGCGGAGGAAACGCCAAAAAATATTTTTCTAGAGATAAAATTTTAGAAATCGTTCAGAACGATTATCCAGTTATAATTGCTGAAAAGTTTAAAGAATGTAGAGGAAAATTGGATCTTTTAGCTTTCGAAAGAGTTATTGAAGCTATTTCTAGTGTTGTTTTAATTTGTGTTGAAAGCCCTGGCACAATCTGTGAATTAGGTGCATTCACAAATGTTGGTGATAATAATTCAGATAGTATTAAAGAAATGATAATTTTTGATAAGGATGAGCAAAATAAAAAATCATTCATTAATTTAGGTCCTGTTTTGGCATTAAATAATATAAATCAAAATCGTGTTTATTATGCAACTTATAAAAATGGTTCTGGCAAAGAAAAGAGCGGCTTTACAATCGATGAATCATTTTTAAATGATGAAAGAAAACAAATATTATCAAAAAAGTCATATTTACACTCTTTTTATCGTATAGACTCGGGTAAATTCATTATTAAGGATTTGACCACTTTCTTTGCCATAATACTTGATTTGGCTTGTTTAATTGGCTATATTAACAACAAAATTGTGTTTAATTATTTTAAAAAAATGTATGGTATTAAATCTCTCTATTTAGATTGTGATGGTTTTAAAAATACTTCAAAATCAGTCAAAAATGTAATGAGTGCATATTTTGCCGTTCTATCTAAATTACAATTTTTAAAAGAAGATAAAACTCATAGTGATTTTTTGTATTTTATTAATCCAGCAAAAATCGCTTCAAAAAGTGATAGAAAATGGTTTGGCTCAGTTTTGTTTAAACAAAAGTTTTTAGAAGATGAAAAATATCTTTTTTTAAAATCTGATTTTGATTATGCGAGAAAATTTTTATGATTATTGAAGAAGTGTGTGAACGTTTATTGATACCAAATGAGGAAATATTTTTAAAAACAATTTCAAATAATTTCAATAATTTCCGTCCTTATTTTATAAATAAAAATACAGAAAAAAGTCGTTTGGTTTTTGTTCCAAAAAATTTGACCAAGTTATGTCAAAAATTTATTTTAGAGAATTATTTATTAACCTTAAGATGTTCCGATAATGTACTTTCTTATAGGAAGAATTTTTCTATTATAGATAATGCAAAGAGACACAAAGGCAATCACTATTTTTTGCACTTAGATATAAAGCATTATTTTAATCGCATGAAATGGGATATGTTTAAGGAAATTTTATTTAAAAATTTTCCAAATTCTAAAATTACACGTTGCTTATCTATTGAGAAAGATGAGAAATTCCTCAAGAATATCTTATGTTTCAATGGATATATTGTTCAAGGCTCTGTCTCTTCTCCATATATCTCAAATTTATATTTGCTTGAAGTTGATAGATATATTGTAAAGAATATATTGCCTTCAATACCAAATGGAATTTATACAAGATATTCTGATGATATTTATATTAGTTCATCAAAATATATTGCACATAGTATTATTGACTTAATTGGTGAAAAACTATCTTTTTACGGACTTAAATTTAACTATTCAAAAATTGATTATAAAAAATTAAAAGACTCAGTTAGAATTACTGGTATAACTTTAACAAAAAACAAAAAACTTACAGTATGCACTAGTTTTAAGAAGAATTTAAAAAGCGATATTTACAAGTGTATAAAACATAATGGTGTTGGCACTAATTTTAATTCATTGTTTGGAAAATTATCTTATTTAAAATCGGTTGATTTAGAATATTACAAATCAATTGATAAAAAATACAAAGGCGATAATACTTCCTTGATTGAACGTTTAACTAATATAAAAAGAAATTAGATCTTTGTATAATTATAATTAAAGCTTGTTTAATATCGGATGATGTGAGACAAAATTAGCTAAACAAAAAGACATCTATTTATTATAGAAACGATATTAAAGTACATTTAAGGAGGGTATTTATGTTCGAAGGACCAAAACCTACTAAAACTGTTAATGTTGTATGGAATCATTTGAAGAAAGAAGAAATTGATAAATTGCCAAATGATAAGAACGGTGTTTATATTTTTGTTTCAGAACTTGACGAAATATACAACCTTCCAATGTATGTTGGTAAAGCCAAACCTTTTTCAGAAAGATATTCAAATCATTTAAGTCAAGATAAAGAAGTTAATCCTGAATTGTACAATTTTTTAGTTAATGAAGATTGGGTGATTTATTTTGCAGAAATGGATTTGAATGACTATGAAGGCGGAGAAGAATATTTATTCCAATCTTATGATCCAGAATATAATAAAAACGAACCATCTTTAGAAAAATGTGTAAAAATCAATTTACCACCAGAAATTTTGTGAGTAAATTAGGGGAATGTTATGGATACAGTATCGTTTTGTTTTAGTGATGGAACATCATATAATTTTCCAAAAAAGTTTGGAACTTTTGTTAAGGAAAATAATCAAGATATTTTAACTATCAGACTTGAAGACAACGTTCCATTTGGCGTGTGTCTTTGCCTAATTCTTAATAATAAAAATGACGAATCCAAGCCTAGGTATTATTCAGTTTGCAAAACAAGCGAAAAAGATAGTTTGGCTCTTTATTTTTCTTCCTCTTTAGAACTGGCTTGTAAATTGTCTAATTTAACACTTGAGGAATTAAATGACTTCGATCGAATTAACGGCATTTGTTTTATTATAAAAATTGGTATTAAAACGTTTAAAATTATTCTTACTTATAAACCTGGTTTGTCATTAATTAAAGAAAAATCAGAAACGGAATTTGTGGGATCTACTTATATTTTGTTGGAAAAAGAAAATTTTAAGCTAAGCAATCGTGTAATTTTAACTGAAGAATTAGTTAATTATAAACCATTGATTATTGAAGTGAGATATGGGACTGAAACACAAGAATTAAGACCGCACGTTCATTGTTGTAAACAGGGTGAGGAATGCAATATATCGATTGATGATAAGATTGAATATCTTGGAAGCAAACCTAAGAGGTATGCTAAAGAATTTATTAATTATTTAAACGATCATCCTGAAAAAGTACAAAAAGCAAGAGAGTTATGGAATAAGGGCAATTATTTGTATAAATTTGATTTTAAAGAAGGAAGATTTATTCCGAAGGGAAAGTAATTTAATATGTATTTCACTATTTTTGAAAATGATCATATTTTTGATCACAACAGAACTATAAATTTTTTTGGAAATCTAGTTTCTGGGCAAAATGTTAGTTTTACTTATGATAACAAACATTTTTCTGGCGTAATCGAAAAATGCAGCGAACATCTTGATGACCTAGTTACAAATAGAATGTTTGTTGTGTGCAATAAACAATCCTATTCTATTTACCAAGGCCATGCTTTTATTGATAAAAAAACATATATTTTAAAAATTAGTAATCAAAATAGTATTGTTCCTGATAACATTGATAATTTAGTTAGCCCAGAGATTTATTTAATTGAATTTCCAGACGGTCAACTATATTGTAAAAAAATTTTTTGACAATGATTTTATTATGTAGAAAATAGTTATTTGACATAGTAAAATAACAAATATGAATGAGATTCAACAAAAACTATTAGAAATTGCTAAAGAATATATTAAGGTTTGTGAAAAACTAAATCTTAGATATTTTGCTTTAGGCGGAACAGCTTTAGGCGCAATGAGGCATAATGGATTCATTCCTTGGGATGATGATATTGATTTCTGTATGCCTAGAGAAGACTACGAAAAGTTTTGCAATGAAGCTCAAAAACATTTTCCAGATCATTATTTTATTCAAACACACGACACTGATAAAAATTATTACTGTCAATACGCTAAATTAAGAGATAGCAATACAACAGCAATTGAAAAAGCAGTTAAAGATGTGGAGATGAATCATGGTTTATGGATTGACATTTTTCCACTAGATGGTCTTCCTGTTTCAGATAAGAAAAAGAAAAGATTAGATTTTATTGATTTCAAACTTTTTCGAAGAAGATATCAATCTTATAAGTACAAACTTCCTCAATTTCATATTAAGGTTGCTAATTTTTTAATCAAGATTTTGCTTCCATCAAAACATTTAGCATATAAGAGTTGCATTAATAAATCCAAAAAATATACTTTTGAAAATTCTGAATATATATGGTGGATGTTTGAAAAGAGATGCAAACTCCATATTAGAAGAGAATGGTTTGATGACTATAAAATGCAACAATTTGAGGATATTCAAATAAGAGTTCCTGTTGAATGTGAAAAGTATCTCGAAGGTCATTATGGTGATTGGAAACAATTACCACCTGAAGAAGAAAGAAAACCAATTCATTCAATAATTGTGTTAGACTTAAATAAATCCTATAAGGAATACGTAAAATGAAAAGAGTAATTACATACGGGACCTTTGACCTATTACATTATGGTCATATCAATATTCTTAGAAGAGCTAAAGAACTTGGTGATTATTTAGTGGTGGGTTTAAGCTCTGATGAGTTCAATGCTATCAAAGGCAAAAAATCCTATTTTAGTTATGCTGAAAGAAAACAAATGCTTGAAGCCATTAAATATGTTGATGAAGTAATTCCTGAAGATAATTGGGAACAAAAAAGATCCGATGTTCATAAATATGATATTGATGTATTTGTTATGGGAGATGATTGGGTTGGTAAATTTGACTTTTTAAAAGAAGAGGGCATTGAAGTGGTTTATCTTCCTAGAACCCCCGATATTTCTACTACAGATATTAAAAGGAAAATAGGTACAAAATATGAATGAAATGCAGGAAGCTATGTTAAAAATTGCAAAAGAATTTATTAAGGTTTGTGAGAAACTTAATTTAAAATATTTCGCAGTTTACGGAACAACTATTGGGGCTGTTAGACACAATGGTTTCATCCCTTGGGATGATGATATGGATTTTTGCATGCCAAGAAAAGATTATGAAAAACTTTTATCTGAAGGACAGCAATATTTCCCTCCTAATTTCTTTATTGAATCAAAACAATCAGAAAAAGATTGGTGGATGATTTTTTCTAGAATTAGGGATTCAAATACAACAGCAATACAAAAACGTTATTTATTTAAAAATTTTAATCATGGAATTTGGATTGATATCTTCCCAATTGATATTGCTCCTAATAGTATTGAAAAGGCAAATAAATTGAATAAAAAGGAATGCCGTTTTGCAAAAAGAAGGTATTTGGAACATTACTATGATCACACAAGGTTTAATAGAATCACTGATGTTATAACAAAAATATTGTTTCCCTCAAAGTCCATAGCTTATAACTATTCTCGCAGAATTACTAATAAATATAACAATAAAAATAGTAATTATGTTTGGCTTGGAAGTTTTAGAAATAAGCTTGTGTTTAATAAAGAAATTTTTGAAGAACAACTTTTGGTTCCTTTTGAGGACATAATGATTTCTGTTCCTAAGAAATATGACGAATTTTTAACATCAATATATGGTGATTGGAAAAAACTTCCTCCTGAAAATCAACGAATAGGTCATCATGGTTGTATTTTTGTTTCAACTAAGGAATCTTATATAAAATTTTTAAATAAATTTAGAGAAGAGTATAAAAAATAAAAAAATTTTTGGTTTAACGTTATTTATTGATTTGTTCATTATATTATGAAATAATTTCAAATATGAACATTTCTAAAGATGAATTTTTATTGTTGAGAAATCTAGTTGAATTTAATATTCATAACCAGCGCAGTTTTGCTGATAACACAAATTTTTCATTAGGAAAAGTAAATAAATTAATAAAACAACTTCTTGAAAAACAAATAATTTGTAAAATAAACAAGAGGTATGTACTTTCTTGTCTCGGAAAAAATTATTTTAAGGAATTCAAAGTAAATAATGCTATTATTTTAGCTGCTGGTCTTTCATCTAGGTTTGTTCCTATTTCTTATGACAAACCAAAAGCATTATTGGTTGTTGATGGGCTGCCTTTAATCGAACATATAATCTTAAAATTAAAAGAAAAGGACATTAATAATATTTATATTGTTATTGGTTATAAAAGTGAATTGTTTTTTTATTTAAAGGATAAGTATGGTGTTAATTTAATTTTTAATCCAGAATTTAATATAAAAAACACACATGCCTCGATTAATGTGGTAAAAGAACATTTAGCTAACACATATATTGTCTGTGGCGATAACTATTTCAAAGAAAATTTGTTTCATCAATATGAATACGAATCATTTTATGGTTCTATTTTTTTAAAAGAAAAATCTTTTGAAAGAGGCTTTATTTTAGATAAGAATGATTATGTTATAGATACAAATAAGCCAACTTTAAATCAATGGGTAATGTGGGGACATGCTTATTTTGATAAAAACTTTTCAAAAGAATTTGTAAAATTACTAAATCAATATTATGGAAATCCTGCAATTGATAACTATTATTGGGAAACTATTTATATTGAGAATTTAGACAAACTCAAAATGAAAGCTCAAAAGTATTCAAATGATGTTATTTATGAGTTTGATTCAATAAACGATCTTATTGCTTATGATAAAAATGCATTCAAAACAAACAACAATTTTAGTCTTTCATTAATGTGCAAAGTTTTTAATTGTCCTATAGAGTCATTTTCAAATTTTGAGCAAATTAAATCCGGTCTTTCTAATAGAAATTTTACTTTTTACTGCAACGATCAAAAGTATGTATTCAGAATTCCAGGAGCAAATGCTGGAAGCTACGTTGATAGAAAAGCAGAAAAGAAAATCAATTCCTTGGCAAATAAAGTTGGCGTTGATGAAAGTGTTATTTATTTTGATGAAGAGGGATATAAAATTTCTAAGTTTATTGAAACTACTGATCTGTTTGATTTTAACAACGAAGATCATTGCAAGAAATTAAGTGCAGCTATTAAAAAATTACATTCGGTAAAATCCGGTTATAGATTTGACTTTTTTGAAAATGCTGAATATTTATTAAAACAAATTAAAAACATTAATTCTGATATCTACTTTGAAGCCTCAATGCTATCAAGAATTGCAGCCAAATTTAATGAAGAATTAAAGAATGATAAATGGGCAACCGCCTTGTGTCACAATGATTTGTATGAACCTAATATTTTGATTTCTGGAGATAAGCTCTCATTAATTGATTGGGAATTTTCTGGAGATAATGATATTGGTTTTGATGTGTCAAAGTTAATCGCGTATAAAGTTTTGAATAAAGAAAATATTCAAAAATACTTGTCTCTTTATTTTGAAAGAAATGCCACTGATAAAGAAATTAGACACATCATGTTGTGTGCAGTCATTAATTATTATTATTGGATTATTTGGACATTTTATATGATGGCATTAGGAAATAACTATCAATCTTACTTAAACAAATGGCTTGAGGAATTTAATAAGTATGTAAAATTCTTGGAGAAATGATATGGGTGTACTTATCGCTACTATTTTAATTGGCGCTATACTAGTTGGATCATTTTTGCTTGCTTTATTTATATTAAATAAGGAGAACAAACAATGATTATTGCTATTATTGTTACATTTTTTGTTTTTTTAGTAATTTCGTTTATTGTTTCTAGAAAAGCCAAATCATCTGATGATTATTTTGTTGCTTCTCGAAAAGCACCAACATTTTTAATTGCTGGTTCTTTAATTGCATCTTTCCTTAGCACAGGAGCCTATACTGGCGATTTAGGTGAAGCGTTTTCTGGTGGCTTTGGTCCAATATTTCTTATAGATTGTATTTTGGTTTTAGGTTATATTTTAGGATCTTTATTTTTCGGTAGATATCTTAGAAGAAGTAAATGTAAAACCATCACAGAATTTTTTGCATCTAGATTTAAATCTAAAGCTATTAAGATTGTTGCTGACATAATTACTATTATTTGCGTCTTTGTTTACTTATTATCTTGTGCTCAGGGTGTTGTAACAGTTCTTGTTGCAACAACCGGTCTATCCAGAACACTTTGTTCTATTATTTGTGTTGCTTTCTTTGCTTTAATAACAATTATTGGTGGTGCTAGTGGCGTTCTTGTTACTGACACAATAATGTTTGCTTTCTTTACATTAATAACAATTATCTCAGTAATTTTTATCGCCAATATTAATGGCGGTTGGTTTACATCGTTGAAATTATTTAAAGAACAAGGCAGTATAGATTTTCTTTCTATTTTTGGTTCTAACGACTATTTATATGCAAACAAAGGCCTTAATTTAACATGGACTATCATTAGTGGATTTTCCTGGATGGGTGTTGTATTTTGCGGACCATGGCAAGCTAGCAGATATACAATGGCTAAAAACGAGCATGTTGCAGTTAGGTCAAGCGCAATTGCAATTCCTTTTGTAATTATTATTTGTTTCTTAACATTAATGTCTGGTGTGTTTATTAAACAAATAGGCGGCACAAGCGGATTAGAACCATCAAGTGTTATTATATGGACAGCATTAAACAAATTGCCTGCTGTACTTGGCACACTGCTGGTTGTAGGAATACTTCTTGCTGGTATGAGTAGTGCAACTACATTTTTCCAATTATTAGGATCAACTTTTAGCTTGGATGTTGTACATTCCAAAAAGCATAGTAAATTAATATCAATTTTATTTATTTCATTTTGTGCGATATTAATTTCATTACTTTGTATTTTCAACCCACCTTCAATTTTCTGGTTAATGCAATTTGGAAGTGTTATTATCGCATGTTCATTCTTGCCGCAAGCAATCTCTTCTGTTTGGTCAAAAAATGTTTCTAAACAAGGTTTTCTTGGTGGAATGATTGCTGGATTTTTGGTTAGTTTCTCAATCAAGTTATATAGTTCAATCACCGGAAAGCTAATGCCTATTTATGCTGACCCATTTTTGTGGGGTGTTTTATCGAATGTTCTTGTTATGATTATTTTATCTATAGTATTTGAGAGAGATGAACAATCAGTATTAAATAGAGAAAAATTATTTATTGTTCCTAAAGAAGAGAAAAATCCTAAAGACGTTAAAACAACAAAGAAATTTATATTTGTTTCAATTGGAATTTCGGCTGTTTTGGTTGTGTTTCTTATTTGTTTTTGGGCACTGCCTACAATTATTTAAAATCCGGTTTTATTCATTACGATTATTACAATCTATTCATAAAACATTAAGAGGCCAACCCTCTTTTGTTTTTGATTTCTCATATATAATAGAGAAATATCCATACTTATAAACAATAGAGAAATCCTTTATCTTATCCTTATATATCAAAAGGAAAGGGAATGTTAGTTTACTTATATGTGGTGGATGTGAGTTTGATGTTAATGATTCATTATTAATATAAGCATTAGAAGTATTAACTGATTTTATAAACGATTATAATGTATAATAGTTAAAATGAAATTTTTAAAACATAAATCAGTTATACAAAAATCAACAAACGACACATTCGGTAGCGTTTGTTTAGAAAGTGTCCTTTTCAAGCCTTTAGATATTCAAAACAATTTGACTAATTATATTTTAAGCAAAGAAAATTTATCTTTTATTTTTGACGATGATGACTTGTCTAACGAAAATTTAGCTAATATGTATTTGCGTTTTTCTCCTCCAATGCATGTTGATAATGTTAAACAATATGTTACTAAATCCTTAACAGATCATCATTCTTTCTATTCTTTTTTAGCTGAAGCAATTCTTCCAATTGTTTATAGAGATGTATACGGCTGTAAATTAGTTCATGCTGCTATAGATATTAATGACACATTAATCGATGTTAAAACGGGCCCTGATGACTGTTTAGTTGATTTCACGAAAGGTAAAATCATTTTGTCTGAGGCAAAGTTTATTCCTTCATTGAAAACTTGCATTGCAAAAATAACAGATGATTTTTGTAAAAAGGATAGCATAATCAATAAATTAGATGGTTTATATAGAAGTTCCCTTGTTAATTCAGATACTAAAATTTTAATTTTACAAAATATAGGAAAGACACAATATAAATCGTATGACATATCAGAGTTTTTGTCACAAGAGATAATTTTGTGTGGATTTGCTATTCATGAACTTGCTCCATATAAACTCGAAGATTTTGAAAAAGAGGATTTTTACAATGAATTTAAAGTTGATCATGATAAATTAGCAAATAAAATTAAAAAGGAATTTACTCTTCCTGCAGAGTTTAAGTATAAGATTGTTATTTTCCATTTGTTTGTTGATTCAAAAATTGATTCTATCACAAATTTTATTAGCAAAGCGCAATCGCTAAAGGAATTTTATGAAAAACTTTGATGAAAATTCATTAATTGAAGATAGAAAACAATTACTTATTGCCTTAGATAATAATGAATTTGTTTCAGAAAAGTCCAAAGCTTTCTTGGGTTTAACTTCATATTTATGCAATGATAACTTGTGTTCTTCTTTGTTTGAAAAGATTGTAATTGAGAAAAATCAAAAAAGAAGAATAACTCATATTCAAAACGAAAATATTTATTTTTTCCCTAAACAGCAAGAAGCTTTTGATAAAATTATATCATCAAAAAAGCTCATTCTTTCTGCTCCGACTTCATTTGGCAAAACTTTGCTTCTTAAAGAATACATATTTAGATTTAAACCAAAGAAAGTTGTTTTCATTGTTCCAACTAATTCTCTGGCATATGAATTAGAAACCACTTTTAAGACAAACGCTTCATTTTCTGCATATGAGATTTTTGATAAAAATAAAACCGATGTAACCGATTTTCAAGGAAATAGTATCTTTATAGGCACACAAGAAAAGTTTTTGGAAATATCTGATTATTTTAAGAAAGACATAGATTTGTTTGTTATTGACGAAGCATACAAATTAAAAGATAGTACTGGAGAAATAAGAAACTATAAATTGTCAAAGACATTCTTGGATTTTGTAAATAAAAATGCAAATAAAATGATTCTTTTAAGCCCTAATGCAAATTTTCTTGGTTTTGATGAATACAACTTTGATAAATTTGATACTAAATTTAATGCTGTTGATCATTTGTTTCATACTTTAGAAACTGAAGAAAAATTTGATAAAGAATTAATTGAAAAGGGCAAAAAGGAAAAGACTATTTTATTTTTTCAAACACCAAATCAAATTGGCGAGTTCGCTTTATCCTTTGAAAATAAAAATAGTAAAAATTTATACAATAATTTTATTAAAAATTTAGAAGATGACTTTCATCCTGAATGGAGTGTAATTAAACTATTAAAGCAAGGTATCCTGGTCCATCACGGCATGATGCCAAAATACATGCAAAATAAAATAATACGTCTTTTTAATAAAGACCCAAATTACAATTTGCTTGTTGGCACAAATTCAATATCAGAAGGAATAAATACACCGACTAAAAATATTTTTATTAGTTCAAAAGTCAATTTAGATAGAGATATTTTGTTAATCAAAAACACTATTGGAAGAGCTGGTAGATTGGGAAAATACCCAATAGGACATATATACTCAGTTAATTCGATTAAAGATATTGACAATAAGGTTGTCAATGTTGATTTATTTAGAGAAAATGGAAACGATATTCAAGAAATCTCTGAAACAAATGATGACATTAAAATCAAATCTTTTTCAGAACAATCAGATATTCCGTTTGAATTATGTAAAAAAATATTAATAACAAATTCATTATCGCTTCGAAAATTAAGAAAAATTATTGAAGTATTAAAAATTGATATTGATCATGGCTGGATGACATATGTCCCACAAATGGCACAAAAGGTTTTTTCTGATGATTACTCATTAAACCATATGTGGGAAGATAAAGTTGCAATGAAAGCAGTTTTACAGAAAGGATACTATTCAGACTATGCGAATGATATTTTTGAATCTTTTAAAAATTATAATGATAGAGTCGAGTATTTTATTAGTAAGTATCATCCAAAAAATAAAATTTATTCTACTACAGAAGCAATAGAATGTTTGATGAGGTTTACTTATTCAAATTCTGAATACTACATCCAGCCATTTGTTAATATCGCTTGCTTAATTAAAAATGAACTTCCTAATTTTACTTTTGGAGAAAATGTTCTTGAAGCTATAAAAGATTTTAAAGCGAAATATAATCGTTTTATAACAGAAGATTTTGATGTAGATTTACTCACTGACAACGAAAAGAAAGTTCTCTTTACAATTAAAGAATATGGTGTTCCTATTTCCAAGAACCACATCAGCAAAGCAATGATTACTGAGATTGTTAATAACCTTAAAGAAAAGTTTTCAACATTTGATGTTGTTAAAACAATCAAAGAATTATCAGAAAAATCGCAAAATTATAAAGAATCATTTTTGCTGATTTATGAAAAATATTTTGCATAATTAAATATCTTATTAAGTCACTTGATTAATTGCAGTCTTTTATATTTGTATTGATTCTATCAATAGTTTCCTTTATCTTATATGTTATGAGTTTAGTAAGTATTATCACTCCAGTATATAACGCAAAAAAATGGTTTAAAGAAACATTTGAAAGTGTTTTAAATCAATCTTTTAAAGACTTTGAATGGATTATCGTAGATGATTGCTCTACTGATAATTCATTTGATTATGTTTCCAATTTAGTAAAAGATTATTCAAATTTTAAACTTATTAAAGCAGAAAAGAATGGCGGAACCGCCAAAGCTAGAAACATTGGCTTAAGAAATGCTCAAGGTAGATATATAACATTTCTTGATGCAGATGATATTCTTGATCCAACATATCTTGAAGAACAAGTTAAGTTCATTAAAGATAACGGTCCAGTTGTATCCGCTGGTTACATTAGACTTACTCCAAATTCAAGATCTGAATTTTTAGTTCCAAAAGATGTCACATATAAATCAGTTTTAAAAACATGTCCATTATCATGTCTAACCACAATGTATGATAAGGATGTGGTGGGAGAACGTTATTTCCCAGAAGATTTAAAGAAGTGTGAAGACCATACATTTTGGTTAGATATTTTAAAAGATGGACATGTAGCACACGGTAATCCAAAAGTACTTGCTACATATAGAATATTGGAGAACAGTAAATCTCGTAATAAGTTCAAACTAATTAAGTATGAATTTAGGGTGTACCACAAAACCCAAAAGATTAATTGGTTTAAGAGCTGGTATTATGTATTCTGTTGGGCAATAAATGGTAAAAAGAAATACAAAAATGTTAAGTAATTTTTGTTAGTAATATTTACTTTTAAAGGCTGAATTGTTATACTTTGTATAAGGAGTTTATTATGAATGAAAATAAATTAGCTATAATGAATACTGCTAAAATGAAAAATCTTTTAAATAATCTAGAAAAGGTTTTAGATGGCAATGTGTTGGTTTATTTTGGTGGCATTGATGAAGGAATTGAAATTCATATTAAAGACATGATTGAGCAAATAGCCAAATCAAAATTTAAAAAGGATAAACTATTTGTAATTTTGACTACAAATGGTGGTAGCCTTGGTCCTGTACAAAGGATGATGACTGTCTTTAGACACCATTATAAAGAAGTTAATTTTATTGTTCCTGATTATGCATATAGTGCAGGCACTGTTTTTTGTATGGGCGGCGACAATATTTTAATGAATTATTATTCAATACTCGGCCCAATTGATCCTCAAGTCAAAAATAAAGAAGGACATTATGTTGCTGCTTTAGGCTATCTTGATAAAATTAATGAACTCTTAGATAAAGCGAATAATAATACTTTAAGCAATGCTGAATTTGTTATTTTAAAAGATTTTGATTTAGCAGAACTTAGGCTTTATGAACAAGCAAAGGAACTAAATATTGATATTTTAACTAAGTGGCTGTGTTCTTATAAATTTAAAACATGGACTACACACAAGAATGGAACGCCAGTTACGCCAGACGAAAGGAAAAAAAGAGCTGAAGAAATTGCTGGAAAACTTAGTGATAATAAAATTTGGAAGACTCATGGAAGACCAATTGATATAAATATGTTGAGAAATGATTTGAAATTAAAAATTGAAGATTATGGAACGATTCCTGTGGTTGGAGATGCGATAGATGAATATTACAAATTTGCTATTGAATATATGAAAAATAATAAGTATACTACATATTTCCAAACGAGGTTCTTTATATGAGCGTTTCTAAAGCAATTAAAGATTTAAAAGAAATTGATTCTAAATGTATTGATGAGTATAGAAATGCATATAATCTTTATAGTCTATTAAGAAAACAAGGGCTAACGAAAACTGTTTCATATAAGGATTCTATAACAATAAGTAATTTAAATTGAAAAATATAATAATCCCTTTGTTAACCAAAAGGGATTTTTATTTGCTTATTTTTTTAGCAAACTATATAATAATTGCTCTATGAAGAAGTCTCAGAAAGCTTACTTAGTACTAAAGAGATTCATATCTATATGTGGTGCTTTTGTAGGCATTCTTTCTTGTTTAGGATTATTTTGGTGGTGGGTATTTATCATTAACTTAATTGTCACCAAAGGTCATCCATTCTTTATGCATGAACGTGTTGGTAAAGATGGTAAGCCATTTAAAATGATTAAGTTTAGATCAATGTATTTAAGCGCTGATCCAAACTCAACATCTGAATTCGCTGATCACTCCAATATGGTTACGCCATTTGGTAAATTCCTAAGAGCAACATCTCTAGATGAAACTCCTCAGTTATTTAATATTTTAGTTGGATCCATGGCATTTATCGGTCCTAGACCCGTTATTAACCATCATGAAGATAAACTCACAATTGAGTTAAGAAAGCAAAATGGTGCTATTCATTTAAAACCAGGCTTAAGTGGTTATGCTCAAGTACATGGTAGAGTAAATGTATCGCCAGAAGAAAAAGGCAAGATGGATGGTTATTATTATGAACACATCTCATTATGGTTAGACATTAAGTTATTCTGTCAAACCATTGCCTGTGTATTCACAAGACATAATACAGAGAAAGACAAGAAGGAAGATTAGTATATCTTCTTTTGTTTCAAGCTGGTATTTTTAAGTGGTATACTTAAATTAACAATTAGCAATATTGGTGTTTCATTATTTATTTTTATAATCACTAATGAATATTGTCTAATAAAACATATATTGTTAATTTAAAATAAAAAGAGGTTTCTTATGAATAAGTCATTAAAGTTTTCACAATTAGCTAACATGATTGTGTTTAGCACTCAAGAAGAGTTTAAAACCAGAAATTATTTAGTTGCATTAGATAAGATGATGGTCACTTTTATTCAACTTAAAAAATACGAATATTTTGAAAAAGATGAATTTAAGCGCGATTTCGAGGAGATGTTTAATCTTAAACTAACAAAATTACTTGTTTCCAACTGTTTAAATCGTTTGTTAGATAAGGATTATCTAAAGAAAAGAGATAAAGATTATATTGTTAATAGAGAAAAAATAAAAACACAGAATTTTGAGGAAAGTTATTCGGCAATAGCTAACGAGATGAATGAGTTTGTTGATAAATTTTTAGATTACTACAACGAAGAAATTCAGCCGAACATTTCTAGGGAACAAGCAGACAAAATTGTCTGTGATTATATTGAAAATTTAAATAATAATGTTTCAAAAATTAAACACAATTCAATTTTTAGATCCAATGATCTAGGCACTTTTGATTTATTTCTCAAAAAAATAAAAGAAGAAAACGTTAAACTTTTTGATGTTTTTAAAAAAGTTGTAATTGGAAGGGTGTTTACTGCTGTTATTTTGGAAAATGATATAACTCAAGAAAACAGTAATCTTTCTTTTGAAAATTTAAATATTTATTTAGATTCTGATTTTATCTTTAATGCTTTAGGTCTAAATTATTATTCTTCATCGATTGAATATGTTGAAATGATTGAAGTTTTAAAAAAATTAAATGCTAAATTATATATTTTTCCTCACACCTTAGAAGAAATGAAAAGAGTTATTAATAATTGTCACACTTGGGTTAATAATGTTAATTTTGATCAAATGAAAGCTTCTAAAACCGCCATATATTTTGTTTTTAACAAAGCGACTGATGATGAAATTAATTCTTGGTACTATTCTTTGGAAGAAAGAATTAATGGTTTGGGAATTGAGGTAGATAATAATTGCAATATTGATTATAACGAAAAAGATTTGTCTGGACTTTATCAACAGGATATTTTTGATAAAATTACCAAGGAATATAAACTTTCAGATGTTGAAATTTCACAGAAATTCGATACTTATGATGCTGATGCAAAATCTATATATGCAATTCATAAATTGAGAAAAGGCAACAACGCATCCTCTCTTAAAAATGTAAAATATATTTTTGTTACACACAATAGTGCGCTTTGTTCAGTTGCAAATCAGATTAATGAAGAAAAATTTCATTCTGAAACAATACCTTTGGTATTAAATGATAGATTGTTAAATGTTTTGCTTTGGTTTAGCACACCTCATTATTCTGAAATAACGAACGTAATGTTCTTGGTTCCTTCAGCTTATCATGCTTTTGAACCATCTGCAGAAATGGTTAAAAATTTTTATGATGTATTAAACAAAATGAAAGATGTCGACCAAATTACCGATTCTGCATTATTTGATTGGAGAACAAATCCAATTCTTCAACAAAATGTTATGGAATTAACAAGAAATAATCCTTGTAAGTTAGATTCAACAACCCCATCATTTATAATTGAAAATTATAAAAAACAAAGTGAAAAGAACCTAGATGTATATTCTAGTTCTGTCAAGAATTACATACAGCCGAAAATTGATGAATTTCAGTTAAAGAACGCAAAATTGTTTAAACACAAAAGACGATTTTATAATATATGGTTTCCAATGATCTTATTTATTGTTTCTCTTGGCGCGCTTGTTGGATTGTTTTTCTTAACCAAGTTTATTTGCGAGACAATTAATCCAGAAAACAAAGAATGGATATCTCTCATTATTTCGTCTGCATTTTCAGTAATTGTGGGAGCAATTGAACCGGTTATTTTATTCTGCATAAGTTCTAAAAAGAGTAAATATAAAATTTATAAGATATTGCAAGAAAAAGTTTGTTCAATCTTATTGCGAAAAACAAACAGAAAAATTAAATTAAATTTGGAAGAAATTGAAAAATTAACCGCATTATTAATTGTAAAAAAATAATTTTAACTTTTTCTCATTACGATTCTGATTATCTATTCGAAAAACAATTATAGGGACTTTGTCCCTATTTTGTTTTGATTTCTCGTATGCAATAGGGAAATATGAAATCGTATTGTTAAACAAAGGTTTCATTACTCTTTCAAATTCTCGTATAAGCATAGAGAAATCTTCTATCTTATCCTTATATCAAAAGGAAAGGAAAGGATTTTTTGTTATTAGTGGTGTTGTAACTAGAAATGGATATATAAGAAAGGAATTGGTTCTTATTTATTACAAGTATTAAAATCAGGTTTTTCTCATTACGATTATTACAATCTATTCTAAAACCTATCTTAACTCATTCCCATTCATTTCCTTTTTTAAAAGGAAAGGGCTTTTAGCAAATATAAGATTAAGCGCATTAATGAATTACATGGTGATTTTATTTAGAAAATTTGAAAAGAATAGATTTGTACTACAAATTAAAATAAGTAAATAATTAAAGCTTAAAAATTACAATTAGGCAAATCAATAGATGTTCTCTCTATAAATAGAGAGAACATTAATTAATTCTTCTAAATGATTTAGAAGATTTAATTATTTACTATTGAATGAGGCAATTTAAGAGCGTATAATAATACTCGTAAAAAGAGTCGGAGACTCAAAAAAAGGCGACTGTCATTTTGACCTCGCCTTTTTTGTTGCTACATAATCTTATAAAATTTTTCTAAATTTTCTAAGTATTTAGTGTTTCTACCATTTTTCTCAATAGTGTATATTGGTTTTGATTCTTTAAATACATAGAACTTGCTTTTTCTATATGTATTAACGACTAATTTAAATGAATATAATTTTGAGTCTTCAAATTTTCTTTGTTCCTTTTTAATTAAAAATGGAATAACTGGTTCGTGGTGGTGGACTATATTTCTTATTGTTGTTAGTGTACTTAAGTTTTTTGAAAAAGTATGTATTTCATCGTCGTGAACGGTTTCTACATTGTATAAAGATCTATAAAAGCCTTTCTTGTAGTCTATTTTTAGTAAATTAAATAATAATGATAGGTCTCCAAAAGAAAAACTTCCTATTAATAACCAGAAAGGAATTTTGTTTTCGTGTGCTTCTGCATAATCTTTTAAGTAAATGTTAACTTTTTTATTTTTGCAATTTGTTATTTCGTCTTTCCAATCATTTAAGAAATCTTTTCTCAAATTATAAAACTTTCCATCAATAGGGATGGCTATTTTCTTGCCCCATTCATTGTAGTCAAATTGAATAGGAATAAAACACGGAAGGCCATCATCCAAGTCATTATCAAGCATATCGTCAAGAAATGAATAGTCTGTGCATGTAGTATCACCAGAGTCTCTCATTGTTTTGCATATGATGTTTGATAAGAAGGATTTTAGTCTACGCTCAAAATTTCCAACTGAAAGATTTAGTAAAATTGAGAAATATAAATCTAAATTTACTATTTCAACAAAATTAGAAATTCCTAAATTAGCTGGATATGTTCTTTGCCCGCTTCTTAATGCATTTATCGCAAATAAATCCTTATATGGTGTATAGATAGACGAAAAACGGAACTCTTCAAAATATTTTTCAGAGCCAGATAAATCTAAGTTACGTTCTAATTTGAAGTATTCAATCAATTCTTCATCTGTTTTGTAGTCTTTCATAATTCTAGGTCTTTAATTGTATACTATAATGAATTTTAATTCTATAATTATAAAGAGGTCTATTTATGGCATATGAATTTATTAATAAAAGTGAAACAAGAACAAAACTTTTAAGGTATTGTGAATCAAACATTATTAAGCTGCAAAAGAATTTGTCCGAATATTTTACATTTCAATTTTCCTTAATTGGTAGTGGTTCAACACGTTTGTTAATGGTCAATGGCAATGATAATCATATAGATTTTGACTATAATTTAGTGTTAAAAAGATATGATCCAAATTTGCTCAAACAACCTTCAAAAATTAGAGAATTGTTTATGAAAGAAATTCAAAAAGTTTTTGGCTCTCAAAAGGATCTTAAAAAAGCAAATTCAACCTCAGTAATTAGCACTTATTTAGGCAATTTGTATGGTTATAAATTTTCGATAGATTTTGCGATAATGTATGAAGATAAAAATGGAGCATATCAAAAATTAATTTTTGATAAAAACTCAAATAAATTCATATGGAATATCGTTCCAAAATCAAATCATTTTATGGATAAATTTCTAAAAGCGAGACAACTCGCAGGGATGCTCGAATTAAAAGAAATTTATAAGGACAAGAAGAATAAATATATTAACGATCAGAACAAAAAATCTTTCGCTATTTTGCTAGAAACAGTTAATGAAATATTGGATAAATATGAGTAATTTAATGATTTTTATAAATTAATTATTATTAAAGAAGAAGAGAAAGAATCTGCTTTAAATTTTCTGCGTCTAAGAGGGATTGATGAGCATATTTATGTTGCAAACCATTTAACAAGTTTGCTAAAAAGAAAACCAACCTATAGTGAAGTTGAGACTACATTAAGATACGATAAAAGAATTAGACGCGTTTTATATAAATACATTGGAACAATTGAAGAAATTGCAAGGGCGGATATATCGAACGAATACAAATTTGTTAAAAATCTCCCAATTAAAAGAAACTGTAAACAGAAAAGAACTTTCAGTTATCTTTCCTTGTTAACTTTTAAAAAATTATTTGATGTTTATAAAGATGTAAAAAATGAGTTAGATTATAAGAGTTTTAAGATGACAAATTTTGATAAGAAGGTAAGCAAATTGATTTTACTAAGAAACAAAGTTTCTCATAATCGATTTTTGCTTAGTAAATTAAATATTTCAGATATAGAAAATCTAGTTGAATTTTTGCCAACAGAAATAGCTAATTCATTTCTTGTTGATTTAGCAAAAACAAGCAAAGAAAAACTTGAACAAAAATTTAAAACCCAAGCTCAGTGGACTTTACCTCAAGAAGTAGTGATTAAGATTTAATTTTTTCAGTTCTCAAAGATCAAAAAAGCGCAGTTGTTTGAATTAACGGCTGAGCTTTTTTGATTTGAAATTTGCGATGTTAAAATTAATAACTTTGTTATGGGCCTCCTAAAAAATAATGCCGACTATATCGATACTTTTAGTATGTTTGCTTGCTTACAAGCCTCATATACATATATAATGTGCGCAAGCAAACAGGTGAACGTAAATATAGAAAATAAAGTTGATTAAAAACTATATATACGATTCCCTCTTCAATTAAATATTTCCTAAATGGGAGGAAACAGATTATGAAGACTAAAAAGAATTTCTTAAAAAAGCTAACCGCAGGGCTCTTGGGTTTTGTTATGACCTTAGGAGTGGGTGCTGCAGGGTATGCAGGGGCGGCAAGCGAAGCCAAAGCTTTTAGTAGTCCTTACACAATTACTATTGATAGTAAAAATGGTGGCGACAACAATGTTCACTGGACTGGAACGGGTGTTACTTCACTTACTTATGATGGAATAACTTGGTCAACTTCTGTGACAGGGACTAGTAGTTTTACTGCATCCGCCACTTACGCACAGGTAGGTTCAAAAAACAATCCTGCAACAAAAGTAATATTATCAACAGCCGGATTTGCTGGTAAAAAAATTACTGCAATCTCTGTTACTTGTTTTTGTATGTCTAATACCGGACCATCTTTAACTGTTTTAGCTGGTTCTACAACATTTATTAATGCTGCGGCACTGGTAAAAACAACATCAACTGAAATGAAAAGTACATCTGGTACAAGCGCTATTTTAGGGGATTCTGATGCCGTTACAGTTACGTTTAATTCAAGTGCAAAAGCAGCTATTTGCATTAGTCAAATTAAAGTCACTTGGGAGGAGGGCACCGTTACTTCTACTGTTAGTTTAGACAATCAAAGTCCTACAACAGCAGGAACTACTTCTGTAACTGCAACTAAAGGCAGTGCAATGCCATCTATTACATTACCACAAAAAACTGGTTATGATTTTGGTGGTTATTATACTGGAACTAATGGTACAGGAACACAGTATTATACTTCTACTGGTGCATCAGCAAGAAACTGGGATATGGATGCAAATACAACGCTTTATGCCTATTGGATTGCAAAAAAATATAATGTAACTGGTTCTATTACCAATGGTTCTTTAAGTAGCACTGATCAAATCAGCCATGGAACAGCATTTAGTAGATCTATTAATCCAGGAGATGGCTATGATTATCCAACTTCTTTAACATCTTTATCAATTAATGGTATTGCCCAAACAGCAGGAACTGATTATACATATAATTCGAGTACTGGATTAATTTCAATTAATGCCGCAAAAGTGGTTGGAAACATTGTAATTAATGCAACATGTAATAAAAAGGTTTACACAATAACAGATAGTGTTTCAAATGGTGGTTTATCCATATCAAGTATTGAACACGGTGCAGACTTAGAAGTGTCTATTACTCCAGATAGTGGATTTAATGTTCCGGATTCAATCACTGTAAAAAGAGGCGGTTCTGATTTCACTTCATTTAATTATAATTCTGAAACCGGAGTTATCAGCATTGGCGGCTCAGATGTAACAGGCAACTTTGAAATTTCTGGTGCATGTTATAAAGAATTTAAGCTTTCCGCTTCTTGTCCTAACGGAACTGTAAGTCCTGCTACAACTTCTGATTCAAAAATTAGATCAGGACAAACAGCAACATTTGAATTTACAGCTGATCAAAATTACTTCTTACCACAATCTGTAGAAGACGGTATCGATGTATTAAATGCTAGTATTTCTAGCTATTCTGTTACTAATGATGTTGCTACTTTGGTCATTAATAACCCAGCAGGTGACGTACAAGTTACATGCACTTGTATAGAAGTAGCAGATAAAACTATATCAGTTAAGATGCAAAATGTTCAAAATGTTTCTGATACTGGTGGAGGAGTAATTCAAATTGGTGGAGATCCAGTTGTTGTTACAATGGATGCTGCCAACAACTATAGATTACCAGACGAAAATAAGTTTACTGTCACTGGTGCAGATGCAAGTTATGACTTTAGCAATAACCATAAATCTGTCAGTATCACATTATCCAACTGTGTTGATGATGTAGAAATCTCAGGTTCACCAGTAAGACTTTATACAATTTCAAGTTCAATAACCAATGGTTCTTGTTCTCCAGCTTCTGGTGAAGTTGATACAGGTTCAGCTTGGAATGGTACTATTTCACCATCAAGTGGTTATAAACGTCCAGATTCAATTACTGTTACCATGGGTGGAAGTACATTAACTCAAGGTACAGATTATACATATACAAAAGCCAGTGGTGCTGTTTCAATTTCTGAAGTTACAGGAAATGTTTCAATTTCTGCTGCAATGGTTGAATTAGCAGAAGCAGACATTTCTGTTACAGGAAGCGGAACATACGCAGATAAATTTACATATAGTGGTGACACCAAATTAGTTGAAGGTGGCCAAGCTCAAATCACAATCGCGCCAAAAACAGAGGGCGATGATGTTTACTTTATTAAATTATCTGATATCGATGTTGACGGTGCTGATAAAGTTAGTTATACAGAAAATGTTTTAACAATTAACAATTTAAGTGGCACTTCTGTTGAAATTACAGTTACACCTGAATTAAAAGCTGTTACAGGAATTAAATTAGTAACACAACCTTCCACAAGAACATATAACATTGGTGTCGCCTTTAGTACAACTGGCGCTGTAGTTCACGCCGAATATAATGATGGTTCCGAAGGTACACAAAACATTGTTAGTTCATGTTATCCAGTTTTCTATACAAACGGAGTTGAAGATGCTGCTGCAATGTTTAAGGATGGTGCACATACTGTCAAATTTGCATACGACGTTGGCGAAAATACTTATTTAACCAGTGCAGTTAATTTAACTGTTAACAAAGTTCAACATTCTGGCTCTGTAACATTTGCAAAAACCGCTCCTACAACAGGAAGTTTCTTAATTGCAACAAAAGATGATAGTGGAAATTGGTATTATTTGCCAACTGCAACAACTTCAAGTTCTCCAACAAAGCAAACATTAACTATGGTCAATAGTTTACCATCATTTGATAGTTCTATAGCTGCCAGCACATATATGTGGAATTTATCATATAGCAATAACAAATACACAATTACAAATAGTGATGACAAATACTTATATGCAACTAGTTCAAATAGCGGTTTAAGAGTTAATACAACCAGTGATACGTGGACAATAAGTGCTACAACAAACGGATATAAAATGCAAGAAACCAACAATAGTAGATATTGCGGTGTTTATGTTGATGGTTCAGATTGGAGACCGTATACTTCTTCCGGTGCTGCTAACTACAAGGAAACAGGTGAAAATATTGTTTTCTATACAAGAACAGAAAATCCGGGCACACACGAGTATGCCGGTATCGTTGCCGAGCTCGCTGATCCACAACATCAATTCTTTGCAGGTCAATCAGTTGAAAACTCACAATTGACCGTTAAAAAGTATTATGATGATGAACTTGGCACAGAAACACTTGAAAGTGATCAATTTGAAATATCAACTCATACATTAGTTGCAGGTTATAATACAATCACTGTTACCCATTCAGGTAAATCAGATACTCTTAAAGTATATGCTACTGAAAGAACAGGTGAATTAGTAGATGCAAGAATTGTCGCATCAGAAGGATATCAAACAACATATTTCTTAGATGATGAACATTCAGATTGGAACTTAGATAACATCAATCTCGTTGCAATCTATAGTGATGAATCAGAAGTTTCTGTTTCATTACAATCATTAGTTGATTCAGGACAAGTTACAATTAATCCTGCACAACCAGCAGAAGGTGTAACCTCATTTACAGTTTCTGGTTCATATGATGATGGTGAAAAAGAAGTTCCAATTAATTCTGACTATAATACTGTCAGTGGCTTCACTATCAATAATAAGGTTATTACTCAATTAAGTTGGGCTGGTAGATTTGATTATTCAGATCATAGCTTCAACGTTTTTGAGGGTAGCCAAATCAATAAGAACAGATTTGTTAATCCTAATAAAACAACAAGCTATTTAAAGGCGACATTTAATGATGGTACACCAGCTGTAGATTATTCTATTAATGATTGTTCTGTTGCATTATATGAAAGAGATACAGAAAAGGATAAAAACGTCTTTGTTAAGGATGTAACTTTTGATCAAAACGGAAATTATACATTTGAAGCAGAAGATGATGGATTATATTTCTTGCTTTCAGCAGGAAATGCTATTACTCAATACTCTGGTGCAGCTATATTCCATGTTTGTGAAAGATTGAATGCAGTTAACATTCCAGGTAGCAATGTTACTAAAACTATTTCTCCAACAAGTTTTACACCAGCTTTACCATCAAGTACAGAAAGTGGTGTTCAAACATATACTGCAGAAGGAATTGGTTTTGAAGCAGATGGTGTTTACAATTACTCAAGCCATATTGCTTTGCCAAAAAATAGTAGTTCTTATTTAAAATCAAATCAATTACCTGGTGAATTAGTATCAATGACATTTACAAAATCAAGCTCACAATCAATGAACAGTGCTGCTTCTGTTTCATTCAGTAAGGATGGTGTGACTTATGATTTGTCTCAACAGTTTAATAATGCTACATTTACTTATTCATTTGATACAGCCGCCAAAAAAGGATATAAGTATTTCAAAATTACAACAACTGGTAGTAATTACACTAATATTGCTAGTATAAGTATTACATATGCCCCATCAAACGACATTGCAAATACAGACTTTACTGCTCAATCAAAAGTAATTGACTTTGTCAAAAACACGACACTTACATTTGGAAACTGGGATACTGTAAAGACTAACTTTAATTCAATATTTACTAGTGATACAGTTGCTAAGAATATGTTCCAATATGCTACAGCAGCAACTGGAAATGATGCAGATTGCTTACAAGAGTTTGTTAATACCTATGATAGTATTGCTAGAGCATATAACTTAGTAGATTCTACAAATAACTTCTTAAATAGAACGCTCGGAAGCGCGACCGCATATACATATAGTATTGAAGCTAATGGTGGAAGCGTTTCAGGTGGTTCATCTACTTCTAGCACATACAATTATGGTGCAACAATAACACTTCCAACAACAAAATCAAAAACAGGTTATGAATTTGATGGATGGTATTTCGATAAAGACTTTACTCAACCAGTTGGCGAAAATCCAAAAACAGTAACCTCATTTGCAATGCCAGCAGCAAATACAAAAGTATATGCAAAATGGACTGGAGCAAAAGTTAATGTCAACTTTAGTGCAAATGATGGTGCGTGGGAAGGTGAAGGCACAACTAAGGTTGTACAACAAACATATAATCAAAATTACGTATTACCAGAAACTAACCCATCAAAAACTGGATATAACTTTGCTGGTTGGTTTACACAAGCAACTGGCGGCACAGAAATTACTGCATCAACAAAATTTGCTAGTGTTTCAACAATAACTGTTTATGCTCATTGGAATGCAAACAAAATAAATGCAACGTTCAATGCAAATGATGGTGCGTGGGAAGGTGAAGGCACAACTAAGGTTGTTGAACAAACATTTGATAGCAATTATGTATTGCCACCAACAAATCCAGAAAAAGAAGGCTATGTATTTGCTGGTTGGTTTACACAAGCAACTGGCGGAGATCCAGTTACATCTTCAACAGTATTCAATAGTGCTGTTCCTGTAGAAGTTTATGCACACTGGTCAAAAATCCATAGCATTAATTTCTCAGGCACAAATGTTGACCTTGATGGCGAAACCACATTCTTATCAGGCGAACCATATAGCGCAACATTTGAAGCCGAAGCAGGATATTTATTACCACAAACTATTACTGTAACAGTTAATGGCCAACCATTCTCTGCTTATGATTATGATCCAACAGACGGCTCATTCAGTGTTGCAAGTATGCCAGAAGGCGATATGTCAATCACTGTTACCGCATTCCAAGGTGCATATTCAATTACTTATTATGATAGTGGTAAAGCAATTACTACTTTTGATGAAAAATATTATGAATATGAATATGGCGTTGGCTTGGATGAATTACCAACGTTAGGCAATAAGTTAGGATATAGATTTGCCGGTTGGTATGACAATCCATATTATGAAGGCAGTGCAATTACTTCAATTTCTGCTGACGATAGTGGAGCCAAAACATTCTATGCACGTTGGGCATTTAATGCACAAAGTGATTTAGACCAAGTAACAACATCAATTGGTATGTCATACACATATGCATATCGCGATGAAAATGCACAAGTTTCATCATCAACCGTGACAAACAAGGTCGAAACTAAAGGTGCACCAGAAGGTTACAAATTCGAAAAAGCTTATTCTATAGCTGCTGGCGATCAGGTTATTCTTGTTTGCGAAGATGCCGATATGGAAATGACATCTATTTCTACAACTAGCACAAAGTATGGCGTTGGAACTTCTACTGTATCGGGGTTCAGTGGTTCATATATATTTACTGTTGTAGAAGGTTCTGAATCAAATACATTTGCATTCAAGAATGGCGATAACTATCTTAGATGGAATTCCGGAAACTCATTAGATATCGATGCTACTAGTGTTGCTAAAAACTCCTCTTGGTCATTATCTTTTGATGAAGATGGAAATATATTATTTGCAAACGCAAATGATACAACAAGAGAAATATGGTGGAATGTAGGATCCCCAAGATTTGCTTGTTATACTGGTAAATCAGCAGGTACTCAATATTATGCAGTTCAACTTTATAAGTTGGTTCCTGCAGGTCCAACCCTTAATTCTATTGAAATTGTTGGAACCCCAATTACTACATATTATGTTGGCGACACATATGTAACTACTGGATTATCAGTTAAGGCAACATACAGCGATGGTTCAACACCAACTGTTTCTGCAGAAATTTCTATAAATAAATCAACTGCAGTAGTAAGTGATACATCCCTTACATTCTCTGCATCATATGGAGGAAAAGATGCCACAAGAACTGTACCAATTAAGGTAGATACTGAATACCATGATGTTTCATTCAAGTTCAACTTTAAGAACTCAGGTATGGATGAACTTGTGAATACATATAAGGGTGTCTTCACAGACATGGGTCTCATGGTTGAATATGGTGGTAGAGAACGTTACTTCAGCTTTGTACCAGATGCTGAAGATGGTAATTACTACATTTACGAATACAACAAGGATGGCGAATTAGAAAAAACAGTAACCTATAAGATGAAGAGCGGTGGAGTATTTACTCTCAGCTTAGGCGATGTCATCAATAATCTTGATAGAGCTAACACAGAATTTACTGTTTGCGCATACATTGTGGTTGGAGATGAAGTTTATACATCTACAAATAGCACAACTTATTCAGTAGTGTCCTGGATTGAATACTACCATAGCAAAAAAGATTATGCAGATGCTGTACAAGATTTATACGATATCTTCTCAGCATCTTCAGGAAATAATTAATGAAAGGAGATTTAAAAATATGAAAAAAGAAAAATATATCATTCCATTGATTGAAGTCGTCAATCTTTCTGATGACATTATTACTACATCTCCTCAAAGCCCATTTGATCCATTTGATGATGATCCAGATGATACTGATGCATGGTAATTAGTCTCATATAATTAGAGACAACAAGGGCGTAACTGTTATAATATGGTTACGCCTTTTATATGTCTGCAATTTTAACTAGTTAAAATAAAAATTTATTATAAAATAACTATTTTAAAAACCTAAAACACTATATAATAATTTCATGAAAAATAACTATAGAATTAAAAATTATTTTAAAGAACTTTTATTGTATATTTCAGTTGGATATGTATTATTTATGTCCACAGTAATTGTTGGCTTTTCATTACTTATTGCTGAAATTACAATAAAATTAAATTTTGAATTGCCAGCTTTCTTAATCGTAATTATTGTGCTAATTGCATTATTAATCTTGTCTGCATTGGTGATATTTTTTATTAGAGGAAGAGGAACTTTTAAATCATTTTCACCAAACGCGATTGATCAAATATTGTTTATTACTCTATTTTCTTCTCTTGGTATCCATATTTTATTTACCAAATTAGTAAATCGTTATTACGTTTGTTGTCCAAACTTGAGTTGTTTTGCAATAGGTATATTCTTTTTGAGTGTATTTTTTATTAGTTTTAGAATTGCTAAACACACTATTTATTTTCACGACAAAGATAAACTTTACTATTTAGATGATTTAAAAAATAATATCCTTCCTGATAATAAAAAACATTTTTATATAGATGAAGGCTGCAATAGTGATGTCTTATCTCGTGATATTTTAATTCAAGAAGTAATCGATTCCGTTTTTGAAAGTGCATCGTATAAAGAAAGAGTTGTGGGAATTACTGGAACTTGGGGTTCAGGAAAATCTGCGTTGTTAAATTTAGCATGGAAAAAATATAAGATTAATAATTTAAATAACATTGTTTTTATTGATGGATTCGATTGTTGGCAATATGAAGACCAAAGGTCTTTACTAATTGGAATAATTGAGAAAATATATAGAGAATTAAAATTAGGTTCTTTAGATAGAAATTTCTTTGCCCAAGTTGAAGCTTTAGCTGATTCAATTCTTAACGATAATATTAAATCAGATCTTGTAAGTTTTATATTCCCTAAGAAAAATTCTTTTCAACTTTTGAATCTTATTAAGAATAGTTTGATGTGCTCAAATAAGCATTATGTTTTTGTATTAGATAATATAGATAGGGCATCTAGAGAAAACATTATTTATGTTTATAAAGCCATTTCTTCCTCTTTAAAAATATGTAATTTAACTTATGTTTGTTTATATGATGAAGAAATTGTTAAAGATGCTCTTGAAAAAAGTGGTTATAACTATAAATATTTAAATAAAATTTTAGATTCAAAAATTGTCATTCCAAAGATTGACGAAAGATTTTTACCTGGAACGGCAAAAGTCTGTTTCGAAAATTATATTAATAAGTATTATGGCGATACTTTAGATTATTATATTGATTGGAATCAGATTTATAAATCAATAAAATTTATTGATAATCCTCGAGATTTGCGTAGATTAATTAATTTCTTTCATATTAAATTGAATGAAAATTCTTACTTAAATGTTTCTGATTTAGTAACTATTTGTGTTATTAAAACGATTAATCCAAGCTTGTATAATTTAATTTATGAAAATAAGAGATTTTTTACTGTATATTTAAAAAATGAAAAACCAAATATAGTTTGGAACATTACTGAAAAAGAATTTGTTGAAAAATACTTTACTGGTAAAGATTCGTATGCTCAATATTTAGATTTAATTTATCTCAGTTTTCCATCATTTAGTAACTTAATTAATGATGTAGGTTCTGCAAAAACTATTAAGAAAGAATTTTCTAAATTGCCAATTGAGTACAATGGATTTTTTGAATCATATTTTATTCAAACAAATTTAAAAGCCATTAAACGTGATGTAACCTACAAGTTTAATATTCTCGAAAATGGAAAAGGTATTTATAGTTGGGAAGCAATGATTAAAAACGTAAAAAATAAATGCGATTTCGGTGATTATATTGATTCCTATTGTGAATTTATTATTGATCATGATTTAATGGAACCATTCATAGAGAAAATAAAAGTAGTTTATAGAAATATTGACATTAATGATAAAAAGAGGCTTGCTGGTTATTTTTGTAAATTTTTGTCAAAATTACAACCTCCTGCTGTTGATTCATATTTAGAGAAATTAACTAATGATATTAAAAATTTAGCTTACTATTTAGATTGTTATTTAAATACTTTGAATGATGACTTTAAAAAGAAATTAAAGAAGTTAATTAGTCAAATATTATTTAAGTTATCAACATCTCAAATAAATCTACTTACAAATTTATATTATGAAGAAGGTGTTATACGTTTATTAAGCAGATTTGACCCAAATTTTACTAAGATTTATTTATCAAAAATTGCATCAACACTAAAGAGTGTAGAATTGTATACTTTATTGAAAGAATTTTCATATGAGGACAATGGGAAAATAGAATTTATTAAGGAATTTAGAACCGTTATTGATAAAGAAGTATTTGTTCCAAAATTAACAAAGCTAAAATCTATTAAAAAGTATAATAATGATTTAGTGTCATTAGCATATATAAGATTAACAATACCATTTTAAATATGAATGAAGTCATAAGCATAATTAAATATTTATTACATGGTTATAAAACAAACTATGGTAAAGAAGAAAAGGTCTTAATATCAGAAGTTGATAATAAAAAGTATTTCTTGTGGAATTGTGATTATTTGTTAAATCAAGTTATTAGACACTATAATATTCCGCAAGAAAGATATTACTATAGTAAAGAAGCAAAAGAATTATGGATAAGTCTGGGATTTGAATTAAAGGATTTAAAGACTAAATATTACAGAGAACAAATCAATCCTTTAAAAGATAATGTAAGATGTTTATTATTCTCAGGCTCAAGTAATAAGCCATATAAAGAAAGTGTTAGTAGTAGTGATGCATTTCCGTTTAAGGATGCATTTCATTTAGAACACATAGTTCCAATTGCTAAAATAATCGAGGAACTTGTAGAACTTGTTGAACCAAATGATGCTGATATAGAAAAAGTATTAGATAAACTCTGCGTAGCAAGAATAACTAAAGTAGAAGATCGCAAACTTCATAACAAAAGCAAAAGAGATAAAACATTCGAGTTAGTGTATAACAATTTATATAAGAAAAATGGCATCATTCTTTATAACAATGTTACTGACGAAGAAGTAATGTAATATAGTTAGTAAAATTTGGTCTTTTCATCCTACGGTTAAAAAATAGGTAACCTCGAATAAAAAGATATAAAAGAAGAGGTTAATCCTCTTCTTTTAATTTGAAGGTATAACCTTTAGATTGAGTTTGGTTTCCTTTAATAGTTTCTCTTATGTTTTTTGGATCTAGATGTAAGTAGTTTGCACAATTAAGGACAGTAGATTAACAATCATTAGTCTTATTAATACTTATTATTAAAAGAAATTAATTATGTGAAAAGTATAAGTAAGCAAAATAATTTATATCAAAAAGAATTTGGCAAGCTGATTTTGGCGATTGTACAAATTTAATTAGTATTCAAATAAAAAGAGCTTAATATTTTAAATTCAATATATCCCAATAACGTTTACTATATTTAAATACATCTATAAACTCTTCAGCTTCTTTTATTCTTTTTCTAAATCCAATATCAAAAGATAAAACGCCATTTATGTATTTATTTTGAAGCATAAAAGCAATATCAGAGTACCTTTTAGCCGCATCAATTGTTTGGAAACTAAAATAGTATTCAATATTTTGGCATAGTGTTGGTTATTTCTACGGTTTATAATACTGCTTTAATACTATCAAAGAAAAAACAAAACAAATCAATGCATATTTTAACATTATAAAACTATTGTTTATATTCCATAATCATATGTAAGGTTATTATTGTTATATGTTCCCAATTTGATATGAGATTGTTCCTTGTTGATCAAAAACGTGAAATGGCGGGACGTAAACCAAAGCGCATACCCTCAAATCAATATGAATGGTTGTTATTCAAGATTAGTTTTAGAAGCTAAATTTTATTTCTATAATTAAAATTATCGAGCACAAATTTCTTTCGTTTAAAGTCGACATGTGTGTATATTTCAGTAGTGGATATTGAAGAATGGCCCATCAATTCTTGAACTGTTCTTAAATCTCCTCCATTAGATAAAAGATTTGTGGCAAAAGTATGTCTTAAACAGTGAGGTGTGAATATAGAAGATATATGTAATTCTTTCATTATTTTTTTAAATATCAAATCTATTGAATGCGTTCCTAGTCCTTTTTTGTATTTATTTAAGAAAAGATAATCGTTTGAACACGCAATCTGTCCTCTTATTTTTTGATAGTTTTGAATATTAGCCCAACATCCATTGTTTGGAATATAAACAATTCGTTCTTTCTTTCCTTTGCCATGAATAAGAATTGTTCTGTTAATAGAGTCGATGTCGCTAATCTTAATAGCGCTTGCCTCGCCAATGCGAATTCCTGTAGTAATTAGTAAATCAAATAACGCTAAATCGCGATTAGTTTTGAAACAATCATATTCAGACCCCCAATTGTTTCTTTCATCATACAAATAATTAAGCATCTTTTTAATGATTGGTACTGGCATTGTTCTTGGCATTCTTTTTTCATCCTTTAAATTTAAACAAATGTCTTTAACAAAGTTTGCTCTAATTTTCTTCTTTTGCTTTACATAATCCAAAAATAACGAAACTGAGATTCTTTTTCTTTTTATCGACGATGTCGCGTACCCCTTTTTAATTAATGATTGAAAATAATATACAATCGACTTTTTGCATAATTGACCATCTTTTAAAAATGTAATAAACGCTAACACATCATATTTGTATGCACTTATTGTCTCTTTGCTTTTATTAGAGGATGATCCTAAATAACATATGTAATTTTCTAGTAACTCTTTTACTTTCATTGCAGTTTGCTCCTTTTTTATTGTCGTTATCGGGTTAATTGTTTCCGATAAAATTAGTAAATAAATTCATTTTTTTCTTTTCTCAAAGATCTAGTTATTTTTTTATATTTCATCAAGTTAATTTGTATTTTTATTTAGAAAGAATCTTTTGATCAAAAAGAACTAATAAAACATCAACATAAATGTTGTATTGAGTATTAAATTGTAAACTTTAAAAATGGAATAAGCTCATAAAATTTTTTTAAAATGAAAATATTTTAATAAAAAAAGAACAAAGTATGCGATATCTGTTTATAGCTAAAGTAGAAACAAATTACCCGATAACCACATTGCTCCTTTGTTTTATTTGTAAATATAATAATAAAATGCTAAAATTTTCTTACAGTAATTAGGAATTAT
>JAKSVH010000004.1 GCA_024408085.1 Bacilli bacterium | reverse complement strand
CCATCAACGTCTGCTTGAAGTAAATAATCATGGACGTTTTCTGGTTTAACACTGCCTCCGTATAAAATACGGACATCATCTGCAACATCACCAAATGATTCTTTTAATAAACCACGGATGAATGAACAAATGTCTTGAGCAATTTCTTTAGAAGCGTTCTTGCCAGTACCAATGGACCAGACTGGTTCATAAGCAATGACAATTTTCTTCATATTTTCACTTGTTAAATCCCTTAAGCCATCACAAATTTGTTCTTTAATAACATCTTTTGTTTTGCCTTTTTCAAATTCTGCAAGTGTTTCACCAACACAATAAATGATTGTCATGTTGTTTGAAAGCAAAGCTTTCATTTTCTTGTTACATGTTTCATTGGTTTCAGCGAAGTAGGTTCTTCTTTCTGAGTGGCCAATAATGCACCAATCAACACCAATTTCTTTAAGCATTGGGATGGAAATTTCTCCTGTAAAAGCACCATGATCTTCAAAGTGGCAGTTTTGAGCTGCGACTGTTAAAGATTTGTTTGCTTTTTTAAGAGCAGCAAGTGAAAGGAAAACTGGAGCAACTCCGATATCAACGCCTTTGGCGTCTGCTGCTTTTTGAAGTTTTTTGGATTCTTTACCAAATGCCTTTGATTCGGCAATGGTCTTGTTCATTTTCCAGTTTCCAAATAATAATTTTCTTCTCATAATTATCTTAAAATATCAACGCCTGGTAAGTGGCCATCGTTTTCAATCATTTCAAGGGAAGCACCACCGCCTGTTGAGACGTGTGAGAAAGCTTCTTTGTAACCGAATTCTTTAATTGCGGCTGCGGAGTCTCCACCACCACAAACTGAGAATGCATTCTTTAAGCCAGCAACTGCTTTACAAATTGCAATTGTTCCGCTTGAGAATTCTTTTTGTTCAAAGACACCCATTGGTCCATTCCAGAAAATCATCTTTGCTTTAGCAATTTCATTTGCGAAAAGCTTTTCTGATTCTGGGCCAATATCCATTCCTTGCATTCCTGCTGGAACGTTATCGGTAACGACCATTCTGACTGTCCATCCTTCGAATGCATCAGTAACGACTGAGTCGACTGGAAGAACAATTTTGCCTTCTGCTTCTTTTAAGCATTTACGAGCATAATCTAATTGATCATCTTCGACTGGTGAATTTCCGGTTTCCATTCCAAGAGCTTTCTTGAATGTATATGCCATAGCACCACCGATGATAATCTTATCGCACTTCTTAAGAAGTGAATCGATAACTTTGATTTTATCAGAAACTTTTAAGCCACCAAGGATTGCGACGTATGGACGATCAGAGTCTTTAACATCAACACATCTTGTGAGGTTTGCAATTTCTTTTTCAACTAAGTAACCACAAGCAACTGGTTTGCCTTCACCTTTGAGAATTTCAGGAATTCCGTATGTGGAAGCGTGTGCTCTGTGTGCTGAACCGAATGCGTCCATAACGTAAGCATCTGCGACTTTTGCCCAAGCTGCTGCAAGTTCTGGATCATTCTTTTCTTCGCCCTTTTCATAACGTGTGTTTTGAACAAGTAAAACATCACCATCATTTAAAGCTGCGACTGCTTTTTCAAAATCAGCACCTCTAGTAGCTGCTGAGAAAGCAACTTTTTTACCAAGTAATTCGCCAAGGACTGGAGCAACAACAACTAAGTTGTTCTTGATCATTTGTGCCTTAACTACATCTGGTTCTTCTTTGTGTTTAATCTTTCCTAAGTGGGAGAGTAAAACTACACGAGCGCCTTCATCAATTAATTTTTGAATTGTAGGAAGAGCTGCTCTGACACGGTTATCATCACGGACAACACCATCTTTAAGTGGGACGTTGAAGTCAACACGAACAATGACAACTTTGCCTTTGAGGTTTTTTAAATTATCAACTGTTAACATAATTTTATGTCCTCCTTTTGAGACAAAGAGGCCCAACAAAGTTGGGGCCCCTTATATGTTTTAGTTATGCAATTAGCACTTTTCTGAGAAGTACTTAATTGTACGAACCATTTGTGATGTGTAGGAGTTTTCGTTATCGTACCAAGAGACAACTTGAACTTCGAACATACCATCAGCAAATTTGCTGACCATGGTTTGTGTGGCATCAAATAATGAACCAAATCTCATACCGATGACATCGCTTGAAACGATTGGGTCTTCGTTATATCCATAGGATTCATTTGCTGCTGCCTTCATTGCTGCATTGATAACTTCTGGTGTTAATTCACCATCATATTTACAAACAGCTGTAAGAATTGTGGTTGAACCAGTTGGAACTGGAACTCTTTGTGCAGAACCAATAAGTTTTCCATTTAATTCTGGAATAACTAATCCAATTGCCTTTGCAGCACCTGTGCTGTTTGGAACAATGTTGGTTGCACCACCACGTGCTCTACGCATATCACCTTTTCTATGTGGACCATCAAGAAGCATTTGGTCGCCTGTGTAAGCGTGGATTGTGCTCATGATACCAGATTGAATTGGTGCTAAATCGTTGAGTGCTTTTGCCATTGGGGCTAAGCAGTTTGTTGTGCAGCTTGCTGCTGAGATGACATTGTCATCCTTAGTTAATGTTTCGTGGTTAACGTTGTAGACGATTGTTGGTAAATCTTTTCCTGCTGGAGCAGAGATAACAACTTTACGTGCACCTGCGTTAATGTGAGCCATAGCTTTATCTTTAGATGTATAGAAACCTGTACATTCTAAGACGACGTCGACTTTGTGTGCGCCCCATGGAAGTTCTGCTGCGTTTGCTTTTGCATAGATGACGATTTCTTTGCCATCAACAGTGATTGATCCTGGTTCGAGAACTGTCTTGCCATCTTCTGCTAAAACTGGTTCTTTACTTGAAACGGTGTGTAAGCCTTCACCGATATGTCCTGCATAACCACCTTGAGCAGTATCATACTTTAAGAGGTTTGCTAACATTTTTGGGGAAGTAAGATCGTTAATAGCGACGATTTCATAACCTTTTGCACCAAACATTTGTCTGAATGCTAAACGGCCAATTCTACCGAAGCCATTGATTGCAACTTTTACTGACATTTAATATGTCCTCCTTTTTAATTGCCGGTATTATTATAATAATAAGATTTTCACGTGTAAATAAAAAAATAACACTTTCGTTTGAAAGTGCTTACTTAAAGAGTGAGAGTCCGCTTATAAGCGGCCTAAATTCCAGGTATTGTCTCGACACCTTTGAATAATTCTTCTAGTGAAATTTGGAAGGCAAAGCATAATCTTTCAAGGATGTCTAAGGATGGGTTTCTACGACCGTTCTCTAGGTCACAAATATAGTTCTTATTTATACTTGATTCTAAAGCCAAATCTTCTTGCGACCACTTACGTTGTTTTCTAAGGAATTTTATACGCATTCCAAGTTGTTCTTGAGCCTTCATTTTTTGATTGCTCCTTTAACTCTTTCAGCCTTAGTGTGGATAGCCCTTAAAATGTGGTTGATATTTGACTTAGAAACTGGCTCTCCTAACTCTCTTGTCATTTCTTGAGACAATTCAAAAAGTGTAAAATCGTCGTGATTTAAGCGGATTTTCGCGAGGATTTTCATCTTTTCATTGGATAAATTTTCTATTCCCAAAACCTTATCGATGATTTTTATGTCTTCAATTTGTTTCTCTGCTGCAGCAGTAGTTTTTTCATAGTTTGCAGCATCCAAATTTTGTAATCTATTTCCGATACTTGAGTACTCTCTATCAATACGAATATTTTCGAATTCCAAAGTCATATTTGAACAGCCCATCATTGATAAAAAATCTACCACTTGTTGAGCTCTTTTTAGATAGACTACAAAGTTGTTTCTTCTCTTAACAATTTTTGGTGTGAATTCAGTTGCTTTATACTTCATAATTAGCTTGCTAAACCACTTAGCAAAGTTTTCTTCATTTAATGCAACTTCAAGATGATAATTAGAATTTTTTGGAGAATTGACTGAACCAGCAGCTAAAAATGCTCCAGAGATGTAACCGGAGATAGCGTCATCAGTTGAAACAATGTTTTTAGCAATCTTGCCTTCAATGAACGAGATCTCTAAGTCACCAATAATATAATCGCCCTCGTCAATAACAACTGAGTAGGTTGTGCGCTTCTTAAAACTCATTTCTCTAGAGTACGAGAAACGTGGAGTAATTCCGTAAATTCTATCAATTGAATGGTATATGAATTTGGCAATCTTTGCATTCTCTGTCTTACAGACAATCATCGATTTTCCACCCCTAATTGTAAGGTGGCCATTAACTTTAATAAATGCAGCCAAAAAAGCTCTTAAATGTTCGTCTGAAAAAGAGATGGAGCACAGCTCCTCCTTAACTTTTTGAGTAAACGAGACTTTAGCCTGCATAATTATTTTTCTTCAGGTTTTCTTGGTAAATCCTTATGGGAAACATTTGTAACGTACTTCTTGCTATAGTACTCACAAAGATAGTTTGCGATAACAACGCTTCTATGTTGACCGCCCGAACATGCAATACCAATCGAAGCATGGTTACGATCGTTTTTCTTTAATTCTTCTAAATAGAAATCTAAGTATTTAATAATGTTTTTAAGATATTCTTTGGTTTCAGGAGCACTTAAAACATAATCAATTACTTCTTTATCAAAACCATTTTTATTTTTTAATTCAGGAACCCAATAAGGGTTAGGTAGTAAACGAACATCAAATACTGTTTCAATATCTTGAGGAACAGAAATCTTGTAACCAAAAGAATAAAATGAAACTGTAAATTTATGTCTATTTTCTAAACATGTATCAAAGATAACATTTCTAAATTCATTCTTTGACAACTTTGTTGTATCGATAAAAAAGCCAAAGTAATCTCTTAATTTTCTAATCTCTGCAAGATCTTCTTTAATGCATTGATCAAGAGACAATCCTTCAACTTGTCTTGGATGTAATTTTCTTGTTAAACGGAAACGTTCATTGAGGACGGCTTCTGAACATGTAATTCCGACAAATTTGGTTTCAAAACTCTTATGTTTTAGTGCAAGTTCGAATGTTTCTTTAGCATTAAAAAGCGAAACTGTTAAGGCAACCTTTTTGTATTTGTTTGGTTCTTTTTCAATTATATTGAAATATTCATCAGCGACTGCGACTGGAATATTGTCGGTTACTTGGTAACCAGACTCTTCAAAACATTGCATTGCAAGTGTCTTGCCACCACCAGTAACTCCTGTAAAGATAATTAATTCTACCATAACTTGTCCTCCAAATTATTATACCACAATAAGTGTACTTTTACTTAAGTAATTTGCAATAATTGTCTGCACTAGTAGCTGCAGCCGCGCCATCGCCTGCTGCAGTTATCAATTGTTTCAACTTTTTATCAACAATATCTCCAGCAACATAAAGTCCTGGAATATTTGTCATTCTTTCTTCGTTTGCTTTAACAAAAATTCCCTTCATTTCTGGTTTTAAATTGTTAAGAATTTGGGTTGATGTTTTCTTACCAATGTATGGGAAAACTCCAGAAATATTAATGATTTTACCGTTTATTTTTATTCCTGTTACTCCGAAATCATCACCAACAATTTCATCAACATTTGATTGTAAAATAATTTCAATGTTTTCAGAAGAATTGATTTTATCAATCATACGTTTATCACCATTTAAATTTTCATCTGGACAAACTAAATAAAGTTTCTTAACTAAACCTGCTAAATATAATGATTCTTCTAAGCAAATATTGTTATTGCCAACAACTGCTACATCAGCACCTTTAAAGAAATTACCATCGCAAGTTGCGCAATAAGAAACGCCAAGTCCAGCAAACTTCTCTTCCCCAGGTATTGTTTTAGATGCTTGTGAAAGTCCGGTTGCAACAATTACGGCTTTTGCTTCATAAGAATCCACATCGGTTACAACTTCGAAACCGCCATCTTCTTTTAGAATTGTCTGAGCATTACCATAGACAAGAGGAATGTTGTTGTAGCGAAGTTGATCCATAAGTGAAATTAAAATGTCACTTCCGTTCGTTTTACCTGCTGCTGGAAAGTTCTCAACTGTCTTCAATTGATTGAGCATACCGCCAGCCAAATTTCCTTCCAAAATAATAAAGTCAGCATTGGCACGCTTTAAATAAAGGGCTGCAGAAATTCCAGCCATTCCAGATCCGATAATAACAATATCAGTTCTCTTCATTTAAAACTCCTTAACCCAACTATCAAAATCGTCAATAAGCAAATCAATCTTAGCATTTTCAGGAAGTGCTCTCGGAGACCAACCAACAAATCCAAAATCAACACCTGCATTTTGAGCAGTTAAGTAATCATAAACAGAGTCGCCAATATAAATAACATCTTTCTTATTGATAATACCAAAATGCTTCATTGCCATATAAATTCCATCTGGTTCAGGTTTAAGTTTTCCAGCTTCATCTGCACAAACACAAAAAATGTTTAAATCATCAATCTTCATAAGCTTCAAAGCGTAGTCTGTAGCATAACGATGTTTGTTTGTGATTATTGAAAAAAGCACGTTTTTCCTGGACATTTTGCGCAAAATCGCGTCTGCTCCAGGATAAAGCTTTGCACATTTAATGTAGTTATCATGAGAATATTTTCTCCATTCCGAAAGCATCAATTCTTGATCTTGATGTGGGAATTCTTGAAGTAATGTATCTCTAATTTGTGGACCAGAAAAAGTAAGGATGTGTTTGTCATCAATTTTGTATTCTGGTTTGTAAAGTTTATAAAGCGTATGGAAAGTGACTCTTAGCATTTCATCACTATCGAGCAAAGTACCATCTAAATCAAAAAGATAAAGTTTATATTTTGTCGCCATATTTATTTTCAAGTTTTTTATCAAATCTAATCTTATGGATTACGAAGAACATTACAAATAATGCAACACCAGCACCCATCATAACAAATGCTGTAATGTAAGATTGATTGTATTCAAATGAAGAGTTTCTAAGTGGCTCCATAATTACTCTAACAAGCCCATACCAAACAAGATAAAGTGAAGCTTGATAGCCAAGACCGGTATGGCACTTAAGTGCCTTTCCGCAAACATAACGAATAATAAAGTAACCTGCTAAGTTAATAGCACCTTCGATCAAAAAGAGTGGAACTCTATATTCTCCGTTTATAAACATATTATTTCTAATGATGGTTGGAAGGAAGCCTAGAGCATCTGTTCCTAAAGCAGCACCATAAACCTCTTGGTTAAAGAAGTTACCCCAACGTCCAACACATTGAGCAATTAAAATTGTTGGGATTGCAACGTCCATTGCGTACCTAATGTCGATATATTTTCTAAATATAAGGACAAAAGAAACACCTGCAATAATACCAAGCAAGGCACCACCTTGTATTGCCATACCACCATTTGTAATTTTCAAAATATCAGCTGGATGTGCTAAATACCATTCTGGTTCAAGAACTAAACAGAACCAAAGTCTTGCACCAACAACACCCATAAGGAATGCAAAGATAAATAAACTATCAGCAAGGTTGTGTGCTCCATATTTTTTATAGAACATATGGTCTGTAATTGCGAGTGGGAATAAAGCACCACAAACAATCAAAATGCCATAGAACTTAATTGTGAAGCCTGTTCCTTCACCAGGTCTAACTAAACCTTCAGTAAATGAAATGCCGTTTGGAAGAGCCTCTCCAAGTGGAATATGATGAGCAAATCCTTCAGTGAAAAGAATGAGTCCACCAACAAGTAATGGAATAGCTACAAAAGTTAAAATCCTTGAGATTTTGCGTTGTTTTTCATCAAAATCCGGTCTCCAGTAGTACAAAATGAATGAAGAAAGTCCTAAAGCAAATGCACTACCAAAGATGTATGAACCAAAAATTAACATGACATTTTCGCCAGCACTTAAAGTCCATCCCTTTACACCCATAATTCCATAGCTTGAAATAATTGTGAAAAGACCTTGAGCAAGTACTAAACCTATAAGCCAAATCTTTTCGTTTCCTTCTACTTTTGGGTGTTCAACACCTGGAACATGACTTTTACAGAATTTTTGAACTCTAAAAACAAGGTAGCCACAACAAGCTACACCAAGAATTAAGCCGATAATAAGTAATGCAATTCCCATAATTATTTCCTCAACATACCTTTTAGGTATTGTCCTGTGTAGGACTTTTCAACTTTAGCAACTTCTTCAGGAGTTCCGGTTGCAATAATGGTTCCACCACTATTACCACCTTCTGGTCCTAAATCGATAATATGATCAGCCACTTTGATAACATCAAGGTTATGTTCAATAACAATGACTGTATCTCCATGGTCAACAATTCTATTTAAAACTGCAATGAGTCGTTTAACATCATCGCTATGCAAACCAGTTGTAGGTTCATCCAAAATAAACACGGATTTTCCGGTTGCCCTACGTTGTAATTCATCGGCAAGTTTAACACGTTGAGCTTCACCACCAGAAAGGGTTGTGGCTTGTTGGCCGAGCTTAATGTAGCCCAAGCCTACATCGCGCAAAACTTCGAGTTTATGAAGGATTTTCGGGCGATTTTCAAAGAATTTACATGCATCTTCGATTGTCATCTCAAGAACTTCATAAATGTTTTTGCCTTTATAAGTTACTTCAAGAGTTTCTTCATTATAACGGCGTCCACCACATTCATCGCACTTAACATAAACGTCTGGAAGGAAGTTCATTGGAATACGTGTAACACCAGCACCTTGGCAGTTTTCGCAACGACCACCAGGAACGTTAAAAGAGAATCTACCTTTATCAAATCCCTTGGCTCTTGCATCAACTGTTTCAGCAAAGAGTGCACGAATGTCATCAAAAACACCAACATATGTTGCTGGATTACTTCTTGGAGTGCGTCCAATTGGTTCTTGAGTAATATTAACTACCTTATCAATATTCTCTAAGCCAATGATTTCTTTATGTTTGCCTATGGTAAGATCATCTGTACCATCAATATGTTTCTTAAGTGCTGGATAAAGTGTTTGATTGATTAAGGAAGACTTTCCTGAACCTGAAACACCTGTTACCGCAATAAACTTCCCTAATGGGAAAGTAACATTAATTTTCTTTAAGTTATTTTGTTCAGCACCTTTGACTACTAAAGTTTTTCCGTTACCTTCTCTACGAGAAACTGGAACTTCAATCTTTTCTTTACCTGACAAATAACGTCCAGTTATAGACTTATCGCATTTAGCGACTTCTTCAGGAGTGCCTGCGATAACAACTTCACCACCATGAACGCCTGGTCCTGGACCAATATCAACAATGTAATCTGCTGATCTCATTGTTTCTTCGTCGTGTTCAACAACAATTAAAGTATTTCCTAAGGAAACCATATCTTTCATTGTTGCAATAAGTTTAGCATTGTCTCTTTGATGTAACCCAATTGATGGCTCATCTAAGACATATAAAATGCCAGAAAGCCTTGAACCAATTTGAGTTGCAAGTCTAATACGTTGAGCTTCACCACCAGAAAGAGTCATGGCAGTTCTTGACAAAGTCAAATAACCAAGTCCAACATTGTTTAAGAATGAAACTCTATTATGAATTTCGTTAATAATCATTTTGGCAATTTCATACTCAGTTTTATTTAATTTGCCTGGTAATTCATCGATATATTTAAGTAATTCCTCAATTGAGAGACATGTAACTTCGTAAATATTTAAGCCTGCGACTTTAACTGATAATGCTTGAGGAGAAAGTCTAGCGCCATGACAAGTTGAACACTCGTGGTCTCTCATATAGAATTCATAAAATTCTCTCATCATTTCTGAGCCAGTTTCATTGTAAAGTCTTTCGACTCTTGTCTTAATACCTTCAATGAACCCTTCTCTATGCATTACGTTTCCGTTTACGGAAGTGATCTCATATTTGAATGGCTTGTCAGAACCATAAGTACAAATGTCGCGTTCTTTTTGTGATAACTCGTTCCATGGTTTGTCCATGTCGACTTTGTATTGCTTACATAAGTAAGCGAACTCTTGCCACTCGATGTTTTTAGAACCAATAATGTTCTTATACCATCTAATAGCGCCTTGGTTAATTGACTTAGTTGGATCTGGAACCATAATGTCCATATCAACTTCACGTTTAACTCCAACACCTTTACAATCTGGACAGCATCCTAAAGGAGCATTAAATGAGAAAAGTCTTGGCTCTAGTTTTGGAACAGAGAAACCGCAGATTGGACAGCTATGATGTTGAGAGAATAGTCTCTCTTCTTTTTCGGTTAAGAAAACGCAGTATCCTTTAGACCAGTCACATGCAAGTTCAATAGCCTCAGCTATTCTACTTCTTTGGTCTGGCTTAACAACGATTCTATCGACAACAATTTCGATGTTGTGGCGTTTGTTTTTATCTAAGTTTTCCACTTCAGGAACTCTAGTTAAAACTCCATCAACTCTAACTCTTTCAAAACCATTGGAAAGAATCTTTGCGAGTAAATCTTTATGTGTTCCCTTTTCATTATGAGCAACTGGAGAAAGAATTTGAAGTTTGGTTCCTTCTTCATATTGCACAGCAATGTCTGCCATTTTTGAAACTGAAAATGCCACAATTGGTTGATTGTGTTCAGGGCAATAAGGTACACCTACACGCGCGAATAAAAGTCTGAGATAATCATAAATCTCAGTAACTGTACCTACGGTAGATCTTGGGTTATGTGATGTAGTTTTTTGGTCAATAGAGATTGCTGGAGAAAGACCTTCGATATTATCGACATCTGGTTTTTCCATTCCGCCAAGGAACTGTCTAGCATAGCTTGAAAGTGACTCAACGAATCTTCTTTGACCTTCATTAAAAATTGTATCGAATGCTAAAGTAGTTTTACCTGAACCAGAAAGTCCAGTAAAAACGGTTAAAGAATACTTAGGAATTTCTAAATCGATATTCTTTAAGTTATTCTCTCTAGCACCCTTAATAACAATCTTTTTGTTTTCCATAGTGCATAGATTTTAGCATATTGAAACTAAATTATTAATAATTTCATTACTATATGATATATAGGTAAATGCTTTTCATCATAGATGAAAAAAGAGAGTGAATATCACTCTCTAATTCAACTTAATCAATTCTTCTAACTTTCTTTTCAACTCTGGAAAATCTTCTTCCATCGTATCATATAGAGTTTTGATCTGAACTGACAAGTAATCGTGTGCAATTCTGTTACGAATTGCTCGAAGCTCATTGATTGCAATTTCAGGATAAAGCCTAATTGTTTCTTCAGAAAGTCTTAATGAATAATTAGCTAAATTCTCAAATTCCATTAATATGACATCAAACACCATGTAATCATTTGCTGCCTCTTCAACCGAATACTTTTGTTTACACTCAAGTAAACGATTGATTGATATTAACATGTACTCAATGTGCCTCCTGTCTTTGGGATTGATCATAAATCTTAATACCGTCCTTTAATATTTCTTCGAGAAGGTCTTGAGATGTTACTAATTGTTCGGTTGTTATAAGGTCAACTTTTTTATGAAGTGCAACTCTAAGTTCTTCCACGACTCCAAAGAACTTCAAACCAGTGATATTAGTTTTTACTAATATATCGACATCACTTTTTTCGGTTGCTTTCCCTTTTGCATAACTTCCAAACAATATGCACAAATCAATTTTATGTTTAATGAGAATAGGCACCACCACACTACGAATCCCGGAAATAGTAAGCAATCCTTTTTCCTCTGTAATACCAAACTTGTCCGTCAAAACAACCTTATAAGTATTTAGTTTTACTTCAGAAATCTCATCCTTCTTTTCATAACGTTGGTAGGTTCTCAAAGAAACACCAAGAGTTTCAGCAGCTTGGGTTTGAGAAATTCCTAACTCGTTACGTAGTAAACTTAATTGATTCATGTCTATATTATACTAAATATGTCGCATCATTTCAACAACAATATGACAAATTGTCGCACTATTTTTAATCATTACGACAAAATAAAAAAGAGAGTACAAAGTACTCTCTAGTTTATATCAGTTTACCAAATTATAAACCGAATTTTTTGATACGTTCCCAACGTTCCTTAGCGCATCTTTCAGACTTAGCAAGAAGTTCTTCTGCGTGTTCTGGATTGACTTTTGGAAGTTGTGAGAATCTTGTCTCGCCCATGACGAAGTCACGGAACTTGGAGAAGTCTGGTTCTTTACAATCGAGTGTAAGTCCTGGTTTGCCTTCTGCGACAAGTCTTGGATCGTAACGGAAGCATGTGAAGTATCCTGATTCAACTGCAGCTTTTTCAACCTTCATTGAGTTGGATAATCCGCCCTTAATACCATGGTTTGCACAAGGTGCATAACAGATAATAAGTGATGGACCATTGTAGCTTTCAGCTTCTTTCATTGCTTTGATTGCTGCCATTGGGTTTGCGCCTAATGAGATTTGAGCAACATAGCAGTGTCCATAGCTCATTGCGATAAGAGCAAGATTCTTCTTTTCGCCTGTCTTACCTGAAGCGGTAAATTTAGCGATAGAACCTGTTTGTGATGATTTGGATGATTGTCCACCAGTGTTGGAATAAACTTCTGTATCGAGAAGTAAGACGTTAACATCTTCATCATTTGCGATAACGTGGTCTAATCCACCATAACCGATATCATAGCCCCAACCGTCACCACCGACGATCCAAACTGACTTATCAAGGAGGTCTCTTTCGAATGCTAAGACACCCTTAACTTCTTCATCTTTACTTGCCTTAACAAGCTTGACGAGTTCTGGAATAATCTTACGAGCTTCATCTTTGTTTTTGATATTCTCTAAGTAGGATTTAATGGAGTTTTTGAGGGATTCTTCAACAGAATCGCGTTCTAATGCTGGTTCGAGGATTGAGCAAATTTGAACAAGTTTGTAGTTGGTTGCTGCTCTCATACCGAAACCAAATTCAGCGTTATCTTCGAAGAGTGAGTTTGCCCAAGCAACACCTTGTCCATTCTTATCTGTGCAGAATGGTGTTAATGGGGTTGAACCTGAGTAAATTGATGAACAGCCTGTTGCGTTTGCAACGAGCATATCTTTACCAAATAATTGAGTTGCAAGTTTGTAATATGGAGTTTCACCACAGCCAGCACATGCACCAGAAATTTCCATATATGGCATTAAGAATGCAGCGCCTTTTACTGTTGTGGTTGGCATATTGGACTTGTATTCAACATGTTTGTATAAGTAATCTGCACCTTCTTCTTGTGCAAATTGTTCTTTAGCTTCTGCCATAACAAGAGCTTTCTTGCCCATCTTATTAGCAGTACATTCGGAGACACAAAGACCACAACCGACACAGTTCTTTGGTGAGACTTGTAAACGATATTTGTAATTGTTTGGATTTGGACCCATAACATTTGCAACATCGTCCTTGACGATTGCTGGAGCTTTTGCGAGTTCTTCTTCTGAAAGAAGGAATGGTCTTAATGTAGCATGTGGACATACGAATGCACATTGATTACATTGAATACAATCAGCCTTATTCCAAACTGGAACTCTGTCAGCAATTGAACGTTTTTCTGAGAATGTAATATCATTCTTCATTGTTCCATCAAGAAGTTCGAATTCTGTGAATTTGCTTGTTGGAAGCGTATCACCATCAAGTGAACCCATAACGTTAACATATGTATCGAAATATTCATCACCTGTAGTTTCACGAACTCTCTTAGTTTCAAGTTCAATCCACTTTGGATCAACTTTAACTTCGCGAAGGCCTTCTGTACCAGCATCAATTGCTTTCCAGTTGAGTTCAACAACTTCTTGACCTTTCTTTGCGTATGATTTTTCAGCAAATTTCTTCATCCATTTATTTGCTTCATCATAAGGCATAATGCCTTGGTTAAGATAGAAGAATGAGGCTTGAAGAATGGTATTAGTATGTCTACCCATACCAATTTCTGCTGCAATCTTATTAGCATCAATAACATAGAATTTTGCATGTTTTTCTGCTAATTGATGTTTCATACGATTTGGAAGTGATTTAACGAGTTGTTCATCACTCATGTCGGTATTGAGGAGGAATGTTCCGCCATCTTTTAAGTTCTTGATCATGTCAAATTTGAAGACATAAGTATCAAGTGAGCAGGAAATGAAGTCTGCGTTCTCAACATAATATGTTGAACGAATAGGAGTCTTTCCGAATCTTAAGTGTGAACGTGTAACACCACCTGCTTTACGTGAGTCATATGCGAAATATGCTTGTGCGTATTGGTGGGTTGCATCACCGATTATTTTAATTGATGATTTGTTTGCGGAAACTGTTCCGTCTGAACCTAAACCATAGAATAAGCAAGATGTGTAATCGGCTTTTACATGGAATGTATCATCAACTGGGATTGATAAATGAGTGACATCATCTTCGATTCCAACAGTGAAATCGTGATGTGGATTTGCTGCAAGGAAGTCATAAACAGCTTTAACATGTTTTGGTTGTGTATCTTTTGAAGATAAACCATAACGGCCACCATAAACAACAATATCTGTACGACCAACTTGATTTAATGCTGCAACAACATCAAGATAGAGTGGTTCACCAGTTGCGCCGGTTTCTTTTGTTCTATCAAGAACAGCAATTTTCTTAACACTTGCTGGAATAGCAGCAGATAAATGTTTAGCTGAGAATGGGCGGTAAAGATGGACTTTAACTAAACCAACTTTTTCGCCTTTCTTTGCGAGTTCTTCAATAACTTCGCAAGCAGTTTCAGTAACAGAACCCATTGCTACAATAACTCTTTCAGCATTTGGATCACCAACGTAGACGAATGGTGCATAGGTTCTACCTGTTAATTCAGTTGCTTTTGCTAAATATTTTTCAGCAACATCAACTACTTTATTAAAATGAGCATTTTGTGCTTCTCTACCTTGGAAGTAAACGTCATCGTTTTCAGCACCACCACGTGTAACTGGGTGAGTGTGTGGGTTTAAAGCACGAGCTCTAAATTCTTCGACTTTATTCATGTCGAGAAGTTTACGATATTCTTCGCCATCAACAAATTCGACATTTTGAATTTCGTGTGAAGTTCTAAATCCATCAAAGAAATGACAGATTGGTGTGCTTGATTCAATAGCAATTAAGTGAGCCATTGGAGCTAAATCAGCAACTTCTTGGACTGAGTGAGCACAAAGCATTGCGATACCAGTTTGTCTAATTGCATAGATATCTTGGTGATCACCAAAAATTGATAAGGATCTTGTTGCAAGTGAACGTGCAGAAACATGTAAAACAGCTGGTAAAAGTTCGCCAACCCATTTGTAAATGTTTGGAATCATAAGCAATAAACCTTGTGAAGCTGTATAAGTTGTAGCAAGAGCACCAGCTTGAAGAGCACCATGAACTGTTCCAGATGCGCCGGCTTCTGATTGCATTTCAACAACTTTTACAGGAGTACCGAAAAAGTTTTTCTTACCTTGTGAGGCATAGACATCAACAAGTTCGGCCATTGGGGATGATGGAGTAATAGGATAAATACCTGCTACTTCGGTGAAATAATATGAACCAATAGCAGCGGCTGTATTACCATCAACTGAGAGAAATGATTTTTTAATTTCCATTTTCAAAAACTCCTTTTGCGCATATATTATAACGCGCAAGGGAAATAAATAAATAAAAAAATCGGTTTTGAAACCGATTTCATCATACTTTTTATGTAATTTATTTTCTCTTTTTCGATTTTTTAGCTGGCTTAAGTTCCATATCAACAAGTTTTGCTAAGATTTTTAAGTCATCTTCACTAAGTTTAACGTTTTTAGAAACAATACCATTAATTGTCATCTTTTTGTAAACAAAATCACCAACAGATTCATAACCTCTTAACTCTAACGAGTTAGAATGAAGTTGATGCTCTTTTGGTTTTGCTTGTTCTTGTTCTTCGATATAGCTTTCAAGTGACGGAATAATATCGCGTAAATCAAAGGTCAAATCCATAGCAAGCATTGGTTCGAAAAAAGAAAGATCAGATGCAATAACATCTGGATAAATCCCCATGCTTCTTGATAATGCTTCACAAGTAAGATGTCTAATCTTGCTTCCCTTGATTGCACTTAAGTATTTCTTTGCACTTGTTTTAGTCATGTCTCAATTATACTACTTTTAATATTCAAAATGAAATATTAAATTGCAAACTTGTCAAACCAACCATCGATGTAGCGAACTTCATCAAATAAAGCTGCTGTTTCTTCATCGACTTTTTCCCATTTTTCATACATTCTTTTGATTGCGTCTTCTGGGACGTATTTTGCGTGATCACGCTCTCTGTTTTTCTTCAAACAAAGCTCTAAATCTTTGGTTATTACTACAAGAATTTTCTTATCAAATCCTGGGATAATTCCGAGCTCTTTTCTGAACTTGTTATAAATGTTTGTAGAGTCTGCTATGATGACTATGTCATCATTTGCATCTCTTAAAGTATTAATTCTTTTAAAATAAAGATCCCAAACTTCCTTCTCAAAATTTAGGTTGTTATAGACCCCTGTTAACTCCTTGCGAATGCCATCACTTGAAACAATCTCAACGTGTTCGTCTGTGTGATTCATTTTGTAGTGTTTCGCGTATGTAGATTTACCTGCACCGGCGATAGCTGACATTGCAATTAGAATTTTCATAACGCATTAGTATACTCTTAATCAGTGATATTTTCTATAAAAAGAAAATCACACCTTACGATGTGATTTAATTTTTAATGGTACACCATGCAGGGATCGAACCTGTGACCCACTGATTAAGAGTCAGTTGCTCTACCAGCTGAGCTAATGGTGCAGCGCTCATATATTATTATATAAATAAAGATAAATAGCAACAAAAAAAGAGCCCTTTTGCAAGAGCTCTAATTTTGTTAACTTTTAGAATTAATCACCAACGACAACGTGTGTTGCATCAAATGGAACTAATGTCCATTGTCCTGGAACAGCTGCTGTTTGGTAGAATGGTTGAGATTCTGTTGCAACGTAACGTAATGTACCCTTGATATCAACTACAGAAGCTTCATTTGCTTGGACAAGAGCTTTTAATGTATTAAACATTGTCTTGTCTGTTGCTTCTTTACAAACGTGGTAGTCGTAAGCAACTGTAACAACTTCTTCTGAACCAGCTAATTTGACTTGGATTGTGAAACGTGTACCAACTGCAACACTTGTTGAAGCTTTATCATTGACTTTACATGAGCCTGGAACATATGTTCCTTTAACTTCATATAAAGCATTTGATAAGTTTGCACCAACAACACATTGTTTGTGTCCACCGAATTCGTTTTTAATTGCATTAAGAGCTGTTTCGTCGATTTCTTGGAAGTTCATTGTTGGTTCAGTAACTAATGAAGCATCAATCTTCTTCATATCAGTAATGAAGCCGAGTTGAATGTTTCCTAAGTACATACCCATGTTTCCGGAAATAGAAACATATTTGTTTCCATCCATCATTGCTGGGAATGTCTTTTCATTTAAGTTATAAGCACCACCAGCATAGTATTCCATAACTTGATCGCCATCAGCAATAAGTCCCCAGTTTCCATCAGGTGTGTTGTAAATGATTTTACCCGGTGTATTAACATAGAGATATTGTTTTTCTGCTGCATCAGCGTTATTTGTGATGAAGTATGGATTTAATAAGGTATAGTCGACAATGTCATAACCAGCGTCTGCTGTAGCAATAACTTCTCCTTTTTTATTCTTAACTTCAATATCTTTTGCAACAACCTTATTTAAGTCAGCGATTTTGTAATCACTACGTCTATAGGTTTGTGCTTTGACTGGACAAGTATATTTAATTTGTGGATCAGTTGAAACTGCGTCATTGCAGCTAATCTTTGCTAATGAGAAAGTGAGTGATCCATCTGCTTCACCCTTCTTTGGGAAAGCAATATCAACGAATTTGTGGTATTCATCAATATCAATTAATTGATAAGTGCAGCCTGTTGCTTCAACATTCCATTCCATTTTAACTTTTCTTTGTGAGGTAGAAAGTAAAACGTAGGAAGTTCCGATATCATTATCGCTAATTTCCATTGTTGAAGTTGGAAGAATTGTTGTACCACCACCAGTGGTAATAATTGCGCCATTAACGGCATTTTGAATGGCTTCTCTATCTTCAGCGGAACCACCCTTAACATTTTTTGCTTCAATCTTTTTGTTATCTCCACATGATGCTAAAGCACCAATAGAGATGAGAGAAGCGGCTAAAAGTACGCCTAATTTTTTCATTTAATTTTTCTCCTTAATTAAATTATTCAACAACACGAATGTTTGTCTTATATGTAACTCTGATATCATCGGAGTTGACAACATCTCTAAGAATTTTTTCAAAGTCTGAATCTGGAGCAGAACCTGTTTTGTGGAATGCTTCTTTGAAGACAGCTTTGACTAATTTTCTAATTGTTGAAGAGCCAATGAATGCTGGATCGATGAATTTGTGCCAATTTGAGCCTTCCTTCATGTAGTTTTCTTCATTGACATTTGAACCTTCACGGTAAGCAACACGAGTTGGAGTTGAATAAACTTCTTCACGTGCTTTTTCGAGTGCTTGTTCTGCTGTATATTCTGGATGTTCAACCTTAATTGCATCAGCATTTGCTTGAACAACCTCATCATCAGCTTCGTGTAAGAATGATTGATATGCTGGAGCATTGATAGCGCTCTTTGAACATGGATAATAACCAGTTTGTAAGCACCATTCTGCTTGAATATCGCCAGTTGTTAAGGCAACCATTGCATCGAAACATTCCTCATAGTTATTGCTTCTATCTGTTAATGCAATGTCAGCACCTTGAGAAATAACGTATTTGTGATCTGCATCTCTATATGGAAGAGGTGCAACTCTGAAACGGTGTTGCCAGTTTGCAGTGTTGTAGCTTAAACCGCCTGAAGAACAAAGCATGAACATAACTTTACCTTGTTCGAATGCTTCTGAGTTATAAGTTGAATCGAATTCACTTGGTTCACCAAAAATCTTTAGATCGTGAAGTTTTGTGAAGTATCTTAAACAATCAATTGTCTTTTGTTTGTTTTCAGGAGACACGAACATAATGTCACCTTTTCTATAAAGTGGTTCTTCTTTCTTTTGATCATCGGTAAGATTTGTGTATTGTGAGCCCCATTGTCTAACAAGTGTAATAAACATGTTATCAAGTGAGTCCCAAGAGATAACTCTTGACATGTTGATATCAACGTTTGTGAAGTCAACAAGTGCAACACGGCCATCTTCAAGATAATAAATAGGATTTCCTTCTTCGTCTAATCTCTTAAGGCTATCATTTCTATCTTGAACGAGGAAATCATAAGCACTTCCATCATAAGTTTGTCTACCATAAATGACTTTGCCTTTTGATTTTGCATCTGGTGCGCAGAGTTTATCAAGGATTCCACGATATTTTGGACCTTTTACTTCCCATTCGCCCCATGTTGCTGGAACTTTACCTAAATCATCAGCAGGAGTTAATCCCTCTAACGAGTTATCGCAAAGGTATTTTGCATAATCAACAAATGAACCATTATAGCCCATTAATTCAGTTGATTTGTTAAATGGAAGACCATAAAGAAGTGGATTTCCTTTGGAATCTGCTGCTAATGCGTAGTTTTCTTCCATATATGCTGGAAGGTAATCGTTTAATAAATCAGTTCCGTTTGTCTTGTTATAATCTGCTAAATATTTATCAAGAGAAACTAAAGCGTTACTTCCGATATATTCAGCAAAGTGATCTGGGTAACCAGTAACAATGTTTGGATATTCACCAGCACCAGTAATTTGATACATAACATCAGTTTTGATTTTATCATATGAGTTATGTGATACATGGTTCACAGTTGTACCAACTTTTTCACCAACTTTGAGTGCAATGCCTTCAAGAACACTTGTGTAAGCACCACCAAAACATGACCAATATTCAATTTCGCCATGTGCTCTTGAGCCACCACATGAGCTTAGTGCTCCTGCAGCAACTGCAAGTAAACTTAGACCTAATGTTTTGTTAAGTTTTTTCATATTTTTTTCCTTTCTTTATTATTTTATCCTTTAATTCCAGAACGTGAGACACCTCTCATGATGTACTTTCTGAAACAAATAAAGATTATGAATAATGGAATTGAGATAACCATGGATCCGGCAATCTTAATTGCTTCTAAGTTCTCACTACCCTGTGAGAAGAGCAAACGTAAACCATTGGAGACGAGCAACATGGAGTGACCACCTTTTTTGTTCATCCATGTGCCGTTTGCAACTAAGTTTGGCCAGACGAAGGAGTTCCACGAACCCATCATCGACAAAATAATAATTGTGGTAATTGTTGGCATTGCAATTGGAATCATGACTTTCCATAAATATCCAATGTCGCTAACGCCATCGACTTTAGCAGCAAGATAAAGTTCGTTTGGAATTTGTTGGAATGTTTGTCTTAAGTAGAAAACATAGAATACAGATACGCCATGAACGAATATCAAGGCCGAGAATGTATTTGTCCAACCTAACTTACTTACTGTAGTAAAGTTTGTAATAACCATCATTTCGCCTGGAATCATCATTGTAGCAAGAAGTAATGCGAACAAAGCTTCTTTTCCTTTGAATTCAAGACGAGCGAAGGCAAATGCTGCTAATACAGCTGTAACAACAGTAACTGTTGTTGAACCGACAGCAACAATAAATGTGTTGAGGAAGAAGACCGGGAAGTTATTTCCTGATTTTGGTACTGTCTGCCCCAAGTTATTAACATAAGTGTCCTTGAAGACTTCAGCATAGTTCGAGAAACCCCAGTTGGCAAAGCCAAGTTGAGAGAAATCTGCTGTGTTTTTAAAGACATCGAATGCTTTTGCATTAACAAATGATCCAACGATCATAAGAACGAAAGGAGCAAGTAAGAATAATGCAAAAATTGTTAAGAACAAATAGACTAACACTTTGACAATAATTGTCTTAGCAAGATATAGCCTACGTGACTTATCATCAGCGAAGTATAATGCTTTTTCTGCCATGTTCTACTCCTTTCTAATAATGCACTCTCTTCTTGCTTACAGCAAATTGAGCTGCTGTAATAACCATAATGATGGCTAAAAGAATGAGAGATGCTGCTGAAGCAATGCCTGGTCTTAATTGGTCAGCATCGAGTTGTTTATAAATCCAACCGACGACTGGAATCCAGTCATTACCTTTATCACCACCGAAGTAATAGGCGTCTGCGTTGATACCTTGGTAAACTGACATAACACCTGTGTACATCTTAAACGATCCAATGAAGGATGTGATGGTAATGTAAAGAATTTGTGGAGACAACAAAGGCAACGTAATACGTCTCCATATTGTGAATCCTGATGCACCATCAATTTTTGCGGCATCAGAATATTGTTTATCGATCGTTGCAAGACCTGACATAAAGACAAGAATCTTGAACGCGATACCGTTCCATAATGAGTAAATAACAAGAACTACACCTTGTGTAAACTTGGTTGCTGTTGGGCCACCAATCTTATATGGGGCTGAGGACAACCAGTTTATCGGGTCCTGTACTCCAAAGACATCGTGCAGAAGGATGTTTACAAATCCACCTGGTGTTTTGGAGAATGCAATGTTAAAGATTAAACCTAAAGCGATCGTGTTAGTTACATATGGAAGGAAGAAAATGGTTTGATAGAAACCTTTTAATACCTTAATAGAATTAAGGAATGTAGCAATGAGAAGTGAAACAATGATTGTTAATGGTACTTCAACAATAGTCAAGATTGCGGTATTAAGAATTGATTGTCTAAAGACACTGTTTTCAAGTGCTAAAACAAAGTTATTAAAACCGAATGCAGCATTTCTAGCTGGACCATTTGTAATAGTCGATATAAATTGACCCAAAGCAAAGCTTCCTGCACCTTTTGCATATTGGAAATCCTGAATAAATGCATAAAGGAATGTGTTTATGATTGGATAAAGCATAAACAAGCAGATAAAGATTAAAGCAGGAATCAAAACAATCCAGGCGGTTCCCCATTGTGGAAGAGTAACACGTCTACGTTTTGAGACTAACTTCACTGTTTTAGGATCAATAGTGGATTTCACTTCTGCTCCTTTCATATTAATTTCATTTGCGACCATAGATTATTTTTATAACCGAAGTTATTTAATCCTTTCGCCTGTTTCTTCGAAAACGTAGAAACGTCTGGCTTTAAATGAAATTTCTGGTTTTCCAAGGATTTCGTTGCGTAATGCACTTGGAATAATAACCTTAACGTGATTTTCTTGGTCGGTAATGTGACCATTAACTGTAATATCACGGCCGATGTGTTCGACTGATGTTACTGTAACTGGGACATCTCCGCCTTTTTTATCGTAATCAAAGCTTTCTGGACGAACAGCAAGTTTAACTTTTCTATCTTCTTTACCAAAGACTTTGTCTTCATCAATGACTTTGCCATTAAGTAAAAGTTTTCCGCCTTTGATTTCTCCATCAAATACGTTGATAGCTGGAGAACCTAAGAATTTAGCGACGAATAAGTTAGCTGGTTCATCATAAACCTTTTGAGGTTCATCAATTTGTTGAACAACACCGAGTTTCATAACAACAATGAAGTCTGAAATTGACATAGCTTCTTCTTGGTCGTGTGTAACGAAGACTGTTGTAATACCAGTTTCACGTTGAATACGTTTAATTTCTTCACGTGTTTGAAGTCTTAAACGAGCATCAAGGTTTGAAAGTGGTTCGTCAAGAAGAAGGACTCTTGGCTTTTTAGATAATGCACGCGCGATAGCAACACGTTGTTGTTGACCGCCAGATAACTCTTTTGGTTTTCTGTCTAAGTATTGATCAATATCAACGACTTTTGCCATTTCAAGAGCGATTGCATCTTTGTCAGCTTTTGATAATTTTCTAAGAGCTTTTTTGGCTGCAGCTTCTGGATCAGATACCTTGAGTTCTTCGAATGCGGCTTTTGCCTTATCGAGGTTTTCTTGGGCTTTTGCAATTTCGCCATCACAATAAACAAGGTGTTCTTCAAGAGATGCGATTCTCTTTGTAGAAGATTCAATTGTTTGAACTGCAACAGCAAGTTTGTCCTTTTGAGCTAAGAAAATTTCATCTTCTTCGCCCTCATGAGCTGCAATTTTTGCTTCTAAAGAAGCTTTTGACTTTTCAGCTTTTGCTAAAGCTTTCTTTGTACGAGCTAAGTCTTTCTCGGTTGTCTTTTTGTCATGAACTGCGTCAAAAAGACGGTTTTCCTCTTCACCGAATGGACCGGTGAGGCGCACATTGTCGAGTGGGAATTCAATGTTTTGACGAACTGAGAGATGTGGATAAAGAGCGTAGTTTTGGAAGACTAAGCCAATGCCACGGTTCTCTGGTGGAACGTTTGTAACATCTTCATCACCAAACCAAATGTGACCGTCGGTTGGTTTGTGTAAACCAGCAATCATATAAAGTGTTGTAGACTTTCCGCATCCAGATGGACCTAAAAGACCGACGAGTTTACCGTCAGGTATAGTAAAATTCATCTTATTGACAGCGGTAGTTTCGACACCTTTTTTACCGACGAAGGTTTTAGTAAGATTCTCGATTCTTACGTCCATTAGTTTTACCTCCTATGGTGTATAACGTAGCTGTATACTACAGTAGAATAATAACACAGTTATAATTCTTTTTCTATAAATAAAAAAGCCACTCAATTTATTGAGAGGCAAAATATTGGGGTTTTGCAGAAAAAACCACCTAAAAACCTAAAGATTTTTACTTTTTATCTTTTTTTAATTTTTCTTCTTCGAGTTCTCTTTTTACGTCTTCGTTAACGATTTCTGTGCCCACTTGAATGAGGTTCTTTTCATTAGGATTATAACGTTGATATTTGGACATTTTTTCATCAAGTTCAATCTCTTTTTGTTCCTCTTCAGCACTATCTTTAAACCATACAGATTTCCCCGTGTGAATCATGTAAGTATAAGCAGCATAATCCATTGGAGAACGTCTTGTTCTTGATATGACTGTTGCAATTAAATAGATAAATACACCCACACCTAAAGTTGCAATAGAAGTTAATCCAATTCCAACAACAAACAAAGAAAGACTTACCCACGCAAAAAGGAGAAGTTGTCTAAAGACAATTTGTCTCTTTTTAACTTGGTAACCATCCTTTGTAACAAGGCCAATTTGCATAACCTTTTTACCAAAGGTTTCACCATTTTTGTATAAAAGTGGAACAAGCAAATAGAAACCAAAATATGAAATTGCAAATGCTGGTAAAGCAATAACAAGTTGGCAAGCACTTATCTTTCCGTTAAGCTCTTCAAAGAACGGCGCCTCTCTTAAGTCAGCGACTGCACTATAAGCTAAATTTTGATAATCTCTAATGGTTGATTTTCCGCTAATCAACTCATTAAACCAAGCTTCAGTATAGAAGTCTTTTGGAAGAACATCTTTGCCATCATTATCTTTGATAAATTGTTGGTAAATTGGTGACTTATATTCTTCAGGATCTTTGCCTTCTGGGTATTCGATATTCTCGCCAGTTTTATATGAGCAATAATAGTAATGAATTCTGTCTTTATAAAAGTTAATATCTTCAGTTTGATAATTATAAAGTGGAGTGTAAGTAAGAGTATTTCCGCTTATTTCTTCAAATTTATTAACGTCCACCACTTTATGTTCTTGAGTTTCCAAATCTACTTCCTCACAAACATAAAGCTTAGAAAATACTTCGTATTTAAGCCCTGTAACTCCTAAATCAGAGTAATGCATTGTAGCATTTACAATTGGAGTAAAAACCCAAAGAGCGAGAGCAACCCAAACAAACGCAAAAATAACGCCATCCATAATCATGGCGATCATTCTTCTGCCTAAATTGGCTTCTTTTAAAGAACGGATGCTATTTTTCATAACTTATTTCAGGTTCTTCTCCATCTCCATTTTCTTTAATCTCAACTTCAAGATTATCTTCTTTGATAATGTAATTTTCTTCTTCTATTTCATTATCAAAGATAATGGATGTTTTATCATCAATAACAATGGTTCTTGCAACAAAGTCATGTAAAGATGCTTTCTTTGGAGATGCCATTGCTAAAGCAAATGAAACAAGGAAAATAATAAGTGGAATTAAGATAACCAAGAAAATATCGTTCCAGAACGGTATTAAAAATGATGCAATAACGACCACTAATGGAACTAATCTCATAATTAATTGTTTGTTTTCAGCTTTATAACCATCAGAGTTTGCAAGTGCAAGCTTAAAACATAATTTCCCAACTGTTCTTCCTCTTTTAATAATAATAGGAATAATAATATAAGTTCCAATAGCGGCAATAAACATTGATAAAACTATTTCAAGTGAATAAATAAACGTTTCTTTATTGGTTAAATCAATAACATAGCTTAATTTATTAAAATTCTCTAAATAAGTTGATAAATAGGCATTTTGCATGTACTTATTGATATCTGTTTCTGTAACTTTTGAATAATCCTTTGGAATTCCAAGTTTTGTTTTATCGTAAACTCCATCAACTTTTTGATAAGTAAATAAACAATTTTCGTCTTCATCAGGATTTTGAGACTTAATTTGAAGTATATTTTTATTAAACCACTCAACTGTATAATACTCAGATTTCTTAACCTCTATTCCATCATCATTTTTAATAGGTTCATCTGCGAGTCTAGAACCTGTGCCTGGTTCAGCAACATTTCCAGTTAAGTAATTCATGTAATAATACGAAATTACATCGCGATATTCTTCAAAAGAAGAATCAGTCTTAATAACTTGAGGGTCACCATTTTCATCTCTATATCTTAAGTGTGAATTTACTTGCTCTGTTTGAAGTTCATTTTTATATGGCTCGGCGATTGGATTTAAAATCAATCTAAAACAACCAAATAAAAATGCAATAGTGAGTAAACCAAATACAGCGACATCAATTAAAAAGGCACCTGTTCTACTCGATTGCTTCGCGAGGTTCGTGTGTCTAGGTAATGTGTATTTACGCTGCTTCATAATCTAAATTATGGACTAAATGTAAAGAATAAACAAACAAAAAAGACCTCCGAAGAGGTCTTAAATTTGTTAAATAATATAATTATTTAATAATTTCAATGACTGAACCTGAACCAACTGTACGGCCACCTTCACGAATTGAGAACTTGGTTCCCTTTTCGATTGCGACTGGGTGGATTAATTCGACTGTTAATTCAACGTTATCACCTGGCATAACCATATCTGTACCAGCTGGAAGTGTAATAACACCTGTAATGTCTGTAGTACGGAAATAGAATTGTGGACGGTAGTTGCTTAAGAAAGCTGTGTGACGTCCGCCTTCTTCTTTCTTTAAAACGTAGACTGAAGCTGTGAATTTGGTATGTGGAACAATTGATCCTGGTTTTGCAAGAACTTGACCACGGACGACTTGATCACGGTTAATACCACGGAGTAAGATACCGACGTTATCACCTGGTTGAACGAAGTCTAATTGTTTACGGAACATTTCCATACCGGTAATAACTGATTTTTGTGTATCTTTAATACCGACAATTTCAACTTCATCGTTCATGTGTGCAACACCACGTTCAACTCTACCAGTAACGACTGTGCCACGACCTGTAATTGTGACGACGTCTTCGATTGGGAGAAGGAATGGTTTATCTTTATCGAGTTCTGGAACTGGGATATAAGAATCAACAGCATCCATTAAATCTTCGATTGGTTTTGTATCGCCACCATCAAGTGCGACTTTAGCAGAACCACGGATAATTGGTGTTGTGTCTCCTGGGAATCCATAGGATGTAAGTAAATCACGGACTTCCATTTCAACGATGTCAATGAGTTCTGGATCATCAACTAAATCACATTTGTTTAAGAAAACAACAATGTATGGAACACCGACTTGTCTTGCGAGAAGAATGTGTTCACGTGTTTGTGGCATAACGCCATCAGTTGCTGCGACGACAAGGATTGCTCCATCCATTTGTGCGGCACCGGTGATCATGTTTTTAACATAGTCAGCGTGGCCCGGGCAGTCAACGTGAGCATAGTGTCTTGTTGCTGTTTCGTACTCAATGTGTGCGGTATTAATTGTAATACCACGAGCTTTTTCTTCTGGAGCAGCATCGATTTGATCGTATGCTTTGGCTACTGCTCCGCCCTTTTTAGCAAGGACTGTTGTGATAGCAGCTGTTAAAGTGGTTTTACCATGGTCAACGTGGCCAATGGTACCAATGTTTAAGTGAGTTTTGCTTCTATCAAATTTTTCTTTTGCCATTTGAATTTTCCTCCTTAAGGTTAGATTTCGTAAAATTCAACGAAATTATAATAATGTAATTTATAACCTAAATCAATACATTTTGTATTAATTTGATTAACGATTTGACATGCCAGACTTTTTAATAATCTCGTCTTGGACATATCTTGGACATTCTCCGTAGTGAGAGAATTGCATTGTGTAGTTACCTCTACCTTGGGTGAATGAACGAAGGTCTGTAACGTAACCGAACATTTCTGAAAGTGGTACTTCTGCTTCAACAATCTTAGCATTTCCACGTTGTGTTTCACCAGTCATATTTCCACGTCTACGGGAAATATCACCAATGACATCACCATAATATTGTTCAGGAACTGTAACTTCAATCTTCATGATTGGTTCGAGAATAACTGGGTCACATTTTCTAGCAGCTTCTTTGAGAGCCATAGATGCAGCGACCTTGTAAGCAGCTTCGGATGAGTCAACATCGTGTGAAGAACCATCGAATAATGTAGCTTTGATATCAATTGCTTGGAATCCAGCAACTAAACCTCTGCGCATTGCATCGACTGTACCTTCCATAGTTGGTTTAATGAATTCTTTTGGAACTGCACCACCAACAACGGCGTCAACGAATTCAAAGCCTTTTCCTGGGTTAGGTTCAAATCTGATCCAAACGTGACCATATTGACCGTGACCACCAGATTGCTTAATGTACTTACCTTCACATTCTGCAGTTGCACGAATTGTTTCCTTATAACCAACTTGTGGTGCGCCTACGTTAACTTCAACGTTAAATTCACGGCGAAGTCTATCAACTAAGACGTCAAGGTGTAATTCGCCAACACCTGCAATAATGGTTTGACCTGTTTCTTGGTTTGTGTGAACCTTGAATGTTGGGTCTTCTTCAGCAAGTTTTGCGAGGGCAATGCCCATCTTTTCTTGGTCAGCTTTGGTCTTTGGTTCAACAGCTTCTTCGATAACTGGTTCTGGGAATTCCATTCTTTCAAGAATGACAGGATGTTTTTCATCACAGAGAGTATCACCTGTAGTTGTGTTTTTGAGACCAACAACTGCGCCAATGTCGCCAGCGTGTAAAGCGTCAACTTCTTCACGGTGGTTCGAGTGCATTAAGACGACACGAGCGATACGTTCTTTGCCATCTTTTGTTGAGTTGAGGACATAAGAACCTGATGTGAGAGTTCCGCTATAAACACGGACATATGCTAAACGGCCAATGAATGGGTCAGTAGCAATCTTGAATGCAAGAGCAACGAGTGGTTCATTATCATCTGGTTTAGCGTGAAATTCGCTTCCGTCGAGTAATTCACCTTTTGCTGGTGCAATATCAAGTGGTGATGGTAAGTAATCAACTACGCCATCAAGGAGTAATTGAACACCTTTGTTTTTGTAAGCAGATCCACAGAAAACTGGGAAGAATTCACCAGTAAGAACTGCTTTACGAATTGTTTTCTTAATCATGTCGACAGGAACGTCTTGTCCTTCAAGGACCATCATCATTAAATCGTCATCGAATGCTGCAAGAGCTTCGAGAAGTTTTTGACGAAGTTCTTCAACTTTGTCTTTGTATTCTTCTGGGATTGGTTCTTCATGAGGTGGTTCATTGACATCGTCAGTGTAGACCCATGCTTTGCGTTCAATAATATCAATACAACCTTTTAAGGTTGATTCAATACCGATTGGGTATTGGACTGCTGCTGCGTTAGCGGCAAGTCTTTCGTGTAATGAGTTAACACTCATTTCAAAGTCAGCGCCGATAGCATCGAGTTTGTTAACAAAGACGATACGTGGAACGCCATATTTTGAACCTTGTCTCCAAACTGTTTCAGTTTGTGGTTCAACACCATTTTTTCCATCAAGAACTGTAACAGCACCATCAAGAACACGAAGTGAACGTTCAACTTCTACTGTGAAGTCGACGTGCCCCGGGGTATCGATAATGTTAATACGGTTGTTCTTCCAGAAAGCTGTGGTAGCAGCTGAGGTAATAGTAATACCTCTTTCTTGTTCTTGTTCCATCCAGTCCATTGTTGCGGCACCTTCGTGTGTCTCACCAATTTTGTGGATTTTACCTGTGAAATAAAGGATACGTTCTGTGGTAGTAGTTTTACCGGCATCGATGTGAGCCATGATACCGATGTTACGAGTATGTGCTAAATCATATTGACGTGACATAAGTTTTCACTCCTATTACCAACGGTAATGAGCATAAGCCTTGTTGGCTTCTGCCATTTTGTGTGTATCTTCTTTTTTCTTAACTGATGCACCTGTTCCATTTGCAGCATCGATAATTTCTCCGGCTAATTTTTCTTCCATTGATTTTTCGTTTCTTAAACGGGCATAGGTGACTAACCAACGAAGTCCTAATGTAACTTTACGTTCTGCTGAAACTTCAACAGGGACTTGATAGTTGGCTGCGCCAATACGACGAACTTTAAGTTCGACTTCTGGCATAATGTTGTTGATTGCGGTTGCAAAGACATCCATTGCTGGTTTTCCAGACTTTTCTTCAATTCTCTTGAAGGCGTTATAAAGAATGGTTTGAGCAGTGCCTCTTTTTCCGTCAATCATAATACGATTGATTAATGCAGTAACCAATTTTGAATTATAAATTGGATCTGGCAAAACTGTGCGTTTTGCTACTTTACCTTTACGTGGCATATTGTTTTCTCCTTTCTAAATAACTATTCGGCTTTTCTTGGACGTTTGGTTCCGTATAAGCTTCTGCCTTGACGACGAGCTTCGATACCAGCACAGTCAAGAGTACCGCGAACGATGTGGTAACGAACACCTGGTAAGTCTTTAACACGGCCACCACGAATGATGACTGTGGAGTGCTCTTGTAAGTTGTGTCCTTCACCACCGATGTATGCTGTGACTTCATATCCGTTGGATAAGCGTACACGAGCGTATTTTCTAAGAGCTGAGTTTGGTTTCTTTGGTGTCATTGTTCCGACACGGGTACAAACGCCTCTCTTTTGAGCGGATGGTTGATCGCTTGTTGTAGATTTTAATGAATTCCATCTTTTACCAAGAGCTGGTGATTTGGACTTCTTCACTAATTTTGAACGACCTTGTTTAACTAATTGATTAATAGTTGGCATTGATTGTCCTCCTTTCAATGATTCTATCTTATTGCACACATTCTCCGGTGTACCATATTTCCGGTAAATATATAGACCCATATCGGGTCCTTCGTGTGTCGACATAGATTTTACTATCTATATATAGATTGTCAACAAATATTTTAAATATTATTTTTTAAATAAAGAAAAAGCTGGGTTTTAGGTTTTAAAAATCCCTATGTTTTCCCAGCTATTTTGTTGTTTTCTCGACTTTTTCAAACTTTATACCAACTTCTTCAAATCCTGACCAACTGACTGAAATTTTGTAATTTAATTTCTCTCCTGAATTTATTTTCAAATCAGGAATTTCATCACCGTATCTGAAGAGGTTTGAATCCACCGCTGCACCTGTTTTCATGCCTTCTTCATGATTCAAAATTAATGTATAAAGATAATTTTTTTGATAATCATCTGGGTTGATGTAAGTGTTGTTATCATGAGCAAATCCAAGAGTAAATGTTGAACCTGGAGCCTTTTCTCCAAAGACGCAATAACTCTTAATTGTTTTGCTTTCAAAATAAGCAAGTCTAGCATCAACATGATAAATTTTGATACCTGGAAGTTTTGGAAGTTTAGCTTCGCTATTACCGACTGAAATATCGTATGAATTTAATCCAGTTGGAGAGTAATATTCAAATAAATAATATTCATCAAACGGTGTGTGATTCCAGTTGTTAGAAAGTAAGACTACATCACCTGTTTCTGTAAATGATCTAATTGTTACATCTTGGCTTGAATTTACATAAGTTGGTTTTGCCCAATTAAGAAGCATCTTTGAAAAAGATGTTTCATCACCAATTGAGCAATCCATCATATCAATTCTAGCGGTTGGTTCATAAGCAACATATGGTTCTTTTTCTTCTTCCTCTTCAACTTCTTTTTCGCCAGCTTTGGTCTTTGTTTTGCTTTCTTCAGGAATGATTGTTGGATAATAATCGCTTAATCCAAGTAAATGACCAGTCTCATGAATGTAAGTATGAGCATCTGGTTCTCCATATTGAAGATACATGAATGAAGCACTGGACCAAGAAAGAGGAACATCACTAAATGTATAAGCCCAGAAGAAGCCTGTTTCATCTTCTTTTGAGTCAGAAATACTTGGATGAGTATAAATCATATAAATAGGCACGTTTTTGCCTGTTTTTAAGCCTTCTACTTCGTAGTCAGCAATGTCATCATAATTTTCTTTGTACCAATCAATTACCTTTTTGTAAATATCATTTGCTAAAACATCACGTTCAAGTTTACTTTCTTTAATTTTCTCAATTGAATATGGAAAAGTGAAAACTTGATCACATACTTTTCCATCAAGTTTTAGTTTTCCATAACTTGATTTATTAAAGTACTCGCCCACCGAAACATAAGCATTATTCTTGGCATTTCCAAAGAATGCTTTGTTAATTCCTTCAATATATTGTTCATTGGTAAGTGATAATTTTTCAACTTTATAATCTGGGAATTCTACTGGCACAACAATCATCTTTTGTTCACCGATTGATTTCATATGACTTTGACCAGCATAATCTCTCATAAGAGAATAAGCATTGCCTAAATCTTTATCTTCCCCTGTAGCATTATCTTTCACCATGAAATTAAGATAATCTTCTTTTGTATCTTGTTTTTCTTCAATAAATTCAAAATGTTTAAATTTGTTCTCGCCAAAATCACACCCAGCTAGGGCTAAAGCACCCACGAGTGCGGTCGTAATAACAAACAAATTTCTTTTGAAATTCATGCAACTATTATAACCAAAATAAACCAAAATAAAAGAGCGAGTGAACGCTCGCTCTAATTTTCCCCATAGAAGCTAGACTTCGTATGGGCCAATTTTTACCCTATTTCTTTTATAAGAAAAAGGTTACCGAATTTAATCAGTAACCTTTAAGAAATTTTTAGTCTAGATCTTCTGGACGATCGTGAACTTCAATGTACTGTTTCTTAACTTCTTTCATTCTGTTCTTAACAGTGAATTTAGCTAAGGACTCTTCAGCTTCTTCTTCGGTTAATAAACCTGTGCCTGCTGGAATGAGTTTACCAGTAATGACGTTTTCCTTAAGTCCATGGAGAGCATCATGTTTTTCTTTAATAGATGCATCGGTAAGAACACGTGTTGTTTCTTGGAAGGATGCAGCTGATAAGAAGGACTTAGTTTCAAGAGCTGCCTTGGTAATACCAAGGATAAGTTGTCTTGCAACTGCTGGGCGTTTGCCTGTAAATAAGGCATCTTCGTTTCTAGCTGTAAATTCTTCAATATCAAGTCTTGTACCTGGAACCATGTCGGTATCACCGCTATCAACGACAACAACTTTCTTAAGCATTTGTCTAATGATAACTTCGATGTGTTTATCGGAAATTCCGATACCTTGAGCACGGTAGACCTTTTGAATTTCCTTGAGGATGTAGTTTTCAACTCTGACGTTGTCACTAACTTCAAGTAATTGTTTTGGAGCAATAGCACCTTCGGTGATCTTACCGCCGTTATAGACATGATCGCCAACTTTGACTCTTAAGTGAGCGCCATAGCTGGAGATATAAGTTCTTTCTTCAAGATCATTTTTGACTGTGACGTGATAACGTCCGCCTTGTTCTTCGATCTTAGCAATCTTACCATCGATTTCAGAAATGAGAGCTTCACCTTTTGGATTACGTGCTTCAACAAGTTCTTGAACTCTTGGAAGACCTTGAGTAATATCGCTTCCTGCAACACCACCGGTATTGAATGTTCTCATTGTTAACTGAGTACCTGGTTCACCAATGGATTGAGCAGCCATAATACCAACTGCTTCGCCTTTCTTGACGAGTTCGCCAGTAGCAAGGTTTTTACCATAACAATGGACACAGACACCATTTTTGGTTTCACATCCGAATAATGAACGGATTTCAACTTCTTTAATGCCTGCTTTAACGATTGCTTTAGCATCGTTTTCGCTGATCATTGTGTTAGCTGGAACAATAACTTCGCCTGATTTTGGATCGCAGATTGCTCTAAGTGAGAATCTACCAGCAAGTCTATCTTCAAGTGGGACAATTACGCTGTCGCGTGAACTATCTCTAATTTCGAAGACAACGAAGCCATGGTCAGTACCACAATCATCTTCTCTAACGATAACGTCTTGTGAGACGTCAACAAGTCTACGTGTAAGATAACCTGAGTCAGCTGTCTTTAAGGCTGTATCAGCACCACCCTTACGGGCACCGTGAGTAGCAATAAAGAACTCGGAAACAGAAGCACCTTCACGGAAACATGATTTAACTGGGGTTTCAATTTCTTCACCCTTTGGGTTAGCCATAAGGCCACGAACACCGGAAAGTTGAAGAATATTGCCAATGTTACCACGAGCACCGGAATCGGACATCATGAAGATTGGGTTACGTCTATCAGCTTCGAATTGAACTGTAAGTTTATCCTTAGCTTCATCACGAACTTTTGTCCAAATATCAACGATTTCCTTATGGTGTTCTTCTTTAGTAAGAAGACCTTTAGAATAAAGTCTATTGATCTTATCGACTTCAACATCGCCTTTCTTAACGATTTCGTCTTTGCCTTTAAGCATTGGAATATCGCTAAGAGAAATTGTAAATCCTGCGCATGTAGAATACTTAAAGCCTTGGTCTTTCATCTTATCAAGGACAGCTGATGTCTTTGAAGTACCATATCTATGGTAAATTTCATCAATGATTTGTCCAAGGTGTTTCTTCTTATATGGAGCACGGATTGGAGCGTTGTGAATTGCTTCCCTTAAGTTTGTTCCCATTGGAACAAAGTACTCTGGAAGATCGCCTTTGAGGTTTTCTTTCTTATTTGAGTCATTTAAGAATGGGAATTCTGCTGGGAAGATAAGGTTGAAGATAACTTTACCGACAGTTGTGAGTAAGTAGGACTTATTCATTTCTTCGGTGAAGCCTGTCTTCTTTAATGCAGCACCCTTAATAGCGATTCTGGTATGAAGGTGAGCTTGCTTTGTTTGGTAAGCTGCGATAACTTCATCAACAGATTTGAAGACTTTAGCTTCACAATTACCATAAATGGTAAAGAGCTCATATTCTTCCATATCGCCACGGTCTTTTCTACGACCTGCACGGGCAAGTAAGTCCTCTTTTGTTTCTTCAAGTGTTAAGTAATAGTTACCTAAAACCATGTCTTGAGATGGTGTAACGATTGGTTTTCCATCTTTAGGACCAAGAATGTTGTTTGATGCAAGCATCAAATTAAGAGCTTCTTGTTGTGCTGCTTTTGAAAGTGGAAGGTGAACGGCCATTTGGTCACCATCGAAGTCAGCGTTGAATCCTGTACAAACAAGTGGGTGAAGACGAATTGCACGTCCATCAACAAGTTTTGGTTGGAATGCTTGAATACCAAGACGGTGAAGTGTAGGAGCACGGTTAAGAAGAACTGGGTGATCGCTAATAATCTCTTCGACAATGTCGAATACGATTGGTTCACGAGCATCAATAATTCTATCGGCTGCTTTATGTGCGCTCACGTATCCGCGTTTAATTAAAAGGTTTGCAATGTATGGGCGTAAGAGTGAAATAGCCATTTCACGTGGAAGTCCACATTGATACATCTTAAGATCTGGTCCAACGGCAATAACGGAACGACCTGAATAGTCGACACGTTTACCGAGTAAGTTCTGTCTGAAACGACCTTGTTTACCCTTTAAGCTTGAGCTTAAGGATTTGAGTGGTCTTCCAGATGGACCTTGAACTGGTTTATTTCTACGACCGTTATCAATTAAGGCATCAACTGCTTCTTGAAGCATACGGCGTGCGTTCATTAAGATAACGTTTGGTGCGTTAATATCAATGAACTTTTTAAGACGTGTGTTACGCATGATGACTCTACGATAGAGATCGTTTAAGTCAGATGCTGCGAAACGTCCACCGTCGAGTTGAAGCATTGGACGTAGATCTGGTGGAATAACTGGAATAACATCAAGAACCATCCATTCTGGCTTGTTGTCAGATTGTCTGAAGGCTTGAATTGCTTCAAGTCTCTTGATGGCTTTGGTGCGTTTTTGTCCAGTTGAGGTTTTAACTTCTTCAGAAACTTTTAAGAAATCTTCTTCAAGATTGACTTCTTTTAAGAGTCTCTTCACTGCTTCTGCACCTTCGCCGAATTCAGCGCCGGTGTATTTGCTAATGAATCTTGCTGTTGTTAAGAAATCAAATGGTTCTTGTGGAAGAGCAAGTTTCTTAACCATATCTTCTGCTTTTTCTGCATCAAGTGAACCTGGTTCAATTAATGGAGTAATTTCTTGGATGACTGCAATAAATACATCTCTTGCGGTCTTTTCATCAAGGAATTCGCGGTATTTTAATACTTTTGAGTTACCTGGATTTAAGCAGATATGTGATACGAAGTAGACAACTTCTTCGAGTTGTTTTGGAGGAATGTCGAGAATTAAAGAAATTCTTGAAGGAATACCTTTGAGGTACCAGATGTGGGTACATGGAGAAACAAGTTCAATGTGACCCATTCTTTCTCTACGAACATCTTTAGAAATAACTTCGACACCACACTTTTCACAAACCATGCCTGCGTATCTGATCTTTTTATACTTACCACAGTGACATTCATAGTCCTTGGAAGGTCCAAAGATTTTTTCACAGAATAAGCCTTGCATTTCTGGTTTTTGTGAACGGTAGTTAATTGTTTCTGGTTTGGTAACTTCACCATGTGACCACTCACGAATACGGTCAGGAGAAGCAAGACCAACTTGAATTCCAGCTAATTTTGAAACGTCAAACATAATCTAAATCTCCTTTCCTTATTTCTCGAGGTATTCGTTAGCATCTTCATCGCTAACAATACCGAGTTCATCACTGTGGTTTTCACCAGTGAGGTTACGAATAGATGAATTAATCTTACGCTCTTCTTTTTGAGCTTCTCTTGCGAGGGCTTCAGTATCGATCTTATGACCGTCTTTGTCGACAAGTCTAACATCCATACAAAGTGCGCTTAATTCCTTAACAAGAACATTGAATGCCTCAGGAATGCCTGGTTCAGGAATGTCTTGTCCTTTAATAATTGCTTCGTAGGTTTTTCTACGACCGACTCTATCATCGGATTTAATGGTTAAGATTTCTTGTAATGTGTGGGAAGCACCATAAGCTTCAAGAGCCCAGACTTCCATTTCACCGAATCTTTGACCACCGTTTTGAGCTTTACCACCGAGTGGTTGTTGTGTAACTAAGCTGTATGGTCCTGTTGCACGGGCGTGAATCTTATCATCAACCATGTGGACGAGCTTAATCATATACATAACGCCAACGGAGATTCTTTCATCGAATCTTTCACCAGTACGGCCATCGTATAAGACGGTCTTACCATCTTTATCAAGTCCAGCTTTATCCATTAAATCATAGATTTCTTCGTTGCTAATACCGTCGAAAACTGGTGTAGCAATCTTAATACCAAGTTTTTGGCAAGCAAGACCTAAGTGAATTTCGAGAATCTGACCGATGTTCATACGAGATGGAACACCGAGTGGGTTTAACATAATGTCAACTGGAGTACCATCGGCAAGGTATGGCATATCTTCGACTGGAAGAATACGTGAAATAACACCTTTGTTACCGTGACGTCCTGACATCTTATCACCTTCAGAGATTTTTCTCTTTTGAGCGATATAAACTCTAACGGATTTCTTAACTCCTGGAGGGAGTTCATCGCCATTTTCTCTTGTAGCGATCTTAACATCTACAACGATACCTGCACCACCGTGTGGGACACGTAATGAGGAATCCTTTGTATCTTTTGTCTTTTCAGCAAAGATGGCCATGAGAAGTTTTTCTTCTGGAGTTGGTTCACTTTGTCCTTTTGGAGTTGTTTTACCAACAAGAATGTCGCCTTCTTTAACTTCAACACCTTTAAGAATAATGCCGTTTTCATCTAAGTAAGCACGTGCTTCTTCGGAAACGTTTGGAATATCACGAGTAATTTCCTCTGGACCAAGTTTTGTGTCACGGCAATCAATTGTGTATTCTTCGATGTGGATTGTTGTATAGACATCATCTTTGACAAGACGCTCAGACATAATGACAGCGTCTTCGTAGTTATAACCATCCCAGGTCATAAATGCGATGGTAACGTTTTGACCTAATGCAAGGTCACCATTCTTCATGGATGGACCATCTGCGATTACATCGCCTGGTTTAACTTTATCGCCAACTTTGACGATAGCGTGTTGGTTAATACATGTGCCTTGATTTGAACGTTGGAATTTTTGTAAATCATAGACACGTTTGCCTTTTGCTTCTTTGACAACAATTTGTCTTGAATCGACGTATTCAACAGTACCTTCTGATGCAGAAATAACTGCTAAACCTGCATCTTTTGCGACTCTGTGTTCAACGCCTGTTCCAACATATGGAACTTCTGGACGGAGAAGTGGTAAGGCTTGACGTTGCATGTTAGCACCCATAAGAGCACGCTTTGCGTCGTCGTTCTCAAGGAATGGAATACATGCAGCAGCAATAGAAACGATTTGTTTTGGACTAACGTCGATGTAGTCAATTAATTCTGGTGAAACTAAAACGTTTTCGCCATTGTGACGTGCGACAACTTCTTCATCTTTGATGAATCCGTTTTCGTCAATCTTAACGTTAGCTTGTGCGATATAGTGATCGCGTTCCATATCTGCTGATAAATAGACAGACTTGTCTGTGACTTTACCGCCTTTTTCAACAACACGGTATGGAGTTTCAATAAATCCGTATTGGTTAACTTTTGCGTATGTAGCTAAGTTATTAATAAGACCAATGTTTTGACCTTCTGGAGTTTCAATTGGACAAATACGACCGTAGTGTGTTGGGTGAACGTCACGGACAGCCATAGATGCTCTATCACGGGTAATACCGCCTTGACCTAAAGCGGAAATACGACGTTTATTTGCTAACTCTGAAAGTGGGTTTGTTTGATCCATGAATTGTGAAAGTTGTGAACTTGCAAAGAATTCACGGATTGTGGATGTTAATGGTTTGATGTTCATTAATGATTTAATTGAAGAAGTCTTCATATCAGAAATGGACATCTTTTGTTGAACGGTTTTGACCATCTTGGTAAGACCAATTCTAAATTGTGTTTGAATTAATTCACCAACACAACGAATACGTCTGTTGCCAAGGTTATCAATATCATCGACATCACCGAATCCTGCCATAATATTCATTAAATAAGAGAAAATAGCAATGATATCGGAGAATGTGAGACATTCAACTGTGAGGTTAAGATCTGTACCGACGACGTTTTGGACTTCATCCATCTTTTCATCGACGTAGACTTTAACCATATTGACTTTACCAGAGAATCCTTGAGCGATTTCTGGATCAGCTTTACCTTTTGGAGCAGCTCTATCAAGTGCTTCAATAAGGGCTTTATTTGCTTTAATTGTTGTCTCATGGGCTCCTTTTTCAAAGAATTCTTCATCCATGAGGTGTAAGACGTCTGACTTGGAAATGTATTCGCCTTTCATCTTAACAATTTCGCCATCTGCGGAGACTAAATTCTCTGCAAGGTAACGACCTGCTAAACGGTTATAGATACCGAGTTTGCTACGATATTTATAACGTCCGGCTCTACCTAAGTCATAACGTTTGTGATCAAAGAATTTTTGGATTAAGAAGTTTGCAACACCTTCTGGAGTAATTGGCTCGCCTGGTTTTAACTTCTTGAAAATGTAAACTAAAGCATCAAATGGAGTGACAATGTCTTTGTCCTTTTCAACTGTTGCTTCAAGCATTTCATTTCTACCAAAAAGTTTTCTTAACATCTTTGGATCATCAAGACCTAAAGCTTTAAGAATAATGGTTGCTGGCATCTTCTTTTGACGGTCGATGCGGACATTAATTAATCCTTTTTGATCAGTTTCGAATTCTAACCATGTGCCACGTGATGGGATTAAGTCGGCATTGTAAATCATCTTGCCGGATTTATCCATTTCAGTTGAAATGTATGCACCTGGTGAACGAACGATTTGGGAAACAATAACTCTTTCTGCACCATTGACGATGAATGTTCCAGATTCAGTCATAAGTGGGATATCACCCATGAAGACTTCTTCTTCCTTCATTTCACCATCACCAACGTTACGTAAACGTAATTTAACGTAAAGTTTTGATGAGTAAGTGTAATCGTGTTCCTTACATTTTAAGTATGAATACTTTGGTTCTCTTAACTCACAAGAAATGAAATCAATAAATGATGTTTCTGTGTAAGAGGCAATTGGGAAGACTTCGTTCATGACTTCTTGAATGCCTTTTTCTAAGAACCATTTGTAGGAATCTGTTTGAATTTCTACAAGATTTGGTAACTCAAGACTTCCTGAAATTTTGGAGAAGTTAATTCTACCGGTTGGAAGTACTGGGTAATCCTTGTATGATTTGCTCATATAAATTGGCTCCTTTCAATTCACTTCTTTGAAGCTTTAAGGATGTAATAACCTTTTTCCCTAGCTAGAACAGCTACGTTTCCAAACAGCTCTTCTAGGTAGGTCTTTACGGACATCGCACCCTGCTGCTTTCTTATAACTACATAAAGTGAACCGCCATCAACTAGATGAGATAATGCACCTCTATAGATTTCGTAGGTAACTCTTTTACCAGCACGAATAGGTGGATTACTCACAATTGAATCGAATTTTCCTTCAATCTCTGTATAGATGTCACTTTGAAGGACAGTGACTCGTTGGCCTAACTTGAGCGTGGCTGCGTTGCGCTTACACAAGCCTAGCGCGCGCATATTAACGTCTGAACAAGTGACGTTTAACCCTGGGTGGAAATATGCCAATGTTAAGCCTATCGGGCCTATTCCACATCCAAGATCTAGTAAGTTTGATCCAAGATCAAGGGGAAGGAGCGTCTCAATGAGAAGCTCACTTCCCTTATCTAATTTATTCTTGGAAAAAACACCGGTATCCGATTCTAAAGAGAAATTTACGTCATTAAAGACGTAGTAAACATTTCTTGGACTTGATTCCAAGGTTTCATCATTTTCAAAATAATGAGACATCTTTAGATACGGATAAGAATTGAATTAAATAAATTATTTAATTTCAACTTCTGCACCAGCAGCAACAAGAGCTTTCTTGTGTTCTTCTGCTTCGACTGGTGAAATGTGTTCTTTAATGTTGCATGGTGCACCATCAACAAGTTTCTTTGCATCCATAAGTCCGAGACCTGTGATTGCTTGAACTGCTTTGATGACTGCGACTTTTTGCATACCGCATGCTTTAAGAACTAATGTAACGTCTGTTGGTCCTTTTGCAGCTTCTTCTTCTGCTGGAGCTGCTGCTGGGCCTGCTGCTGCGACTGCTGCAGTGACGCCAAATTCTGCTTCAACGGCTTTGACAAGATCGTTTAATTCAACGATTGACATTTCCTTTAATGAAGCAATGATTTCTTCGTTTGTTAACTTTGCCATAATAAGTTCCTCCTATAGGCATTAATTTTTGCTATCCGCAACTGCTTTGACTGTAGCAGCGAATTTTTGGATAGGTGCATTTAAGCACGATAAGAACATGGATAATAAACCGTTCTTGTCTGGTAATGATGCAATTGTCTTCATTCCTGCTGCATCCATGACTTTACCTTCAGCTAAACCTGCTTTGATTACTAAGAGTTCATTTTTCTTAGCAAATTTTGCAAGTACTTTTGGTCCAGCATTGATTTCTTTGGAGAAGACGTAGGCATTTGAACCAGTTAAGTATTGGTCAAGTTCACTGTAACCAAGATCTGCGCTTGCTTTTGTAACAAGTGTGTTCTTGTAAACATTGAATGATGCACCAACGGCTTTAAGTTGCTTTCTGAGTTCGCTTAATTCAGCGACTGTTAATCCACGGTATTCGACAATTGTCATAGATGCTGATTCTTTGAAGGAATCGGAAATCTTAGCAACGATCTCTTTCTTGGACTTGAGAGTTTCTTGATTCATTGTTCTACCTCCTTTTTTTAATAGTCAATTTGAGGCTCCAATATATTGGTTTTAATACACCTCGGTAACATTATTAAGCCCCGTGGCCGTTACTGTCTTAGATATATTGTGCTCGTTAATCAATTATTCGCCGATTGCGAAGTGAATTGATGGGCCCATTGTAGTATGTACAACGGCATTTTTGATGTAGATACCTTTTACAGCAGCTGGTCTCACTCTTAAGAGTGTTGAGACTAATGCTTCAAGGTTCTCTACGAGTTTGGCACTGTCGAAGCTAACACGACCGATTGATAAATGCATATTTGCATCTTTATCGAGACGGTATTCAACTTTTCCAAGTTTGAATTCTTTGATTGCTTTAGCAATATCTGGTGCAACTGTTCCTGCTTTTGGGTTTGGCATTAAGCCTTTTGGACCTAAAATACGAGCAATTTTACCAAGTTCGCCCATCATTTCTGGTGTAGCGACGATTACATCGAATTCGAACCAATTCTCTTTTTGGATTTTTTCAATTAATTCCTTGCCTCCGGCAAAATCCGCACCGGCTGCTTTTGCATCCTCAACCTTGGATGTGATTGCGCAAATCTTTTTGCTCTTTCCGTTTCCGTTTGGGAGTATGAGAGTACCTCTGATTTGTTGATCTGCTTGTGTGGTATCAACATTAAAATGGAATGAGACATCGACTGTTGCGTCAAATTTGACGGTTGATGTTTTCTTGACAAGATCACATGCTTCCTTAATGGAATAAACCTTTGTGGAATCTACGAGTTCTGCGACCTTTTTGTAGTTCTTACCGAATTTCATAATTAGTCTTTCACTGAGATACCCATGTTACGGCATGAACCTTCAACAATCTTCATTGCTGATTCAACGTCGTCACAGTTAAGGTCTGGTAACTTGTATTCTGCGATTTCTCTAAGTTGTGCTTTGGTGATTGATCCAACGATAACTTTTGGGTTTGCTGAACCTTTTTTGACACCTGCTGCTTTAAGGATTAATCCTGCAACTGGAGAAGTCTTGATTACAAAGTCATGAGATTTGTCTTCATAAGCTGTAATAATGACTGGAACGATTTCGCCTTTTCTGTCTGCAGTCTTTGCATTAAAGTCTGTACAGAACTTTGGCATGACGACACCTGCTGAAGCAAGTTTTGGTCCTGGTTTAGCTTCGCCGCCTGGGAGTTCCATCTTAACAACTTTGACGATTCTTTTACTCACGTGACATTTCCTCCTTTTCTTCCTTTAGATTTGTCCGTGTCGTGGTCTATTTTGGACCGATCGTTTGGTCCTTCCACGATACGTATATAACACTTGCGCGCTCTCTCATTCAGCGAACAAAGTGCGTGTGTATTATATATGATAGGTATGTGCGTGTAAAGAAAATTTTAAAAAAGTTTTGCTAGATTACCCAACAAAACTTTCTATAAATACATTGTATTTAACTTTACTTAATTTTTCTATAAATTAATGATAAAGAATGTAGTGTAAGGAGCACGGTTAAGCCTGTGTCTGCGAGTACGGCTACGAGCATGGATGCCTTGCCTAAAACGTCAGCCAAAATTAACGAGATGACCACTACTTTAATAAGCAATGCGAACACAATATTAAAGATTGCGACGAACTTTGTTTTCTTTGCAATTTTGATTGAGTCATAAATCTTTAATGGATGGTCTTGCATAATGACAACATCAGAGTTCTCTACAGCAACATCAGAACCGATTCCGCCCATAGCAAAACCTACGTCTGCTCTGATGATTGATGGGGTATCATTTATACCGTCGCCTGCAAACGCAATTAAGTGGCCTTTTTCAGCAAAATCTATAGCTTTTTCCACATATTTTGTCTTATCTTGAGGTAAAAGTTTGGCATGATATTCCTTGATTCCAACGGCATCTGCAACCTCTTTAACTGTGGTTTCTTTATCACCAGAAAGTAAGACAATTTTAATGCCCATTTCGTTTAACTTTTTGACCAATAATTTTGCTTTATCTCTAACAACATCTTTGAGCACAACATGACCAATGTACTTTCCGTTTTTTGCAACATAAATTGCTGTACCACCAACATCAGCTTCTTTCACAACAATTCCTTCATTTTTAAGAAGATCAACATTGCCTGCTAAAATGACATTCCCTTCAAACTCAGTCTTAACCCCAAGACCTGGAACTTCCTCATAATTCTTTTGTAAAAGAGCTAATGAAGAAACGTTTTTGTGCAAACATATTGCTTTAGCAATTGGGTGATTAGAACGTGATTCTGCAGCTAATAGAGCAGTCTCTAATTCTTTTTCACTTACTTCGACTGGAACTAACTCGCTTACTTCAAAATTTCCATAAGTGAGAGTTCCAGTCTTATCTATAAACAAAGTTCCAACTTTACAAAGAGAATCTAAGTAGTTGGCACCTTTGATAACAATACCACGACGTGATGCAAGTCCAATTCCAGCGAAATAAGCAAGAGGAACAGAAATAACAATTGCACATGGACAAGAGACAACAAGAATGGCTAAACCGCCAAAGATTGATTGGGTCCAAATGTGGCTAACCAATCCACTAATTACGGCAAATAAAATACCAGTCAAAAATACAACTGGAGTGTAAATTCGTGCGAATTTTGTAATGAATTTCTCAGCTTTTGCCTTTCTTTCACCACTTGATTGAACAAGTTCAAGAATCTTAGAAATGGTTGAATCTGCAAAGACTTTATTGACCTTAATTGTTATAGAACCACTTCTTAAAATTGATCCACTTAAAGCATTGTGACCTACAAGCGCATCAACAGGCATTGGCTCGCCGGTTAATGAAGAAACATCAAGTGTGCCTTGTCCATCAATAATTTCTCCATCTGCTGGAACAATTTCACCAATTCTAACAATGATTTTGTCTCCAACCTTAAGTGTTTCAGGTTTTACTTCTACAACTTTGTTGTCAGTAATTAAGTTTGCTGTATCAGCACGAAGGTCAATTGCATTTGAAATTGCATCTTTTGATTTGCCGGTTGCAATGTGCTCAAATAATTCACCGATTTGGAATAAAACAATAACCATTACTCCGTCCATCAAATCGACTTCAAAATTACCTGGTTCCATTACTCCTTTTGTGACTAAAATTGAAAGAGTAAAAACGCCAACTGTTGACAATGTTAAAAGCAAATTCATGTCGATTGGATTGCGCAATTTTATGATGTTTTTTATTACTCTCCAAACAATATCATATAAGCAAACAAATGCGGCAATTCCATACAAAATCGCCTGCAAAACGTACATATTTTCAGGAATTGCCAATCTTGTGACGAGCATTAAAATTGCGGAAAAAGCGATTCTTCCAAGCATGAAATAGAAGTGTTTATTAAGGAATGAATTTTTGACGTTTCTTCCGGCTTGTAATTTTTCAATTCTTAATGGATCGTCTTCAACCTCTTTAATGAGTTTAATTAAGTCATCTGTTTGAAGCGGTTCATCCTTATAGTTGATATACAACCTTTCATTCGAAAAATCGATTGTTGCTGAGTGAATAATTTCTTGTTTGTTCAAATAGCGCTCAACTTTAGCTGCACAGTTGGCGCAATCGAATCCAGAAATGTGATAAACAACCTTTTTTGACATATTATCTTTCCTCCACATGTTCTTTTACTACGTTTAGAAGCTCTTTTACGTGCCCGTCTTTTAAAGAATAATAGATTTTTAAGCCATCTCTTCTTGTTTTGACGATGTCAGCATCTCTTAAAATCTTTAATTGATGCGATACAAGTGATTGAGAACAACCTGTAGCCTCGACAATTTCGGAAACAGACTTCTCAATCATACAAGAAAGGACTCTACATTTGCTGCAACAGTTAAGTTCGCTGCAACAACAAGAGCATTCCCTCTCGTTTACAAGTGAAACCATTATTTTTAGGCGTGTTTGATCAGAAACAACCTTCAATAATTGCTCCATTTTTCTGATAGTTTGAATATTAATTCTTTCAAAGTTCATCATTATTATTATATGAATAGTTGTTCATATAGTCAATAGATTTTTTGTAAATAAAAAACACACTACTATGTAGTGTGTTAATTATCAATTTTGTATCAATTATAGACGTTCAATTTCTGAGAAATCTACATCGACTGGAGTTGAACGACCGAAGAAGATTGTTTCAACTCTACAAGCACCTGTCTCCTTATTGATGGATAAGATCTTGCCTTCAGTGCCTTCAAGTGGTCCTCTAATGACTCTGACCAAGTCGCCAATGTTGTAATGGTCGTACATTGTTGAATCAATGATGCCCATACGTTTAAGGACTGGTTCAATTTCTTCTTTTGAAACTGGAGTTGGCTTTTGTCCACCACCGGATGAACCAACGATACCAACGACACCTGGAGTATTACGGACGTGATACCAGCTTTCATTTGTCATGAACATTTCAACAAAAATGTTTCCTGGGAATAAGTTTTTCATTTTTGTCTTGCCAGTTGGCAATCCATCTTTTAAAACTGGAACTTCTTGTTCAGCAACTAAAATGTTGGTGATAAAATCACCCATTCCGAGTTGATCAAATCTTTTTCTAAGGTTTTCAGCAGCTTTTCTCTCGTGTTGAGAATAAGTGGTAACAATGTACCAATGCTTTTCGCCTAATTCTTCTTTTTCTTCCATTGTTTTATCTCCTTATTATGCTTTGAGTCCTGCGAAAACATTCTTTAAAGCTTCAATTACCTTACCGGCAGCTAAGTCTTCTAAAGAAAGGATTAATGCGCAGAATACACAAATTACGATTGTAGTAATAAGAGCTGCTAAAAATGCTTCTCTCTTAGGCCAACGAACGCGTTTGCCTTCTTTAATAACTTCCTTGGTATATTTTCTTACACCCATAGTTATTCCTCCTACTTACTTTCCTTATGCAATGTTTGCTTGTTGCAATGTGGACAGAACTTCATTAATTCAAGACGTTCAGTCGTGCCTTCTTTTTTAGTAGTTGTGTAATTTCTACTAAGGCATTCAGGGCAAATTAAAATAACTTTCTTTCTCATAAAACGTTATCCTATTTAACATCTTGTGCTGTAATCATACATTACTAAAAATACAAAGTCAAATAAATTGACTTATTTTTCACTCTCAAAAATTTCAAGAAGTGGATTAAGGGCGTCGGTCTCGTATTCCTCGATCTCGCCCTTATCCACTAATTGAGACAATAATGGATCAATTGGCAATTCTGCCAATACTTTTATGCCAGATTTTTCGATTTCATTCTTAGATTCTTCTGAACCAAAAATTCTAATCTTTTCATCGCACTTAGGGCATTTTATGTATGCCATGTTTTCGACAATTCCTAATGTGTTAATGTACATCATTTTTGCCATGTTAATGGATTTCTTAACAACCATAGAAACTAAGTCTTGTGGAGTTGTGACAATGATGATTCCATCAATTGGATACATTTGAAAAATTGTGAGTGGAACGTCACCAGTTCCTGGAGGCATATCAATGAACATATAGTCAACATCACCATAGGTGACATCTGTATATAATTGTTGGACAAAGCCAGCAATCATTGGGCCTCTCCAGATAATTGGAGACTCATCATCAGGCATAAGTAAGTTAGCTGACATAATCTTAATTCCGTGCTTTGATAAAGCTGGATAAATTGTTGTTTCATCAGACTCTGCCATCTTTCCTTTTAGACCGAATGCTTGAGGAATTGATGGACCAGTAATATCTGCGTCTACAACTGCGACATTGTAGCCTTTCTTATTCATGGCTGATGCAAGCAAAGAAGTGACTAAACTTTTACCTACACCACCCTTACCCGAAATTACTGCATAACAATGTTTAATTGTTGTGCTTTCATTTGGTTTTAATTTTTCAATTTTTCTTGATGCACAATCACCTTGAGAGCAATTGGCACAATCATGAGTACATTCTGACATAATAAAACTCCTTGCTAATATATTAGCACAGAAGTTATTTAATATCCATTTTGAATTTCTCGATTTCAATATCGTTCTTAATAAGTGTTTTAATATAACGATAAGTACCTTCAGATAATCTCATCATCTTCATGATTTCTCTTCCAGAATAACCGAGTTGTTCCAATGCAAAAACTTTCTTTTTCTTAGTTTCTGTTTGGTCATCATCTGCATTTGGCGAAGACATTCTTAATTGAAATTCATTATATGAAATTGTGTCAGGAATTGATGGGCAATTTCTGTCTTCAATAATGTCATAAAATGAATAGGATTCATCTAATTCTTCATCTAAAGATGTCGCTTGTGATGTGCTTACAGAACACATTTCAAGTATTTTACTTGTTAAACGTCTGTACATTACAAAAGTTACATAATCATTAAAATTTTTAATGTTTGGTTCGAAATTATCATAAATACGCTTAATAACGAACAAGATGTAATCTTCAATATCTTCAACAACTAGGTTGAAAACGTTGTACCTATGCATGATGCTTTTTGCAACTGATTTGCCATAGCTTAAAAGTTCATTTGTCAAAACTTCTAAGGCTCCTTCATTGCTTTTGGCAGCAATAAAAAGAGCACTAATATTTTTCTGCATATTTCTTTCCTCCTTCCAGAGGAAGATTTTATCTTTACTTGTTTACAATTCTGGATAATAAAATTCCAACAGACACTGAAACGTTAAGTGAATTTACGTGTCCTTTCATAGGAATTTTTATAATAAAATCAGAGTTTTCCATTACAAGTCTAGATGCTCCATGACCCTCACTACCAACTACTAAAGCAGTTGGTCCTGAGTAATCAAGGGCTTCATAATTGTCTTTACCGCTTCCATCAGCAGTGTAGATCCAGAAACCATTTTCTTTTAATTTATTGATTGCTGAAACTAAATTATTGACAACTGCGACTTTTACATACTCAATTGCGCCAGTTGAAACTTTGGCGACCGTCATATTAAGTGGTACTTGATTGCGTGACTTGATAATAACGCCATCAACACCGAATGCGTCTGCTGAACGCAAAATTGCTCCAAAGTTATGTGGATCTTCAATCTCATCTAAAATGAGAACTAAAGGATGTTCGCTCTTCTTGGAACAATTGATTATTTCATCTAAAGATGAATACTCATGAGGAGCAACTTCGACAACAATACCTTGATGGTTTCCGCCTCTTGCTAAATCGTTAAGAGCATTCAAATCTAAATACTTAGGGGAAAGTTTAGTCTTTTGAATTTCTGCAAGGATTTTTTCGTCTTTAAAACCTTTTTGAAGATAAATTGCTTTTACTTTACTTTGCGATAAAGTATTAAGTGAAGGCAATCTTCCATACACTAATTCTACACTACTTTTTGAATTTCTATTCCCACTTTTCATAACTAGATAATTTTGTTCTCCATTAACACGTTTCTGAGCTTATCAGATTCTTCAAATTTCTTCTCGGATTTTAGTCTCAAATATTCAGCATAAATCTTCTCTAATTCTGGAGTTAAAATTGGAGCATCTAAAACGATTCCTAAAATAGAAAGCATTGCATTAATTGATGCGAAAATATTGGAGATTTCCTGGAGATTTTGCGGATTTTTGCGCAATTCTACGTTTGCGAGTTTAACCTTTTCAAAGAGTGCAGCAAGGGCATTTGAGGTGTTTAAATCATCAGCCATTGCAGCTAAGAAATCAGCCACTTCTGGAGTACCTGATTTTAGGTCTCCATGATTGACTTGAATTCCCACTGCTAATTGGTTATAAACTTTCTTAATTTTCTCTAATTCATTAACAGTTGATTGAACTGTTTCTTCAGTAAATGAAACTGGAGCACGATAATGAGTTTCTAAAATAAGAAGTCTCATAACGTTTCCGCCATATTTTGCAATTGCGTCTTTAGCTAAAACGACATTGCCTAAAGACTTTGACATTTTCTCATTTCCAAAATTAACGAAACCATTGTGCATCCAAACATTAGCAATCTTATTGTGATCATGTGCTTTTGCTTGTGCAATTTCGTTTTCGTGGTGTGGGAACTTTAAGTCAAATCCACCACCATGAATATCTATCTTTCCATCAAAGATGGAGTCAATCATAACGCAGCATTCTGTGTGCCATCCTGGACGGCCTTTTCCCCAAGGGGAATCCCATTGAATGCCAACATCTGTTTTCTTCCATAAGCAGAAATCTAATGGTGATTCTTTCTTAGAGTTTTCTTCAATACGAGCGCCAACAACTAAATCATCAATTTTGATATTTGATAATTCACCATAGTCTTGGATTGAGCTTATTCTAAAGAATACATCTCCATCAATTTCATATGCAGCACCAGCTTTTACAAGGTCATCAATGTAGGAAATGATGAAACCCATATATTCGGTGACTCTTGGATTTTTATAATGTTGTTTAACATTGAGCTTACTAAGAACTTCTTTGTAGGCTTTAATGTAACGATCAGTAATAACAGATTCAGAAACTTCTTCTTCCACTGCTTTTTTAATAATCTTGTCATCAACATCAGTGAAGTTAGAGACAAGTTTAACATTGTAACCAACGTATTCTAAAAAACGTCTGAGTGTATCAAACACAATAACAGGACGAATATTTCCAACGTGTGCATCACCATAAACTGTTGGTCCACAGCAATAAATGGAGACTTCATTTTCTCTGATTGGTTTTAATACTTCAACACTATTTGATAATGAGTTAAAAACTTTAATTTCCATAGCAATTCTCCATTATTTTGCGTCAATAATACGCTTTTTATGTTTTGGACGTGTTGGTGTTTTAGGAGCATTTTTCATAGCTTTCATGAACGATTCAGCAAGTCCACCTTTAGCTGTTTCACGATATCTTTTGTTCAAATCTTTTCCGGTCTTATACATTGTTTCGACAACTGTATCAAACGAGACAGCATTTGATGCGTGAGCGTATTCTGCAAGTCTTCCAGCTGCAACTGCACGGATTGCAGCAATAGCGTTTCTTTCAATACATGGAATGATAACGTAACCGCCGACTGGGTCACAAGTTAAACCAAGTGAGTGTTCCATAGCGACTTCAGCAGCACACTCAATTCCATCAATGTCTTCTTTTTTGAGATAAGCATAAGCTGCAGCAGCCATTGAACAAGCTGAACCAATTTCAGCCTGGCAGCCTGCTTCAGCACCTGCAAGAGAAGCATTATACTTAATAACGTTACCAATAATTCCAGCGACCGCTAAAGCCTCAAGAATTGTTTGTCTTGGTTTTTTATACTTCTCACCATAGTATTTCATTACCGAAGGTAAAACACCACAAGAACCACATGTTGGAGCAGTAACAACGACTCCACCTGATGCATTTTCTTCACTGACAGCAAATGCATAAGCATACATCATTCTAAATGAGTTTCCGACTTCGGATTCATCAACATAAAGTGATTTAAGGAAATCTCTGGCTCTACGTTGAACATGAAGTTTACCTGGAAGTTCTCCGGTTGCCTTAAGACCTCTATCGATAGCGGCCATCATTGCATCATAAACTTCTCCAAGGTAATCAAAGATTTCTTCGCCTTCACGATTTACTACGTAATCAACTAAAGTCCAGTTATTCTTTTCACAAACTTTACGAATTTCAGCAAAGTTCTTTTCTTTATAAATTTCTGGTTCTGGTGCACTCTTTTCGTCACCGATACGAATGGAACCACCACCAGGTGAAGTTGCCCATAAAATCTCATGAGTTCCGTCTTTATTATAAACATCAAACTTTACAGTATTTGGATGTTGTGTTTTAGTTTTGTAATCAAAATAAATGTTTGTTGGGATTGGAGCACACGAAGTGACAATAGCTTTGTCAGTCATGTGACCTCTGCCAGTTAAAGCAAAAGATCCAAATAATGTAACATCAAAATGATCTGCATTTGGGAAGTTTTTTACAGCATATTTTGAAATTCTTGAAGGTCCAATTGTATGCGAAGAGGATGGACCATTTCCTATACGGTATAAATAACGGATTGATTTCATAGTGCTGTTATTCTAACACATATAGGCATAAACGCAAATAAAAAAGCGGAGCTACGAAGTAACCCCGCTAATTTATATTTAGAGCAATTAACGTCTATCTGATGGGATCTTGTCGTGAACAAATAATGCCATAACAGCTTTAGCTGTGTGGATTCTGTTCTCAGCTTCTTGATAGACAACTGATTGTGGTCCATCAATAACTTCATCAACAACTTCGTTTACACGGTCTGCTGGAAGTGCATGCATGTAACGGCAGGTTGGTTTGGCAAGAGCCATTTTGTCTGGTGTACATTTCCATGCTTTTAAGGCAAGGAGTGCATCATCGACAACTGTGGTTGATTGGTTGGTGACCCATGAACCCCAGTTCTTTGGGAAGACAACATCAGCATCTTTATAAGCTGCATCCATGTCGTGAGTAATAGTGAGAGATCCACCATTTTCAGCGGCGTTTTTGCGGGCTTTTTCAATAACCCAGTCTGGTAAATCATATCCTTCTGGGTATGCTAATGTGACATCAATTCCGTATCTTGGGAAGAGTAAAACTTGTGAAACTGGAACTGAAATTGGTTTCTTGTGTGTTGTGGCCATTGCCCAAATAACAGAGACCTTTAAGTTCTTTGTTTTTCCAAATTCATCTTCGATTGTCATTAAGTCTGCTAATGCTTGCATTGGGTGATATAAATCACATTGTAAGTTAATGATAGGAACTGTTGACCATTTGGCCATTTCACGGATGTATTTGTTTCCGAGTCCCCAGTTACAATATCTACAAGCAATCATGTGACCGAATGAAGAAAGAATAACTGCAGTATCTTTTGCTGATTCACCATGAGCAATTTGCATCATTGATGTATCAAGGAATGTGGCGTGGCCACCTAATTGTGCCATACCTGATTCAAATGAGTTTCTTGTACGTGTTGACTGTTCAAAGAACATCAAGAAACCTGTTTTGCCTTCTAAGAAAGGCATTGGTTCGTTAGCATAGAAAGCATCCTTCATTTCATGGGATACTTTGAGCATGTAGTCGATTTCTTCCTTAGTAAAATCTTCTAAGGTAATAAGATGACGACCAGCGAATCTTGGTTCGATTTTTTCCATTTTCTATACTCCTATTTTTGTTTTGCTAAATTCTCGAGGTAAAGACCTGGAATTGTTGCATATAAAGCTGCACAGATGACAAGATCTTGTTTACGTGTCTTTTCATTTGGTGCGTGAGCTTCTTTTTCATCACCTGGGCCGAAGCCTAAGCAAGGAATTCCAAAACGTCCACAAATTGAGACGCCATTGGTTGAGAATGTCCACTTATCAATAACTGGAGCTTTTCCAAATAATCCTTCGTAACCTTGTTTTAAGGATTGAACGTAGATTGATTCCTCTGGAATAACCCATGTTGGGAAGTAACATTCTTGTTTATAAACTAATCCAGTATAGGCTGGACGTTCATAATCGTACATTGTGACTTCTGCTTTAGCAGCTTTAACTGCTGGTAAGTTTTCGATTTCTGCAATTGATGTTTTATCGTTTTCACCAACTGTTAAACGTCTATCAAGTGAAATCCAGCAACCATCAGCGACTGCACAGCGGCTTGGTGATTTATGGAAGATTTGGGAAATTGTAACAGTACCTTTTCCTAAGAATGGATCATAGGCAAGTCCTGTTTCGTTAAGTTCCTTAATTTGATTAATAATGTCTGCCATTTTGTAAATAGCATTGTCGCCACGTTCTGGTGCAGAACCATGGCAGGAAATACCACGAACGTTGACTTTGATTTCCATACGTCCACGGTGACCACGATAGATTTGGCAGCTTGTTGGTTCAGTTGAAACAACGAATTCTGGTTTAATCTTATCTTGTTCAATAATGTATTTCCAGCAAAGACCATCACAGTCTTCTTCTTGAACAGTACCTGTTACAAGAAGTGTGTAATCATCTTCGAGGCCTAAATCTTTAATGATTTTACCTGCATAGACCATTGAAGCCATACCACCTTCTTGGTCTGAAGTTCCACGTCCACCAATGTAGACATCATCTTCAAAACCTTCATATGGATCGAACTTCCAGTTCTTAATTTCGCCAATACCGACTGTATCGATATGTGCGTCCATTGCGATGAGGTGTTTACCATGGCCGATATAGCCCATTACGTTGCCCATTGGGTCGATTTCGACTTTGTCGAAACCAACTTTGAGCATTTCTTCTTTAATGCGGAGAACGACATCTTTTTCTTCACATGATTCTGATGGAATCTTAACCATGTCACGAAGGAATTTTGTCATATCAGCCTTATATGATTCGGCTTTCTTGAGGATTTCTTCAAATGAAACTTTCATTATTTGATTTCCTTTCCACGCATTTCTTTAATCTTCTTATCGTATTCGAAGACTTTGTTGTATTCTGCTTCCCAGAATTCTGGTTTTCTCATGGCATCAAGATATTCTTGTTTGTAGCCGAATTTTAACCAGTCTGATTCTTTTTGTTTGAAGAGTTTTTCTTTAGCTTCTGCTCCACGTGTATCTAGGATATAGGAACCATCAGCGCCCATAAAGACGTCGTTGAACCATCTCTCTAAAACGTGATCAGTAACTTCGAGTTCTCTATCATGGAGGTTCTTAATGACTGATGGATATCTATCAAATGAGTCGGTTGCGATTGTAACGACGTTGTCGTTTGGACCGAGTTTGAGATATTTTGCCATCTTGATAGCTCCAAGAATATTACAAATACCGGAGACACCAAAGAGGTCTACCATTGAATCTGCAACTTTTGCTGGAACACCATGAGCTTTAAGGATTTCTTTACCTTCATGGATAACTGCTAAACCACGGACACAATCATCATCGATGATTTGGGTGATGAAGTCAGTTGTTAAGGCGTTGTGAATAAGAGTAATCATCTTATCGCCAATACCTTCAATTCTGTGTTGTCCTAAACCACCATTGGTGAGTGTTGAACATTCATGTGGTTCAAGAGCTGCAATTTTACATTCTGGGAATGCAACTTTAATTTGGTCGCCTGCTGCTAAAGTACCGGCTGAGCCTGGTGCTGAACAGAAACATGCGATACGACCATTACCAATACCTTTGACAGCTTCGATACAGGAATTACCAGTAACGTGTCTGTGGAAACGATAGTTTGGTAAGAGCTCAAATTGAGCTAAAGTTCTATTCATTGGGTTCTTCTTGAGTTCGTATGTTCTTTCAAGTGTAAGAATAACGTCTGATTCTGAACCTGGTGTCAAATCAAGTTTTGCACCGTATTTTGAAATACGTTCATATCTTTCTTTTGACATGTTGTCTGGCATAATGACGATTGCATCATATTTCATCAAGTTTGTGATGTAAGAAACGCCAATACCAAAGTTGCCTGTTGAAGGGCCAAGAATTGTGTGTTTTCCTGGGATAATTTCGCCATCAACACATCCTTCCATGAGTGTTGAATAAGCTGGACCAACTTTGTGTGATCCAGATGGGAAATACTTACCAAGTAAGACAACGATATTTGCGTCTACACCTGTAAGTTCCTTTGGAAGAACAATTTTATTAACCTCATCCTTATCATTCTTCCATGTGATGTTAAAGAGGTTAATCGGGTCAAGTTCGTTTGTCTTGATTGCTTTGAGAGCTTCTGCTCTGACTTTAGGATCTTGGTGTGATGGATTTAACATTTCATCATACGTAGGTCCAAATGGAATTTTTGACATATTAAATTGCTCCTTTTTGTCTTAAATACTCATCCAATTTGTCCATGTTAGGTTCAAGTGGATCAGGCATGGATACCGCCTTTTGTCCGTTGACTGGGTCTTTTAGACCATTGCCAGTCACGATTGTAGTAACTGTTTCATTAGGTTTGATGATACCTAATTCAACAGCCTTTTTGATGCCTGCAATTGCGGCAACACCGGCAGGTTCACCGAAGATACCTTCGGTTCTTCCGAGTAAACCCATTGCTTTAATGATATCACTATCAGGCACTGAAACCCAAGCACCATTACTAAATTTAATTGCATTAAGTGCTTTAATAGGGTTTCTTGGGATGCCAACTGCAATAGAGTCAGCAAGAGTGTTTTCGTCTGCTTCTTTAAGTGGTTCACCTGTTTCACTTGAAATAACAAATGGACAACATCCAGTAGATTGAACACCAAGAATCTTTGGAATTCGTTTAATTAAACCTAACTTATGGAATTCCATAAATCCTTTGTATACGCCACCAACTGTGCACCCGTCACCAACAGATACAGCTACCCAATCAGTAGGTTCCCAGTTAAGTTGTTCGGCAATTTCCATAGAAACTGTCTTCTTACCTTCGACCATGAATGGGTTTATGGCAGCATTACGGTTGTACCAACCGTATTTATCGATAGCAGCTTTAGAAAGTTGGAATGCGGCTTTATAGTCGCCATCAACTTTCACTAAAGTAGCACCGTATAAACAAATTTGTGTGGCTTTGCCAATAGGTGCTCTTTTTGGGACGAAAATAACTGCTTTGAGTCCCATATGAGCTGCTTGACAAGCACAGCTTGATGCGGCGTTACCTGTAGAAGAACAAGCAATAACTTTTGCTCCAGCTTCAACAGCCTTTAAGACTGCGACGCCAGATGCTCTGTCTTTACTTGAACCACTTGGATTTAAGCCATCATCTTTAACGTATAGCTTTGCTACACCTAATTCTTTCTCTAAATTTCTTGCGTGATAGAGTGGAGTCCATCCAACTCTTAACATTTCATCAATGTGATCTTCTTTAATTCCCATGATAGGCGCATAACGCCACATTGAGTAATTACGGTTGTTAGAAAAGTATTCTTTGGTAAGTACTTTTTTAAGCTCATCGTAATCATAGATTACGTCAAGGATGCCTTTTTCACCACAGTGAGGACAGGTTAAACCTACTTCGCCTTCTTTAAATTCGGCACCACAAATCGTACAACGATAACCTTTAATATAACTCATTATTTACCTCCTACGACTTTGTCGATAAATTCTGAAACGATGTTCATTGCAACTTTATGACGATATTCAGCATTTGAACGTTGGTCATCAATTGGAGTAACAATCTTTCCATACTTCTCAATGAACTCATTTTTACGAGCTTTTAATTCGGAAACTGATAAGCCAATAATCTCTTTTTCGATGTCATGTGAGCGGACTGCTTTGATTGAGACAGAACCGAAAGATAATGCGAATTTCTCGACGATTTTTCCGCGAATTCCCCAATATCCTGCTACCATGACCTTTGAAATTGAGTCGGCTTTTCTTGAGCCAACTTTCCACCACATATCACCTGAATAATCAAGTTTTGGGAAGATAAGTTCAGTGATTAATTCATCTGGGTGACGATCAATTTTTCTAACGCCAAGAACAAAGTTTTCGACGTCAACAATTCTTTCACCACCAACTGACTCAAGTTTAACTTTTGCATCAAGTAAGAAATCAACAACAATTGTGTCACCTGCTGGAGATGCGTTTGCAAGGTTTCCAACGAGTGTTGCAAAGTGTCTAATGTTTGCTGAAGCAACTTGGCTAACTGCTTTCTTTAATAATGCAGGTGCAAGTTTTGAATTTAAGACTTCATCAAGAGTTGTGCCAGCTTTGACATGAACTCCTGCTTCATCTTCATAAATACCTTTTAATTCATCAATGTGTGATGTGTATAAAATGTCTTTATCAAACTTAGGTGCTAAACCTGCAGTGTTTTTCTTCATGACCATAAGGTCAGAACCACCTGCTACAATGTAGCAATCATGCTTAGAAAGGACTTCTAATGCTTCTTTTTTGGAAGCTGGAATGTATTTTTCTACCATAATCCTGCTCCTTTCTTAGCAGCTTTTAAAACTGCTTCAACAATTGCTTGATAACCTGTACATCTGCAAAGGTTACCTGACATTTCCTCTCTAACTTGTGCCTCGGTTGGATAAGGGTTGTGTTTGAGAAGTGAGTAGGCTGCAATGATCATTCCTGGAGTACAGAAACCACATTGTGAACCACCCATTTCAGCAAATGCTTGTTGTAAAATATCAAATTCTTTTGTTTCTTTTAAACCTTCAATTGTGACGAAGTCATGACCAATTGCGTTTGCAACAGGAAGTAAGCATGAGTTAACAGATTTACCATCCATCAAAACGACACACGCTCCACATGAGCCTTCACCACAACCTTCTTTAGTGCCGTTGAGATGTAAAACGTCTCTAACAACATCAAGGAATCTCATGGATGGATCGACATCAATTTCAACAGGTTTTCCATTCATATTAAAATTAATTTTCATGTTTCATAACCTCCATAAGATATTCAGGATTTGCAGGGATTTTTGAGATTTTTCGGCCAATTGCGTTCTCAATTGCGAGTGCAACAGCAGGTGCTCCACCAACCAATGTGAGCTCACCCATACCCTTTGCTCCGTTAGCACCATAAATAAATGGATTATCGATGAATGCTGTTTCCATATGAGGAGCATCTTCAAATGTTGGAATAATGTAATCAGATAAGTTTCTATTTCTCATTCTTCCATCAACACATTTCATTTCCTCTAAGTAGCCATAGCCAAGACCTTGGAGTAATCCTCCATCAGCTTGACCTACAGCAATTCTTTCATCTACAACTCTACCAACATCATATGTTGACCAAGTATTTAAGACTGAAACTTGATATGTAACTGGATTGAATTCAACTTCAACTATGTTGACACCCCAAGAATAACCTGGATAAGCATCACCTTGCATTGTATCTTCGTCCCAATGGATGTAGCTTGGTCCAACATAAGGTTCGACATATTCTTGTCTTTCTCCGCTCTTCCAAATTTCTTTTAAGTGTTTTGCACACTTCTCAAATAAGAAGCCGACAATAATGATTGTACGTGATGCAGCTGTTGGTCCAGAGTCTGGAGTATGGTCTGTATCAGGTGCTTCAAATGAGACTTGATCTTCTGGGAGACCTAAGGTATTTGAAACAATCTTCTTAAGTGTTGTGCGGTTGCCTTGACCAAAGTCAACTGGTGCTGCATAGCAATAAACGTGGTCGTGTTCATCTTTAACAAGTTTTACTTTGCCGTGGATGATATCTGACTCGCCTGAACCAGTAAATCCACAGCCATGAAGGAAAATGGACATACCAATGCCTTTATTGCAGCCTGGTTTTGAGTAAGCTTTTAGCTTACGTTTATAATCTGACATCTTCATAGCCTTTTCCATAAGTTCTTTTAGAACAATTGGATCATGGAAATGACCATTATTTGCAGTTACATCACCTTGCTTTGCAAGATATTTAAATCTAAGCTCTAGAGGATCAACTCCAAGTTCTTTTGCAACGTGATGAATAAACATTTCCATTGCAAAGATTGTTTGAGGAGAACCGAAACCTCTAAATGCTGCTGTTGGAGTTGTGTTTGTCATATAGACATCTCCAACAACATCTAAGTTTTCAAATACATAAGCATTTGATGAAGCAATTAAAGCACGAGAAAGGACAACGCCAGAGCATCCTTTGTATGCTCCGCCATTTAATCCAACTCTAATCTTTAATCCTAAAATGTTGTTGTCTTGATCAATTAATGCTTCGTATTCACTATGTGAAGGATGTCGTTTTGTTGTGAAAGTAATGTCTTCAGCACGTTCAAAACACATCTTAACTGGTTTATGAAGGGCGATAGCTGCAACTGCTACTTGTGAGCCAATCATTGATGGATAGTGTTCTTTACCACCGAAGGCTCCACCGACTGCTGGTTGAATTACTCTAACTTCGTCGTCTTTAAGTCCGCAGGATCTCATAACTGCACGCTTAATATAGAACGGACATTGCATTGAACCTGTGAGTGTAAGTTTATCGTTCTCATCAAAGTAACAAATGATGCCTTGATTCTCTAAGTAAGCTTGCTCTTGATAACCTGTTTCGTAAGTATGTTTGATTACCTTAACTGCTTTAGCTTTTGCAGCCTCGTAATCACCCTTCTTAAATGCCTTGTGAATATAGCTTTCAGTTAACTCATAAACAGGGGTTTCTTCTTCATAATCAATTTTGATCTCAGAAGCCAATTTATCCAGGATTTCCTTGTCTTTTCCAACAAAAATACCTATGGATTCCCCAATAAATTTAACTCTTCCTGCTGCAAAGACTGGCCAGTCTGAGAAGATAATATTAACGACGTTTTCGCCCTTAATGTCATCTGCACAGAACCAGTGATATCCTTCTGGCATTTTAGGAAGTGTTATCTTCTTAATTTTTCCACGAGCTACTGTAGATCTAACAGTCTTCGCGAAAAGCATGTCTGGGAAGCTAATATCATCAGTGAACTTTGCTTCACCACGAACCTTTTCAGGAAAGTCTACCTTCGCTGTGGAAGTTTTAAATTTGTCCATTATTTAGCCCCCTTGTGATAAGTAAGTGCTTTGACTGGACATTTACTAACACAAAGACCGCATCTGAAACATTTTTCAGAATTGAACTTTGGAGTTCCGTCCATTTCTATTGCGAAATAAGGACAGATTCTGGCACATGTGCCACACTTGCTACATTTTGTAGCATCAACTGTTGGGGCTTCGCCTATTTCATAGCGAAGTTCTTGATGTAAACCTGTCTTTATAACATCTTCGACTGATTTGAATCCATACTTTTCAAGTGTTGCTGGGAGGTCAGCAATAATCTTGGCATAGAGTTCTTTTCCACGGAGCATTGCTGCAGATAACATTTGAACTGCACTTGCACCTGCGAGTAAGAATTCGATGACATCACTTGCTGAAGCAATACCACCAACACCAATAACGGTTAAGGATGGTTCTGCTTTCTTAATTGTATAGACTGTTGCTAAAGCAATATTCTTAATGTATGGTCCAGAGGTCCATGCAAATCCTTTAGCATTTCCATAAATAATCTCTCTATTAGCAATATCAATTTTCATTGATGGACCAAGAGAGTTAACTGCGACAACACCATTTGCACCATTAACTTTAATTGTGTGGGCAAATCCTTCTGGATCTGGCATATGAGCAGATATCTTCATATAGAATGGCTTTTTGGTAAGTCTTCTAATTGTTGCGACTGTTTCGCCTAATTGATTTAAGTCATTTCCAACGTAGTGAGTTGAAACTTCGAATGCATCTGCGAATTCATCGAGTAAAGGAATTAACACTTCCATATCTTCTTTGGTATAACCAACCGAAATAATAAGTGGTTTACCAATTGAGTTTTTCTTATAGAAAGGCAAAAATTCATTAATCCATTTTTCTTTGCTGTATTCTGTCCAGAGTTCACAGTTCATGATGTAATCACGATCACCGTAAATACATGGGTGTGGAATGTGAGCATCTTTTGTTGAAATAGTTTTTGCAACAATTGCGCCACAACCTGCAACCTTCTCTAACCAGAGCATTTTTTCTGCATCGCCAACAACTGGTCCTGCAGCTGGCATAAGTGGATTTTCAAGTACTAATCCGTCAAACTTTGTAGATATGTCCATTGTTATTTTCCTCCTTTAACTTTGGTCCATAAATTATCAGCATATTTTCTAGCCTCAATAACTTGATTTACTAGGGATTTGCTGGTGATTTTGTAGTTTTTCACGCGTTTTTTACCATAAGTGTAGACATCGCTTGGTTTGAAATTTGGGAACAATCCAAACACGATGTGGCCGAGTGCGTTAGTCTCGTCCATCTTGGTAAATGGAGTGTATTGAACTCTCATGAAGTCGGCTTCATAACCAGACTTAAATTCACCAAGTTTTACACCTAATCTATCTCCAACATATTTGTAAGAGTTTCTAATCATTTTTTGAACATCACCAACGCCAAGTGCGGTTGGAGAACCTGCTCTTACATGTCCAGAGAACAAAACGTTCATGTATTCACTTGCCATGTTGGAATTTAAACCATCATTTCCAACCATGACTGGAATATTGTGATCAATGTAGTTCTTTACATATGGTAAACCAACTGCATTGTTCATATTTGAGGTTGTATTTACAACCATATAACATTTATTTTTTGCAATGATATCAAGTTCTTCATCACTTAGATGAACACCGTGGACGATAAGTGAGTTTGGAATCAAAATTCCTGCTTCATCAAATCTTTCAATAATTGATTTTCCATATTTAGCATAGCTATCTTCTTCATCCATTTCAGATTCTGAAACGTGGACGTGAACTGGAACACCATTTTGAACTTTTGCGATACTCTTAAGGGTCTTATCTGAAATTGACATTGAAGCGTGCATTCCAAATAATCCTTCACCTGGATACTTTCTAGCAAAGCTAGAGTTCTCTTTTAGGCAAGCTTTTACATCGTAACGGTCAGAGGTTTCAAAGCAGAAGATTCCACGCATTTTAAGTGGTCCAACAAATGCTTTGCGAAGTTCTTTAAGTGAACCGAGGATTTCTCCTGATGCGTGATGGTCAATTACTAAAGTAACGCCATTAAGTAAGAACTCTTCACCTGCACAAATTGCAGAGTAATAAGTTTCTTTGTTAACTAACTCAGCATCTAACTTCCACCACATTTGATCTAGGATATCTTGGAAATTCTTTGGGTTGAATGGAAGAATTAAACCACGAGCAAAGATTGAGTAAATATGTGAGTGTGCGCATACAAATGTTGGCATAAGTAAGTCGCCACCAAAATCTTCGACTCTGTCGTAACCTTTGTTTTTGAAGTTTTTCATGTCACCTACTTCGACAATCTTGTCATCATAAACAAGGTAGCCGTTTTCAATGTAGGTTACATAGTCATAAATTCTTGCGTTAATAATAGCGTTCATATTATTTCACCCCGCATATAATTTCTTTTCCAATGTGTGGAACAAGTTTTCTATCTTTCAAAACGAACTTGCCACGGATGATAACGTGTTGGAACTCACCTGCTCCAAGGATGCCATCATAGATTGAATAATCACATGTTCCGTGGTTCTCTTTTTCGAAGTAATCTGGTATCTCTTTGAAGATTGAAATGTCAGCATCTTTACCCACAGAAAGTTCGCCTTTTGTAGAGAAATCCTGGAGAATTGCAGTGTTTTTTGACATTTTTTCAATGATCGGATCACCAAATCTTTTATACATAGTTGAGAAGCTATGTTCAATTCCTCCAACGCCAAGTGGGAAGCCCATGAGACGCGGATAATCTTTCTCTTTTGACATAAATGCACAATGGTCTGTTCCAATGCACATAACGTCTGTGTAGTAAGCTGTTAAAAGTTGTCTTTCTCTTTCGCTTCTTAGAGGAGGAGCAAATGTGAAGAGTTTGCCATTTTCCTCTTCAAGAACTGAATTGTTAAATACAAAGTATTGAGGACAAGACTCGACAATAAAATTCTTATTAAGAATGTCGCTAAATTGTTCTTTTAAAGCTTTAAGTGTTTCGCCGCTTGAACAGTGAACCATATAGAAGTTTCCACCTACTTCTCTAACAAGCTTTGCTAACTTAAGAGCTTCGCTTGTTTCAGAAAGTGATGGACGTGATACAGGAAGATCTTTGAAAGTATAACTTTCTCCAAGATCAATCATGTTGTCATTTTCGATATGAGCTTCAATCATTACGTCATATTTCTTTGAAAGTTCGAGTAATGTCTTGATGTCTTTATCGTATGTTCTACGTCCGGTATCAGAATAAGTTGTAAACAACTTAATTGTCTTCATACCGAGCTTTTTAACGGTTTTAACGTATTCTTCAAGATCGCCGTTTGGATTCTTAATACATGCATGCATATGATAGTCAACTACTGATTTCTTTGCTAAAGCAATTCTATCGTAGTAAGACTTTTCTAAATCCTTGGCATTACTTGTAGGGTCTAAGAAATCAACGATAGTAGTTACTCCGCCATAGGCGGCAGCAACACTACCGGTATAGAAATCATCGCATGAAGTGACTCTACCACAGTTAAGTTCAAAGTGAACGTGTGGGTCAATTAAGCCTGGTAGGACATTAAGCCCTTCGGCGTCGAGTACTTCTTTAGCTTCTTTGATTTCATCTCCGATATAAACGATTTTCTCGCCTAAAACAGATAAATTGGTTTTAACCCATTTACCTTCTAGGTAGACTAATCCGTTTTTAATCGTTAAATCGTTCATTATTTCTTTTCCTTCATTGCCTCGAAAATCTTTTCTGGAGTAATTGGTAAGTGATGAATTCTTACGCCAAAGGCGTTATAAACAGCGTTGCATAAAACTGCTGGTGGAGTATCAATACCAATTTCACCAACTGACTTAGCACCGAATGGACCTGTTGGTTCATAAGAATCAGCAAATTCGGTAACAAGTTCTCCAACTTCTTTAACTGTTGGAATGTGATAAGTATCAAATGTATTTGAAAGGAGTTTTCCTTTTTCGTTATAGATAACTGCTTCTGAAGAAGCCATACCATAACCTTGGATAATACCGCCTTCAACTTGGCCCTTGGCCAATGCTGGGTTGATTGTTGTGCCACAATCCGTAACTGTAACGTACTTAATCATCTTGTATTCATAAGTTTCGGTATCAAATTCGAATTCTCCGAATGCTGCCATAAATGGAGGTGGAGAAACGTGTCCGTGGTATGATTCTGTAACTGCAATTTGATGTGTATCGTTGTTGTAAAGTCTTCCAGTTGATAAATCAACTAAGGAGATTTCTTTATCTCCAGCTTTGAAGACTTTACCATCAAATTCAACATCATCTGGTTTTGCTTTAAGTTCAACTGCTGCTTCTTTAATGAGTCTTTCTCTCATCTTGCAAGCTGCATTATATGCAGCATTGCCAGAAACATAAGTTGTGGATGAAGCATAAGCACCACAATCGTATGGAGTTAAGTCTGTATCAGATGAATAGATAATGACTTTGTCCATGGTTGTTTGAAGTGCTTCTGCAACAATTTGAGAAATAACGGTATCAGAACCTTGTCCAATATCAGTTGCACCGACAGTAACCATGTAAGAGCCACCATCGTTAAGTTTGATTGTACAAGAACCCATGTCTAAGAATGGGATTCCTGAACCTTGCATAGCAATGGCACAGCCAACTGATCTAATCTTGTGGTCTCCAACTTTCTTAACTGGGTATTTCTTGTCCCAATCCATAAGTTCTCTACCACGTTTAATACAATATGGAAGCTTGCAGGATTCCATAATCATTTCTGTACCTTCGGTACCTTCACCCATAATCTTAAAGATTGGTGAAGTTTCTTGCTCTTTCATGGAGTTAATCTCACGAAGTTTGATTGGATCCATGTGAAGAGCTTCTGCGAGTTCATCTATGATGGACTCAACAGCGTAGTTACCTTGAATTGCGCCGTATCCACGATATGCGCCTGCAGATACGTGGTTGGTGTAAACAACTTTACCACCGAATTTAACAGCTTTAACTTTGTTATAAAGTGGTAAAACCTTGGAGCCAACAATCATAAAGACTGTCAATGCGTGTTCACCATAAGCACCTGTATCAGAAAGTGTCCTACAATCGATTGCGTTAATAACGCCATCTTTGTTTGCGCCAACTCTAAGAGAAATTCTCATTGGGTGTCTTGTGTATGAACAACCAAAGACTTCTTCACGAGTGTAAACACATTTTGCAGGTCTATTGGTTCTTAAAGTAACAAGGGAGACAAACATTTCCCCATGGAAAGCTTGCTTTCCACCAAAGCCACCACCAACTCTTGGTTTAATGACTCTAACTCTATCAACTGGAAGACCCAAAGTCTTGCAGATGATTCTACGCATGTGATATGGAGTTTGAGTTGTTGAGTAAACAACAAGTCTATTATGCTCGTCTAAACGTGCGTTACAAGTGTGAGGCTCGATCATAGCGTGAGCTTGTGCTTGTGAATAGAATGTGTCTTCGACAACAACTTCAGATTTCTTTAATTCTTCTTCAACGTTACCAACTTCCATCTCGTAGGCTGCTGCGACGTTCTTCTTTGGTTCAAAACCAATTGGGAACATATCGTGAATGCCATCTTCTGGGTGGATAACTGATTTGTTTTCGAATGCTTTTTCAAAGTCTAAAACTGGTTCTAAAACCTCGTAATCGACTTTGATTAATTTCATAGCTGCTAAAGCAGTTTCTTCATCAACTGCTGCAACAGCGGCAACTTCATCACCGACATAGCGAACATATTCATCTAAGATGAACTTGTCGTATGGTGATGGTTCTGGATAACCTTGGCCTGCACGTGTAAATGAAACGTGAGGAACGTTATCTTTTGTAAGAATACAGGCAACGCCTGGATACTTTTCAGCTTCACTGACATCGATAGATTTAATTCTAGCGAATGCATGTGGAGATCTTAAGATCTTAACAATTAAAGCGCCTTGTGGAGCTAAGTCATCGGTGTAAACACCGCGACCTTGCATTAAGCCTTTTCCGTCAACGGAAGGAGTTAAGTTATTAACAACTTTGAAATTCTTTTTCATTATTTCTTACCTCCTAAGAAAGCTTTAATTGCTTTTTGTTGAGATTGATAACCTGTGCATCTACAAAGGTTTCCAACCATGTAATCTTTGATTTCTTCATCGGTTGGATGAGGATTTTCTTTCTTTAGTGCGTGCACCATGAGTGCGAATGCTGCGTTACAGAATCCGCATTGGTCTGCACCTTCTCTTGAGAAGCATTCAGAAAGTGCTGCTGCTTCATCTTGGATTGATTCAACAGTCATCACTTTGTGACCTTCAACTTTTGCAGTTAAAAGTGAACAAGATAAAACTGGTTTATCGTCTACTAAAACTGTACATGCTCCGCATGAGGAACCATCACAGCCTTTTTTAACGGATTTAACTCCGTAGTTACGAAGTGTATCTAAGAGATACTCTCCAGGTTTGACGTTGATTTCAACGTCTAAACCATTAAGGTTGAATTTGACTAACATTATTTAGATACCTCCTCAAGAGCACGTCTTACGTATGTGAGTGCGAGTTGTTTACGATAAGCACTTTTAGTAGCAATGCTATCTCCGAACTTAAGTTCTTCAACTGCAAGTTCAGCAGCTTTAGCAAAATCTTTGCCACCCTCATTTAAGTATTTCGTTGAATTTTCACAAAGTGCTGCAACTAAAGGACGTGAACCAACAACGACCTTGTATTCTTTGCCTTTCACGACTGCAACATTAAGGATTGGATAATCTAAAGCTGTAATTTCTACCTTCTTAAAGTAGGCTTTGTTTTTATCCTTGAAAATACGGATATTTGTCAAAATTCCATCGTAAAACCCAGGTTTTTTGACATATTCATCAAGCGTAATGACTGCTTCAGGATAAAAGACAAGTTCCACATGATGAGCAAGTAAAACTGTAATGATATCAGAGAATCCATACTTGCCATAAACTGAACCACCAACAGTTGCGATTTCTCTAAATGCTGGGCCCATAATAGCTTTAGTTGCTTCTCTAATAACTTCTGGTACGAGTGGAGATTTTTCAAGTTCTCTTTGGGAAACCATTGCGCCGACTTCAACATAATCTTTCTTGTCTTCAATCTTCTCTAAACCAAGAAGTGAGAGATCGATTAGTGTGTCGACATCTGCGTTTCCTTTCTTTAACCAAAGGCCACCTGCAACAATTTTGTTACGAGGAGACTCTTTGACTAACTTGTAAGCCTCTTCTAAAGAAGATGCTCTTAGGAAAGATTTTGCTTTCATAAAGTAAGTTCCTTTCTTTGTAATTCAATGAATTTGTTGTAATCTTCAATTGTATCAATATCAAAATTGATAAATGGATCATCTACTGGAATTATTTCCACTACATCATTGTGTTTAGAAATAAAATCACAGAGTTTAGAATCAATTGATTCTTCACACAATAATTCAACATATTTCTTAGAAATATAAACAGGGTGTCCTGTCTTTCCTTCATAAGAAGGAATGCGGATATCCTTGTTTCCGTGAAGCAAAGCTTCAATTGTTAAATTATTCACATTTGTTATGTCGCCTGGGAGTATGAGCACATCGCCCTTGCTTGCGCGTGCGCCAGCAAGCACTGATGTGAACATGCCTAAAGAAAAATCCTTGTTGTAAATAACCTTAACATCAGATAAATGAGGAACGAGTTCATCATTATATCTTCCAGTTACAACAAGGATTTCATCAACGTAGTTTCTTATTGAGTCAATTGTATGACGAATAAGAGGTTTACGATCTACCTCCAGGAGGAGCTTATTAACTTTGGCGCGGGTTGAACATCCGCCCGCGAGGATGATTCCTACCATTAAGTTTCTCCCATGTGTGTGCTTATATTTTACACGCATATGTTAGAGGTTTCAATAATTTGTTATACAACAAAAAAGGACTGCCTCTGTGGCAATCCTTATTTTAATTAATTTTTAAACAATTATTTTAAGAAGATTGTGGAGACAACTGCTGCACAAATCATGACTGCTGCAAAGACTGGTGAATAGGCAAAATGTTGGACTTTTGCAGTGAATTTTGCGAAATTTGGACGCTTTTCAAGTGCTTTAATTCCAACACCAATTCCCATGTATAGAGCGCAATAAGCAAATGAGATTGCATTCATTGTAACAACGTATTCAATGATCTTGCTCCAGTTAACAATTCCATCAGCAATGTATGCACTTTGGAATGGGACTGCTGTTGCCATTGAGTAGCCAACATAAACTGTTCTAATAAGTGTCGATGCAACCATGAAAGTAACAAATGATTTTAATGAACAAATCTTTTCTGGTTTTGTAACCGCGAATGCTGCAGCCATAATTCCAGATTCCATAATAATTGCGACCATTGGGTTAATAACTTTATTAACCATTGGAACAAAGAAGAAACAAATAGCTTTAATTGCTGCGGCAATAATACCAACATATAAGGCTGTTCTGGCTTTGCCAGTTACTTTATATGCTCTACCACAAATCATATAAGCAATTGGGAACATAACTGCTGTTGATGCAAAAATAATTGAATCAAATGCATCTAAGTGTAAAAGAGTTCCTAAAGTTGCTTCAAGTAAGCCCCAAAGGCCACCGAGCATTAAGACTGTAATGATGAGTTTTGATTTTTTCATAAATTTCACCTCGCTAATATTGAGTTTAACAAAATATTTTTGCTTCAAAAAGTAAAAATTTTTGCCTCGCGCGCGCTCAGTTTAACCTTGAAACTGCGGGCGCATAAAAAATATTTTTAATTTAATAAGATAGTGCTATAATTTGTCTCGTCGATTTTAGAAGTAAAAAGTTGGTATAAATTTTTATGAGACTCGCAAATAAAAGACCAGTATTTAGAATCACATTTCTTGCTCTCAATTTAGCACTCTATATTGGGTTATCTTTTATCTCGATTCGTTTGCCTGGACAAGAGATCACTTTTAAGGGTTTACCACTCGTCTTTGTTTCATGTGTTTCTGGACCATTGGATGGGGTTTTTGTGGCGATTTTCGGCGAATTTATCGCACAACTCACTTCTGCTTATGGATTAACACCAACCACTGCTTTATGGATTTTACCACACGTTTTCAGAGCATTAATTGTAGGCTTTATGATGCGCAAAAAAGATGTGTTTGAAAACAAAAAATGGTGGGTCTTAACGGTAATACTTTCTGGTATTGCTGTTACCGTTTCAAATTCAATCGTAATCTACGTTGATGGAGTGATTATGAATTACCCATCAGTGTTAACTGCAATAACAATGTTAACAAGAGCTGCTGCAAGTATTGCAACATCAATTGTTTATATCATATTAATTCCACTGCTTATCAAGCCGATTATGAAAGCAGGAAAACTCGAAAGAAAAAGCAGTGAATAATCACTGCTTTTCAAATCCTTTTTTCATCTTCGCCATCATGCGTTCATCATCACGCTTTTTGATGGTTTCTCTTTTATCGTATAATTTCTTACCTTTTGCTAAAGCAATCTCAACTTTTACTTTACCCTTCTTAAGATAAACTTTTGTTGGGACAATTGTCATAACTTTTTCTTTTGCCTTTTTACCCATCTTAAGAATTTCGTTTTTATGCAATAAAAGTTTACGTGTTCTATTTGGTTCATGATTAAATGAATTTCCGTGTTCATAAGGAGCAATATGCATGTTAAGAATAAATGCTTCATCATTCTTAATTACTATGTAAGAATCTGTCAAGGAAGCTCCATTTTTACGAATAGATTTAATTTCGGATCCTTTCAGTTCAATTCCGCACTCCAAAAAATCCTCTAAGAAATAGAGATACTTGGCTTTAGAGTTGTTAACTAGAATCTTAATTCCATCCATCTTATTCACCTCAGTGTTTCTTCTTTAAAACAACACAGATAATTGTAATTATAGCACCAAGTCCAACTACTCCACCACCGGCAGCTCCGACAATAACTGGAAGATTTGTTTCTTCTTTTGGTGGAACTGGTGTTTCTTTGTCGGTAATTTTAACAACATATCGCGTTGATACTTCAATACCATTTTCCTTATAGGAAACCGTAATGATTTCATTTCCAGCTTTTGTGCCTTTATAACCACTAATTGAGCTTGGTGAAACAACCTTACTTGTTGAGTTGTTATAGTAAGCTGTAACAACTAAGCCTTCCATTGAGTAAGCTTCACCGACTTCATATTCAGTCTTGTAGTTTCCGCTTAACTCAATATATGAAACTTGTAGCTGAATTAATTTTACGGTGTAAGTTGTAGAAACCGTAGTTCCATCTTCTTCATAAGAAACTTTAATTGTTTGATAACCAACTTTTGTTGAGTCAAATCCGCTTACTTCAAATGAGTTAACATCCTTGGTTGTGCCATCAGAATAAACTGCAGTAACCTTTAATCCTTCATAGCTAAAATCATCACCTGTGTAGAACTCTTTTTGGTATGTTCCAGAAAGCTTAATTGAAGAGAGAGTTATAGGTGAAATAACCGAGATTTCATAGGTATTTTCCATTGTTTTCCCGTTTTCTTCGTATTCAACAAGGACTTCTTGAACGCCTTCCTCAAACATGTCATAACCGCTGATTGAAGTAGGTTCAACTACCTTGCTTGTACCGTTGTCGTAATGAGCTGTAACGATTAATCCGTCAGAATTAAAATCATCGCCCAACATAAACTCTTCTTGGTAGTCCCCAGAAAGAGAGATACTCGACAAAACAACAGGAACTTCCTCAACGGTTATATTGTAAGTTGCAGAAAGATCGCCATAATAAACTATTACAGTTTGAACACCGGCTTTTTGCATATCATAACCAACGATGCTTGTTGGTGTAACTTGTGCTTCTGTTTTGTTGTTATACTTAGCTGTAACAATTAATCCTTCACTTGAGAAGGTGTCTCCTACAATGTAGGAAGTCTTATATTCTCCTGATAAGACGATTGATTCTGCAACAACCGCATTAACAGTAACATCGAATGTTGCCGTTTTTTCTATACCTAATTCATTTAAATGAACGATAACAGTTTGTTTACCAGTTTGATTCTTGTTATAACCACTAATACTAGTTGGAATTGCCTGTTTATGGCTGCCGTTGTTGTAGTATGCCTCGATCGTTAAACCGACAGTATTTAATTCTTCTCCTACATAGTAAGAAATCTTTGATGGTTTGGAAGTAATCACTATGTGATCAAGTAAAACAGCATTCACAGTAATCAAATAAGTGTCGGTTACTGTTTTGTTTCCATCAGCATAACTGACTGTTACAGTTTGTTCACCAATTTCGTCCATATCATAATCACTAAATGTGACGTCATCTGAAACATCGATAACACTTCCGTTGTCTAATGTGCATTTTGCAACGATTCCAGCACCAGAAAATTCATCACCTACAAAGTAGGAAGTCTTTGATGGTTTACTTTCAATTTCTAACGAGACTGGAGTGGCAGCAACAACTGTAACTGTGTAGGTATTAGTTAAAGTTGTTCCTTTTTCAACATAAGAAACAGTAATTGTTTGACTGCCTAATTTAGTCTTATCATAACCACTTACGTCATAATTGGTTACTTGGTTACTATCGCCATTATTATAATTACAAACAACAACTAAACCATCGTAGGTAAAATCTTCATTTTCGATAAATGTTTTCTTGTAATTACCTGATAAAACAATTTCAACCGGAACAACATTACTTACAGTGATTAAATAAGAATCAAACTTAGTGACATTGTTCTCACTATAAGAAACAGTAATTGTTTTATTGCCAGCAACTGATGAGTCAAAACCTGAAAATACAGGTTCTACTTTAGCGTATAAACCATTACTAAATTGGGCTGTGGTTATTAAACCACTTGTATTAAGTTGATCACCGACAAAATATGAAGTTTGATAAGAACCGCTAATACTAATATCTTCTAGTACTCTAGAACTTGGAGTACCACCACTATAAGTTACTTCAATAGACGTAATTTTTACTTGTCCACTTGTTCCGCTAGAACTATTTCCTACGTAGAAGAAAACAGAACCACAACTAGTTGTAATTGAATCACCAGAATTAACAGGAGAATTTTTAAATAACAATGCTCCGTTATTAGCGGTTGTAAAGCCAATGATTACTTCGTTAAGTTTATAACCTTCATCAACAGAAATATTCAAAACTGGAGATTCACTTTGATAAATTCTCCATTCATAACCACTTGTATAATATTTTCCAGAATTAGATCCGCCTGCAACTGAAATATTAACAACATCGTCCAAATCAAAACTTGTATATTTTGTTGAACTTATCCACGAATTTTCAGACGCAATACTATGTATTGTTTTTGATACATTTACAGTTTGAGCTGGATCTTTAACAACTGAAATTGTGTATGAAGCATCAACGTTTAGTTTGTAAGTTACAGTAATTGTTTTTGTGCCAACAGTTGTCATGTCTGGATTAGAGATTGTGCATTTATCTGAGGCATCAAAAGTAGTGCCGTTATTGTTGTGAGCAGTGATAACTAAACCTTCATAGGTAAATGTTTCGCCTTGAATGAATTCGGTCTTATATTCACCACTCAAATCAATTGAAATGACGCTGATGCTGTTAACTTTAACTTGGTAACCAGATGTTTTAGTAAATTCACCTTCTGTATAAGAAACAGTAAGCTTTTTATAGCCTGTGGTGCTTGAATCAAAACCTGTAATAACTACTGAAGAAGTTACATCAACAACTGTAAAATCACTATAGTGGGCATTAACTACAAGACCTGTTTGATCAAAAGCATCGCCTTTGTAGAATTGTGTTTTTGGAGTTCCATCAATTGTAATGGAAAGTAATGACTTTGCAGCGTCTTTGGAGTCATCGTAAACGACTTTAACTTCTTTAATACGTCTATGACCACTTGTTGATCCAGATAAAGTAAATGTTACCGAATCTGCTCCATCTGCCATAGTCCAATGACCTGTTTCAGGATCAACTATTCCTTTATCAACATTGTAAACATTTGTACCTCTCTTATCTCCGCTACCGTAAGTGAAGGAAATTTCTACAATCTTTTTGCTACCAGCAATAGTAAATGAGTTTTCGTGATAAACTCTTATGCCTGTACCAGTATCGTAGTAGGCTGCAGATGTTTCTGGACCAAAAAATGTAATTGTATAATCACCGCTTGAAACTGAACTAATCGTTTGTCCGTTTTCAAATTCATAACTTGGGAAAGAGAAGTTTACAGTGTTTTCTTCAACAGGAACTTCTTCAATTGTAACGTTATAACTTGTGTATTTACCTTGGTAATAAGCGTAGACCGTGCAATTTCCAACTGTGCTAGAATCGAAACCATAGAATTCAGTATATTCAGTTACATCTTCATTGCTTACATCAACACTGCCCTGCTTAAGGTAAGCAGTTACTGTTATTCCTTTATTTGAATAACTATCACCTTGATAGAAAGAAGTTTTGTAATTTCCACTTAAAACAATTCTATCCAAAACAATTGGTTCTGGAACGGTAACTGTTGCACTTCCAAATACGGAGCTAGCTGCATCTTTTGTTATTGCTTTAATTGTCGCGGTACCAGGTCCAACAGCAGTTACATAACCAGTGCTAGATACAGTTGCAACATCAGTGTTACTTGAGGTCCAGGTAACTCCTTTTGTTGTTGTATCAGTAGGTAAAACTGTGGCTGTTAAACGTCTTGAAGAGCCGCTCTCTAATTCAAACGAATTTGGCGAAATTGTTATGGAATTTGGGTGAATTACCGATGATTTTACGGTGATATTTACATCTGCGGTCTTTCCGCCATATGAAATTGTAACCTTAGTAACCGATGTTGAAAGTACTCCATTTGGTGACCAAGTATAACCGGTAACAGGAACTGATGTTCCGTCATCGTAATTTGCTTTAACAACCATGCCGTTTGGACTGAAAGTTTCAGTATCCAAATATGAAGTTTTGTCAGGATTTGTTGTAACTGAAATACTTAATAATTGTTTCTCGGTTGAACTTCCGTTTATTTTGTCGTGTTCAGGATCAGCACTTCTAGAGGAATCACCAAAAGCAATGTCTGCCCATTCTGGGAAGTCAATAAATGGGTTTCTGTTATGTGTGAAGTTTGTATACAAAAGATTGTTTCTATGAATTTCATATTCATCAGGTGGGTCAATCTTATTCCATTCAAGTAAGTCTGACAAAACACCCATTGAAAATGGGTCGTTTGGACCAGAAGTGCCAGTTCTATTATCAATTGTGTTACTTAAAATGAGGTTTGGATCATTGCCATCAATATCTTTTGTGGCGCCAGCATAGTTATTATATCTAGCTGCCATATAAAATATGGCTCTTGCAATATCACCTTTATCAGAGTCTTGTGGCTCAAAAACTGTCCCGCTGCCCAAAGTTAAAGATTTGCCTTTATAATTATGGCCAACTGTATCTGGATATCTTGTATTTGCATCAGTTACATCGCCATCTAAATCGACATAACCAAAATAATAGTTTGAGTGGACGTTGTTTGCCCATCCGTTACCAGCCCAAAGATGCATTGGGTCACCACGAGCACCACCGGAAGTTCCACTTCCAGCACTATCAAAACCATGTGATTTTGCCCAAATATGTTCTTGGTTAATGCCAGTACCATCTTGTTCATGATTTCCCCAAGCTTTTACTGGATTATCAATATCTCTGTTCATATACAGAGCATGAACATATGGGTTTTTGGTCTCATCAGATTTGCCAGCAGCAAAAGTATAACCTTTAATAATGTTGGTTGTTTTATCGTATGTGCCATTTTTAACTTCTGATGCAGGTGATTTTTCCCAATCACGATCACTTATTTCATAAAGTCTCCAAATAGATTCCTTTCCTGAATCATATGAAAAGTATTTTTGACCTTCTGCAAGAATTGGTTTTAAGTTTTCTAATAGTTTTGTGCCTTTTTTGTCTGCAGTAGCTAAATTATTCAAATCTGAATAATAGTTTCTAATGTCCTCGGAAGATGTGTCATTTAAATTAATATCCATCTTACTGAGGGATGTATAATCGAAAGCATCAACAGGAGAAGCTTTCACAGTTTTATCAACAAAAATAACTCCCAATGCGAACGAAATTGGAAGTAATGCAATGATAGAATTTTTAATAAAATTGCTATTTTTCATTAGGCACTTATAATAGCATTCTTAGTATAGTTTTCAACAAAATTACAAATTTTGACATTCTATTGTGGAGATTTTTTTAAAATTAATTTAAAATTGAAAGCATGAAAACTAAAGAGCTCATTTTAAAGTTTGAAGAGAAAGAAAATACATTCAATTTTGTTGATAAAATTAACAAAATTGATGACCCAAAATTAGTCAAAATTTTAGGAAGAGAAAATATCAAAAATTCAAACTCAACATTGATTATTAAATCAATGAATTTGCCAATTTTTGATGTTATTCAATTCAAAATTAACGTCGCTGAAGTTGGATCATTCTTGTTCAATTTTGAGAAAGGAAAAATGGATGACAAAATCCGTGAAGAAATTCTCTCAAAAATCTCTGCTCTACATGACGATGTTGAACCTACAAAAGAAACTCAAACTAATAAAATTAAAAATTTAATTAAAATTGTTTCAGAATATGAAGAAATTTATTGCAGTTACCTTCCAAACGGCAAATTCAAATTCAGTTTTGAAGAGCTTTCTGAAGCTTTAAATGATGTTGACTTTGAATTTCCAATTCTCGCACTCGAAAATAAAGAAAAAGATGTGTTTGATGCAGAAGGCAGCAAACTTGGATTCAGAAAATTCACAATCGACTACTTATTCACCTCAATTTTCTCAATCTTAATGTCTTTTGGCATTATGACTGGAATTTATCAAATCTATAACAAGCAATCAATTGCTGCATTCCTACTCGTGTTAGCATTTGTGTTCTTTGGGGTTCTTTGTTATTCAATCTACAGTGTTGTATATAAACAAAACAAAGAAGTTAACAAAGGTTTAAAATATTTCTTACTTATCTACACCACAATCGGAATTGCACTCGGAATCGTTCTTTCTATTCTTGTTTGTAAGTTCGCTTTATCTGCAGAAGTTGAAGGATTAAGTATTTCAAAAATTTCACTCATCTCAGCAGGCATCTCATTGGCTGTTTCTGTTGGTTCAATTTACGTTCCAAAACTTATTAATTTAATTGTTAAGAAAATCTAAAATATTCAGGAAAGCATATGAAAATCCCGCTGAATTCGCGGGATTTTTAATGTTTTGAATTAATTAATTTTCTTTGCGTTTTTTGTAAATAACGAACACTCCTATTGCAGCAATTCCAACAACTGAAATTAATGCAATCATAATGGATGAATCGTTAAACACTTCATTAATAATTCTATGGGCATTACTAACTACTTGTGGTGCATCGTTATTGCTATCCTTAACGAAGTCAGTTAATGATCCTTTTGAACCATAAGAAGACACAATGAATTGATAATGAACTAAACAATCGTGGATTAAGGTGCTTGTTGTTGGGTCGCAGAATGCATCTTTTCCATCACCAGTCATATTTTCATATTCGTACTTAACATCTTCCCAAAGAGCTTTTAATCCATTAACTTTTGATGTTTCATTTGATAATAAGCATGGTCCATTTGTACCACGAGTTTTTTCAATAAAGTAATTAGCCCAAGCTTCAGCTTGTTCTACACCTGTAAATGAATCAATAGTTGTAGTTTCGGTTTTAACACTTAAACTCTTAAAGAAGATTGCAGTCGATGAACTTTGTTCATATTCAATTGCAATATCTCCTGTTGCGTCACCAATAAATTCATAATTTGATGCTGTACTAGTTAAGGAAGCACTTGTTTCTGCGTCAGCCGCATATGCCTGAGCTGCAGATGCACTAGCAGCGCTATTAACTGTGAAATAAATGTTGCCAACTTTTACTTTTATAACTGCATTTGTTCCTGAACCGCCAGAAGCATTAACAACTACCTTAGTGACTCTCATTTGATTTCTCTTTACAATACTCGCTTTTGTTATTGGATCACCACTAGATCCGATTTGTTGGCCTCTCTCGGCATAATTAAAGTAACTTGTGTCAGAATCTAAAACAAATGTTTCACCATTAATGACGGTGTTTCCATTATCATAGAATGTCTTATTAGTAATTGTTGTAGTAACATCACCACCTTCAACAGTATGAGATTCTTGAGAAGAGTTATGGTTTGTAACTCTAACTGTGCCATTTAGTGTTGTTAGGCCTGTATAGGTTGCCTTAACTGTGGCGGTTCCTAATTTAGTTGTATCAATTTCAAGTTTAGATTGTGCGCCAAATCCACTTTCAATTAATTCGTGTGTACCATCACTGAAATCTTTTTGCACTTTAACATGATATGTTCCATCATATGAACCAAAATCAAGTTCTTCTGGCAAATCAACAAAAGACATTCCAGTAACAGTTACTTTTGCTTTAACTGTAATTACAAATGTGTTCGAAACAACACCACCTCCGTCTTTTGCTGTAGCTGTAATATTGGTTGTTCCAGGAGCAACGGCTGTTACTTTACCACCTGATGTAATTGTTGCAACACTGGTATCTGATGATGCCCATGTTACTGTATTAGTTGTTGCATCATCTGGGGATACAGTCGCAGTAAGTGTTGTATTTCCGCCAACTGTTAATTCATTAGTTCCACTAACAAGAATCGATGTTACATAAGTTGGTGTAGAATCTGTAACAGTAAAGACACAGTCTTTTGTAATGCTTCCTGCAGTTGCTCTAACAGTTGCAGTACCTGCTTTTAATGCAGTAACTGTAACGCTATTTCCTGTAGAGGTGTTCAAAGATACAACACCATCATCATCAATTATTGACCAATTTACTGTTTTATCAGCACCTGTTTGAGCGCTAACTGTAGCAGTAATTGATGTTGTTTTAGGAGTACTATAAACATCCAAATCGGCAGTATATTTATTTAAAGATAAGCTTGTTACTTGCGGTTGACCAACAGTAATAGAATAAGTATCTGTTTGTCCACCATAAGAAACTGTGACTGTCTGTGTTCCAGCGGTTTTCATATCGTAACCACTATAAGTTACACTACTTGTAATATTTGCAGATGTCCCATCTGAATAATATGCATAAACTGTTTCTCCAACAAATGTTCCATCAAAATCAAATGTTCTGTGTGCACTTGTGGTAACAGAGATGGAAGAAATGGTTTTTCCAGTGCCAAAAACAATATCAGCATATTCTGGATGATCAATGTATGGATTTCTATTGCCTTGAATAGATGCAGCATAGTTATTTCTAACCATTTCTCCGTCATCTACTGGGTCTGCATTATGCCAAGTCAAAAGTAATTGCTTGCACTCAGCAAGTGAGCTAGGAGCCATAATGCTGGTTAATTGTAAATTTCCTTTATAACTAGAAGATGTACTTCCTCCAGCGCCAGTTGCATAGTGTGTATAAAGATACATTATAATCCTTGCAACATCACCTTTAACAGAATCTATTGGTTCAAATACATCACCAGATTTCCAACCACCTAAGTGTGTTGAATATGTATTTTTATCAATCTTTGGATATTTTTCTGTACTCGAGTTATGAGTTGCAATAATTCCATAAGGAGAATTGTTACGAGTTGAGTTTAATGTAGATTCAACAGGTCTTAAGTGATGTAAATCTGAACCACCACCATTTTCACCCCAAAGTCTTGTTGTCGAATTTGGTGGAGTTGTTAAAGATTGGCACCATACGTGTTCTCTATTCCAAGTTCCAACAGCTCCAGAACCCCAAGATTTTCCGATATCAGACTGTGAATAGAATTCCATAATGGAACTACTATTTGAGCCTGGTTCCATTGCATAATAATAAGTTGGGTTTTTACAATCATTATAAGAAGTATACTTCTTGTGTGTTGCAAACATTAAATCTTGCAATTGTGCTGATAAACCAGCGGAATCCGTTGCAGTGATTGGACTATAGTAATCTGTTCCAGCACTAGTAACTGTAACGGTACATTCTGCTTTACAACTTGAATCATCTGGTTTAGTTAATGATTTAACATGAATTTTAGTCGAACCAGTCTTAATTCCGGTAACAACGCCATCAACGCTAACAGTAGCAATAGAAGGATCATCAGACCACCATCTAAAATCATCACAATCAGTATTTGATGGATTTAATGCAGGATTTAAAGTTAATGTTTTATTAACGGCTACTGTTCCAGTAGACTGCATTGATAAACTTGAAATATCAACAATATCTGATGTACCAATTAATTGGTCAATACAAAGTCTTCCATAGCCAAAAGTTGTATCCCAACCAGTATCACCAACATCAATACAGCTGTTGTGTAATGCAGTTCTAAATTGAGAGAATGTTCCGGAAGGATTCTTTTGTTTCCAAAGACCTGCGGCTGCAGCAATAATTGGAGATGCAAAAGATGTCCCACTAACTTTATCATATGATTGCGGGTAATCAGGTACATAAACTGTTCCAGGAGCAACAACTTCAACGTTATTTGTGGATGTTGATGAAGTTGCGTTTGGATCATTAAAGTTAGAATAAGTTGCTTTTGATGTATCGGATCCTTCAGCTAAAGCACCAACACCAATAATATCAGGTTCAGCAGCTGGATAAGCTGGTGTTGAAGCATTCGAGTTTCCGGCTGAAGCAACAACAATTGTTCCTTGGCTTATTAATGAAGCAGTATAACTAGTGATATCTGTATGAGTTTCTGACCCACAAATAGAAATATTTACAACATCAATATCATTTTCTTCATTGTCATCACTATTCAAGTCATAGCAATACTTTAATGCTCTACCAATTGTGTCCATGTAAAAATCAACTTTTAAAGGAACAATTTGAACTTTTGGAGCAACACCAACACATCCAATGTCAGTGTTATTGTGTGCATAAGCTGCTATTGTTCCTGCAACGTTTGTTCCGTGATATGGAGAATCGGAATCTACAATTGGTTCATGACCAACAAAAGCTTTTCCTTGATAAAAAACATTACTAAAGTAATAACCTAAATTGTCACCAGGATAAGGAAAATCTAGCAAAGTTGTTCCTGCAGGCCAATAACCATTAACAGGTTTAACAACTGTATAATGCGCTGTTGATTGCTGAGTAACGTGTGCAAAAAACGCTGCGTTTTCAAAATCAATTGTGCAGTTTCCGTATTCATCATAAAAATCTGGGTGATCGCCATCAATACCAGTATCAATTACAGCAATTCTAACATTTTCTCCTTGATATTTATCCCAAACTTTTGTGATGTTTCCGATATGCTCTAAATGAACTTTTTGATCTGCTGAATATTTAGTGTCTTGAGGAATAAAATCGGCATGACATTCAATAGGTTTTGTTAAGTCTTTTTCTTCTACACAAACAATTGGTTCATTTGCAGCTTTAATGTCTTCACTAGAAAAGTCAAGAAAACTAAAACTTCCTAACATCAACGTTAAAGAAGTTCCAAGTAATAAAAGTAATCTACTTTTATGCATGTTTTTTCTTGCCTTTCTTTGATGCTGACACGGAGATGACAATTATTAAAATAATTAAGACAACAACTCCACCAATAATTGCAACCAAAATAACAGGATCAATTCCTTGTTTTGGAGTTGGATCTGGGGTTGGGGTTGGGGTTGGGGCTTTTGGACTTCTCTTCATAAAGTCGTTAAAGCCTTCGTCTTTATGTAGTAAATAAATCTCGTCGTAATCAGAGACACATTCTTTAAGTTTTTCAGCATTGCCTTCGGCAGCACTGACTTCGCCATTACCATATGCAGTAACAACTGATTTGAGTGCTTCTTTAGTAGCATCATCAAGTGAGTTGTAATAATATTCAAGAACTTTCCAAGAATCTAATGTGACTTTATCCTTGGCAGTTTCCCCTAATTTATCTTCAAACACATAAGTGTAATCGACTGCTTTATGTTCGACAGTAATTGTTCCGGTCTCAATTGTGACTTCAATTTGTTGTGTAAGACCACCAAATTCGATAGTTACAAATTTATTTTCACTTTCGAAGTCATAACTGATATTAACAAGATTGGTAACAATTGTCTCAATTCCACCAATAACAGCCTTAACTTCTAAGCCAATTGTAGAGAACTCTTCTTCAGCAAAATAATTGAGTTTTAACGGGTTTTTTGTAATTTTTAGCTCGGTTGGTTGATTGTCCAAAACATAAATATTAACGAAAATACTGAATGTTTTATAGATGTAATTAATTCTGGAAAGTCCAACGCTTGAAGTCTTAACACTATCTTTATTTGATTCGCACTGATTGGTAACGTCTTCAGAAGATCCATCAAGATAATGTGCTTCAATAACTAAACCAGTTTCATCATATGGTTCATTTAATTCATAAGTTGTCTTATCTGGATTTTTTGCAACGACAATTTCAACTAAAGTTTTAGTAACTGGTTGAGGTTTATCAATAACAGTAACTAAACAAGTATCCGAAATTGACTTATCAAGAGTGCTGATAGTAATCGTTGCAGTACCTGCTTTAAAAGCAGTGATTTCGCCATCATCTGAAACCCTTGCAACTTCGTTGTTACTAGAAGTCCACATAACTGATTTATCAGTTGCGTTTTCAGGCACTAATTCATAATCAAGTTCTTTTGTTTCACCAACTTCTAAAGAAACAGATGATTCAGAAAGATTAATTTCTCTAACATCAATAATTACTACTGGTTCAACAACTGTAAAGTGTGCAACAGCAACTTTGCTGTCTGCGCCTCTTACTGTAATATCAACTTCGCCAGCTCCAACAAAACTAACTAATCCATTACTATTAACAGTTGCGACACTTGTATCGCTAGATGTGTATGACACATTTTTGTTAGTAGCAGTTACTGGAGAAACAACAACATAAAGTTGTTGAGTTGTATCAACATCAACTTCGCCACCTGTTGGAGAAACGCTAATTGATTCAACAGGAACATATTTATTTTGAACATTAAATGTTATTTGAGATGATTTTCCGGAAGTTGAAACTGAACTTGCCGTAAATGTAACTATGCCACCCTTTAAGAATGTAACTTGTCCATTGGTATCGACTGTTGCCACAGAAGGATCTGAAGATGTAAATCTTAAAGTTTTATCCGTTGCATCTTGTGGCAAAACAACAACTGGCAAATCAACAACATCTCCAGTATAAACATTTGTATCTATCGTTCCAAAAGTTACTGAAGTAACTGGAATAATTTTGTTATAAAACTTATCGCAAATAACATCGGCTGAAGTGCCATCACTCAAATTTCTATAGGTGAATTCCAAAGTGCCGCCATAATTTGCACCGTAACCATGGAAAAGGATTTCATCTCCAACTTCTACACTTGCTAAAGAAGAAACACTCATATTAAGTGTAAAAATAAGAATATCAGTTTCGTCATCAGCAACAACAACTTGACGTAGGCGATTATTAGTGGTGTCTTTATCCCTAAATGATGAGATTGTCGCTCTACAATAAATCTGTTCATTAGTGAAAGTGCCAGCGGTTTTACATTCATTACGGATGATACTCATTGCTTCAGTTGCAGTTAATGGATCATCAGCTGTACCGTAAAATGTTGAGGTTTCCACGATGAAATTTGAAAAATCAACGGTTTTTGTTATACCCTCGTATGTGTATGAGAATGTCACTTTTGTTGTATTTGCTTGTATGATACTTGGAGTAACCGCAACATCATTGTTTGCAACGTTTGTTTTACTACCATCACTAAAATTAGCAGTGACAGTTAAACCATTCATGTTGAAGGCATCACCGACTTTATATGTAGACTTTGTTGGAATTCCTGTAACAGAAAGACTACTTAATGTTTTCGAAACAGGATTAGAAACAGTAATACCAGAATAGGTTGTAGTTTTTGTGGTTGAACCAAAAGTATAAGATAAAGTAACACTAGTTGTTCCGGCAGTTAATGGGTTTGGTGAAACACTTACTTTACCAGTAACATTTTCGGTTGTTGTAACACCATCTTCATTATAACTTGCAGTAACTGTTAAACCTGCTGTTTGAAATGATTCTCCAGCATTATAAACAAGTTTATTAGCAGTACCTGAAACAGAAATTGATGTTAAGGTTTTTGCTGTTGGTGTAGTAGAATCTGGATAGGCATCCATACACGCACTCTTAACAGAAGCTGACACAGAATCACCAAAAATTTTCCAAGCATATTCTGGATGATCAACAAATGGATTTCTGTTTTTTTGTAACGAACTCTCAGAAACATCGTTTCTGTGCGCTTCCATGATGTCTGGTTTATCCTCTGTATGCCATTTTAATAAAGTGTTATAGCTGTCAATTGTATTAGTTACATTCGGTAAATTTCCATATTTATTTTTGTATGCTGTCCAGACATACATAAGATCTCTAGCAACGTCACCTTTTACGGAAGGAAGAGGCATAAAATAACCACCACTTTTATACCCATAAGTCATACCTTCGTAAGTGCACTGTGTTCCACCGCTAAATTCTCCATAGAGAAGATTGCCTCTAGTACTATTAGTTTTTTCATATGTAGGACGAATATGGAGCAAGTCTGAGCCACCACCAGCACTAGTTCCCCAGCATCCGCCAGATAAACTTTGTGGCCACACGTGTTCTCTATTCCAGGTACTAGCAGCATTCTTTTTAACACTATCTCTAGTGTAAAAATAAATCATATTATTTGAATTTGTTGGATCTTCATCGGCTTTTTGTAATATCGATGACAAGTGTGTTTCGCCAGACGAACTATATGTATACCAAGCTTTTGGCAAAATATTTTCTGTTAATGTAGTTCTTAAAGTTCCGTTCAAACCATTAGTTAAATTAGGTTTAATAAAACTGTAGTATGAACCAGAATAATTTTGCCAGTCATATTCTTCAAAATTATCAACATGAGCAGTTGCATGAGTTTCTATAGCTTCTTTGGTAGAACCTGCAATAAAGCCTAAACCACAAATTGCGGTTGCACTAAGTCCTAAAACTATTAATGATTTTCTTAACTTCTTCATATCGACAATCCACCTTTACTAGGTGATATAACCATATACCCAAAATATAAAAAAAGCAAGTATTAAACTAATACTTACTCTTTAATTAGTAAATTTTAAGGACTGATTTTATTTTATATTCTAACGTATGTGCAAAATCTAATCGTGTAGTCTCCATCTTGCATTGGAACGCCTTCATCAACGCATTTGAAAGCTGGATCTAAGTCAAGATTTGGGAAGAAAACTTCTGCTTCTCCATCAGCGTCAACTTTGGTTAAAAGTACCTTATCGACGTATGGTAAAGTTTGACGATAAACGGATGCTCCGCCAATGACGTAAACATCTTCTTTTTTACCAAAATCCTGGAGAATTTGTAAGAATTTTTCAAAATTATGGATGTTTTCGACACCTTCGTAATTGTGGGTTGGATCACCACTTAAAACGAAATGCTCTCGATTTCCGAGTGGCTTGCCTCCTGGAAAAGAAAGTAAGGTATTTTCGCCTAAGAAAACCTTGTGGCCTCTTGTTTCAAGTCTAAAGTGTTTCATGTCGAGTGGTAAGTTGAAAAGAAGGCCGTTCTTTTTGCCAATACCGTATTTGTTGTCGACACATAAAATTGAAATAATCATATTAAATAGCCACCGGAATCTTTTCTTCTAATTTTTCGTATTCGTAATCTACAAGTTCGAAGTCTTCAACTTTGAAATCGTAGAAGTTTTTAACATTTGGATTAACCTTTAAGGTTGGAGCTTTATGTTGAGGCTTTGCGATAACTTTCTTTACTAAGTCGACGTGTCTATCGTAGATGTGGGCGTCTGCAATAACGTGTACAAGTGTGCCAGGTTTTAATCCTGAAACTTGAGCAAACATTATTAACAATAATGAATATTGTAAAACGTTCCAGTTATTTGCAGTTAACATGTCATTACTTCTTTGATTTAAAATGCCATTTAATGTGTCACCAGTGACATTGAATGTCATTGAGTAAGCACATGGATAAAGGTGCATTTCATGAAGATCTTGGAAGTTGTAGATGTTTGTCATGATTCTTCTTGATTGCGGATTGTGTTTCAAATCATAAAGGACTCTATCAACTTGGTCAAAATCTCCTTCAGGATAATGATGTTTAACACTTAATTGGTATCCATAGGCCTTGCCTATTGAACCAGTTTCATCAGCCCAGCTATCCCAAATATGAGATTTCAAATCATGGATGTTATTGGATTTCTTTTGCCAAATCCAAAGAAGTTCATCTAAGCATGATTTAAATGCTGTTCTTCTAATTGTTAAAATTGGTAATTCTTCTTGTAAGTTGTAACGATTAACAATACAGAATTTCTTGATTGTATGAGCAGGTGTTCCGTCTTCCCAATGTGGTCTAACTGGAAGCTTCTCATCACTGAAACCAGTCTCAAGAATTTCCTTCATGTTTGCTACAAAAATTTCATCTGCACGTGACATAAAAGTTATCTCCTTGGTGAATAGTATACCAGTTTATATAATAAACTCCACTGTTATCAGTAAATTTTTAATTATATTAAACCGATGACGGTTGTATTTTTATCGCTTTTTCACGTGTTCAAGACAAAGAAAAAGCCGGGATTTCCCGGCAATTTCCCCGTAAATTCACGGATATTTTGTTAAATTGTACCAAGATTACACTTGTAGTATTTGTCAACAATATTGAACATGCTTTCTTGTTGTTTTGCAGTCAATGTTGAGTAGTAACCAACGATTCTGCTATATCTTGATTCAATAGCATTTGGCCAATTATGAACTGATGGATCTGGATTAACCAAATCTAACTTAGCTCCAACTTTCAAAATTGAAATGATAGTTGTGTTTGCTTCAAGATGTGAGAAGTAACCTTTGCCATCAACTTCAACGCCATCTAATTTTGCATTTAATTTACTAAATGAGCTGTTTCCAGTTGCAACACCTAAATCAACTGCAACATCCCATGTATGCTTGTTTCCCTTTTGTGTGTAAACAAATCCGTTTTCATCAAACATATCTTGATAAATTGGGTTGACTTCGCCAGCATTTCCACCAATATCGAGGTCTGATAAATCAAAGTACGAAACAAGATCAATGCCCAAGACATCTGCTAAAAGGTAATTGAGAATGTTATCAACAAAATTCTTTGAATCACTCTTGTAGTAGTATTGTTTATCAGATACAGAACCAATATGGTTCTCAGAACGTAAAATGTAGAAATATCCACCAATGTCATTATTGGATGCATCATGATCTGGCTCGAAAACAAATTCGGTATCGACATCAGCTAAGCCAAAGATATCCCCAAGAACTGGAATATCATTGATCTTACCGTAAACTTTTGTAGTTTCGTCTTTGACGTAGATATGGAAATCAACATCTAAGTTGAAATTAATAACTGCTAAAGCACTAAGAGAGATTTTGCCTGTTAAGTGGTAGTAATTTAATTCCATTGTATTAATACCAAAGGTCAACAAAGTTGAAATATCAGAGAAATTCATAAATGATGCTGTTGTATCAACAGGATTTACCTTTGTTGGATTATATGCTTCTAAAGCAATGTTAACATTGACTTTCTTTTCACCAATTTGAAGATCAACAATATTGATGCCTTTGAGTTTTCTTGATTCGCCTTCACCCTTGAACTCTAATTGAAGTTGAATATCACTATCAACTAAATCTAATGGGATGAGCGTTTTAGAAATAACAATGTCTAAATATTTACCATCAGCACTTTGTGCTATCTTCTTAATAAACGAAGATTTGGATAATTGTAAGTAATCTTTTGATTCAATAATTGAAACAAGTAATGAAGCTCTGATTTCAGATAAAATATCGTCTAAGAACTTCATGAAACGTCTATCTTGAGCCTTAATAAGGTTCATAACTAGATCAATAATGTCATCAAATGTCTTTAAGGTAAATCTTCCTCTTAATGGTGTTGAACCTTCACCTGCAAGTTTTGGGTTTCCATATTGGAAAAGCATGTTGTTCTTTGCGTGATCATCACCAAAGTTATCGATTGAAATATCGACCTTATGGTCGTTTGATATAACATCTTTGTTTGATTTGTATTCATTAAACTTAATGGAACCAAATCCATTGTTTGTTCCATAATCTAATTGAGCCCAACCATCAAAATCAAAACCAATGCCGTTTTCATCTTTGATGTCACCACCAAGAATGAATGCTGCTCGTTTTGTATCAATGATTTCTTGAACTTGATCAAATACACCTGGTAAGAAATTCAAATTATCATATGAATTCTTATTTGCATCGACCTTTTCAAGTGCGCTTGATGAGTAAGCACGGGTGTTAATTTCAGCATTAATTTCAAGTTCATTAAGGAAAACATTTTCAGCCTTAATTGAAATAACTTTTGTTGCAACATCACTGTCTTCATTTGCATCTAAAACAAGAGAGACTTTTGCATTGTTTCCAAAACCTAAAGATGAGAGATTTAAGCCAATTTCTATGGTTTTTTCAGTAGATTTTAATGTTTCAAGGACATCTAAAATTCCTTCATAATGGCCATCGTAAATTGCAGTTAAAAGTGGGCTTGAAGTAATGAAATCAAAGAAGCCGACTTCTTGTTCTTCTTCAACTCCGGCGGCATTTCTTTTAACTGATTTAACTTTTTCGCTATTCAAAGAATCGATAAGGTTGCCAATTTTTGAGATCAAACAGTTAATTGTTTGGACATCAATCTTTGCTTTCATAACAGCATTATCGTTTTCTTCATTAAATGTTATGAAACCAGCATTGTGGCCTTCTTCGTTTGTGTAGTAAGCTAAACTGAGATTTGAATAATCAACTTTCTCACCGTCAACTATGTTGCCTAATTTAAGTCCAACATTGAAATCAAACTTATTAAGTAAGCCAGTAACTTTATTGTCGACATCTTCTAAGCCATCTTCGATAAGAACAGTATTAAAGTCAGCTGTTCCCGAGATCGCTCCCAATAAATCAAAGTCTGATAAATTAAAGAAACCTGATGCATCTAAATCAGCATCAATATCAACATAGCCTAAATTGGTAACTTTATCGCCTTCATGTGTTTTAACGTCTGCGTAAACATCTAAGCCAATTTGTCTTGTTTTTAATAATTCAAAGATTTTATCTATCCATCTAGAATAATTGATAATTTCAGTGAATTCACCACGTTTTCTTGGATAATCTGGATCATCTAGACCTAAAATTTTCAAATCTGGTGATGAGACACAATCGAGTTGTCCTTTAATAGTAACGCCACCGATTTTAATGGTTCCTAAGTCAACTTTTCTTAAGTCTAATTTTTCTTTACCAAGTTCAATAACAATGTTAATGTTTGTGGCTTCTTCACCCTCATCAGCTGGTAAACCGATATCAAGGTTAATTGTGACGGCATCATCATGAACTGTTTCGTTAATCTTTAAATCTGTACCACCACTCATTAATGAGGAGAGATCAATACCACCAACTAATGAACCGAGTATTTTTGTAATATCAAAATTAATTCTTAATCCTTCTTCGTTATCTGGATCAAAGAATTCAGAGTAAACTCTGTCATATAAATCGCCAAAGTCAAAAATGCTTGGATCTGTGTATTCAACAAACGATTGTTTGAGTCTTAAATCTTTAATTGCTAAATATGCTGTTTTATTAACAAATGCTAAAGCAACATCAGTAACCTTACTGTTATAATCAACGTCAACATCCAATGATAATGATAAATTATTTAAGTTGATCATTGAGAACATTAAGTTACCATCAATTTTTATTACATTGGTATCCCAAGCAATTTCAAAGTTATTAAAGTCTGCTTTAAGAGTATCAAATGTTTCTTCGTTATCAACGTCTGCAGCAGATGTTAATCTAGTAACAAATCTTTCGAAATATGTTTCCTGAATTGGGGTTTCTTGCATTCCCTCAGCTCCGAGGTCAATAATTTCAGTTCTTTTAGGAACTAAAAAGTAGGTAGAAGCTAAACCACCAACTAATGCTAAAATACAGATACCTAATTTACCTGCTCTTTTAAGTCTTTCTTTTGTTTCTAGTTTCATATTAATTTCCCTCCTTCAATGTTTTGTAATCAAAATCTTCATCTATTTTAGGAATTTTGTAAGTCTTTCCTTGGAAGTACTTATAATTAAGTACGTTATGAGTGTCAGCATTAAATCCCATCTTTGCAGCGACGAATTGTTCGTCCGCTGTTAACTCTTTTAAGACAAAGTCTTTTGATAAGAGATAAGTTAACTTAATGGATTTGAATGACGGCATTCCTTCTAGGTCGGATACTGCTACCATTTGGTATCTGTAGTTATATCCGCCTTGTGCTGGTTTAAGCACCAATTCAATTTCATAACCATTATCAACCTCTTTAAGGTTTTCGGTCTCAACGGTTATTTGATGAATTATATAAATGAACATATCAGGCAATTCACGTCCGTATAATTCTTTATACTCGCTTGGAGTACATTCTTTTTGAAGTTCATACTGACTAGTTGTGATATTGTCATCAATCTGAATGTATTTTCCTTTTTCCTTCTCTTTATAGAGAATGGTTTTATCTGAACCATCATTAATATACATTCTTTTAGAACACGCTACTTGGGATGATTTGGAAACTTGTTCTTCATAGTAGTTATTACCGCTTCTAACTTGAGCACTTCTAATGTATTGTTCAACATTTAACCCGACAGCTACAGCATTTGCAATGCCATAACAATATGAAGTTGAGTTTTCAGCACTCTTATATTGTTCTTGGGCATAAAGCACAAGTTCATAAGGTCTTAAATCAGATTTTGGATCACTGCTTTTGCTAAATTTTTTAAACAATGCTTCAGCGTCTGGTTTACATGCATTTGGATTGAAGCCAATAATCTCTTGTTCAGGGTCAACAATGAATCTTTTAATGATGACTCCGACTGAGGCTCCAACTGCAACAGCACAAGCCACTACTACAGGATAAATCCACCAATTCTTTTTCATAGCGCATATAGTGTACACGGATTCAAGGCGTATGTTCTATAATGTCTGGAACCAAAAGGAGAGAGAAGAGAGTTGACTCTCAAAATCAGAGAGTTTGGAGAAAAATATTCTCTCACCACCACTCAAAATCGCATTTTTTCATTGAAAATGGCTGAAAATATGCTAAAATGCTGTTGTATGGAAAAATTAGATCAAATCATCGCAACGAACCTCACCTACCTAAGAAGGAGAGCAAAATTAACCCAATTAGAGTTCGGAGAGAAGTTCAATTATAGCGATAAAACCGTCTCAAAATGGGAAATGGGCACAGTAATTCCAAGTGTTGAAACCTTAAAGCAAATTGCTGACTTTTATGGTGTCTCACTTGACTATATTTGCACCCAACACAAGTCCTCAAAAGACTATGAATCAGAAAAAGGAAAGGTAGTTAAGCCGCAAGAAAAAATGATCTTTATGGCTTTGTTCGTTTCTGTCATCTGGTTTATTGCCGCTGTTGTTTATGCAGTTGGTTATATGAGACTTGGTACAGCTGACTCCTCTACTAATAGATGGTGGGTTTCATTTGTTTATGCTGTTCCGGCTTCATTTTTAGTTCTTACATACTTTGTTACAAGATATTTTAAAGGATCAAAATGGTCATACATTTTCTTCTCTGCATTCATTTGGACAATACTTGCATCAATCTACGTCAACCTTTTATTCCAAGGTCAAAATTATTGGTTCTTATTCCTTATTGGTGTACCTGCACAAGCGTCTATTATCTTATTAAGAAAGTTAAGAAAAAATAACTAAAATATTCGAGAACATGAGCGAAAATCTCCCAAATTCTGGAAGATTTTTTCTTTTTTTATACCTCTAAGAGCTTGCGTTCCAATAAGTCCAAATGATTCTCCTTGAACACACCAACACGGATGTAACTTACGATCATTTCTTAACTCTTCAAACATTAATTTGAATCCAAGTTCTTCTAAAAATTTGATCAATTCTTTTTGCTCTTTTTTGTTGCTCACAAAAATAGCATGGCCTTCTTGAAAAATTGCCTTATTAATTTCTTTTGACATATCATTTTCCTCCTTATGTCGAAGCCATAAAGAAGATAAAAGCCCATACAAGATGGGCAAAGTAATAAAAAATAACCCATCTACCAAGCTTTAGCACCTTACTATATGCAGGTTGCTGACGGGTCTTAGAGCTTGTCTCTCGCCGTCTCTTTATGGTGTATATATTAAATCACAAATAAGGTGATTTTTCCACAAATTCCATCTCAAGTATTATTATTGCTTACAAAACTATGTTTTATGTGTATAATAAGTGCTATGTACGTAATTAACCAGATTTACGGATTAGCAATCGCAGTAGTTCTTTTAGTGTTGTTTATGACTACTAGAAGACTTACCTTGAAAGGCACTTCTTCATTTTTAAGAACAATTGTAATTGTTATTATCTGTCTATTCTTTGATGCACTTTCATGTGTTGCAATTAAAAACTGGTACACTCCAGATAATTCAAAGGGCCTAAATGATTTAGTAGAAGCAATATGTAAAACATATTTAATTACTATGCTTTGGGTTGGTTGGACAAACTTCTGCTATGTTTGTCTTGATCTTAACTCGACTAAGAAAAGACACAATAGACTATGCTTTATTATGGTTGGCATTACTTTAGTAATGTCTATTATAATTGGCGTTTTACCTATCGAGGTTGTTTATATTTCAGAAAAAGAAATGTTTACACAAGGACCTGCTGTTATTACAACATATGTTTGTGCTCTATTCTATATTTTCTCTTCAATTATTGTTGCAATATACGTTTTAAGAAACAGAAACAGAAGACGTGGTTTTGCAGTTTTATTCTCACACATTATTTGGATAAGTGCCGCTGGTGTTCAAGCATTTAATAATGCTTTGCTTCTTGTTGGCTTAGCAATGGCTGTCGGTTTGCTTATTCTTTATATTGTTATGGAGAACCCAGACGCACATATTGATAGAGCTCTTGAATGTTATTCAAGCTCTGCTTTTAATGAATACTTAGATTACGTTTTCGAAAAAGAAAAAGAACTTTGTATTCTTGATGTTTCAGTTACTTCAACATCAGCGATGGAAGGCAAAGGCGTTGACATCCAAAAAGAAGTTAAAAAGTTAATCCATTATGCTTCTAAAAATAGAAAGATTCGTATCTTCAAAACATTCAATGTTGGAATCGCTATTGTTGCTGATAATAAAGAACTAATTATTAACGCAATCAAAGACATTGTTAAGGTTGCTCAAGAAAGACAAGTTAGTAAAAATATTCTCATTCTTTTCATACCTGGTCTTAATGGAGTTAATGACACTTACAACCTAACAAGATTGATGACTTTTGCAAGACAACAATTTAGAGAAAAAACTGGAGAAATCAATGAAATTTCCCGCGAATTCGTGGATAAATTCAATTCTTTGGACCTTGTTAATAATGAAATTTTAAAGGCGCTAGATGAAGATAGAGTTGAGGTATTTTACCAACCGATTTACAACACAAAAGAAAAGACTTTTGAACTTGCAGAAGCTCTTTGTAGAATTAGAAATTCAGATGGTTCTTTAATGTCTCCAGGCGCATTCATTCCAGTCTCTGAATCAACTGGTTCTGTTGCCTTGTTAGGTGAACGCGTTTATAGAAAAGTTTGCGATTTCTATAACGAAGATAAAATTGAAAGTCTTGGTGTTCAAAACATTGACGTCAACTTATCAGCAGTCCAATGTGACAATATTGAACTCGCAAAGAAATTTGCAGAAATAGCAAAAGAAAAGGGCATTGTGCCAAGCATGATTTCTTTTGAAATCACCGAAACAGCATTCTCATCAGTTAAAGCAAATATGCTAAGCAATATGAATCAATTAATTGATTCAGGATTCGAATTTGCTCTTGATGACTTTGGAAAAGGTGCTTCTAACCTTATGTACGCAATCGAAATGCCTATCAAAGTAATTAAGATTGACATGGAACTTACACAACTCTTCATGAAGGACGAAAAAGCAAAAGCTGTCGTCAATGCAATTATTAAGATGGCTCACGATATGAAACTCAAAGTCGTTTCAGAAGGTGTTGAATCAAAAGAAGAAGTCGAAATTATTACAAAAGCAGGAATTGATTATATCCAAGGATTCTATTTCTCAAAACCACTTCCAAAAGATGAATACCTTGAGTTCTTGAAAGGACATCAAAAATAAGATGAAAAAAAAGAGGAAAAACGAGACGCCAAGAACTATCTCAAAAGCTGATCAAGATATGATTGACGAACTTGATTATGAGTATAAAAAAGCCCACAAGCCATATGACAAGTGGGAGAGACATTGGGACGAAGCTTAATCGTCCCTTTTATTTGGGGTTTTGCGGAGATTTCCACGCAAATTCCTAGATATTTTACCTTTAAAGTATCTTCGCTTTTAGCTTAATTTTGCCATCGCTTACGTGCTTAATAACATCATAAATAATGACTGTTCCCCAGGAGTCAATTTTACAATACGCAAGGGCTTGTCCAAGCATATCGTTTTCATCTGGATCGTTATCGGTTGGATCAATATGATTTCTCACAAGTAAAGCCTTAAAAAGGTCTAAACAAATGCCACCGTTATAAACAAGAGCGCCTTCCTTGTGATAATCAAGTGAAAATCTTAAATCAAATGGCAAGTTAATGGAATCATAATAGGCTTGAACATCTTCATCATCACATAATGTTGGTTGAACAACCTTAAGTGAGCCTCTTCCGTTGAATTTTGTGCCATAGAAAGAGCCAGATGTAAAGAAATCAAGTAAGTCTACAACGTTATCATTAAAGTTTTGCACAAAATTAATGAGGTCTGCGTCTACATCAGGATGAGATGTGTAGAATCTTACAAACTCGTTCATTCTAGTTTTCTCAAAGTTTTGGTTAAATACAACTACTTTGTAGTTCTTGGCCATTGGTTTAATGCCGAAGTCTATTAATTGGTTTCTGAGCGTCTTAAATAATGCAAATTCAGGGTTTGTATAACCATCTTCAGATGGATGACCGATAAATTCATAGTGAGAACAGTTTCCGCCCCTGCCTTTTGCGAAATCGTGTTTAGTTAAATCATAACCTCTTCCTACAATATGCATTGAGTATTGAGTAACAACTTGTTGCCATGGATGAGCATCTCTCATGAGAGGCACTGGATTTTGAATAGATTCAAAGTCAAAGAAAACAAGATAATCAATGTTATCATTTAAATAATCTCTATGAAGGATTGAATTCATTAAATCCATATGGATAACGTATTCAAATCCTTTTCCTAACCATTCGGTTTGGAATTTGATTTGATTTCTAGCGTTTCCATACTTAATAACGCCATCCTTTTCGCTTTCTTCTTTGTATTCGTTCACTACTGAGGTTGGAATATCACTAATGTGTTCAATTCCAGCTTCAATAAGCTTCTTTGAACGTGACCAAGAACCACCATAGCTTCCCCATCTAGAAAGTTTGAAGATAGAATTTGGATCATCTGCATCCTCAAAACACGAAAGTAAGAAAGGACATTTTCCGCCTTTGCAGCATTCGTAATGTTTTTTAGGATTAATTTCAAACTTTGTTCCGATAAACCTAATGTCTGCAATAATTTCTTCAATTGGAGTAATTTTTGGGTTTCCGTCTTTGTCTATCTTTTGATAGGCATCTGAATCAAAGTAAGTAATTATTGGAACAATTTCAGTTTCTTCTTTGTTAATTTTTAAATTAAGGTCAAAAGATAACCTAAAAAGGTTATTAACATCTTCATCACTCAAATTTGGGTAATTAACATCATTAGAAGAGAATTTAAATTCTCTATTTAGGTGTAAATAGCCCAATCTAGCGATGTTAAGGCCTTCTTTGATATAAATGTAGTACTGAAATAAAAGGTCGTATAAATACGGCATTTTGATTCCTGTATCAATTTCTTTATCTTTACCTGGATGAGTGAAAGGTGAATTTGAACCTTTGGCCTCAATAAGAGTAAAGGTTCCGTTATCTTCTTTCACGAGTACATCAAATCTTGCTCTTAAATCATTATGTTCAACTTGTCCTTCAAAGATAACTTTGACAGTTGGATCTTTAAGATATTGTTTAGTTTTCTCGACAATGTATTTTTGGTTAGTGGTTTCCACTCCAAAATCATTAATGTCACATCTACGACAATTTTCTGCACCATAAATAAGTTCAATGTATCTTCTGGATAACCTTGCAGTTACCTGAGTATCTTCGTATTTCTTAAGTAATCCATAAAGAGGATTTTCTTGTTGATGCTTAATGATGAGTTTTTCAATATCTTCTCGAAGATATGGATAATCTTTCATGATTTCGATGATATCAAATGTCTTTTCGAGATTTGGATCATCGCCATCATCAGTAGCATCATCGCCCATAGCTTCTTCTAAATCCTCTTTAGAGCCAAACTCTAAATAAGACTCAATGAGTCTAAGAAGAGTATTATCATCTAAAGATGCTTTAGCGAGATAAGGGCATCTTCTTGCAACATAATCTTTAATTATGCTTTTTGTTATCATAATTTATATCGATAGTTTCGATTCCTTCTTGAACTGGATAAAGTTTGTCATCTTTGACTTCTTCATGGTATTCAAGTTGAGGTTTAATAACGTCAAGGATTAAACAGGAATCTTCTGGTTTAATTTCATTATATTCACCTGAAGAAGCCATAATGACTTCAAGAAGGTGCTTGACACATACGTAGAAACTTTCAAGTGTGTCACCACTAACATATTTGTGTAAGTTTAACTTAGACGAGAAGTCTTTGATGTTGTCACCAATTGCTTCGTAAACCATTCCAAGTGCAGCATAAGCTTCTTCTCTTGTTCCGCTTGTGAATGACATCCAATTGAAATGAGGAAGCTTTGCTTCAATCATATGTGGAAGAGAATCGTGAATAGCGATTCCTTCAACAATTTCAATTCGCTCATCAATGAGTTTTCCATCATTGATAGCGAGTTGGAGAACAGAATATTGAAGAAGAATATCGAAAGACTTTAATGAATATTCTTTGAAATATTCCGTGTTGCCTCTAAAAGCTTCCCCTTCATTAAATAATGAAAAGACATACTCATTCATGAATTTAACGAGGTTATCGTATTCACTTTTTGCGACTGTAAAAAATGTTGTAAAGTGATCACTTAAATCTTCTTTTTGATCGTATACTTCTTCTAAATTTTTGTTCTCTTCCATAAGTATAACTCCAGATTTGTTAACTTAAATTTTATCAAATATTTAAGTTTCCCTCAATATAAATAAAAGCCGTTGAGAAATTTTCTCAATCGGCTCGAATTTAAGTAAGATGCGCTATTTAGTAGCAACATTATTTTTTGGCTTTTTCTAGCATTACAAATTCGGTAATGTTTTTAACACCTTTATTCACAGGATTAATTCTTGTATCGCCATCTTTTAGACAATACAAGTTATAAATGTTAGCAGCCATTTCGTTACAAATAACAACATCGTCTTTACTTGTTTCGCCTAAGCTCATTGAACGAGCAGCTTCACTTGTAGATGAATAACTATCTATCACTTCTTTACCTTTGGTAAAATCGCAACATTGGGCAATACCCATTTTGTTAGACAAAAATCTTGTCTTTTCATTAATTTTATAATCTTTAATAGAAGAACATAAAACATAGTTAATCAAAACTTTTTTATTTGAATCTGGGATTAATTTAAAATCCCTTAAGAAGATTTCTTTAACTGTGGAATGTTCGTTAAATACCTTACAAGGAATGCCTTCTTCCTTGTTTAAAATAGGAACTACGATTCTATTTACTCTTCCAGCAAGCAAATCACAATAAAGTGTTTCGAATGAATCATAGTATTTTTTAATTACTCTATTCTTTTGGAAAATTTCCAATGAGGCATATTCTTTATCAAACGCAAAATCTGTATTGCTTCCTGCGTTTCCAAAAATTCCTACCACGATAGCTGAACCATCAAATGTTGTTGATCTATCTGGATATGAAGTGCAAAGGGTTTCATAATCTTCTTTGGTGACTCTAACATATTTGACTCTGCCATTAATCATTGTACCTCTGCCAGAAAACCATCCATCCATGTATTTAATATTTTCATTTTTCTCAAGCTTTCCTTTAAACATACAAGTTCCTTCAGGCCTTTTTCCCTTTGCATTTACAATGTTTGCATTGTAAGCGTAGAATCCTCTTGCAATTCTACTTGATGGGTTATAGTCATAATTGATTTCACATGATTCCCAGAATAATGTGTCGCTACCAGCAAAACCACATTGCATAGAGAGTTCATCACCGCGATTTTTAATTTCAAGTAATCTTGTTGTAAATCCTTTTGGAACGTAATTGCCAAGTTCGTATGTGTCCTCAAATGAATAATATAGCCAGTAACCTTTAATAATTTTCTTTTCTGCTATTTTTTCAAATTGGAAAACTTTAATAGCAGCTTGAACTGCAAGTAAAACTGCAGAAGCAATTTGACCGCCAAGTTCAAATTCTCCAAATACACCAACAGCATTTAAAATAAGGTAAACAATAACTGCTGCTGATATTAATATTGATATAACATCAAAAATGGCTCTTCCATATTGATTTGCTAATAAGAAATTAAGTACTTTGGAATACCAAGGAGTTTTATAAGAATTTAATTTAAATACTTTGTATTCAAGATGGTTGCGTTTATTTTCACTAATATCATCAAAATCTGTAGAACTTATATAGTGTTTGTTTCCAAATGTTACTGTTTCACTATTTTTATAGTCGACAGGATTAAAAACACTTCCTTTATCAACGTTTGAAAAGATTTCGTTAATACCTTCTCCATAGCAACGGAGTATCAAATCTAAACAAACAGGCGAAATGTCATTTGTGTAAGTAAGCCTGGATGGAAGAATAATATAAGCAAATTCTTTGCTTTTAAGTTTCTTTACCAAATCAATTAAATTTGTTTCTTCAACATATTGAGTTTCTTCACTAATTGAAAGAAAATCCTCAATGTCTTTTTTAGCTTTTGCGGAGTAATTATAACCGCTTAAATAACCTATTTTCATAATTGTTATCTCCCAAATTTAATTATGAATTAAATCTCTACAGATATTTCCACTAGCTTTTTATCTGGAAATAGTTTTTCCATTTTCTCTTTACTTGATGGTTCAAAACATTGTCCTTTTGCAGAAGTTAACATGATTAAAAGTAAATCTTTAGCCATAAAAACTGCATCTTCAAAAGAATCACCACATGTAACTCCACCAAAGATATCAGGAAAAGTAACGTTATAGCCACCTTCTTTGGCTTCTTCAAATATTGCAATGTAAGTCTTACTCATAACTATCTTTCATCCCAACTTTCAGTTTCAATTGTTTTCTTAACTAAATCAATTTCAATACTTTCTCTTTCGTGTAATCCACAGTTTGGATTATTCGAACCCATGAATACAGATATACTTTTTAGATCTTCAATTTTGACTATATTTTGTTCAAGTCCAATTTTTATGTATTCCAAAATAAATTCAGGACCATTATTTTTCAAAAATACTTGTTTAAGACCATCCTCAAGCTTATCAAATTTAATCACTGAATTTAGATAATCTTTTTTAAATCTTAAATCATCGATGATGTATTTATCATCGTACTCTGAATCCGCGACATCAATCTCTGTATTGTCTTTCTTTAAAAATGTCATCACAAAGATGCTGTGCATAGAAACATAATCAAAATTGCTACTCATAATTTTTTTAAAACATCCGGGAATTTTAAGAGAAATGCCTATAAAATCCCGGATATTTTTGTTTTTTAGTTATGCAAGAAGTCTTTCGAGAAGTTTAACTTCATCGTCTGTTACATCTTCATCAACGCTCATAATGCAAACGCCAATAGTGCATACAGCATATTGAACTTCAACAGGGAACTTATTTGTTTCTCTTACAAACCAATTAATGAAATCAGGATCTCTTCCTTTATCAGTCATTTCAAAGAACGCATCTTGACTAAATTCTTCCTTTTCAAATCCAATAGAGTAAATGAATAAATTGTATTCATCTCCTCTAGTGCGTCCGTCTGCAGAGACAAATAATCTCCATAATCCTTGAGAGTAAGCACTTCTGTACTCTTGATTTAAATTTTTCTTCTCAAAGAAATCTTGAAGCTTTTCGAGATTCTCTCTACAAATATCGCGAAGCTCGTTTCCACTCTTCTTTGAAAATTCAACCATTAATTGTCTAATGTTCATTTTTGTTTTCTCCTTACCAAAATAATAACAAAGTTATGAAAACAAAAAAAGCAGAACTTCTTCTGAAAGGATGAAGAGTTTCTGCTTTGTTAGATAGGTCAATCATCTAACGAGAATTATATTAACTTATTTTTAATATTGTTTCAATAAATTAGAACGCAATATTTTTGAGATATGGAAGTAATTCGTTAATTACATCCTTTTCTTCAAATTGTTCTAATTTGTGGTCCACACAATAACGAACAATTTGATTTAGATAGGCTTTCACCACATCTGGAACCTCAGTAGTTATATAAGCATCTACTGCGCCAGGAGTGTATTTAACAGCTTTAGAGTTAACTTTATTAAATTCTTCAATATAACCCTTAACCATATGGCTTTGGGTTTTTGACTCCACTAAAGTTGTGGTGTTATACGCATCCACAAAAAGTGGAAAAAAATCTCTAGATAAATTCTCAATTGGATCGCTTCCAAGTGATCCAGAGAAGAATTTGTCTTTTGAGACAACAATACCAAGTGCAAGAGTTGCAATTGAACCATAAATATATGATGTTTTGTTGACTTTAAATGTCTTGAAGACATGGCAACAGACATCAATATAAGAAGATAGTAAATTATCTAAATAAATGTATGAGTCATAAACTCTGTTTTTATTTAGAATAAAGAAGTCTCTATCTCTAGATACTCTTTCAAGTTTAAGTAATAATTCGTTATTCATAACT
>JAKSVH010000038.1 GCA_024408085.1 Bacilli bacterium | reverse complement strand
CTCTCGATTCCGATTCCCATTCGTAGGCTATCTTTACATCTACATAGGAACAGCTCAACATTATCAGCGACAGCATGTTGTTCATGTTCCTGAAGCCATAGGCAGTCCGTATCAGTAGCTTTATCTTGTTGTTCGTCGCCTCGATCCTTGCGTTTGACACGCCCAGCCTGATTGTGTTGAGGATTCCGTCGTAGTTACGCTTGATCTTTGCGTACAGATCCTTTACTGGGCCGATGCGTGAGTGGCTTGCACGCCACAGCCACCTGTCCAGATTTTCCCTGGCATCGGCATAGCCCATCTTCAGGATGATGCGCAGCTCCTCCTTGAGCTGGTATGCCCTGTAGAGACGCGGATAGCGGCTGGCTATGAGCTCTATTTTTCTCTGCTGGCTTTCGTTAAGGTTCTCTGGAGCCTTGCCCAGAGCGTACCTGGAGTTCTTTATCCCCTCCGCGGTGCGGTCCTTCGGGACGCTGTCCTTCGTGGGCCTGCCTCGGCCCCGTTTCGGATTGCAGCGTTCCTTGCGGGCCTCCCTCCAGGCTTCCACACGGACCTTGTCCAGGGCATCTGTCGCCCACTGTACGACATGGAAGCTGTCCACGCACCGTTCGGCATTGGGCAGGAACTCCTCGATGCTTGACCTTATCCACTTGGCGCCATCACAAGTCACAAGCTCCACGCCCTTGCGCTGCTCTTCGCTGAGTTCCCTCATGAAGATGTCCAGCACCTCCTTCCCGTAGCCCTCGTGCACCCAGATCACGCAGCGCCTGTCGTGATCCACTACCACCGTTATGTACTTGTGCCCTTTCTTGTAGCTGGTCTCGTCGATGCCTATGCGCCTGAAGATGCAGCCTGCCTTGATAGGCCTTGTGTCCAGGCGTTCCCATACGCGGTCGGCGATTTCTCCCACGGTATTCCAGGCGATGCGTAGCTGCTTTGCGACAGCCTTTTTCGACATGCTGCATACGGCCCATGCGACCTGCTGCTCGAAGGCGTCGGTGAAGCCTGACCTGTGGCTTGCCCACGGCACCTTCACGGTTTTTACGCCGCACTTCCTG
>JAKSVH010000036.1 GCA_024408085.1 Bacilli bacterium | reverse complement strand
ATAGGATGGAACACAAAGGGACGAAAACAATAGAAACCGATCGATTAATATTGAGAAAATTCTGTGCTGAAGATATAAATGCCGCCTATGCGAATTGGACATCGGATGAAAAGGTAACGGAATTTTTGAGATGGCGCACACATACTTCCGTGGAAATAACAGAAACGGTTATCCGGGATTGGATCAAGGAAAGTGAGAAACCGGATTTCTATCAATGGGCAATTGTTCTGAAAAGTATAAATGAACCGATAGGAACCATCAGTGTTGTTGATAAAAACGATGATCTGAATATTCTGCATATTGGTTATTGCATTGGCAGTAAATGGTGGCACAAAGGAATTACATCAGAGGCATTTTCTGCAATTATTCCCTATCTGTTTAATGAAGTAGGCGCAAACCGAATTGAGTCACAGCATGACCCGCACAATCCACATTCTGGAAATGTAATGAAGAAATGTGGTTTAATTTATGAGGGGACATTACGACAGGCAGATTTCAGCAACAAAGGGATCGTGGATGCCTGTATGTATAGCCTCTTAAAATCGGAATGGACTATGGCCGGGAATGTATAAATCCCATATTGCATTGTGGGCTGAAAACGGAGAGAAAACATATGTTTGAGAGAATGCTTGATAAATCAATAAACCCGCAGTATTCCGATCTCGTCGGATTCTGCGGAACGCAGGGAGAAATGTTTGATCGTTTTAATGATTGGGTGAGAACGAATTTTGAAACGGACGCGGAGATCAAATTCCCATACGGTAATTCTTATGGGTGGTGCGTGTCCCATCACAAAAAATCGAAACTGATCTGCAATGTATTCCCGGAAAAGGACGCATTCTGCGTGATGGTCAGAAAGACAAACAAACAGTTTTCCGAAGTATATGACAAAGTCTCGGAACAGGCAAAAGAAGTCATTGATAACAAATATCCTTGCAACGACGGCGGATGGATCCATTTCCGCGTGACCGATGAAGCGTCGTACGCGGATATCGTAAAGATCATGGAGGCAGACCTGTTCCCACGGACACACAAGGTTTAGACACTGAAATAGATGTCACCCATTTTGGCAGTAGATTTGTTCCCCCGTACACGGCAAAAATCTGACATCAATCT
>JAKSVH010000035.1 GCA_024408085.1 Bacilli bacterium | reverse complement strand
GCAGTGTTAAACCAGAAAACGTCCATGATTATTTACTTCAAGCAGACGTTGATGGCGCACTTGTTGGTGGAGCTTCTTTAAAAGTTGATTCATTTAAACAATTAATCGAAAACATTTAAGGAGGTATAAAAATGACAAAAGATGAAGTTTTAGGTCATAAATCTAGACCAAGTCAAGTCTCAGTTGCTGATGGTTCAAAATTCATCGGTGCAGTTTTTCTATACATGTTCTTAGCCTTAGTTATAACAGGTGTAGTTGCCGCAGCTTTAGGTGCAGTTTTTGAAAAATTACTTTTTACATCAAATTCTGAAACATTCTCAAGAGCCTACTTGATAACCTTAATCGTCTCATTAGTCCTTTATATTCCTACGATGATTTGGGTACAAATCTCTGCTCTTAGAAATTCTAAGGGTATGGTTCCAGCATATGTAATTTATTCAATTACAATGGGCGTATTTATTTCTACATTTACAAATTTCGTTCCATTTATTGATATCGCAATTGCATTTGGTGGTACTTGTTTGGCCTTCGGTTTAATGACAATAATTGCATGGTTCTCAAAGAGAAACTTATCTACTTTAGGACTTATTGGTTCTGGACTTTTGTTTGGATCATTAATGTTAGTTTTAATTAATCTTCCACTTTCAATGTTATTCCCAGAAACATTTACAGTTGTTAACTGGGTAATTTCCTTTGTCATGCTTATTGCAGTTATTCTCATTACTGTAATTGACTTAAGAAATGTAAAAGAAATTGCTGCAAGAGGCGGTGCTGCAAACAATGTTGCATTGCTTTGCGCCTTATCTCTCTATGTTGATTTCATCTACATCTTCATTCGACTCTTAGCACTAGTTGCTAGAGCTAGAAGATAAGTTAAGGGAGCGGTTCGCCGCTCCTTTTCTTTATGCGCACGCGTGTATTTAATTAAATAGAAAAGGTAATAAAGCGCGCGTTAATTATTAAAAAAGATTAAAGATCGATATCAAAAGTCGGTCTTTTTTTCTATCTCCATTCCCATTTTTCTAAAAATTATCAAAAATTTATAAAAAAAATTAAAAAGTGCCCTTTTCATCGAATAAATATTTTTTATAAATGGTGAGAAAAGGATTAAAAAAGACTCGATCTAGCCATTTTTGGGTATAACAAAGTTAAATATTGAAAAAAAGTGCAAAAAATGTTTGACATCCTTATTTCGTTTTAGTAAGATATAAAAGCGCTCGTTCTTCGGGACGAAAACATATACTATGTATATAAGCGCAAACTGATCTTTGAAAACTGAACAGATGTACAAGAAACATTAACGTCAATTTTTTTAATAAACAATAAACCAGATTATAATTTTGAACTAAGATAAACTTTTTGAGAGTTTGATCCTGGCTCAGGATGAACGCTGGCGGCGTGCCTAATACATGCAAGTCGAACGAGGTAGCAATACCGAGTGGCGAACGGGTGAGTAACACGTAGGTAACCTGCCCATCAGCTTGGGATACCCTGGCGAAAGCTAGGCTAATACCGAATAATTGGCTCGGAGGCATCTCTGAGCTCTAAAAGGGGCCTTTAAAGCCCCACTGAAGGATGGACCTGCGGCGCATTAGCTAGTTGGTGAGATAACAGCCCACCAAGGCGAGGATGCGTAGCCGA
>JAKSVH010000034.1 GCA_024408085.1 Bacilli bacterium | reverse complement strand
ATGAATTTTATGAAATTGATCAAATTTATGAAAATGATCAAATTTTTGAAAATGATCAAAATGATGATTTTGAAGGATATTAAACAAAAACAAAATAAACATATATTTTTATTTTTATTTTTATAAAATACATGTTTAAAAAATCCCCTTTACCTTTTCAAGGTCAAAAGCGTAATTTTACAAAATATATTATAAATAATAAAAATGAATTTGATAATTATATTAATGATCAAACGATTATTATTGACGTTTTTGGTGGTTCTGGTTTATTGTCTCATATCTTTGCTTGTTTATATCCAAATAATAAAATTATTTATAATGATTATGATGAATTTAGCCAAATGTATAAAGCTGAAAACATTGAAAAATTAAACAATATAATTAATGAAATTAATAAGATTATTAATGGTAAATATGAGAAACAAAAAAGGATAAATAAAGAAGATAATATAAAGATTAAAACAATGATCAAAAATTTAAATTTAAATGATAATTTCAAAAATATATTATCGTCATTATATGGGTATTCGGGTCAAAAAGTGAATTTTGATAACATTGAAAGCGCTAACCTTTGGGCGAAAACTTTCGACAAGCGTTATGATGTTAAATATAATGATTATATTAAAAATAATATAAGCATAATCAAAAAAGATTATTACGATATATTTCAAGATTATTATGATAATGATAATATATTTTATATTTTAGACCCTCCTTATTTATATACCGATAACGGTAAATATGTTAAGGGCTCAGAAGATTCAAAGTGGTTTAATGTTGGTGATACATTAAATATAATATATCAAATGTTTACAAAGAAGAATTTTAAAGGGTTATTCTTTAACACTTATAAATCTGAATTTCATAGAATGTTTAATTTTACGAAAGTTATAACAAATAATGATAAAATTAAAGTTAATGAACTCAGAAAATTCAACAAGAAAGTAAACGGTTTTAACGGTTGTTATGATGATGAATATATGTGGTTAATAGTTAATTAAATCATATTTTTGATAAATATTTATTTAAATTTATTCAAAACTCTGAAATTTATTTTTAAAAATCAAGATTGATTAAGGTTAAAAAAAATGATTTTCAAAAAACCATTTTGGAAGGTAAAACTTCCAAAACCTTCCAAAAAAATGGAAGGTCGGAAAATAAGCTAAAACGGTCAAAACTTCAAAATTTGAGGCAAAAAACACTCAAAACAACATGTTAAGAGGCTGGGAGCACTCGTTTCAACCATGTTTTGAGGCTGAGAGAGGTCAAAACTGGGATTACCTTCCAAACTTCCAAAAATTTTGGAAACCCCTCAAATCGGGACTCCTAGGGGTTTAGGCTGGAACACTCAAAACAACCATGTTAAGAGGCTGAGAGAGGTCAAAACGGTTTGAGGTATATGGATAGGGGTCCGAGACTGATTTTAATGACCTTAATAAGTTAAAAATCATATAAATTTTGATGAATTCACATCAAAAACATGATAATTTTGATGATTTTGATGAGTTAAAACATATGAATTATAATGAAATTTATCAAATTTATCATGTTTTGGATAGTGTTAAACATGTGTTAAACATGTGAAAAATTATAACTTGTTCATGTTTTTGATAGTTTAAAGAGTGTTGAACATGTGAAAAATTATAACTTGTTCATGTTTT
>JAKSVH010000033.1 GCA_024408085.1 Bacilli bacterium | reverse complement strand
ATTTTCTTACAGTAATTAGGAATTATAGGATTGTGAAAAGAGATATATTACAATCAAATTGTCAAACAATAATCAATAGATTATCCACCATAGGAACAACATTGAAGTCAATTTGTGTTCCTTTGATTATAGGCTTAATTGCAGCATACTATGGTTCAACATTTTTTGAACTTTTTAAGATAAAAGATGGTGTGTGTGGATTTCAACAACCTGACCACCTATCTATGAGTTATATTTGGGCAATCACATCTGTTTTTTTCACAATTTCTTTTATTGTTATTGTTTGCTTTGCCTTCCTTTCTTCATATTATCTTTCATTGGAAAGAGGATATGTAAACATGTATGAATATGCAGGCATGAAGGAACAATATTACAGGCTTAATGGGACGTTTGAATTTAATAAACCCCTAGGCACAGATGAGGTTGAACCAACTGCATTTCCCATCACTTCAATGAAGGCAAAAGAATATGGCGGAGGCAAGTGGCATACTTGTGTCGACTATATAGAAAAACGATTTGGGTTTTCGCCAAAATCGATTCAGGAATTCAATGATGTTTCTGTGATAAAAAGAACACGTATCATTAGTTGTTTTCTAAGTAAATCAATTTTGCCTTTTTATATTACTATTCTTACTTTGTCTTTTTCCATTATTGCTTTTGCAATAGTGTTAAATAGTTTTGCAAAATAATATATTTAACGTATTCTTTTATATTGTCTAAAGTTCAACGCTTTGACAATTGTTTTGTAATTATTCATTCCGTTAAGCATTTGGGAAACAAAAATAGAATTATTAACGAGATATATTTCTGCTTTGTATTTTTCAGCAATCATTAATTCTATCCCTTGCCATTTACCAACAGAATCATTAAAGTCACTGACAAGAATTAACTTTATTTCCTCACCATTTAAATCGGCTGTTTTAAAAACATTATCTATTTCATAATGAAATTTGCTGTTATACATATCTTTATAAATCAAGAGCAACTGTTCAAAATATAGATTGCTACCTTTACTACTTTTTATATAAGCTTGGAAATCATCAATTTTGATTCCTTGATTCAGCAATTCTTTACGAAGAGAATATGTTTTGTATGCGATGTATATCATAAAAAAATGACTAATAAGCAAGTTCCTAATGTTACTAGTGCGCAGATGAATAAGTACATCAACTCTTTTAAAACCCTGCATTTTGCTTCTGTACAAAAGAGATTTTTGTCATATTTCAAAGACAACAAATATGAGTATTCAGTTATATTTGTTCCATTTAAGATGTTTTTTGCCTCTAAATAATTAATCGTCACGTTTTCATATAATGCTTCTAGATCAACCATGACCTTCCTAAAAATATATTGTCGCTTGTAAGTTTTATAGTGATGACGACACACCATTGTTATGACCAATAAAATTGTCGCAAAAACTGTAATTATCATCCCTATGTTTTTGCAGCCGCAGCTTGTTACAAAAGTTTGAATGACAATACCATATGCCGCTATATAAAGTGTTAAAAACGAAACAATCATCCTATAGCAAGATTCTGAAGCATTATTAATTATTTCTTGTACACGGCTCATTTCTCTGAGGATACAATCCTGAAAATAAGCTTGACCAATTGTTAAATCTGTTTGTGTTTTTTGAACAATTTTCATAATCAAATAATTCCTAATTACTGTAAGAAAAT
>JAKSVH010000032.1 GCA_024408085.1 Bacilli bacterium | reverse complement strand
CCTTGTCTAATATCAGCAATTGCGGCGTTATATGCAACACATCCAGAGTTAGATTTTGGAGCAGTTGCAATTAAAATTGCAGCGTTTGTAAGAGGTAAATATGCTTCTGGCATTCCGAGTTGAAGGGCTGTATCAACAGCATCTTTAACAATTGAAATGATTTGTGGGTAAGCTAAGCCGACGTCCTCATTTGCTGAACAAAGAAGTCTTCTTGCTGCTGCAACTAAGTCACCTGCTTCAAGCATTTTAGCAAGATAAAATACTGCTGCATCTGGATCAGATCCTCTAAGTGATTTCATAAGAGCCGAAAGATTATCAAAATGATGATCTTCGCTTCTATCATAGGAAATATTTGCCTTTGAAATAAGTTGTTCAACCATTTCTAGGGTTATGGTCTTTTTATCTTTAGATAATCCGTTAGTCAAAAATTCTAAATTATTGAGAGCTTTTCTCATGTCGCCATTGGATCCAAGAGCAAGTCTTTCAAGTGCTTCTCCACCAATCTTTACATTGATCTTTTTAGCAGCCTTTTTAAGTCCATCCATAATGTCTTCAGACTTAAGTGATTTAAACTCAAAGACTGTACATCTTGAAAGTAATGCAGGATAAACGTAGAAATATGGATTCTCAGTAGTAGATGCAATTAAAGTTATATCTCCTCTTTCAACAAACTCAAGTAATGATTGTTGTTGTTTTTTGTTGAGATATTGGATTTCATCCAAATAAAGCAAAATTCCGTTTTGTGAAAATAATGATTTTGCTTCATCAATAATTCTTTTAATATCATCAATACTTGCAGTTGTGCCATTTAGTTTGTGTAATGACATTTTTGTGCTATCTGCAATGATGTTTGCAAGTGTGGTCTTACCAATTCCTGGTGGACCATAGAAAATCATGTTACAAATATGACCTGATTCAATCACATTTCTCATTAATTTTCCTTTATCTAAAAGATGATGTTGACCAATGACATCATCAAGAGTTTTAGGTCTGAGTGTTTCTGCTAATGGTTCCATAATACTTAAATTTTATCACTTTGATAAAATTTAGTCAATTTATTTTAATACGAAAAACCAGGCATTCTAACTTGCCTGGTTTTCGACGTTATTTCATCAGACTTAAATAATTTTGACTTGCAGTTGTAATTGCAATAAGAGTAATTGTCTTTTCTTCTTCATTTATTCGATAAAAGACAATGTTCTTTTTCGAGATAAATGCATTTGTTGGCTCGAAAGTGTTTAATCGAAAGCACACCTTCTTACGTGAACTACTCGGCAATTGAATTACCGAGCATCGACTCAAGCATGCTTTGTAGCATGTTGAAATCAGGGCAGTTCCTGCCCACTATCCCTACTTCTTTCTTAGCAGAATTTGAAGTTACAGGAATACTTATTTTCTTTGGGTTTGATAAGCATTTATAAGTTAATTTTTTATTAATATGGTTCTCTTGATAATACTTTCTTAGAATGTTAAATGCTCCAACAGAATCTGCGTTGTAAATAGCGTTCCCGTCTTGATATAGGCCACGATATATACGATTGTTTTTGTCCGCAAATTCAGAAGAAACTTCTTTTGAAGCTGGAGAACATTGACTTGTGAATGCCTCGTTTTGCTTAATTAATGTTATACCTCTCTTTCTTAATTTATAATCAAGCATGTGATAAATTTTATCAAAAGGTAAAGAATGAAGTTTTTGGTTGAACTCTTTTTCTTTTTTGCCTTTTTGATTGGTTTTGTGATTGTCAATTCCTTTGATGTCTCCAATAACAACTTTTGTGATGTTATTAGCAAGGCAATAATCAACAATTGTTTTGGTGGATGAATGCAAAATATA
>JAKSVH010000031.1 GCA_024408085.1 Bacilli bacterium | reverse complement strand
TTGGATTTTTGATTGTTGGTTTTATATATGTTTGTTTGTCATATCCTGGAATAGGAAATACTAAGTTTGGATTTGGTTTCATGTTTATATGATAACATTTTTATTGATAATAAACACCATTCAAATGCCTTAATGTCAAGCAGGCCAGGCTAATTAAGGAAACTACTTATTCGCTCCAGGTGTTAAGTGGATTCGTTTCACCACTGCATCGCATGTAATACCCATTCATAAGAATACGCCGTGGTCGTATGCCGAATTTCCACCTTTGACATTTTATTTTATTAATTTTGTAGAAATAACGTTTTTGATTCTATTTCTTTTCTTGCATTTTTTGCAACGCTTCCACCCATTTTTGCAACGGTTTTATTTTGTTCAAATCCTTCAGGCTTTATAGATTTACTAATCTCTTTGGTTGAAGCTTCAGATAGCATTTTCAACTGGTTACAACTTGTAACCGTTTAGAATCCTTCATCTATTAAAAAGTTTAAGAACCTTCCAATAATTACGTGCGGCTTGATATTCTTGCTCATTTAATACACATACAACATCAACAATTGAGAAATACCAATCTTGATCATCTTCATTCCAAGCAACTCTTATTTTCTTGTCTTCAAATAATTTAATTTTGTTTTCCATTTGTATTTCCCCTTTTATATTATCTATATTGTATCATTTGTAATGAATTTATTCATTACAAATGATACTGCAAAGGAACAAAATTTTATAAAAAAACAGGCTTGTATCAACCTGTAATTTACACCTGTCTCTATACAACGTATAGAGCACGCCTAGGTATACCCCTTTGAACTCGGGCGATACCATTTCTACGGCTGCGATACGTATAGAGTCCTCTTTTTAAGGTAAGAGGCCAACCTGATCGAATGCCTTCGACCAGCGTAGGGCTATCTATTACGGCCCATAGGTACTTGAATGCCGGACATCACCTTAACTTAGTGTCATCTAGGGAACCTTCGCGACGGTTCTTTTTTATATACAGAAACAAACGTGTTTTTTCCACCTTTTCAGAAGAAAAAGCTACCCACATTTAATCATTAAGTGGTAAAGTAAAATTATCAAAAGAAACATAAAATACATATAATTCTTATCTATAAAGGAGGATACTTATGAGAAAAATAACTTTAACCGCAAGTGATGGATATAAGCTTGATGTAAATGCTTATGAAGTAAACGAACCAAAAGGTTATATTCAAATCGCACACGGTATGGAAGAACACCAAGAAAGATATGAACCATTCGCTTTGGAATTAAATAAAGCGGGGTATACAGTTATAACCGCTAATATGAGAGGACATGGTGAATCTGCTCCTACTCTTGGATATTTTGCAGATAAAGATGGTTGGAAATTATTAATAGAAGATGAAAGAATCATCACTAAATGGATCAAAGAAGAATACAAAACTTCCGAAGTAATATTATTCGCTCACTCAATGGGTACGATTATTACAAGAAACTTGATGATGGAAGATTCTAAGGAATATAAAAAAGTTATTCTCTCAGGCTATCCAAATCCACAACCAGCCGCAGGATTGGGAATCGTTTTAGCAGGTATTCATAAAAAACTAAACGGCACTAAAAAATTCTCTAAGATGTTACAAGATATCGCAGTTGGAAGATTTAATAAAAGTGTCAAGAAACCAAAAACTGCATTTGATTGGTTATCTTTTAATGAAGAAAATGTCAAAAACTATATGGCAGATCCATATTGCGGACACGGTTTTAAATCAAGTGCCCTGCAAGATTTATTCGTTCTAGTTAAAAGAATGGGAGATTTCAAAAACTATAAAGACGTAAACGCAGATCTTCCAATACTTCTTTTAAGAGGCGATTCAGATCCATCCACAGGATTAGATAAGGGCTCAAAAACATCTATTGATATTCTTAAAAATGCTGGATTCAAAAATATTAAAGATATTAAATACGATCACATGAGACACGAAATTCTAAATGAGGTCGGAAAAGAAAAAGTCTATAAAGACATAGTCGAATTTATTGCATAAGAAAAAAGAGTTCTTTTCACTCATTTTTCACAATGAGTTTTCGAACATCCCCTTTAATTTGTTCATAATCTTTGTTTAAAACTAGTCCGGACTACATTAGGTTGTGATATAGTCCTAACTTCTTTTTTGTCTTTCTTTAGCTTCCGCATTGCTGACACTAATAATCTAATTATTTAAATAGTCAAAAAACCTGCAGAAACAAAGAAAAAAGCACGATATTTTGGTATCGTGCCTGTTCTCTACAAATG
>JAKSVH010000030.1 GCA_024408085.1 Bacilli bacterium | reverse complement strand
ATGACACAAGTCACATTAGATTTAAATAATAAAAACAATATGGATGCCTTGACAAAATTAGTTAGTGAGGATGTAAGTGGGATTGAGATTGAATATCAAAGCTACATGTACAGTGGAATCGCACTTCGTTTTTTCGTAAAGAACAACGAATTTAGATCATTGGTGACCATGCGTATTTTTAAGGACGATTTTCATACTAGAAAAATATTGGACAGATTAGAATTATGAAATATATCAAACAGTTTTTTATTATTTTATTAATATCCTTTATTGGAGAAATACTAAAATGCCTTTTGCCATTACCAGTTCCCGCAAGTATATATGGTATGGCAATTTTGTTTTTCTGCCTTATGACTAAGATTATAAAATTAGATGCAGTAAAAGAAACTGGCAAATTTTTGATAGAAATAATGCCAATAATGTTTATTCCGGCAGGCGTTGGACTGATGACATCATGGGGCGTGCTTAGACCTATATTATTACCAGTCAGCATTGTTACAGTTGTGACGATAATAACAGTTATGGCTGCTACTGGATGGGCGTCTCAAATTATTATCAGAAGGTCGGGTAAAAATAAAAATGAATAGTTTTTTTCAGGAATCACTGTTTGCAGGTGTTGCACTTAGCCTTGTGGCATATGCAATCGGGATGTTATTAAAGAAAAAATTCAAAATCGGGCTTTTTAACCCGTTGCTTATATCCATAATCATTTCTATTGTAGTACTTGTAATTGGAGATGTTGAATATGAAGTTTATGAGGAGAGTGCCAAGTATCTTAGCTATCTTTTGACACCGGCAACAGTATGTCTTGCCATTCCACTGTATGAGCAGTGGGAACTTCTAAAAAAGAATTATAAAGCTGTTATTTGCGGTCTTTTAACTGGAGCTCTGACGAGTCTTGCTACCGTGTTTGCACTGTCAATGATTTTTGGGTTATCACATCAGGAATATGTAACACTGCTTCCAAAATCCATTACTACAGCGATAGGAATGGGGCTATCAGAAGAACTTGGTGGATATGTAGAAATCACTGTGGCTGTTATTATTATTACAGGAGTACTTGGCAATATATTTGGTGATTTGATTTGCAAAATATTCCATATCAAAGAACCTATTTCAAAGGGTCTTGCATTTGGTGCAAGCTCTCATGCAATTGGAACAGCAAGGGCAATAGAGATTGGAGAAGTTGAAGGTGCAATGAGCGGTCTGGCAATTGCTGTTTCAGGTATATTTACAGTAGTATTTGCATCTGTATTTTCCAATTTTATATAAATATATTGATAAGGGAATATGGTTAATTGGCGGAGACTATTATTGATTTATAAATATAGAAATAAAAAGAAGCATCAGACCATTTATGTCTGATGCTTTATTTCATTTATAAAGGAAAGCGGAGTCATGTGATATTTTTTCTTAAAAGCTCTGTGAAAATAGGACAGATTGTGGAAACCCACAGATAAGGAGACATCCAGAATAGAAGTGTTCCCTTTTTCAAATAATTCTACTGCCTTTTCTAAACGCAGATTATTGATGTACTCGATGCAAGTCATATTCATATATTTCTTGAAGAATCGCATAAAGTGATAATCGCTAAAATTGCAGATATCCGCAAGCTCAGACACCGTAATGACATCTGAATAATTTAACTCAATGTAATCAAGTACTTTCTTTAACATGTCAGATGGAGTGCCTGAATCAGGGGTCTCGATTCTATTGCTGTATTGGATCAGCAAAAAACAAACCTGTAACAGCATGGCCTTTACCGCAAGCTCATATCCAGGAATTGCTTCATCATATAGATGATTAATCTGAGTGAAAATAGTTTTGAGAGAAGCATATGCCGGGTGTTTAGGCGTAATCAGGTGTGGCATAGAAAATTCCTGGTTCATCATCGGTGTGAGATATCGTGTTGAACAGATATCCGTGGAATTTCCCCCTAGAAAATTCAGATGAAAAACATATGTATCGCTCACCATCTTTTCATTGCATTCATCGGTTATTGAATGAAGAAATAGAGGTGGAATGAACAGGATATCCCCTTCTTTCACATCGTAATCAACCAAATCAATCTGGTATTTACAGGAACCGGTAGTTATCATTGTAAGTTCTGCCTCTTCATGCCAGTGCGCTGTAATTACTGGATAATTGTTATTGAGTGTAGTGATATAACGCTGTATTGGAAAGAAGGAATCGCCATGCTTGGCGTCTTCTTTTTGTTCTAATGCAAGAGAATATAGCTTCTTCATTGTTCTCCTCCTGAAAATAGTTTAGCCGTGCTCTTTATGAATATTTTATAACGCAAGAGCAGAATTGTGTCATAGAATGAAATATATATGCAAGATTTTCGTACAACAT
>JAKSVH010000003.1 GCA_024408085.1 Bacilli bacterium | reverse complement strand
TCTGGAGAAGTGTGTGTTCTTAAAAGGGTTGTTGGATTAATGTATAAAGAATCTTGCATTTCTCTTGCAGGATGGTCTGCAGGAATATTCATTCTTTCGAAGTTATAGTAGTCAGATTCTACATCTGGTCCTTCTTTTACTTCGTAACCCATAGCGACGAAAGTATCAATAATTTCGTCTTGGATTAAATAGAATGGGTTAATTCCGCCCATTTTATAGTTAAAGCTTGGAAGAGTAATATCAATCTTCTCTGCTTCAAGTTTCTTTGCGATTGCAGCATCTTGAATTTCTTTTTGTTTTGCTTGGAATGCAGCAGTTACTGCACCTCTAGCTTCATTCATTGCTTGACCAAACTTTGTTTTGTCTTCGCCTTCAAGATTTCTGATTTCACCCATGAGTTGAGAAAGTTCACTCTTTTTTGACATATAAGTGTCTTGGAAAACTTTAAGACCTGCTTCATCATGGATTTCTTCTGCAGCTTTAAGAATCTTTTCTTTAAGATCTGCGACTTTTTGGAATATTTCTGACATGGTTTCCATCCCCCTAAAAAAATAAAAATGACACAACAAGGAACGAATTTCTCCGTGGTGCCATCCTAATTCAACTTATAGTTGCTCTAACGCCGTAACGTGGTTAACGCTTCTCATTACAAGAAGATGCTCAGAGGTGAATTCACTCGTCTTAGACACTTGTGGGTTCCACTATTCCACATTCCCTATTATCTAAGGTTATCGAGTTACTACTTCTCGTCAACGCGCTTATATTATAAACACGCAAATAAAAAAAGTCCATACCATAAGGTACAGACTTCTTTATTATGCGTTTTAATTATGCTTGCCAGGTTACTGAGAAGTTATCAAGGTAACATGCACCATCAATTGATCTAATACCGATGTAAGCAAAGTCACCGCTGAATTCAAATGTCTTATTTGTATCGCTTGCAGTGATTTGTTTGACTGGTGTCATTGAACCACTAAACATATCATCAACTGTAAATGCTTTATCTGAAGCATAAATTTGAACACCTTTAGTGCCAGTTGTTTGACTATTGAAAGCAACTGTGACTGAAGCTAAAGCGCCACCTGAAGTTGCAGAGATAATTCCAGAACAACCACCATCTGTTTTTGTTCTTAATTGGATTGTGCCATCTTTACCAGCACATCTACCAGCATAAGCTGCTTCCGAAACATCTTTTTTGCCACTGAAATCAGTATAAACTGTTCCAATGGTTGAAAGACCTAATTTTGCTAATGTAATTGTATCAACAACATCAACAACTGGCTTAACAGTAACAACCTTTGTTGCACTTAATTCACCAACTTGACATTTAATTGTAACTGAGCGTTCTTCATCAACATCAGCTGCGGTAAAGACACCAGCTGGAGTGATTGTGCCAAATTCAGAACCTTCTGTAATCGAGAAGACGGCTTCGCCAACGGCTTTGGAGCCAGCCGGAGTTGCTTCATAAGCAAAGTTTACAACTTTGTTTTTGCCAACTGTAGCAGGACCTGTAACATTGATGCCTGTTGCTTTATCAACAACAGAAACATTAATTGTAGCTTTGTATGAAACTGATTCACTAACTTTTAAAGTTGCAGTAACAACTGCTGTTCCTTTTGCAACACCAGTAAGTGCACCACTAGTTTCATCAACAGTAACTACTTCAGTATTGCTTGAAGCATAAGTAATAGTACCTGGAACTCTTGCAGTAGCAGTGACTGTTAATACTTCTTCAGCAACAACCATAACTGATTCATCATCAAAATAAATTTTTGGTTCATCAACTGAATCGTCAGCTGAAATCTTCATTTCGATATCACCATCAGTCTTAGAGTATTCGTAATAATCAACTTCTTCTGCGTAGTAAACAAGATCAATATAAATTCTTCCCTTTGTTGCAGTAGCGTCGATTTCACCATAATCTTCATAATATGTTTTATCAATTTCGGTTTCAAAACCGTTATCTTTTAACAATTGAACATAAGCATTGAAATCGGCTTCTTTAGAACCATTTACGTTAACTGTAGCTTCATTGTATTCACCGACAACTTCATAATCTTCATCGAATTCATACATAGGAGTAATCATAAATCCATAGGATTTAGCAGTTCCAGCAAAATCTGGAATATCATAGAATGATTCGACATCATCTGAAACGAAATCTGAAATTTCGGTTGATGGATAATTTGTTAACTCAACTGCTGAAATAAAACCATAAATTGTGTTTCCGGTTGCATCCCAACCATATGCAAGTGACATATGTAAGTATGCATCAAGATCTTTTTCGAATGTAACATAGCCATCTTCACCAGTTTCTTTTACATAACCAGCGGCGGTAAGAACTGATTCATAACCATCAAGCATGCTGTCATCAAGTGAATAATCACAAATCATAACTGAGTTAGGAATTGGCATTTGGAAGAAACCATAATCTTCAATATATGAAGAAATTTCATAATCTTCACCAAGTGCAACAAATGGAACTGCTGCGACTGCTCTAGCGAGTTCAGGCGCACTACAATATTCAATTGCATCTTTTATCTTCTTTTCGCTCCAAGCAGTATCGGTTGTTTTCTTGCTTGAACCCCAAACATCTGAACATTTATAAAATGTTAAGATTGTTGGTGCAGCTTCTTCGTATGTTTCTTCATCATAGCTGGATGAAACAATAACATCAAAAGTTAATGTTGGATCAATGATTTCATAACCACCTTCACTAGATGAAAGAATTCTATCGAAACCAGCTTTACCGCAAAGATCTGCATATTCATCCACTCTAATTCCATCAACAATAATGATGAATTGTGCATAGTATTCATCATCTTCTGGATAGTTCAAATAATATGAACCGCCATCTAATTTAGCGAACTCTGGAACTATATAAGTTCCGCTTCCTAAGAATTTCTTTAATTCTGAGGTTGGGAAGGTTTTTGAGTAGGTAAATCCTTCTTCAATCCATGATGGATCGAAACCAGCTTCAACAACTGCAATATCAACAGAGTCGCTCTTAGTGTTGTCATAAGTAGATGTAACAGTGATTGTTGCGCTTCCTTCTTTTAAAGCAGTAACTTTGTAGTTAGATCCTGATTTTGTAACTTTAACTACAGTAGCATCAGAAGAAACAACATCAATGCCTTTAGCATCTTCACTAGAAGCATTAACATTAATTTTTAATGTAACACTGTCATCAACTTTCATTGATTTGACTGAACTTTTATTAGTAATGGAAACAGATGTTACGCTTTCTTTTTGCTCATTGTCTCCACATGCAGTAAGTCCACTAACTGCAACAACGCCCATTGTACTCGCAAGTAAGGCGCTGACTATAAGTTTGAATTTTCTCATAAAAAATTCTCCTTTCTTTTAAACATAAAGTTTATAGAAAGAAAAATAAAAAGCAACACAAAATTAATAAAATTAGTAAAAAGCTAGGACTAATTGGAAGTTTTAATTATTAAAAAATCGAATTTTTGTTTCTAATTTTAAATATATTAATTTATAATTAATTTAGCAAAGCAGGTACTAAATATGGATTTCGTTTATCAACTATATGCATACGTTGGTGTTATTTGTGCGTTTATTGTTGCAATCATTCTAAATAGAACTGTTTCAACAGCGTACAAACAATCAGTCGACAAAAAACTCACACAAGTTTTTATCTTCTTCATTATTTTCTGTGGAATTGATGCTCTTTGGGGTTTAATCGGTTTCGCAGTCGCTCCACATTCACCAATCACATACGAAATCTCAACTTACTTATTCCATATTTTTGCTGCTGCTTCATCTGTCGCAATTTCTATTTACGCTGTTCACTTTTTTAAATTCGAAAAGAAACAAAAAATTGTAGTTTCTATTTATAGATATGTCGTTTTAGCAGTTCAATTATCTTTAATTTTGACTAACATTATTGCAAATGCTACAGGCAGATCATTCTGGTTTAATATTGACTCAGAAGGTGTCTACCACACGCTCAACAGGACTGTGCGTTATGTCGTATTCGCACTACAATTCGCACAATACATTCCGCTCGCAGTGTACGCCGTTATTAAAGGATTTATACATTTCAAGCAAAAATCACCGACAGTTAAATACTTCTCGGGTGCTTTCTTCTTAATTATTCCAGCTATTTTTGGTGTCCTTCAAATGGCTTATCCAGATGGTCCTTTCTACTCACTTGGATTTGCTGTTTTTACAGTCGCAATTTACTCCATTAACGTTACTCGTCAAAGAGAAACTTTCTTGGAGGATTATCACGAAGTTTCTGCAGCCCAAAAAGCTAACGCAACAAAGCAAGAATTCTTGGCAAATATGTCCCACGATATTCGTACTCCTATTAACGGAATTATGGGTTTAACAAATCTTGCAAAAGACGAGAAAGATCCAAAGAAAGTTAAAGAATATGTCAATAAAATTGACACAGCATCAAAACACTTACTTTCTTTAGTTAATGATGTTCTCGATATGACACGTATTGAAAACAAACAAAGTGACTTCTTAAATGAAGAAAGAATTGATATCAGAAAAGCTGTCGGCGGAGTCTCATTTATTATGTTTGGTGAAGCCACTAAAAAAGACATTATTTTTAAGTGTAGATTTTTGAAAACTCCAACCCATCCATTTATCATTGGAGACGAGACCAGAATTAGACAAATTTTGATTAACGTTTTAAGTAACTCAGTGAAGTTCACAAACGAAGGAAGAGTTGACCTTGAAGTTTACCAATCTGACGAGGTTGATGGTTACGTCAATTACGTCTTCCACACCATCGATACAGGCGTTGGAATGAGTGAAGAATTTATAAAGAAAATTTTTGAACCATTCTCACAAGAAAGAAAGACTGCTAGAAGTAACTACCAAGGCACTGGTCTTGGTATGTCAATTACCAAGCAACTTGTTGATCTTATGAGAGGCAAAATTGAAGTTAAATCTGAACTTGGAAAAGGAACAGAATTCTTCATCACAATTCCATTTAAAGTTGCAGATTCTCAAGTAGAGGAAGCTATTGCTTCTAAAGATGATAGCTTTACAATGGAAGGTCTTAGAATCTTACTTGCAGAAGATAACGAACTTAACATGGAAATTGCTAAGACAATCTTAGAGCAAAATGGTGCAATAATTACACCTGCCACTGATGGTCAAAAAGCACTTGAAATATTTAAGAATAGTAAACCAAATTCATTTGATGTTGTATTAATGGATATTATGATGCCAGAACTCAATGGATATGAATCTACACAAGAAATAAGGAAATTATCAAGAGAAGATGCTAAAATAGTTCCAATCATTGCCATGACTGCAAATGCTTTTGATGAAGATAAGAAAAAAGCAATCGCAGCAGGAATGAATGGACATATCGCAAAACCAATTGATTTTAACTTATTAAAAGAAGAAGTTAGAAAGAACCTTAAAAGATGACGGCATTTCGTAACGAACAAGACTTATTTAATCTTAAGAAAACTGTATTAGTTGTCGAAGACAATGACATTAATAGAGAAATTTTAAAGTCAATTCTCGATGAAAGATACATCGTTTTAGAAGCTACAAACGGAAAAGAAGCTCTTGATATTGTTAAAAACAATGCTGAATTTATTTCTTTAATTTTATTAGACATCCAAATGCCTGTGCTAGATGGCTATGGCTTTTTAGATGAATACAATAAACATGAAGATTACAAGAAAATCCCTGTTATTGTAACAACCTCCGAAGGAGACGAAGAAGAACACGCCCTTGAAAAAGGCGCTTCCGATTTCGTCACAAAACCATATAAACCTAACGTAATTTTAAAAAGAGTTGAAGCTTTAATTAGATTAAAAGAATCTGTTGGGGCAATTCTTGAAACTAGACTTGATCACAAGACTGGTTTAATCAATAGAGAATTCTTTCACTATGTCTCTGATAACGTTCTTAAAAAAGCAGATGTAAAATTAACATACATTTTATGTATCATTCAAGATTTTACTTATATGAACACCACTTATGGTGAAGATGATTGTGATAAACTCCTTAAAGTAATGGGCTCAATTTTCCAAAAATACGGAAATAATGCTTTAGCAATGGCCCGTTATGGTGGAGACAATTTAGCATTCGTTATTAATTCTGAGGTTGACTATAAAGCAATCATAGAAGACATCGAAAAAGAACTTCATGAACTTTCACCAATTCCAAATGTTTCTTTGAAACATATTGTTTACGAAAATGTCGACAAATCTTTAAAAACAAACAACATAATGAATAAACTCTTCACTACTTATCATTCTAATAATGCTAAGTCAGAAGGAAGCATTATCTTCTTTGATAAAACAATTATTGAAAAAGAAAACTATAGACATTTACTTGTTGAATACATGGATGATTCCATTAAAAATGAGGATTTTAAAATCTACATTCAACCAAAACATGACTGCAAAACCGATGAACTTGTCGGAGCAGAAGCACTTGTTAGATGGATCCATCCTGAACTTGGTTTTATTTCTCCAGGAGACTTCATTCCTACATTCGAAGAAACTGGTTTAATTACCAAATTAGACGAGTTTATCGTCAAAAAAACCTGTGAATTCCTTGCTAAATGTAAAAAGTTAGGATTAAAAGAAATTCCAATTTCAGTTAACTTATCACGTAGAGACTTGGCTGTTTTTGCAGATCCAAAACTTTTAACTAAAGCTGTTAAACACTTTGGTTTTAATAAAGAACAACTTCATTTTGAAATCACTGAATCTTTAGCAGGAAACTCTGCTGATGTTCTTGCGAAGGCAAAAATCATCCGTGATGAAGGTTTCAAAATTGAAATTGATGACTTCGGTTCTGGTTATTCATGCCTTGGCATGATTAGTGATATTCCAATGGATTATCTAAAACTTGATATCACCTTTGCAAGACGTCTTGAAGCTCAAAAAGATGTCGTTAAACACGTCATCGCTCTTGCACACGAACTTGGTGCAAAAGTATTCGCTGAAGGTGTTGAAAACGAGGAACAAAAGAACATTTATCGTGATCTTGGTTGTGATGCAATTCAAGGTTACTTCTATTCTAAACCACTCCCAGAAGATGAGTTTATTACCTATTTAAAAAATCACAAATAAGCGAGAAAACCCATGGAAATTAAGAAATTTTACGAAGAAATTGGCGGCAATTACGAAGAAGCACTTTCAAGATTAATGAATGATGCTTTAATCGAAAGATTTGTTTTGAAGTTCAAAGAAACTCAAAAACTTGATGGCTTAAAAGCAGCTATTGAAGCTCACGATTATGAAAAAGCTTTCTTTGAGGCACACACATTAAAAGGTGTATCACTCAATTTAGCATTCAAAGAACTTGGCACTGCAGCAGTTGCTCTTACTGAACTTATGCGTGGAGACTTAGCAAAAACTACTAACCCAGAAGAAGTTAATGCAGCCTACAAAAAAGTCGAGGCATTATACCTCGACGTTATCTCTAAGATTAACTAAAGTTAATTAGATAACTTATACATTGCAATTGCTCCTGCAACAGCAACGTTAAGTGACTCGATATCAGAAATATCAATTCTAATCCTCTTACTTGCAAGTGAGAGGATTTTATTTGACACTCCATGTGCTTCGTTTCCGAGCACAAGGATGTGTTTAGGTCCAGGTGTAACTTTAGAAAGTTCCACTGAGCCTTTTATTTCTGTAGCGAGTATTTCATAGTCTTTTAGACTATTTATATCAATATCGTTGACGATATTTAATTTAAAGATTGCACCTTGAGTTGATTGGAGAACCTTCTCATTGTATTGAGAACAACCTCCAAGCATAATTACATCTTTATATCCGAACGCTAAAGCAGTTCTTAAAAGTGTTCCGACATTTCCAGGATCACAAACATCATCTAGAAGTAAGACTTTATTTGATGTTATTGCTCTTACTGGAATGTAGTTACACACTACCACTACGCCTTGTGGATTTTTAGCATATGAAATCTTCTCCATTATTTCTTTTGAAACAATGTATTGAGGAATATTAGATGGCAAATCTTTTATTTCTTTATAAGTAAAGACTGATTTAACAGCCTTTGCTTCTAAAGCCATTTCAAATGCATGAAATCCTTCGATCTTAAAAAGTTTTGCTTCTTTAGAAGATTTCATATTTGAAAGTTTCACAACTTCTTTAATCTTATCGTTTTGTCTTGATTTAATTTCGTATATCATTTGTGAATTCCTTTCTTAAGTTTTTTCTGTATTTCTTTATATTTTGGGCAGTATTTGTACACCACTTCATAGAAACCTTCTTGATGGTTTCTGTAGAAATCATGAGCAAGCTCATGGATCACTACCGATTCAATTATTTCTTCACTATAGTGAATCAAATTGAATTGGAAGGATAAAGTATGAGTTTGCTTCGAGTTTGAACCAAACTGAGAACCTGTATTCTTTATTTTAATTTTGTATGGATTTTTTATACCCATTATTTCTTCGTTCTTTCGAACTAAATTAAAGAACACTACTTTAGCCTTCTCGATGAGAAAATCAAGGACGTCCTTGTCATTTTCTAAATGAAACTGACTAAGTTCGTATCTTTCTCCAAGAATGTAAATGTAATTCTCCGAGAAAGAATAATTACCATTTCTTTTCTCAAATTGAGCGATTAACTTCCCTGCGAATTTATCTAGTCCTTGTGTGATTGTTAAACGGGAAGTTAATCGAGGACAAGATACATAGAAACCATCTTTTCTAAATCTATAATAAATGTTTCGTTGAAAACGTTTTGAAATGAAAACATTATATTGTTTTCCCTTATAGACATAGATAAATGCTGGAATTTCCATATTTTATATTTTACAACAAAAATAATTGTTGTTAAAATACTCATATGCAAAAAATATTGATTAGTGCTTGTTTAGTAGGCGAAAAATGTAATTACAAAGGTCAGGGAAAATATCATCCTGATGTAGAAAAACTCAAAGAAAAATATGAGTTAGTTTTATTCTGTCCAGAAATGGAAGGCGGACTTAAATGTCCTAGAAATCCTAGCGAGATTAAAGGAAGCCAAGTCATAATGAAAGACGGAACAAATGTTACTAAAAACTTCGAGACTGGCGCTAGCAAAGCATTGATGCTCTGCCAATACCTTGGAATCACAAAAGCAGTATTAAAAGAAAACTCTCCAAGTTGCGGAACACATATGATTCATAACGGTTACTTCATGGATCGTTTGATTCCAGGAATGGGAGTCACCGCTAAGCTTCTAAAATCAAAAGGAATTGAAGTCTATAGCGAAGACGAAATAGACAAATTATTATAAGAAAAATGCGAGCCAAATTTGGTTCGCATTTTCTTATTTATTTTCTAACCATTTGTAGGCACTTGGGAATAGCTCTCTCCAAGTTGTTTCATGATGAACTCTACCCTCTAAAATTTTGGTTTCAATTTTCTCTTTTGAATAGCCTCTTTTTATAAGTTCTTCTTTAATGTAAGGAACATATTTTGCAATGATAGATTCATCTCCGCCAGAGCCTTTTCTTTCAGCTCCATGAGTGCCTCCAGAAGCAATGTAAAGGTAAGGTAAATTTTCTAAAATAATCGGGTTTTCCTGGAGATATTTCTCAAAAAACCCAGTAGAATACACTTTAAATGCTGGAGAGAAGACATAGGCTTTTCCGAAGATTTCTTTGTAAGCAAGGGCAATATAAAGCGACATAATTCCACCCATTGATGAACCACCAATTGATGTAAATTCTCTGCCTTGTTTTGTGCTGTAATTTTCGTTCACAAATTTCATAACTGTGTTCACTAAAAAGTCACAATATTCTTCGCCACAAGGTTTACAAACATAAGGCGCATTTTTACCATATTTTGTCCATGCTTTTGGAGAAAGTTCATCTATCCTTTTTACGCCGCCATGATCAACTCCAACAATGATGCAATCTGAAACCATTTCGTTGAGGTTCCACATCTCCATACTTTTATCAAAAAAGTTAAAAATATTTTGACCGTCATGCATATAAATGACGGGGTATTTTTTATCATTACTATAATCGTCTGGAGTCCAGATTCTAACTGCTCTTTTCGTGTTTAAAAAGGGTAGTTCAACAATGTCTAGATGTCCAGTAGTTATTTTGCTATTCATTTCTTTCTTTGTAACAAATTAATGTTTCGTATGGAACTAATGAAGTTTTAGCTCCTAAAGATTTATGAGAATTGATTGTATCAAGATAAAGTTTGTAGCCACTTAAATCAACAATGTGTGCACCACCATTTCTATAACCATTCATGTGGAACACTAAATAAAGCCTATTTGTGTCTTTGTCTGCTAATGCATAGGAAATTAAGTTTAAATCTTCTGAATCAACTTTAAGTAAATTGTTCAAACCTTTTTCAAGTGCTAGTTCATAAACGTTTTGTTTAAATTTAATTAACTTTTGGAAAATCTTGAACATATCGTAATTCTTCACTTTCAAAGAATAATCTAAAGCATTTACTCCGTAAGGAGCATTATATGAGTTCTCACAGCCACCTTTTGTTCTTAAAAATTCTTCACCTGCGAGCATGAAAGAAATTCCGTTCGAAGTAAAGACAATTGAATGGGCAAGAGTTGAAACCTTTTTAATCTCAGCTTCATCTTTGAAATTAGAAGCTTTGAGTTTATCGTACATTGTGTGGTTATCGTGGCAAGTAACATAGTTAACTTGTGTATTTGGATCATCAAATCCTTCACCCATTCCAAAAATCATACCTTTAACAGCTGCAACAACTTGATTTGTCTCGCCTTCATCTGGCAAAAACTTACTATTTCCACACCAGCCTGTGTATGTTGGTTCATTGTTTAAATGGACTAATGATTCTCTAATTTTATCGTTGAATGCACCATAACCTTTAAACTTAGGAATATTGTATTGGACTGCACTATCCTTAAATGGAAGAGCGCTTCCTCCACCACACCAAGGTTCACCAAAAATCACGATATTTTTATTAAAATCCTTCAAATTCCTGGATAATTCTTCCATTGTGTCTAAATCATGAAGGCCCATTAAGTCGAATCTAAAACCACCTAATTTGTATTCTTTTGCGAAAAACATTACTGAGTCAATCATGAACTTTCTCATCATTGGAAGTTCTGATGAAGTTTCGTTTCCGCAACCAGATCCATTCGATAAGGTTCCGTTGTGATGATATCTAAAGTAATAGCCAGGCATAATAACATCAAAGTTACTTCCTGGAGCACCATTCATGTGGTTGAAAACAACATCCATGATGATGTTCATGCCATTGTCATGATATTTCTTAACGAGTTGTTTGAACTCACGAATTCTAGTGTAACCATTGAATGGATTTGTTGAATAAGCACCTTCTAAAGTGTTGTAGTTAATTGGGTTATAACCCCAGTTAAATGTTGGATGAATTTCGTCATTTGCTTGGTCAAAAATTGGAAGAAGCTCAACAGCATTTACGCCAAGTTCTTTAATGTGGTCAAAACCAGTAGAAACGGTTTTACCGTTTTCGCTGTATGTTGTACCCTCTAAACAAGCTCCCAAGAAAGTCTTTTCGAGCTTTCTAAATTTCTTAACATTTGTCCAAGTATTACTAGAAGTAATATCTGCAATATGAGTTTCGTAAATTGTTAAATGTTTTGGGTTAATAGGATTGATTTCAATATCTTTAAATCCAGCTGGATTGGTTCTTTCAAAATTAACAATCATTCCTCTTAATCCATTGACACCTGTAGATTTTGCGTATGGATCCACTACTTCTGATTGCTCATGAAGTGCATTTGTAACTACGTAAGTATAGTACTTACCTTCCAAGTTTTTATGAACAGTTGTAGAGAAAACACCGTGTTCATCTTTGACCATTGGTATTTCTCTAAACGGTTTATCAATTCCTTTTTTACCAACAATATAATTTGGAGTTCCTTTGTTATAAAGTCTTAAAGTAATTGCGCTAGAAACAGGAGACCAAACTTTAAAGGTTGTTGCCTTTTTAGTGTAAATTGCCCCTAATTCTCCATTATATTCATACATTTTCTCGAACTTTTTAGTTCTATAAAGTAAGCTGTGAGTAATTGGTTCTCTTGATGTTTTTTGGGTCTCATAGAAATTAATTTCTACTTCATAAAGATCATCAAAAGTAATATCAACATCTTTATTTATTTCATAGACTGTTTCTTTTACAGGTTTTTGAAGTTTAACATTCTTAAAGAATTGTTTGTTTTTGTAAATTGAAAATTCTTGGAATGTGTCACTTGTTTTGACTTCAAATGAAGTAAAGTTAATAAATCTAGCGTAGTTAATAATGTTAGATTTTTCTAATTCTTGGTTATCAAAAACATCATCTAAACCATCTTTAAGATAAACGTGATAAATTCCAAATTTATCGTGATGCAATTTAGAAAATTTAATTACTCTATCTGGTCCGTCTTTTTCATTCCAAGTTCCTTTGGATTTAATGATTAAACCAAGGTTGTTGGTTCTTACTAAGCAAGACCAAGTTGTTAACGGAAGGTTTGCAAAAACGCCATATTCATCTCTTCCGGTGAATTGGTATTCTTTACCATTTCCTTGTGGAAATTCCCATAACCAAAGAGCCCAATTTTTGTAATTGGAGTCATCTCTTTGGTAATGTATTTGAATACATTCTCTATAAGAATTTCTTAACGACATAATTTAATTAGAAAAATTTTGATAATTGTTTTCCGAGTTGTCTAAAACCTTGAAGTTTGAATCTCCAGTTAACATCGTTAACAATACCTGGAATATTCATACGATGAGTTTTGTTTAAATTTAAAATATCTGAAACAGATGCGATGACAATTCTTTCTTGTCTACGATAAGCATATTTAATGAGCTTTTCACAAAGGTTTTTACCAGTAATGCCAAGTTCATTCATTCTGTTATTAAGCTTAGTTTTCTCATCTTTTGAAAGAGTTGCAATCCATTGTGCGAGTGTTTCGTTATCGTGTGTGGATGTGTAATAGACTTGGTTTTCACGTTCAATATGTTTGTTATTGAATTCGTCATCCCAAATTGTAAATTCGATTTCCCTCATTCCTGCAAGCATGAATGTATCTCTAAGATACAAAACTTCTGGACGTAAATCGCCTAAATCTTCAACAATAAGTTGAACATCTGGATATTTTTCAAAGAAGCGACGGAAGAATCTATATCCATCTGGATAACGCCATTCTCCATCAACTGCTGTTGGGCATGCTGGGTTAATTGCCCAGTATGAATCGAATGCTCTAAAGTGATCGAGACGAATAATGTCATAAAACTTACTTGCAAAGAAAATTCTATCCATCATTGCCTTGAAATCATGTTCATAAAGATAATCCCAATTCCAGATTGGATTGCCCCATCTTTGACCATCTTTACTAAAGTAATCTGGTGGTACACCAGCAATACAAGTTGGTTTATTTTCTCTATCTAACATGAAGGATTCTCTATGGAAATAAACATCGCTTGAGTCATAGCCAACATAGAAAGGAACATCGCCAATAATTTTAATGTTGTGCTTATTTGCATAAGCTCTAATTTTGTTCCATTCTTCAGTTAAAATCATTTGAGCAAAAGCGTGTTTGGCCTTTAAGTATGCGAAATCTTCTGGTCTATCTTTTTCAAAGAATCTCCATTCATTCCATGAATAACCACAGTTAAACTCTTTTAAAGTAATAAATGCTGCGTATTCTTCAATATATGGGTTCTCCTTGATAAATTTATCTAGTTTTGCCATATTTTTTGGATTTTGTTTGAAGACCTCAAATGCTTTCCAAATTGCTTGTTCTTTAATGTATCTTGCCTTTTCATAATCAGCCATTGAACGTGCTCTGACTTTATTTACACGACCAAGGAGATGTCTTTTTTGAAGATCTTCAATTGAAATGTAAATTTCATCAAAAGCGTAAGATGAAAATGGTTGATATGGACTATGTCCATAACCAATTGGATTTAATGGCAAAATTTGCCATAAATCAACTTTGTGGTTTGCAAGCATATCAACAAACTTGAATGCTTCGTCAGAGAAGTCTCCAACGCCATATTTTCCTGGTAAGGAAGATACTGCAAGTAAAACGCCATGTTTTCCCATAAAATTACCTTCTTTTAATAATTTGTAGCTTGTCTAGTATGATTAACTTCTAGCTTAGCTAAATATGCTTGTGTAATGTCTTCTGCGTGATAACCTAAAGACAAAACAATATTCAAATAATATTGAAGTGCCTTAGTGTAATGAGCAAGATCATAATGTTCTTTTAAGTCAACGATGAGTCTATAAACTTCGTGGAATTGAAGAGTTAATTCCCCTTCATTTTTTGAAAGTTCATATTCCATCTTTTCAGTCTTTAAAGGAATTCCAAGTGAGAGAAAGAAATGAAGACCGTCTGCGTATTCATCCATTGTAATCTCCTTTGGAGAAGGCCCTTTATTTGACCAAAACTTAAAACATCTTGTCTCATTGGCAAGTTCACCAATTTCAATGATTAAGGCCAAAAGCCTTTTCTCATGTGTTGATTCATATGTACAGCCATGATTTTTAGCGATTTCTTTATCTAAATCTGCTTGTAAATCATATAGCTTTGCTAGATTAATCTTTTCCATATTATTCATTAACTTTCTTTAAGTGCCAGATGTCTCTAACGTAGTCTCTGATTGTTCTATCAGATGTAAAGTAACCTGATTGAGCAACGTTGACAATGCACATCTTAGCCCAATTCTTTTCATCTTTGTAAAGTTCATCAACTTTTTCCATTGCTTCAATGTAAGCTGGAAGATCTTTTAAGATGAAGAATGTATCATTGTTTCTCATGATTTCATCAAAGATAAGTTGGAATTGATCTGGTTTCTTTGTCCATGGACCATTAAATAATGAATCCATAATTTGTTTAACTCTTGGATCTGAGTTATAGACATCCCATGGAGAATAACCACCACATGCGTAGTAGTTAAGAACTTCGTCAGAAGTTAAACCAAAGATAATACAATTATCTTCTCCGACTAAATCATGAATTTCGACGTTAGCACCATCAAGTGTTCCAAGAGTAACAGCACCGTTCATCATTAACTTCATATTAGAAGTTCCTGAAGCTTCTTTGGATGCTGTAGAAATTTGTTCTGAAACATCTGCTGCTGGAATAATCTTTTCTGCAAGTGTAACGCCATAGTTTTCAACGAAGACAATCTTCATGAATTTGCTGACTTCTGGATCGTTATTCACTACTTCAGCAACTGCTAAAATGAGTTGAATAATCTTTTTTGCGTACACGTATGAAGGAGCTGCTTTAGCACCAAAGATGAATGTCTTTGGATACATTGTAAATGATGGATCTGATTTAATTCTTTGATAGAGATAAATGATGTGGAGAATCTTCATGATTTGACGTTTGTATGCGTGCATACGCTTAATTTGAACGTCAAAAATGGAATTCTCATCAATTTCAATATCCATTTTTTCCTTAATATATTTTGCTAGAGCGTGCTTATTCTCTTTCTTAATGTCAATCATTGCTTGTTGAACTTTAGCATCATTTTGGAATTCACCAAATTTGGAAATTTCGTGTTCCATATCTAAGATCCAACCTGGACCAATTTTGCTAGTAATCAAGTCTGCAAGTTTTGGGTTAGAATACATTAACCATCTACGATGAGTGACACCATTTGTCTTGTTGTTGAACTTCTCTGGGAAAAGTTCATAGAAATATTTAAATGTTTCTTTCTTCAAAATATCGGTGTGAAGTTTTGCAACACCATTTACTGAGAATGAAGCATAAACACCAAGATTTGCCATATAGACACGTCCATCACGAATAATTTGAACATCGTCTCTAACTTCCATTGGAATGTTATTATCTGCTAAGAAACCGTTAAATCTACGGTTAATTTCCCAAATAATATCCATACATCTTGGACAGACTTTACCAATGAATTCAACTGGCCACTTTTCAAGTGCTTCTTGCATAATTGTGTGGTTTGTAAATGCGATTGTTTTAGTAACTTCGCCCCAAGCTTCATCCCAACCATAGCCATAAACGTCCATCATTAATCTCATTAATTCTGGAATTGCAAGGATTGGGTGAGTATCGTTAAGTTGCATGACATAGTGATCATGTAAATTAAGTAATGTTTTATGTCTTCTGAAGTGGCCTCTTAAAATTGATTGAAGTCCTGAGGAAACTAAGAAGTATTGTTGTCTAAGTCTTAATAACTTACCTTTTTCAGTTGAATCATCTGGATAAAGACCATGTGAAATTTCCTTAAGCATTGATAAATATTCATCGAATGGCATGTTCTTTGGTAAGTGTATTTCACTTGGTTCAGCAGCCCAAAGTCTTAATGTGTTAACAACTTCATTCTTGTAACCAATAATAGAAACATCATATGGAACAGCTTTAACGTGAACTGCGTTCTTTGTCTTTAAACCAAGAGAGCCATCTTGTTTCATAAATGAAACAGGTTCACCACCAAATTGAATTTCAACAGCGTGTTTTGGTTTTCTAACTTCGAAACAGAAGCCGTTTGTTAACCATTGATCTGGAACTTCAAGTTGGTAACCTTTTTCAAGAAGTTGTTTAAAGAAACCATATTCATAACGAATTGTGTTTCCGGTGACTGGATAACCGAGTGAAGAAATTGAGTCTAAGAAGCAAGCTGCAAGACGGCCTAAACCACCATTGCCTAAACCTGCATCAGATTCTTGTTCTTCTAATTTATTGATATCTAAACCGAGTTCTTCAAGACCTTTCTTAGCAACATCATAGATGCCAAGGTTTTGCATATTGTTAACAAGGAGTCTTCCAATAAGGAATTCCATTGAGAAATAGATAAGTTCTTTCTTACCATCTGCGAAAACCTTTTCACGTGTTTCTCTCCAGTATTGTCCAGCATAGTCTCTGACCATTTTGCCTAAGACATCATATTGTTCGAAAATGTGTGATTCTTCGACATTGTTTGCGTACTTTTCAAGTAATCTTTTCTTGAACTCTGCTTTAAATTCTTTTGTGGAACTAAACATAAAATATTACCTTCCTATTTTTTATATTTGAAAATGCATGCTCCAAAGGAGGCGAGCTTGATTGTGATTTTGTGAGGTCTTCCGTAAGGCCCAAACTCAGTAGACTTAATTGGAGCACCGTTATATTGATTACATCCAGAATAAACATCTTTTTCTGAGTTAAAAATCTCTGTGTAAGTTCCAGGTTGTGTTACTGGAATTTCAATGTACTCGTAGTAATTTGGAGTCATGTTGAAAACGAAAACCAAACGAGAATCTCCATCAAATCTTTCAAATGCAAAGATAGATTGATCTGAGTTATCAACTTCTAACCAGTTGAAGTTATTTGGATTGTACTCGTTCATATACATTGCAGGTTCTGCTTTGTAAATGAGGTTCAAGTCTCTAAAGAGACGACCGAATGAGTCGTGCATTGGATATGATTTTAAATTCCATGCTAAGGATTTAATTTCATTCCATTCATCAAAAGTACCAAGTTCGTTACCCATGAAGTTGAGTTTCTTGCCTGGGTGTGCGTACTGGTATGCGATTAAATTCCTTAATTGCATGAACTTTTGATTATAATCACCCCAAAGCTTATTTACTAATGTTCCTTTACCATGGACGACTTCGTCGTGTGAGAATGGTAACATGAAGTTTTCATTAAAGAAATAAGCCATTGAGAATGTTAACTTATTATGTTCATATTTCTTGTAGACAGGGTCTTTGGAATAATACTTTAAAGTATCATTCATCCAACCTAAGTCCCACTTATAGTCAAAGCCAATTCCATCCCATTCAGTTGGTTTAGTAACTCCTGGGAAATCTGTTGAGTCTTCTGCAATCATCATAAGTGAGCAGTGTCTATCGTGCATACGTGCATTTAGGCGCTTGAGGAATTCGATTGAGCCTTCGTTTCTGCCTAATGCTTTATTACCTTCGTAATATAATATATTACTAACAGCATCAATTCTTAAACCATCAACGTGACATTCGGTAACGAAGTAGTTCATTGCTGACATTAAGAATGATCTAACTGGATCTTTTCCTAAATCAAAATATGCGCTACCCCATGGGCTGAAGCGTCTATTAGGATCTGATGGTTCAAATAAGTTTGCACCGTCATAATCAACAAGTGCCCAAGCATCTGTTGCAAAATGAACTGGAGCAAAATCAACGATTACACCGATTCCGGCTTGGTGAAGTCTATCAACTAAAGACATGAATTGATGTGGATTTCCATATCTGGAGTCTACAGAATAGAAACCTGTAGCTTGATAGCCCCAAGAACCATCAAATGGGTGTTGTATAACTGGCATGAATTCAACGTGGGTAAATCCCATAGCTTTGACATAGTCAACTAACTTATCTGCAATTTCTTCATATGAGAAATAACGATTGTTTTCACCGTGACCAATCCAGCTTCCAATATGCATCTCATAAATGGAAAGTGGTTTTTCAAAGTTTCTGGTACGAGCTTTCATCCAATCTTCGTCGTGCCATACAAAACCTGTATAATCAAAAACTCTTGAACAGGTATTTGGTCTTAATTCTGAATAGAAAGCAACTGGGTCTGCTTTATCAACATAGTTGCCGTGTGCGTTTCTAAAGTGATATTTGTAGGATTGGTAGTTTAAAACGCCTGGAACAAAAACCTCCCACACTCCAGAGTCGTCGGCCTTGGCCATTTTGTTTGCGCCAACGTCCCAACCATTCCATTCTCCTATTACTGAAACATCATCTGCGCCAGGTGCGTATAGTCTAAAAACTACACCACTTGTACGGCCTCTTTTTTCAAAGTGCGCTCCGAAATACTGATATGCATCAATTGTTTGGCCGTAAAGAAAGTCTAATAATAATCCGTATGCCATAATGCCTAAAGTTTATCATAATAATATATAAAGATGTAATAATTTTTATAAAATTACTTTCCTTTTAATAGTGAAAACGTTTACATTGCAAAAAATCCCCTCATTTTCCCGATTATATTGACTTTTTGCAAAATCTGAAAAATTCTTATAAAAATCATTAAAATTTTAGGATTAAAAATTATTATCTATTCCCTTTTGAATTATTAAAGTACTAACAAAGTTAGATTATCAGCAAAATTTTTGTTATTCCCATATAAAATTTTATTTAAGAATTTATTCAAATTTTAGATTACTTTTTTATCAAATTTGAAAGAACAAAATTTTTGTTAAAAAAGTGCTAAATTTTGACGTATTTTTTCTCCAAATTTTCTTTTTCCTATTTAAGCATTAATTATAGGCATTAATATAGTGACTGATAAAATTTATTTTATTTAATTGCTATTGTTACCTAATTTGACTATAATATTTCACGTTGCGAGGTAAAAAATATGGCAAAAGTTATGGCTGTTAATGCAGGTTCATCAAGCTTAAAATTTAAGCTTTTTGAAATGCCTGAAGAAAAAGTTTTATGTTCCGGAAACGCCGAAAGAATCGGACACGAAGACGCCATCTTCGGAATGAAATGGAATGGCGAAAGCGAAAAGAAAGTTTTACCAATTCTCGATCATGCTCGTGCTGTCGAATTAGTTGTCGAAGCTATGCTTGAAAAAGGAATTGTTAAAGACATGAATGAAATTGTGGCTGTTGGTCACCGTATCGTTCAAGGTGGTAAGTACTTCTCAAAATCAGAATTATTTAATGAAGACACTGAAGCAAAGATTGAATCATTAATTCCACTTGCACCACTTCATAACAAAGCTCACTTAGTTGGTTTTAGAGCATTTAAGAAAATCCTCCCAAATGTTACTAATGTTGCAGTTTTTGATACAGCATTCCATCAATCAATGGAACCAGAAGATTACACATTCCCAATTCCAAAAGAATTCACTGAAAAATACGATTGCAGACGCTATGGCGCACACGGTACTTCACACAAGTACTTAAGCGAAATGGGTCTCAAGTATTTACCAGGTGTTGAACACCCAAGAATTATTTCTTGTCACATTGGTTCTGGTGCTTCCATCACTGCCATCAAAGATGGCAAATGTGTTGCTACATCCATGGGTCTTACACCTTTAGGTGGAATTATGATGGGAACAAGAACTGGTGATTTAGATCCATCAGTTATGAATTATCTTTGCAAATGCACAGGTAAATCAGTTGAAGAAATGTATCAAATCTTCAATAAACAATCAGGTTTCCAAGGTGTCTCAACAGTTTCAAATGACTCACGTGACGTCATTGCAGCTGCTGAAGCAGGAAACAAAGATGCACAACTTTCAATTAGATTATTCACACGTCGTATTGCAGACTTTATTGGACAATACTATGTCCGTTTAGGTGGAGCAGATTTAATTATCTTCTCAGCAGGTATTGGTGAAAACTCAATTGAATCCCGTGAAGATATCTTAAAAGAAATTACTCCAGCTTTAGGTCTTTCAATTGACTATGAAGCTAACAAAGTTAGAGGTAAAGAAGCTTTACTTTCTAAACCAGATTCAAAGATTAAAGTTGTTGTCATCCCAACAGATGAAGAAGTCATGATTGCAAGAGATACTTTTGCTTTCTATAAGAAATAAAATGGAAAAGATTATTGAAAATAGAATTAAAGGTTACGCTAAAGATGTAGATAAGTTCTTTGAACTTGTTAAAGAATTTAAACACATCGCTGTTTTTAGACACGACCATCCAGACTACGATGCATTCGGATCTCAACTTGGTCTTGCAACCTTTATCAAAGATAACTGGCCAGATAAGGACGTTATCTACGTTGGTGATGATCACGTTTCTCTCACTAACAAATGTTTCCCAGTCATGCAAACAATTGATGATGCATGGTTTGATCAAGAGTTCTTGGCAATTATTGTTGACTTGTCAACAATTGATAGAGCTGCAGACACTCGTTATGAAAAAGCAAAATGCATCATCAAAATTGACCACCATCCAGCAGTAGACTCCTATGGAGATTTACAAATTGTTGATGACACAATGATTGCTGCAGGTGAACTTATTGCATCTATGCTTTTAAGTAAACCAGAATACAAGATTTCTAAAGAAACTGCTGCAAATTTATATAAAGCTATCGTTGGTGACTCTGGAAGATTCTTATACTCCCACACCACTAATCACACTTTCTTTATTGCACAAAAACTTCTTGAAACTGGTTTTGATTTAGTCCAAGCATACAATGAAATGTATGATGAAAATCTTACTGATCTTGAAGTTAGAAAATACGTTCTTAAACACTACAAAATTACAAAACACGGTGTTGCATACTATGTATTAACCGACAAAATTCTTAAGAAATTTGGACTTCTTCCAATCCAAGGAAAGGACAATGTTAATGTCTTCGCACACTTCAAAGGAATTCATGCATGGCTTTCAATTACTGAAGATGTAGCGAAAGGAAACTGGAGAGTTTCTATAAGAAGTGCAGGTACTGAAATTGATAAGTTTGCAGAAAGATTTGGAGGCGGAGGACATACTCAAGCTTCTGCCACCAAGTTGAAAACTTGGAGAGAAGTAACTGAACTCATTAAAGAACTCGACAAGATGTTTGAATAACAAACAATATCAATTCTAAAAAGGTGTCAATTTGATACCTTTTTATTTTATTTATTTATAAATATTGCTACAATATTCGCATGAGTTTTATACCTTTACATGTTTATAGCGGTTACTCTTTCCTCAAATCAGGCTTAAAGATTGAGGATTATTTAAAGACTGCGAAAAAACTTGGGTATACTACTGTTGGTATTTCAGATTTTCAAAATCTAACTGGCGCTCCTTCACTTTTTCATGAAGCTGAAAAAGCAGGACTTAAGGTTGTTCTCGGCGAAGATCTTTTTATTGATAACTTATTATTTAGCTTCTACGTTTTAAATGAAGAAGGCTATCACAACTTACTAAAACTTTCTTTGGCAGTTGAAAATGGAGAAGCTCACGCAAACACAATTGCAGAACTTAGTGAAGGACTTGTAGTTGTTCTTTCTTCAAATAATGAACCGCTCAAGGAACCTTTATTAAATAACTCAGATGACTTTGCTAGAAGATTAGCTAAGCTAACTCGTGGTTTTTCAAACTTCTACATTGGTATTGAAGTCACTTCTGAAGTTGATTACGTTGCAGCAATGCGTGATTTCGCATTCACACACGGATACAAAACCATCGCTTTCCCATCAATTAAATACATCAAAAAAGAAGACGCAATCGTTCTTGAAATGATGAAGGCAATTGACTCAAAAGAAGTTCTTGAAATTAAGAACCTTGAAGGTAATGAATATCTCAAAACTCAAGAAGAAATCTTAAAAGATTACACTCCTGAAGAAATTAAAAATATTGAAGAATTCGTGGGGAAAATTGAATTTTCCTTCATTTCTCAACGTGGAAAAATGATTTCTTGGGTTAAAGAAACTGGTGAATCTGCAGATGATGTTTTGAGAAGGAATGCTCTCAAAGGTCTTGAGGAAAAAGGCAAAACTTCTCAAAAATACATCGACAGAATTAACTTCGAATTAGATACCATCAAAAAGATGGGCTATAGCGATTATTTCTTAATCGTTCAAGACTACATTAACTTTGCGAAAGAAAATGACATTGCTGTTGGTCCAGGCCGTGGTTCTGCTTCAGGTTCTTTAGTTTCTTATGCCCTAGGCATTACTGTTCCAGATCCATTTGAATATAACTTGCTCTTTGAGCGTTTCTTGAATCCTGCTAGACAAACAATGCCAGATATTGACGTTGACTTTAGTGATATCCATCGTGAAGAAATCGTTGAATATATTCGTAGAAAATACGGCAATAACAGAATTGCTAGAATTATGGCGGTTCAAAAACTTGGTGCAAAAGCTGCACTTAATGATGTTGGTAGAATTTTCAATTATGAAAAACATGACATTGAACTTTTTACCAAGCTCATTAAAGATGAAAAAGATGACAAACTTTCTCTTAGAGAAATTTATAAAACTAACGCTCAATTTAGAGACTTAGTTAACAACGATAAATACTATTTGGAAATCGTTACTCTTGCTAGCAAGATTGAAGGACTTCCAAGACAAGCATCACTCCACGCTGTTGGTGTTGTTTTAAATGCTGAACCACTTGAAGGCGTTATTCCACTATCAAAAGCCTTTGATGGCGGATACGTTGAACAATTTGAAAAAGATTACATCGAAGAACAAGGCTTCTTAAAGATGGATATTTTAGCCCTTCGCAACTTAACAATTGTTGAAGATTGTTTAGCTTTGCTAAAGGAAAAAGGAATTGATTTAAAACGTGACGAAATTCCATACAACGATCCACTTGGAATTAAGATGATTGGCTCTGCTAAAACCATGGGCTTATTCCAACTTGAATCTGCTGGTATGAGAAATGCTATCAGAACTTTGAAAATTAAATCGTTCGAAGATGTCGTTCAACTTCTTGCTTTATATAGACCAGGTCCAATGGATTCCATTAAGGACTTCGCTAAAAAGAAAAACTCTGGTTTAAAACCAAAATATCTTTCACCTGCTCTTGAAGAAATCTTAGCACCAACTTATGGCGTTATTGTTTATCAAGAGCAAATTATGCAAATTGCATCGAAAATGGCTGGATTCACTTTAGGTGAAGCAGACTCATTTAGACGTGCAGTTTCTAAGAAAGATAGCAAGAAACTTGAGGCTTTACGTTCCTCATTTGTGAACGGTGCAATTAAGAAAGGCTACAAGGAGCAAGAAGCAACTGATGTTTTCAATCTCATTGATAAATTTGCTAACTACGGATTTAACAGATCACACTCCGTTGTTTACGCAATCTTTACTTGTAGAATGGCTTACTTAAAAGCTCATTATCCAGAAGAATTCTACGCTTCAATTTTATCTAATGCTTCCACCACTGAATTTAATAACACTATTGCAGAGATGAAAGCTCTCAAAATTAAAGTAAAATGTCCAGACATTAACAAGTCCGGTGTTACATTTAAACTTGAAGGAAAAGACATCTTATTCCCACTTTCTTCTGTTAGAGGAATTTCAGGTGTTACAGTCACAAATATCCTTAACGAAAGACAAGCTGGTCCATTCCAAGATTTATTTGATTTTGTAGTCAGAATGCAAAAATATCGCTTTAGCGATGCTCAACTTATGAACTTAATTGATGGAGGTGCATTTGACTCAATTGAGCCTTCAAGAGCATCACTTAGAATTAACGTTCCAAATGCATTAAGTTATGCAGGTGCTTTAATCGACGATCAAGGTTTAATTGCAATCGATCCAAGCTTCCTTCCAAAACCAGTTATCACAAAAACTAATGATGATTTCATGGACAACTTAAACCGTGAATTCAACGCATTAGGACTTATGGTTTCAGGTTCACCACTTGATGCTTATACTTCAGAAATTAAGACTCTCAAAGCTGTTAAATTAGATCAAATCGATTCTACTTCTGGTGACATTAAAGTTGTTGGAATTGTTAAAAATGTTAAAAAGATCACCACAAAGAAAAAACAACAGATGGCTTTCGTAACCATCTATGATGATACTTGCGAAAAAGAGCTTACTGTTTTCGCTGATGCATTTGAAAGATCTTCAAGTGTGTTAAAGAAAAACAACATAGTTGTTGTTGATGGATACTTCCGTTCTTTGAAACAAGAATTCTCAATAAAACAAATTACAAAATTGGAGGCAAATAAACATGAATAAAGTTTATATTGTTGATGGTAACTCACTTCTTTTTAGAGCTTACTACGCCACTGCAGCAATGTCTGGTGGAGAACTTATGAGATCTCATGATGGAACTCCTACTAATGGCGTTTTTGCATTTTCCAATATGATTAATACAATCCTTAAGGGATTGAAAGAAGGCGATTCTTTATTTGTGGGTTTTGATACAGGACATCAAACCTTTAGACATAAAGAAGACGAAAACTACAAAGCAAATAGAAAACCTTGTCCAGAAGAACTTAAGATTCAAATGCCGCTCGCAAGAGAATTTTTAAAATGCTTGAACATTTTCTGGTTCGAAAAAGAAGGTTTTGAAGCTGATGATATTTGCGGCACTGTTGCTAAAATGGCTGGTGCTGCTGGCAAAGAAGTTATTGTCTACACCTCTGATAGAGACTTCCTCCAATTAATTGATGAACACGTCTCAATTCACATTATTAAAACCGGCATGTCAAACATCGATATTATGAATACCGAAACCATGCCTGCAAAATACGGTTTCTCACCACTTCAAATTATTGACTATAAAGGTCTACGTGGTGACTCATCCGATAACCTTCCTGGTATACCAGGAGTTGGTGATAAAACCGCTGTTAAGCTGATTCAAGATTATGGTTCATTCGAAGCAATTGTTGAAGCTGCTAAGACAATGAAATCTAAAGTTGGTGAATCAATTGTTGCAAACCAAGATCTTGGAAGACATTGCTATGAAATGGCACAAATTCAAACAAACGTTGAACTTCCATTTGGACTTGATGACATTGTTTATCAAGGTTATGAATTCTCAAAGATTAATTCTTTCTGTTCACACCTTGATATGAAACAACTTCTTAATAGGCTTCCTCAAAACTTAAAACGTATGAGTTATGAAGAAGATGACGAAATCAAATATGAAGAAGTTGATTCACTTAAAGGCATCAATGTTGGTGATGAAATTGCCATTGCTTTAGACATTGAACCAGGCAACTATCATGAGGCAGTTATCTATGGAATGGCCATCGCTACTCCATCAAAAATTGTTTACATTAAAGAGGAAAATTTCAAAAATTCCCCTGAATTCCTGGATATTTTGAAAAATCCAGACATTAAAAAATACTGTTATGATTACAAGGCAATCAAAGGTGCATTAGCCCACGAAGGAATTCAAATTGAAGGTTTATATTTTGATATTCTTCTTGCTGGTTACTTGCTCGATTCAACCTTAAATAATAATGCTGAATCAATCATGCATTACTTTGGTGCAGACATTTCTTCGACTAAGGAAGATGCACTTTCATTATTTGATAATTCAAATCCGGAAAGAACTGCAAAACTTGCTTTCTATTCAAAGAAATTTGCAAATAAGATCTTCTCTGAACTTGAACAATTGCAATGTAGAAAACTTTATGAAGAAGTTGATATTCCTCTTGCATCAGTTTTAGCAGAAATGGAAATTGAAGGTTTCCCAATCCACGCTGATGTCTTAGAAAAGATGGGAGAAAACTTTAAAGTTAATCTCAAAAATATTGCTGCAAGAGTTTATGAAATGGCTGGCGAAGAGTTCAACATTGATTCTCCAAAACAAGTTGGCGAAATTCTTTACAACAAATTACAACTTCCTTCACAAGACAAGAAGATGTCAACATCTGTTGATGCACTTAAAAATTTACTTGATAAACACCCAATTGTTAGTGAAATTCTATTATATAGAAAATATGCAAAATTACTCTCAACTTATGTTGATGGTTTGATTGCTCACATCCATGGTGATGGAAAACTCCACGCCATCTTTAACCAAGCTTTAACTCAAACAGGAAGACTCTCTTCAAGTGAACCAAATTTACAAAATATTTCTGTTCGTGATGAAGAAGGGAAACTTATTAGAAAAGCTTTCTATTATGATGACGAAAATTATTCAATTCTTTCACTCGACTACTCACAAATTGAATTAAGAATTCTTGCATCACTTTCTGGTTGTAAAGCACTTCAAAATGTTTTCGAATCAGGAGAAGATATTCACTCAGCAACTGCAAGAAGAGTTTTCAAAACTGAAAACCCAACTCCACTTGAAAGAAGAAGAGCAAAAGCTGTTAACTTTGGAATTATCTACGGAATCTCTGATTTCGGTTTAGCAGAGCAAATTGATTGCTCTAGAAAAGAAGCGAAGGAAATAATTTCAAGTTTTTATGATGCCTATCCAGAAATCAGCGAGTACTTTAGAAAAGTTTCAGACGAAGTTAACGAAAAATCTTATGTCTCTACCTTATTAGGTAGAAGAAGATATTTACGTGAAATTCACGATACAAATTATCAAGTACGTGAATTCGCTAGACGTGCAGCAATGAATGCACCAATTCAAGGCACTGCTGCTGACTTAATCAAGATTGCTATGATCAAGGTGAATAGAGCACTCAAAGAAAACAATCTTGAATCAAAAATTATTTGCCAAATCCACGACGAACTCTTAATCAAAGTTCCAAACAATGAAAAAGAAAAAGTCTACGATTTAGTAAAAAATATCATGGAAAACGCCATGAAGTTAGATGTTAAACTTGAAGTTGATGGAGGTTATGGTCGCACTTGGTACGATGCTAAATAACAATGCCAGAATTACCAGAAGTCGAAACTGTTAAAAACATTCTAAATGAAATGACACTTGGAAAAACCATTACAAGTGTTGATGTTTTAAGACAGCAAACAATTGATGGTGATTCAAAAGAGTTTGCAAAATCATTAATCAATGAAACCATCAGTGACTTCGGTAGAGTTGGCAAATTTATTATCTTCTATTTAACCAATAACAAAGTTATGATTTCTCACCTCAGAATGGAAGGAAAATACTTCCTTAAAGATGAGAAAGAAAAAATAACAAAACATGATTTAGTTGTCTTCCATTTTAATGATGGGACAAAACTTATTTATAATGACACAAGAAGATTTGGAAGAATAAAATTATCTTCTTTAGAAGATTATATGAAGGAAGAACCACTATCAAAGGTTGGCCCAGATCCTTTTATGATGAAGGATTCTAAACTTCTTGAGAAGGCATTCAAAAACAAATCAATTGCAATTAAAACTGCACTTTTAGATCAAAGCATTATGTCTGGTCTTGGAAACATCTATGTCGATGAAGTTTTGTTTGCAACTAAAGTTCATCCAGAAACTCCTGCAAAACTAGTTTCTAAAAAGCAACTTAATGAAATCTGGAAAGCTTCAATAGATGTTTTAAATGCAGCAATTAGGGCCGGTGGTTCAACAATCAAATCTTATCATCCAAAAGAAGGCATTTCTGGTAACTTCCAAGTTAACCTCAAAGTCTACGGAAAGAAAGATGGAACTTGTCCAAAATGCGGTTGCAAATTAAGAAAAATTTTCGTTAACGGACGTGGCACAACATACTGTCCACATTGCCAAAAGAATCCTACAATCAAAGAGGTTATTGGTGTCACTGGACCTATCGGAACTGGAAAGTCAACTGTATCAAAATACTTGGGAAAACACGGGTATTTTGTGCAAAATACCGACGAAATCGTGCATATTTTATATAAACAACCATCAATCCAAAAAGAGATTAAAAAGTTCATTCCAGACTTAAAAATTTCTAAAGGCGATATTGATCGTGATTGGTTAAGAAGCTTCTTAATTTCCAACCCAAACAAGAAGACAAGATTAGAAAAAATCGTTCATTCAAAAGTTGCTGAAATTGTCGAAAAAGAAATTAAAAATTCTAAGAAACCAATCGTTGTAGAAGCTCCACTACTTTTTGAATCTGGACTTGATTTACTTTGCGATAAAATCATCTATGTTGATGCAAGTAAACAATCACAAATCGAACACTTAAAAGCTAGAGGTTCTGAAGTCGATTCTTCTTTAACTTTAAATAAAAATTATCACACTGAAAATAAGAAAAAAGCGACATACGTTATCAAAAATGATAAAGACGTCGCTAATTTATATAAACAACTTGATTCTATTTTTTGTAAATAGATGCACCTGTTAGGTCAAATTCTTTCTCAGCCATTTCGAGAATAATTTTTCCTAATTGTTTTCCACGGATTTCACCACCGTTTTTGCCAACAGAATAAAGTCTTTCGATTTCTTTAACTGTAAAATCTGATGAGAAGAATGTTGGTAAATTGTTGTGATTTCTTTCGCTTAAGATTGGAATGACAATTGAGTCGCGAATGAATTCATTTTTGTATTCTTCACCAAAGTCATCAATGATAAGTAATGGAAGTGTGCATAATGCGTGAACTTGTTCATTAAAGTATTCTTTTTGTTTGAATGAAATGTCTGCAAGTTCTTTGAACTTAGTAACAGCATTGATAACACCAACCTGACCAAGTCCCATTGCAATAAATTCATTTGCAAATGTAACTAAAACATATGATTTTCCAACCTTATGATTTCCAGTTACAAATAACCAACGATTCGATTTTCCTTTAACGATATTAACGAATTCTTTAATAAGTGGTCTTCTGTTTTCGCTAAGATCTAATTTCTTGAGAGTAGATTGTTTCCATTCTGCTGGGAAATCGCTGAATACATACTTTGCGTCAATCTTAGCTTTTTCAATTGCTTTCTTACATGGCTCACATCTTGTTGTGAGATAGTTTCCATCTTTACAAACATAGGTTGAAATATGTTTTTCAGCCTTTGGACATTTGTCATATCCTGGGCAGTTCTTACAAATATTGTAATCCTCTCTGAAATCATTGAGTCTTCCAATATTTTCGCGAACTTCTCTATTAGTTAAACCTAAAGGTTTAATTAATTCATAAACTTCAGTGTCGGCGCGAAGAGCATCTAAAAGTTTTTCAGCATAAGATTTCATATCAATCTTATCTTGAATGATATCTTTTGGATTAAATGTTTTTAATTCATCTGACATTCTTCTTTACCTCCACTTCTCCAATTAATGCGTTAATTTCATCGAGGGAAACATCTTCATCTGTTTCCTCTTCTTCAATATTAACTGCGGCAGGTTTCTTTGGTGAAACCTTTTTAGTAACCTTGACGCTTATCTTATTTAAATAATTCATTGCGTCTACGGTTGATTTGCAACCTTCTCTAGCGAGAGAGGATGCAATCTTTTCGCAATAGTTCTTAGAGAGAACATTGCTATTTTTATTTAAGACGTAATCTACAATTACGTTTATTATACCATTTCCGAAACCATAATCTTTAGAAAGTGAATTAATGATATTAATATCACTTCTTGCTGGTTTTGTTCCGTTTTGTAAGTATTGAAGGAACTTTGCTGGTGCGACTTCATCCATCATTTGGATTTTACTAGCGAGATCGCTGTCTCCAGATACATTTGATTTTTCATTTACTGGAGTAACATTAACTTTAATTTCTTCTTCCGCTCTATTTTTGATTTTATCAAATTCAAGGTGCAAGGAACCATTGACCCAATATTCTTTTACAACAATATTTGCCATTTGTTTTTCATTTAATCCAAACAATGTTGCAAGTCTTTCAATTTCCTTCATGTCTTTTTTCTTAAATTGAGAAGCATCAAGTTCTGAGTTTTCTCCTATATATTTAAAGAAAAGGTCATGATTGAATGTAAGTTGTGCTCTTCCGTGGTCTCTACCAATGATTTGATGACCAAATGTTTTGAAAAATGCTGGATCATCATAATTTGGTTTATAAACATCAACAAAGGAAGCTGAAACTTCTTTGTATTCTTCTGGAATTGTTAGATTTACTTTGTACTTGTTTGCAAGTCTTTTTGCTTCCTTATCCCCAACAGCCTGAATAAGAAGACCGCTAAATAAGACGTCTTCAAAGAAGGCTTTTGGTGATTTTGGTGAAAAGACTTGATAAATGTAACAACGTACATCTTCGGATTTAGACTCAAAAGTGCGAATTAAACCAACTGCTTCTAGATAATGACGTGCACTTAATAAAGAATCTGCACTTAATTGCATTGTCTTAAGAAGCTGTTCCATTTTGAAAATAGTTCCACCATCAGCATTTCTCTTTTGCTTTAACATAGTTAAATAAAGAGCACATGCTGCTGCACCAATAAGAGGTTGATAAAGCTCGAGAAGCGTATCTTTATCAACGTTTGTAATCATTGATGCGAATCTTATTTCATAATAGTCGTTCTTTGATATGTAATCCATAAGTGGTTAATAATCTATCAAAAAGAATACCTAAAATCAAACAAAAGTTTCGATGAATTCTTAACTTTTTGGAAATTGTGGATAACTTATCTACATCAAAAATTTACTTTCTTCACATTTTATCGAAACTTTTTAAATATATAACTAAGTTATCCACCGAGTTTCCCACAATTGAAAAATATTTTATATTTACTATAATAGTTGCGTATGAGAAAAGTACTCGCATTTGATATCGGTGGCACAAACACCAGATTAGCTCTTATCAATTCTCGCTTTGAAGTCGAGAAAGATTTAGTCACTCCAACCCCAGCTGGAAGCAAAGAAAAGTTCATGGAAAACTGCATTGAAATGATCAAACAATTTCCACTCGAAGATGTCGTTGCAATCGGCGCTGGAGTACCAGGTGTTGTTAACCCAGAAACAGGTAAAATTATTGTCCTTCCAAATGTTCATATTGGAGACATTGATTTTGGTGAAATTTTAAAGAAAGAATTTAACCTTCCAGTCTACCTCAGAAACGATGCACAAGTTGCTTGTTTAGGCGAAGCCTACTTAGGCGCTGGAAAGAAATTTGATAGAGTCTTTTTTGTAACCATTTCTACAGGTCTTGGAGGCGCTCTTTGCGTTGATAAAAAAATTCAAGATTATGTCACTGAAGTTGGCCACACTTTATTCAACTGGAAAGGCCAGATGATTGAGTTTGAAACTATCGGTGGTTGCAACATTGAAAAGTTCGCAAAAATGAATGGAAAAAACATCAAATCTGCAAAAGAAATGTTTGAGTCTGCTAGATATGAAGAAAGAGATGGAGTTGAACTACTTAACGAATGGGTTAAAGTTTTAAATCAATACATCAAACTTATGTCAGATTCTTACCAACCAGACATTATGGTTTTCACAGGCGGACTTATGAAAGCAAAAGATATGTTCTTTGACAGAATTCGTTCGGATAATCCAAATGTTTTGATTAAAGAATGTTACTTTTCTGAGGGCGCTGGACTAATGGGTGCAGGCGTCTACGCACTACAATGTGCGAAAATTATTTGATTTATATTCTAAATAGGAATATATTATTGTTGGCGTTGACGAAGACACGTTAACGAAAACTTCTCATCTAGAGAGGGAACGTAAGGTGAAAGGTTCCTATGAGAAATTCGCTAATACCACTTCTGAGCTTCTACAAACCAATGTAGACGAATGCTCACGTTACGAGTACTTGAGAGTATAACCATTTGGTTATAAATTAAGGTGGTACCGCGTTAATAGCGTCCTTAAATAGGGACGCTTTTTATTTACTTTAGGAGGTAAAAATATGACCGACTTTGAAAAATTAAACCACTCCACTTCACACTTAATGGCTGAAGCAATTTCACATCTTTACCCAGGTGCAAAGTTTGGATTTGGTCCAGCAATTGAAGAAGGATTCTACTACGATGTTGATTTCCCAACTCCAATTACTGAAGAGGATTTACCAGCAATTGAAAAAGAAATGCACAAGATTGCTGCAAAGAATGAAAAGTTTGTAAAAGAAGTAATTTCTAAAGAAAAAGCTAAAGAACTTTTCAAAGATAATCCTTACAAACTTGAACTTATTGATGGATTCGAAGGAGAAATCTCAATCTACCGTCAAGGCGATTGGTTCGACCTTTGTAAAGGTGATCACGTTGAATCCACAGGTAAGATTCAAAACTTTAAACTTTTAAACATTGCAGGAGCATATTGGAGAGGCGATTCTAAAAACAAACAATTAGTTAGAATTTACGGAACATCTTGGCCATCAAGACAAGCTTTAGATAATTATCTAAAAATGCTTGAAGATAGAAAGCAAAGAGACCACCGTAAACTCGGAAAAGAATTAGGCTTATTCATGCTTTCTGAATTTGGTCCAGGATTCCCTTTCTGGCTTCCAAATGGAATGATTTTACGTACTGAACTTGAAAACATGTGGAAAGAAGTTCATAGAAAATATGATTACATGTTAGTCGATACACCAATCATGCTTTCCAAAGAACTTTGGATTACTTCTGGCCACTGGGATCACTACAAAGACAACATGTTTACAACAGAAGTTGAAGAAAAAGAATTTGCAATTAAGCCAATGAACTGCCCAGGTTCAATACTCTGCTACAAGAATGATTTACATTCTTATCGTGAACTTCCACTCCGCTACGCTGAGTTAGGTCACGTCCATAGATTTGAAGCTTCAGGTGCACTTAATGGTTTATTCCGTGTTCGTTCATTCACACAAGATGATGCACACACATTCGTTCGTCCAGATCAAATTGAATCTGAAATTAGATCAATCTTAAAACTCTATGATGAAATCTATTCATTATTTGGTCTTGAATACAAGATTGAATTATCAACGCGTCCCGAAGAAGGCTACATCGGATCAATCGATATTTGGAATGAATCCGAAAGAATTCTTCAAGAAGTTTGCGAAGCAAGCGGAAAAGAATTCAAGATTAATCCTGGTGATGGAGCATTCTATGGTCCAAAACTTGACTTCAAAGTTAGAGACTGCATGAATCGTGTCTGGCAATGTGGAACAATCCAACTTGATATGAACTTACCAGAAAGATTCGACGTTTCTTACGTTGATGAAAAAGGTGAAAAAGTCCGTCCAGTTATGATTCACCGTGCATGTTTCGGTTCTATCGAAAGATTCATCGGTATCATCATTGAAAACTTTGGTGGAGCATTCCCGTTATGGTTGTCTCCAGAACATGTCAGAGTTCTTCCGGTTAACAATGAATTCCATTTAGAAAAAGCTAAGGAAATTGTTGATATTATGAAGAAAGCTGGCTTACGTGCATCTTTAGATGCAGGTGAAGATAAACTTGGCTATCGTATGAGAAATGCCCAAGTTAAGAAAGTTCCTTATACCATTGTCATTGGTGACCACGAAAAAGAAGAAGGAACAGTTACATACCGTCACTTCGGTTGTAAAGCACAACACACAGTTAAACTTGAAGAATTCCTTGATATGTTAAAGAAAGAAATTGCTTCAAGAGCACTACCGAAATACGAAGATTAAGGAGAAAAAAGATGGCTAAACATCCAGTAAATTTCACAGCACAAGATGCTAAACAAGCAGCAAACAAATTAAACGACTTTGTCGAAAAAGGTGGCTACCAATTCGATATTGGAGTTAATGAAGAATACGTTAACACAGTATCTCGTAATTCAGATGGTTCAACAAGAACCGAAAAAGAAAAGGTTTTTAGAATCATTGGATTTGTCGATTGTAAAGAAGGTCCAGAACTTGATGAATACACTAAAGTTAAGGATGAACGCAAGGCGTTAAAGAAAGAAAGAGACGAATTAGATCGCAAACTAAAACTCTTAAACGGTAAGGCTTTTGGCCCACTTTCTATCTTCCTTATGTGCGTTGGATTATTCTGCTTATTCTTTGGCATTATGACCACTGCAGGAGTCCTTCCACTTCCAGAAGAACAAAAAGGTATTGCAATTGCCCTAATTATTGTTGGCGCACTTGCAGCAGCTGGCTGCGTTCTTGCAACAGTAATTAGAAGCAAGAAAGTTAAAGCACTTCAAACAAATAGACCAGAAATTGAAAAAGCTGATGCCTCTTTAAAAGAAAGAGAAAGCTCAGTTGATTCAAAAACTCCAGCTTGGTACAAAGATGCTTTATGGGAAGCAAAAGGCGATTTGTTAATAAACAAAACTGCTCAATTTACTTTACGCAAATAAGTTAAATTTATAAATAAAAACGGTAGGAATTCCTATCGTTTTTTTATGCGTTATTTCGTGTATAATATATTTATGCGTAAGTTTATTCTAACATCAATCACGCCGCTACTCTGCTTGTCCTTGTTTTCATGCACTCAAGGCGGGGAAAAAGAACCTGAACATTTAAATCCAGATCCTGAACCAGTAGCAGAAAAATTTAATGGCTATGAAATAAAAAACGATAGTGCTAGTAGACCAACATCTGGTATTCAGCCATTTTATATTTACGGCATCAATGATTTTCATGGTGCAATAAAAGAAGATGGTCAACAAATGGGGCTTGGTTATCTTGGCTCATACATGAAAGCAAAAACTGCTGAACCAAATACATTATTTATAGACTCTGGAGATACCTGGCAAGGATCGTTAGAATCTAACTACAATAAAGGCAAACTAATTAACGAAGTTTTTGAAAATGCAGATTTATCTGCAAGAATTGTCGGAAACCACGATTTTGACTGGGGTGTAGACGCTTTTAAAAACAACGTAAAATCAACTAATTTTCCAAACCTTGCTGCAAACGTTTATGACTACAACTGGGAGTCAAAAAGAACCGGAGAAACTCAACAAGAACAATTTGGTAAATCGTATGCAACTTATGTTTTAGATAATGGCTTAAAAGTTGGAATTATTGGAACCATTGGAGAAGATCAAATCACTTCTATTTCAACACAGCTTGTACAAAATGTTTCTTTTACAAATCAAACCGAAAAAATTAAAGAAGTTTCAGATTTCCTAAGAACAAAGAAAAATTGTGATGTTATTATTGCTTCTTCGCATTCCTCTTTTGACCAAATGCTTGATTTATCGTTTACAAAAATCTCAAGCGTTTCTAAGAAACGTTATGTTGATTTCGTCTTGAATGCTCACACTCATAAACAGGAACTAACTTCAGTAAACAATGTTAGCTTTGCGCAATTTGGTAGCTATGGAGAAATTATTGGTGAAGTCACAATGTATTACAACTTTGAAACAAACCAAATTGTGGATGCTTCAACAAGTGTCACCACAATTTCATCATACAACGTAAAAAGTGAACTAAATTACAAAATTGACCCAGAAATCCAGGGCATTTTAGATAAATATGATGCTCAAACAAAAGACATCGGAAGCCAAGTTTTATCAACTAATTTATCAGGTCCGTTCTATTCAAGTGAACAACTTCCAAACTTAATGGCAGAAGCAATTTATAATGAAGCTGTGAGCGAAGGATTTACTGTTGATTTTGCTTATACCAACTATGCTAGAGCATCACATTATAGTTCAACAATGACCTACTCTGATTTATACAATATTTTCCCATTTGATAACGCAGTTTATGTTATTGAAGTAACCGGAAGAGAAGCTGCAAACATGCTTAGATTTAGAAATAATTTATATCGTGCTGAACCTTCGATTGACATCAGATATGATGGAGTCTACAAAGTAGCTTGTCTTGATTATCTTGCATTCCATTGTGACTCACAAAGAAAATATGACAACTTCCCAGAGTTAGAAATTATAGGCTATTTAAAGAAGAATAATGAGCCTTATATTTATCGCGAAATCTTAAAAGATTACTTGCTAGAAAACTCTGAAAAGTCTTTTGAATCAAGCTATTATTCTTTTACAAATCCAATATTTGCAAGAGAACAATTACTTTTTGAAAAATTGTCAAACCCTTTTCACTAAAAAGTAAGAATTAATCGCATTTATTTTTTATAATTTTATTTTTAGAAGAAAAAAACACCAAATATATAAAAATGGTGCTTTTTTTCCATTAAGAAAGTATGACAAAAAGAATTGGTTTTGAAATTAATAACTATGTTATTAAGTTATTTATTCAAAAATACCAAGATCTTTTAATAAAAATTCTTTTCTCATTTGATTAGGTGTTTTCCAACCAATAGCAGACGATGGAATATCGTTAGAACGTTTTAAATAATTCTTCATCTGATAAACTAAATCATCATAAGAATAGAATTTCAAATATTTATAAAATCTTTCATTATCAGATCTATGACTACGTTCAACTTTTCCATTATGTCGCGGTGTGCGTGGTTTAATTAATACGTGCGTGATACCTAATTCTTTACACAATAAATCCATAGGATGAACTTTATCTTTTTTAGTTTGAACCAAATATGTAAACTCTTGTCCGTTATCAGTTTGAATAATTTTAGGTTTGTAACCAAAAAATGCGATTGCTCGTCTTATAAAATCACACGTGGAATACGCACATTGTTCTTTGTAAGGATAAATGAACCTTTCACGTGTTGCCTCATCAATAATAGTATATTGATAAAAATTCATATCAAATGGAACACCTTTAACTCTACACTCATAAGGAACAACTTTTACATCTAATTGACATTTTTCCCCAATATGAACCGGTGTGTCATAAGGTTTAGGTTTATAGTTATTTCTCGTTTTAGACAAATCCTTAAAATAACCAATCTTTCTTAAATAACGATATAAGGTTACCGGATTACGAGAATAACCATAATTCAATCTCAATTTTCCATATAATTCATTTAACGAAATATTTGGATTGCGTTTGATGAGTTTATGAATATTAAGAATTTCCTCATCCGTTTGCCTACGTGGTGAATTATGCGGACGTGAAGATTTATTTTCTAATGATTCAATAGAACCATCATATAACCTTTTCCACCTATAAATTGACCTTACAGAACAATGATAACGATGGCAAATAAACTCTTTATCATAATTACCAAGCATAGATAAAATATGATACTTTTCCTTTGCCGAATACGGACTATTATAATTTCCAACTGAATTCATAAAATCACCTCACTTTTTACGAAAAACCGCAAATATCTAAAAAAATTAGACATTTACGGGTTAAGTGATTTTATTATAATGATAAAGTGATGAACTAGTCAATAACTTTTAATTTTTAACTTTTAATATATTAACCTCAATTAAATTTCGGTTAGTGAGTATTAGACGTGCTATGTATAAAAACAAGTGTCGTCCGCGTTGCGTCCGCCAATACATAGCACGTCCAAGTAGTTAATTTATAAAAAAAGGTGGTTAGGCGGACACGCGAATTTGCGTTTAACCGCCTATACCCACTCTTATTTTATATACAATATAAACCCTACTTTTTGACGTTTGCTATTTCATATTGACTTATCAACAGACCGATGACTTTGCTCTTTGTTAAAGTTATACCCAACTTTTCTTCCAAATCCTTTTGGATTTGATTTAACTTTACTAAATTTTGCGGTGTTAACGTTATCTGAACTAACGAATTTTCTTTTTTGATCATACATTTTACTTCCTACAACAATTATTGAATAAATTTTACCTAAAATCACTAAAAAATCCAAAATTTTCAGTTTCTAAATACGACAAAAATTAGGACAACAATCCTAAATTTCTTTTAATTTAAAAGCCCTCTAACAATTCCTTTTCATATTGATAGGTATAGAAGTAATCAAACAATCATCAAATAAAACATAATGAATAATCATATCTTCAATAATGCGTGTTACCACGCATTGATTCTCATCATTGAATTTTACATATAGAAATGTAGGGATTGAACGACTATAAAAGATACGTTCATTTGATTTCCCAATATACTTTGTAATGTAATTTAAAATATCTGTTCTTTTGATTTCAAAAGGATTCAAAGGTTTAAAATCATTAATTCCAAACTTATTTCTGAAATCCGTATTTTCAAATCGAACTTGTTTACGATGATTCTTCGTTGAATAATCACTAATAGAACAGATTTCACCAATCATTGAACCAGAAGGTATATATAGTAATGCGTGAAAATGTAATCTATCCTTTGGTGATTTTTCAAATACACCCATATATTTCCAACCTTTACGATTATGAAGATTAGACAAACGTTTTTTTAACTTTGTTTTAAATGTTTTCTCATCCATCTTTTCATCATCATATGTAAAAGTTACAAAATAATTCCAACGATTAGAATATGCTTTAATCCTAAATCGTTTAACTCTACTTGATAGATTCTTCTTTTCAACGTAAGAAAAATTACCAATATGAAATTTTAAGTAATTACTAATAATAAATTTATATTTTTCAAAATTATTACTAAATATTTCAGAAAACAAAGAAATATATTTTTCAAAAAGAAAATTATAAATTTCTTCGTTCTCATTTCCATTTCTCAAAAGATAAGTGACATTATTCTTAATAATTGTTTTTAAATCTTCTGAAATAGAAGTTACAAAGATCGCGTGTAAATCTTCTTTATTAACCTCAAAAGGTTTTAATATAAATTCACTATGTTTTTTTGATTTTTCTTTTAATGATTTAAAAGCGGTTTTAATTGTAAATCTTTCTAAATCATCTATATTTGAAAAACGAACTAAATATTTACGTAAAACCTTTTTAAATTCTTTTGATAATTCATTATTAATATTAAAGGATTGTTCCTCTTTGTGTTTTACAATATTTTCAGAACGAAATTCTTTAAAAGACACGTTCTCGTTCTTTTCTAATGGTTTCTTATCACAATAATATAATCCCCCATCTTCTTCGTCCATTTTTGTTTCCGGTAAACGAAAAAATTTTGTTCCTATATAATGACTTCCGTCATTGTAAATTTTATATACTTGTTCCATTTTTACCACCTCATAAAAAACCAAGATTAAATCTTGTTAATAAAAATTGAATATATGTATATATGTATTATTAATTTGAATCTTTATTATCGGTTGATTCTTCCGATTCAATATCCATAACGTGATTAATTTTCTCAATAAAATATGAATTTTGTAAATTATATTCTTCCATAGTAGGTTGAGTATTTGAATATTCTCTTAAATCATCAATGCCAATAGGACTCTTTAATGCTTTATTAAAGAAATAATCTTTAAAGCAGTTAGATTTATAACGATTAGAATAAATCTTCTTATTTATCCTATACCATTTAATATCTTCGTAATCACCATCCATTGTTGATTTTTCAGTTTGCCCTAAAACAGAGGCATAACCGAACTCGTTAATTTTCTTTAAATGTCTGTTAATAAAGAAACCACAAATATTTTTTAATAAATAAATAAATAAAGTGTTGTCTGATCGTGCGAAACGATAACGATAGTAATATTTTTCAAATTTACCTCTGAAAAAATCGTAAATCATTTCATCAAACATAAAACCGATTAGTGTATTTTTTGTATCGTTAATTTCTCTAATATAAACGATTTTTTCCGCTATTTCTCTACTATCCGCACCCAAAGAGGTAGGTCTTTGTGAATCACTAAAAATACGCATAAATGGATAATTATCAATCGTTGCCGAATGACGTTCTATTTTTTGACACAACTCGGTTAAATCATTTTTTGGATTAGCAGATTCAGAATCCGCTTTAATTGTTTGATTTGTTAATTGATTACCTCTTTCCTTATCAACTTCTGTAATAACAAAAACACCAAATTCCACAGAATCCGCAATAGGATTATCTTTTAATACTCTTTTTCCTAAACGTAACATATCAAAATCAATGATATGACTATGACGCGTATATGCCTCTTGTAATTCAGTAGATTTACGGAAAAAGTCAGAATTCCATAAAGGGAAATGACCGACAGATTGTAAAGTATTATCAACTCTAATTCCATAATTTGAAACCAATAAAGAAGATTCAATAATATAAACAAAATATAACTTTGCGTAATTTTCTAAAACGTCAAATAAATACTCTGTAACTAATCCATTATTATAATAAAGACCGTAATTATTATAGTCATAACCAAATATCTTTTCTTTTGATGGATTTTTTTCAAATCTATAACGTTTTTTTCTAACCCAAATTTCACACGTTGCCAAAGTATATATTTGATGAAAATAAATTGCGTTCTTTAAATCAGTTTCAAATGTATTCCAATTAAAATTCTTAAACTTCAAATCATTTTCTAAAATCTTTTCCAAACATTTATCCCTAAACATAACTTCTTGTGATAATGCGAGGTCGGTCATCATTAAAGTTTTACCTTTACCGGTAACACCACTAATCAAAACAACCAAACCAAGAGAATTTAAAAATCCTCTATTACGCATTTCATAATGATTTAAACGTGCGTATGCTATATTTTTACGTGCTTTAAGTATTAAGACAATAATTAGAATAACCGCCAAAATAATAGGTATAATTTTTAAATCAATAAACAACTTAAAAATTTGGAAATAAATATGTTTAAAATCAAATGAAACAACAAAATAAAAGTAAAATGAAATCGCACCTAAAAGTATTGAAAAAGTATTAAAATTAATTAACCACATTATTAACCAAATAATAGAAAAATGTCTATGAGATGAATAATATTGAAAAACATCCTTAACAAAATTTCTTACCTTTTTAAAAGGATTGACAAAACACTTTTTAAATATTAATAAAGGAACTGAATCTTTATCATCTTTTGAATCAACATAAGGTTTGAAATAAAGTTTAAACCAAAATATAAAAATAATAACTATTGGAACTAAAATTAAAATCCATCTTGCGAAATGACTAAAACCATTGATGACACTTCCACAATAACGACCAAATGTTTCCTTATTCCAACAAGATTTCCAAAACGTTTGCCATTTAACTTTAAAGAAATCTGTTGATTGAGGAATAATTGTAGAAATATCAGATGGTGTATAAGGAACGCCAGTTTCTTCTTTAATAATTAAAATCGGAAGGTCATTTATAGTAGGTTTAATATTATGAGGTATAGAAAATAATTCACAGAAATAATAACCAATAGATAAACCAATATCCTTAAAAGCAAAAATAAGACGTAAGTATGAATCACTAAAACAAAAATAAGATAAAACTACAAATCCTAATGTAATAAACAAAAGAACATAAAATCTATAATTTTTAAACCATTTATTTTCCATTTTCAGTTACCACCTTATAAACGTAGGTATTGAAGTCATAACAATAAATAGTTTCTTCATCAATTACCGAAAAATAATATGGTTTATTATCAATAGAAGATTTAACTTCAAAAATTGAATCACTATAAACATATGTATCAAAAAAATATATTTCTTTTTCCCTTAACAAAGTTATTTGTTTCATTGAACCAAAACTTAAATATGTTTTTTCATCCAAAGAAACATAAAATGTATTTAAAAATGATTCTGAACTTAATTCTGAACCACTAATTGTATTCCAACCAAAAATAAAATATCCAATCGTTAATCCTAAAACTAACAATAAGATCATAATTAATGTTCTTTTTAGAACTTTTTTCATAAAATACCTCACTTTTTATTGACAGATTAGTTATAAAGAGATTTAATATAACTAGTTAGAAAAATAATTTCTAAAACCTAGGTATAGAGATTGCCTAGGTTTTCTTTTATTTATAAATAAATTCCTTAATTTCATCAGATTGTTTTTTGCTTAAAAAACGATCATAAACTTTATCAACATATCTTCTATTGTTTATGTCAATTTTTCCGCCAAAAGAATTTTTAAAATAAATTTCTTTTTTTACACCACTCGGAACTTCAAATTCTTTAAATTTTTCAATTTTTATTAATCCTTTTTTAACTTTAATAAATCTATCTTTATCTTTTGTATATAGATGAGTTAATTGAACCGCATTATATCTTTTATTTTTGTTGTCATAAAAAATAATATAATGGTGTGAACCCTTATCATCTTTAGTAGTGTTATACATATATTTATTTCTAATTTTAGCAATTCTCATAATTAATCCTTTCTATCGTTCAAATAACGATTCAAAGCAATAGTAACGATTTCACTCTTTGAATTATGAGGATATAGATATTTAGATTCGTATTCTAATTTCTCATATAAAGAATTTGGAATCGATACTTGTAACATTTTTTTATATTTTGATAACATAATTTAATCCCAGGGAGTTATTAACTTTTTCTTAAGAAATAACACCTCATACCCTTTCAATACGAGGTGGATTTTTAGGACAAACCCACCGAAACCATAGGAGAAAATAAAATGTCAGTTAAAAGATTTATAATTAAAGTTAACCCAAGAATCCGCAGTATATTTATTCATCGTTGCGTTTGGATAAGCATTATGGATAATTCTTTCTAATTCCAATATTGATTCCCTATTCTCACGATAATAAATATCAACTGATCCGCGTTTTCTAATAACTTGTAATACGTAGAACATAATCTTTTAACCTCACTTTTTTGAATATTATTTAATTTTCAAACCTTTATAAATTTTTTCTTGAATCAATTCATAATCCATTACAGATTTAGGAACAACTTGTAATTCAAAAGGTGTAATATTACTTGATATTTTTTTAATACGAGTTTTGTTTCCAAAAGCAAACATAGTTACAGATAAAGAACGTTTTCCTTTCTTAAAATTAAAATCACCATTTCCCCATCTTGAAATTACAACACCCTTTTTTTGTAAAGTAGGTATCATTGGACGAATTGTTTCTTGCAATTCTGTAATATCTTTGTGATAATCACGTTCACAAGTTTTTTTACTTTTAAAATAATGTTTTTTATACATAATTATTCCTTTCGTTTATTCTTTTTATTTTTATGTTTATCCCATTCAACCTTTTTAAGATTGTAATCTAATTTATTTTGTTTATTTTCAATAACTTTGTTGTAGATGTTATAACCAACATAACAAACAACACCGACACCAACACAAGAAAGAAGAATAATTACCCAACGTGGTAAACCATCATCTTTTGGCATAGGTGGATTTGTAATATCTGCAAAAATATTAATAGGTGAAGAACAAACAGGAATAACAACCATTCCGCGTGTTCCTTTAAAAGTAAGTGAAATAATATCAAAATCAATAATAGCAGACATATAAGCAGAATAACCTCTATATTGAGAATCATCGTGCCATAACCAATGGTCAGCATATATTTCAGAAATAGGTGCAGCCCAATAGTCCGATGTATCAAATCTAAACAAATATAAAGAACTATCATTATTTTGAGAATGTTTAAATGTATTGTTAAAATCGGAAACATCTTTTTTATTAATAAAATAAGTATTTCCATCAGAATCAGATTCTTTTTTAACAATTTTAACTAAACATTCTAAATCATCCCAATAAACACCATCTTCTTGAACTCTATTAACACCGGTTTGTTTTCCGTAAAAGAAATTAAGAAAACTTCCTAAAAATGTCGATGATGGAGTAGGAGATGTTCCGGTTTGTTTTTGGAAATCATCAATTGACAATTCGTTAGAAATATTAATTATTTTCTTTTTAATCTTATTTTGATTGTCAAAATATCTTTCCTCAACCTCATTCGCAGAAATTTCCTTATATAAATCATTAGTTTTAAATAAACGTTCTTTTGGAAGTGTATTTAAATAATCAGACCCGTGTTCAATGTTAGGTCTATTTGATCTACCACCATAAGCCAATTTATAAGGTTCTTCTAATAAAGAGGTTTCCATTGATTGAGCAGTATTATCAAATGTTTTAGGGTCAAAGAAATAAAACCAATCTTGCATTTGAGAATAACGACCAAAATCGGTTTTTGAAGTATCCCAAACATAAAAAGGTTGAGTAAAATCATAACGATAACCCTCAAACTTAATAGAATACAAAGAACCATATTTACGTTCATATTTATTTGGAACTTCAAAATAAACATAATGTAAATCTTTTGCTTGCGTTAATGCCTCGTTTATATAACCACTACGTTTATAACCGCCATGTAAAACTAATTCTATTGTATCTAAACCAACTTTATTACAATTTAAAGTAGATTCTGAATTACCATCACAATTAGCGCCGAATCCGGTATAAACAAATTTTGAACCAACAAATAAATCTGTTGCAGTGGTCTTATTTTCCATTTGAACTTCAACACCACTAACTGAATAAATCCTTTTTTCTTTATCAATTAAATGAGAATAAAAATCTTCATCAACATTTACTTTAAATTTATAAAACTTATTTCTATCCTCATCAGTAATAGTTTTTGAAACAAAGGTTAAATCATATTTGTTGTAGGGTATATCTTCTATTGCGTCCTCTGAATCATCGTGTGAAAAACCAATTTCAATTTTGTTTTTACCATATTCATTAATTGCCACACTTTGAAAAGGATTGTAAACATAAACATAAAGACCATAATCTGTTGAATATTGTCTTTTAAATCCATATTCAAAAAAATTTAAAACTACACATTTTTCGTGAGTGCCGAAATTATATACGCCATTCAAATATGATTCTCTAAATGTATCATCATAAAGTAAATCATCAATAGGTGATGTTAAATCAATAGATGGCACTAATTCCTCACCACTTGCAAAAGCAGTAATAATAGGGTTATTAATACAACTTAAAGAACTACCTAAAATTAATGAAGAAAATATCAAAAATTTTTTTGTTCTTTTCATAGATTAAACCCCCATAGCATAAACATTATTAATTTCTAATCTTGCTTTATCTAATTTAGATTCTAAAACCAAACCATAACGTGTATATGCTTGCGATGTTTTATTAAATGTTGCAGAAATATCAAAAGTTTTAGTAGATTGTAAATAATCAGAACTAATTTCTGTTACAACAGACCAAGATTCCCCTCTATTATGAGAAGTAATTAATTTTAAAGAAGAATCTCGTAAACTATCGTGAGGTTTAACACCGAATGAAATAGTATGATTTTGATAAAAGTCAAAATCCATTAATAAATAAGTGAATTTATATAATTCATCTGTTTTTGATAATTCTGTGACATTAGAAATTTTATCGAAATATGTATATGAACCATAATAAACGGAAGAAATTTTATTCCAACCTAAAATAAACGAATGATAACTTTCATCTTCGGAAAGAGAGGCACCAGACCCCCAAGAACAATACCAACGATTATTATCACCGCTATTTTTAATATAAGATGATTTATAATCACTACCTAAATTTGTTTGATGTGAAAAATCAGATGTAAATGGCATTCCTCTTAAATTAGAATCATTTTCATCTATCTTTTCACTTATCAAACCAACTTCTTTACCCAAATCAGTAAATGTAGATGGTAATTTAATTGCCAACACAACACACGTTGCGATTGCTAAAACACCTAAAATTGCGAAAATAAACTTTAAAATTTTCTTCATTTCCATATTAAATCACCCACATTTCTATTGCTAAAATACAAGGACGACCCTCAATACCAACAAATTCTAAATGATCTTGAAGTGTATCGTAAGAAATGGAACGAACGATAGGTTCATAAGGTATAGATAAATCTTCATCCTTTAATAATTTGATTTCACTTGAACCATTAACTTTAAAACGTGAATTAGTAGATTGTTTATTGTAAACGTTAGGTATATCACCGCGTTTACGACCATAATTAATACAAGTGATTTGAATATTATTAAACTTATAATCGCCCACAAAACTAACATCAAAAGAACCTAATTTCTCATCTGTTCCTAAACGTAAACCCAATTCTTTATCTTTAAAAGTTTCAACTAACTTATAAGAATCGTCATCGTTCTTTCTAACAGATTCAATAATAGGGTCACCAGTTATACAAGAATTCATAAAAGTTACAATATCTTGATTACCGGAAGTTTCCATTTTTCCACTTATATTAGTTTTAAAATCAAACTTTCTAATGTTTTGTCTTGATGAATTTTCCTCTATATCTTCATCGGTTTTTTGTTCTGAATTACTAACACCTTTTGTAAACCAAGTTTTGTAATCAAAATCTTTAAAACCTTTTGAGAGATAACCAATAGAACCAACGACACCACCAATTAAAAGTAATGCGAGAATTCCACCAAAAATAGATTTCTTTTCCATAATATCTATTCCTTTCTAATTATTCAGTCCACATTTCAATTCCTAAAATACAAGGTCTTTGTTGTGTCCCAATAATAGATAAATAATCTTGTGCTATATCAAATTCAAATAAATGACTTGTAGGATTGGTTGATTCTGTAATTACTTCATTTTTTAATAAAGAAATTTCAGTATCTAAATCATTAACTTTGAATTTTGATTCATTATCACCGGTATATTGAATTTCAGTAGAACCATCTTCTTTAGTAACTTCTTTTGAAGAAGTAAATGTAACCGCAGTAACTTTTAAACGATTAAAAGTAAAACCATCAACTAATTTAACAGAAAATGAACCAACCGCATTTCTTGAACCTAATCTGATTCCATTAGTTTTTTCATTATAAACTTTGGATAGCATATAACTATCAGATTCATCTTTATTTATTGAATCAATTACCGGTTCACTTTCTGTTGAATCATTTAAAAAACTTACAAAATTACCACTTGTAAATTCACTGGTAGTTAATTCATTAGCAAAACTAAATACACGCAAATTTTGTCTAGTATCTTCGGAAGGTCTATCTTCTGATTGACCGCCACCCTCTGAACCGCCACCAGTTTCTTCTGATGATGTATCTTCTGATTGACCGCCACCGGTTTCTTCTTGTGATGGATTATCTTCGTCATTATTTATTTTTGTTGTTAATGTTCCCTCATCCTTTGCGAACCAAGTTTTGTAATCAAAATCTTTAAATCCTTTTGAAAGATAACCAACAGAACCAACGACACCACCAACTAAAAGTAATGCGAGAATTCCACCAATAATATTTCTTGCTTTCATAAATTAAATTTTTCCTTTCGTCTTGTAAGACATAAAATTTTGATAACAACCTCAATTTGTTAATGTATAAATTCACTCGTTATTAAACTAAAACAAGTAAGAGAAAATAAATTAATAGTATCTTTTAAGAATTGGATACCACGTTTTTTGTTTACTTCTTTCACGAACATAAACACGATGTCTTTTTGCTTTTCTTTTCAAAGAGCCATCATTTTCTGCTTTTCTTAAACCATCAATAGTTTTTTTAGCAGTATCGTGATAACCATTTCCGACACAATCAAGACCACTTGAAGTCCATTTAGGATATTTCTTTCTTTTCTTATTGTATTTACCGGTTATACCAACCATCCAACCACCATAAGCACCATTTATCACCAAATGTTCTTTATCGTGTTTAAAATACTTTTCGTTAAGACGAGAAACTTCTTTTTCCAAATCTTTTTTTGTTGCCATATTTTCCTTTCTACCTCATTTATAACCAAACCATTTCAACGATTTATGAGTTGCCTTTGCATACCCAAAACCATTAAACGATTCGTCATAATCTTTTCTTTTGTTAAATTTATGAATTGTTGTTTTTTTAGATCTAACACTATCACCATATTCTTTGGCAATTTCACGGTTATATAACATAGAATTCATAAATTCCTTTTTTGTTTTACATTTGTGAACCGAACCATCAATTTCGTCATAAATGTAATAACGTGGTTTGCGTTTTATTTTTTTTCTTAATTTATAACTGCTCATTTTGTGTCCTTTCTACCTCAAAATATAAATTTAGTAGAAACTTTTTTGTTTCCTTTTACATTTTTAAAATCGTTAATATCATCGTAACAATCTACGCAATAATCCTTATAACGTCTGTCATAAGAACCCTTACGTTTTACATAGGTTTTACGAGATAAAGAACCATCTTTTTTTACAAAACGAAATAAAACATTGTTAGGCAAATCTTTTAAACAACAAATGCCATCAAAATCTTTCGTTATTTTTGTCTTTTTTCTTAACATAATTTTTCCTTTCTTATAATGTATAAATTGATATTCTGTATTCATCATAAATAGGTATTTCAGTAATCACAATTTGAGTATTAAAATTAGAAAACTCTTTTTTTAACAACTCAATACATTCTGGTAAACCCGAAACACCACCACAAATAATAGTTTTTAACAATTGTCTTTTCATAACTTTTTTTAATTAAGAACTAACACGTATAAGAACAAGATTTGAATTCCAATGAGTAATATCATTAAGAACACAAGTCCAACCCTAAATAAGATTTCTTTCATTTAATATGTCCGTATCTTTTCAAACGTTTACATAATTCCTTTAAATCAAATATTTCAACGTGTTTTATATATCCCATACCACCGGTTTCAACATATCCCATAGAACAATATTTGAGATGAGTATCAATCGTTTTCTTATCAGTTTTAATTCCAAACGATTTCATAAACGATGGTGTGATTTTGTTTTTATTTAACCAATTACTACCATAACCGGTGTAATCGTATAATGCCTTTCCCATATTTGTTCCTTTCTGATAAATAAAAGGTAAGTGATTCAACATTACGTATCCTCACTTACCCTATTAACAAACGTGAGGTTCGTTTATCAATTAAATTTATTCAGTAAGTAATTTTAAAATTGCTTTGTCTGATGGATTGTGAGGAACGAGAGGACAAGAATAAACTTTTCCGTTTTCATCGGTATTTTGTGCCTCAAAAGTGTTTCCTTTCACAATATTTCCGTTTTCGTCTTTAACCTCAAATGGAACGGCAACTAATTTAGCAGTTTTTTCAGTTAAGAAGACAATATCTAATAACTGATAACCACCAACGTCTTTTGGTTGTAAATATGCCTTGATTTCCTTTCCACGTAAGACACCTTTAACAAAGTAACTAAATCTTTCTTCATCACCCTTTTTATAGGTTTCTCTTTCAACGACTAATTGTTTTTCTTCTGTTTTTGCCATACTAATACCTCAACTTTCTTTCTAAATAATTCAGTATGTATGTAACGTATGAATGAACTACCTCATCGTTCTTCACGTTACGACACCTTGATTTAGTGTCGAGGGTATTGTAAGAAAACAATATTTGCAAGAGAACAATTACTTTTATAGTTGACAACACATTTAATGTGTAGTTTAATATTACTCGCAAATAACGTAGAAAGAAGAGCGCCCTTGCTTCTCACCAGATCGATTAATCGATTGGTACATGCTACGATAACTTACAAGTTATTTTATTGAAACGGGCGCACTTCGTGCCCGTTTTTTCTTAACAAGGAGGATGAAGTTATAAATAACTATCCAAATCAAGGACAACAACGTCCACAAAAAAACAACAGTGACCTCATTAATGAGCGAGTCCGCTTCCCAGAAGTCTTACTTATTGGTTCCAATGGTGAACAATTAGGTAGAATGTCTTCTAGAGAAGCCTATCAAAAAGCAGTTGAAGCAGATTTAGATTTAGTTTGTGTTGCGCCTAACGCACAACCACCAGTTTGTAAATTACTAAACTATGGTAAATATCGTTATGAACAACAAAAGAAAGCTAAAGAAAGCAAAAAGAATCAACATATTGTTGAAATCAAAGAAATTCAATTAACTCCACAAATCGGACAACACGATGTTGATACCAAAGCAAAGGCAGCAAGACGCTTCCTCGAAGATGGTAACAAAGTTAGCGTTCGTGTTAGATACCGTGGTCGTCAAATGAGTCACGCTGAAATTGGAGAAGAAGTTATGAATAACTTCATTGCCATGTTATCTGATGTTTCTTCAGTTGAAAAAGCACCATTTATGGAAGGCAAATGGTTAAATGCGATTTTAGCATCAAAATGTAAAAAGTAGGAGGAAAATAGCATGCCAAAAATGAAAACAAAAAGAGCACTTGCTAAAAGAGTCAAAGTTACAGGCTCCGGTCAATTAAAAAGACACAGTGCTTACACATCACACCTTGCACCACGCAAGACAACAAAACAAAAAAGACATTTAAGAAAGGCTTCACTCGTTGATCATTCAGATTACAAGAGAGTAAAGACCTTAATTCAATAAGGAGGTAAGTAACAATGGCTAGAGTAAAAAACAGTGTCGTTACACACGCACGTCGTCACAAAATCTTAAAAAGAGCTAGTGGTTACTTCGGAAGTAAACACCTCCTCTTCAAGACCGCAAAAGAACAAGTCTTAAGATCACTCCGTTATTCTTACATCGATCGTAAGAACTTAAAGAGCGATATGAGAAAACTCTGGATTAAGAGAATCAATGCTGCTTGCAGAATGAATGACATCTCATATTCCAGATTCATCAACGGTCTTAACAAAGCAAACATCAAAGTTAATCGTAAGATGTTAGCAGAACTTGCAATCAACGATCCAAAAGCATTTGCTGATTTAGTTTCTATTGCAAAGAAAGCTAAATAATTAAATTAGCTAAAACAAAAGGAACCTTAAGGTTCCTTTTTTCATTGCTGTTTTAGAATAATGAAGAATTTTTATTTATATAAATTACTTCAGCATTCTTAACAGCTTCATTAATTTCTGATTCCCAATCCCACTTCTCTTCAAACTCTAAACATTTTTTATAGTCTGGTTTGGTTTTAGGATTCTTTGGAGCAAAGATTGTGCAACAGTCTTCGAATGGTCTAATTGAAATTTCGAATGTATCAATCTTGCGCGCGAGCTTAATAATATCTTCTTTATCATAACAGACAACTGGACGAATGACTGGCATTCTGGTTACTTCATTAATGACTTGCATTGAATCAAGTGTTTGAGATGCAACTTGACCAACAGACTCGCCTGTTGAGATTGCTAAACATCTTCTTCTACGCGCCATTCTCTCTGCAATTCTAAACATCATCCTTCTCATGATTGTGATTGCATAAGATTCATCACAATACTTGTAAATATCTTCTTGAATCTTTGTGAATGGAATAATATTCAAGCGGATTTCTGGTTGATATTTATTCAATTTCCCTAGTAAATCCTTAAGTTTTTCAATAACTCCAGCGTTTGTGTATGGAGGAGAAGCAAAGTGAACACACTCAATTCTAATTCCTCTTTTCATAAGAAGATAAGCTGCAACTGGAGAATCGATTCCACCACTTAACATGAGCATTGTTTTACCGCCAACTCCAAGTGGATAACCGCCTGCTGCTGGGTAAGTATGTGTAAACATATAAGCTCCTTCTTCTCTAATTTCTACTGAAACTAAAATATCAGGATTGTGAACATCAACTTTTAAATCTGTATTTCTTAAAATGTGTCCTGCAATTTCGCGATTAATTTGATCGGAAATAATTGGATACTTTTTATTTGCGCGCTTTGCGTGAACTTTAAATGTTTTGCCTTCTTCAGCTTTAACCATTTCTAAAGAAATATTCTTTAAGTTTTCAATGTCTGGATCAGTTTTTAAAACTAAAGACAATGAGTGAATTCCTGAAACATCTTGAAGAATTTCAATTATTCCTTCTGGTTCAAGACCATTAAGTTTTACATAAATGTGGTCATATTGAGTGATGACTTGGATTTCACTATAATCAGCCAAAGCATTTTTAATATTTTTTGCTAATGTTCTAATAAAGTCTGTTTTGTTCTTACCTTTGGTAGACAATTCTCCAAAGCGAACCATAATGTGGTCGTAAATCATTTTATAGTCTCCAAAATATCTTTAAGTGTTGAAATGAAAATTTCTAATTCTTCAAGTGCAGTTTGATTATCTAAAGAAACTCTAATTGTGTTATGTGCAAGTTCATCTGATTTTCCAATTGCTCTAACAACATAAGAACCTGATTCTCCTTTAGAATTGCAAGCACTAACTGAGCTAACATAAATACCTTTATTTGATAAGGCTTCAACAACTACTGAAGCTTTCTTTTTTGTAAGTGAAAAATTAACAATATATGGTAAACATTTGTCATTTGAGTTCATTTCAATTCCGTCCAAAATATTGAGGTTTTTGAGCAAAAACGCCTGCAAATCTCGAATATTTTTGAGTGGGAATAGATTTTTAACTGCTTTTGCAAGAGCACAAGCGTGAGCAACTGAAACGGTACCACTTCTCATGCCTTCTTCTTGTCCACCACCATTAATTACTGGGTCAAAAACAATGTTAGATTTTGCAATCAATGCACCACTGCCTTTTAATCCGTGTATTTTGTGTGAAGAAACAACAAACATATCGCAGTTGTTGTAATCTAAATTAAGTTTTCCAACTGCTTGAGTTGTATCAACATGTAAAACTGCCTTTGGGAATTTTGAAACAACTTCTTTAATTTCCTTAATAGGATTAATAGAACCAATTTCATTATTAACTGCCATAATAGAAACCAAAATAGTTTCGTTAGTCATAGCATTCTTAACATCTTCTGCAGTAACAATTCCTTGAGCATTTACTCTTAAGTAAGTAACTTTGAAACCATCATTTTCAAGAGCTCTAAAGCACTCTAAAACAGATGGGTGTTCAATGTTGGTTGTAATGATATGTTTTCCGCGGTTTGCGTGATTATAACAATAACCTTTAATTGCTAAGTTGTTTGCTTCGGTTGAAGATCCTGTAAAGTAAACTTTATAGTTCTTAACTTTAAATGAATTTAGGATTAATTCTCTTGCGGCATTTAAATACTTTAAAGAATCAACACCTAAACCATGAATGGAAGAACTGTTTCCGAAATGGTTAATTTCGATGTCATTATATAAAGCGACGACATCCTGATTAGGTTTTGTCGTCGCAGCATTATCTAGATAAATAATTCTATTTGCCATTTTCCTGTTTGATTTTCTTTAATGCGTTGCTTGTGCTAATTGATGCGTGTTCGAAGTCACCATTGACAAAGTCAGTCTCTGCAAGATTGATTAATTGATCGATGTCAGATAAGTGATATCTGTGTCTATTAGCATAGAGAATTGCATTCTCTGCAAGAATCATCATTGAGTAATCTTGAGCAACTTCACCATCATCAAGTAAGTCATTAGAGATTTCAAACAAATCTCTTTGTAATTTATTTACTTGATCAACATCAATTGGGCTATGAATTAATAAGTTATTAATTGAGTTAAGAAGTTCATAAAGTTTTTCAAATTTTGGTGAATACTTTTCTGTACACTTTGCAACATTGATTTCTCTTACTTGTTGTTCGGCTCTCTTGACTTTGTCATAGAATGCATAAACGACATTGTAAGCTGATTCTGCATCGCTCTTCAAAGAAGAGATGTAGTTATTGTATTCATCAATATCAGAAATAATAGAGTTAGATGCAGTTGATAATTCATTCATCTTATTCACTAAAAGTGAATATGGTTGTTTTGTAGCGCTATGAATAAATGTATCTAAACTACGTTTAAGAGCTCCAACTTTATTGATATCATTTTGAATATCATTAATCTTATTTTGGTGAGCTTCGTTAATAACGAATACCTTTGAAACTTCAGGAATTGTATTACGAAGTTTAATAAACTTTCTTTCGATTAAGTTAACTGTGCTATAAACATTTTCGTTGTTAGCTTCAAATGATTCTCTAGCAACTTTTTCTTCTTCAAATAAGTCAAAGAACTTATCGAGTTTCTCACTCATGCTTTCTAGCTTTTCACCGATTCCGTTGATTTCAAATAAACGGATGCGATGAGTAAAGTTTTCAATTTGCTCTTTCATTTCTGTAAGAGTTTGAACAACACATAAATGATAGAGTGGGAATTTATCATTAACTAAATCTTTATAAGCATTTTCGACTGAAATAATTTTCTCTGGAATGACAATAGAAACCATTGTACAAAGAGATGGCAAATCTTGCATATTCTTTGTTAATTCGTGGAGAATTTCATCGATTTTTGGAAGAATTTGATTTGCTTCATCATATTGAGCGGACTCAACTAATCCTTCGAAATCTTCAAATAATTGATCAATATACTTAAAGACTTCTTCAAAAGAATTTGACATCATAACAAGTTCACTTTCTTTAGAGTAGTAATCTTGTTTGATTCTTCTTAATGATTCTTTGTAGGTTAAAGATGATTGTCTACAATCTTCTTCTGGTTTAACAACTCTTAAGAGTTCAACATTTAATGCTTGAACTTCTTTATCGTAACCTTCAACAATTTCGTTAACATGAAGCATTGTTTCCTTGAAAGCTTTGAAGTTTTTAACATCAAGTAAGTCTCTTAAATTATTTAATGCACTTTGTGCATTTGCGTCGTGTTTATCACGAATTTCTTTAAACTTCTTTAAATATTTGGTGTGGATTTCAACATAGAGAAGATTTGTTCTTGAAATAATTTCAAGTCTCTTAACATATTGAGCATCTTGTCCAATAAGTAAAGCGTGTAAGTATTGGAATTTACGATCAATTTCTCTTAATTGTTTCTTGAAAACTTTCTCTCTAAAAACAAAGAAATATAAAATAAAACCGATGCCGACTAAGCCGACAACGATTCCTGCTACTAATCCAATAATTGCACCTGTACCCATAATTTGCCTAAATATAATAACATATTTATATTTTGTTTTTCTATAAAAAACATCAAAACAATACTAAATATATTCAAGATTTCATCGTATTTTTGCCCTTAATATAAATATTAATTTACATTTTTTGTTGACAAAAATATTTAAATATTTGATAATACTACTCGCATTGTTGCAGCATGTAAATACAGCTCGACTGATGTCTCAACTATCGTGGGTAAGTAGCTAATGCTCATAAGTGAAAGCCAATTTAGAGTACATCCGGAGTCAGGAATTTACACCTCTTGCTAAATAATGCATTTAGTGAAAGGAGCCATAAATCATGAGATATACTGGTTCAGACTACAAAAGATCACGTCGTCTCGGCTTTTCTGTTCTTGAAACAAATAAAGAATTAGAAAAGAGACCTTATGGTCCAGGCCAACACGGTAATGGACGTAAGAAAAAACCATCCGAATACGGCAAACAATTGATCGAAAAGCAAAAACTCGAACAAATGTATGGTGTTAACGAAAGACAATTCCGTCGTTTATTCAATCTTGCTTTAAAATCAGACGAAGTTACAGGTATTGCTTTCTTCAGAATTCTTGAATCCCGCTTAGACAACTTAGTCTACAGAATGGGTTTTGCAAGAACTCGTAGAGCAGCAAGACAACTTGTTAACCACGGACACATTGTTGTAAACGGTTCAAAGGTTGATATTCCATCATACCTTTGCAAGGTCGGCGACAAAATTGCTCTTAAGGAAGGCCACGACTTAGCAGTCGTCAAAGCTTCACTTGAAAGCAAACCAGCTTCAGTTGGATTTGTCAAAGTAGATGCAGCTAAACTTGAAGGCGAATTCGTAAGAATGCCAGAAAGAAAAGAACTTCCACAAGACATCAACGAAGCACAAGTCATTGAATACTATAACAGAATGTTATAATTCACTGAATATGAGCAAATTAAAGGGAACCACTTGGTTCCCTTTTCTTGTGCTTATTTATAAATTATTAGTAATGCGCCAGACATGTCGCCTTGGAATAATTTTCTTCCAGTTGGATCATATGTTGACTCTGTAGATGCATCATAGTATCCAAGCTTTTGACCCGACATGTTATAGACAGTTTTATTTCCAAAACCATCAATTGAAATTTCGCCTAAGCACATTCCGTATCTATCGCAAATATATTGTCTCATTAATTAAACCTAACTAAATAATAATTCTTTTTGCCACGTTTAATAACAACGTATTCTCCAAATAGAGCATCCTTGTCATCAACAACATGTGCTAAATCTGTAACTTTTTCACCATTGATTGCAACTGAATTTCCGTTAATAAATTCACGTGCTTCGCGTTTGGATGAAGCAGCCTTAATTGCAATTAACATATCTTCTAATAAAAGACCTTTTGGTTGAACTACTTCTAAATCTCCAAATAATTCAACAATGTTTTCTTTAGAAAGTGACTTAATATCATTTGAGAATAAAACTTCTGACATCTTCTTGCATTCTTCAGCTTTTGCTTCGCCATGGATTAAACTGACAATTTCGTAAGCTAACGCTTTTTGTGCAATTCTTGCACCTAAATTGTCATAGTGTTCCTTGGTAATTGCAGCAATTTCTTCAAGAGTTTTGAAGGAAAATACCTTGAGGTATCTTGCTGCATCATCATCTGAAACATTGATGAAATATTGATAGATTTTGTATGGTGAGACAAGGTTTGCATCTAGGTAAAGTGCGCCACCTTCTGACTTGCCAAATTTCTTACCGTTTTGATCAAGAAGAAGTGGAACTGTGAAGCATCCAACTTTTGCTTCTTGTCCTTCAATCTTACGAATGAGTTCAAGACCAGAAGTTAAGTTACCCCATTGGTCACCACCACCGATTTGCATTGAACAACCGAAGTTTTGATGTAATTTTAAGAAGTCTACTGATTGAAGAATCATGTATGCAAACTCTGTAAATGAAACACCAGATTGAAGTCTTGATGCAACAATATCTTTAGATAACATGTAGTTAACTGGGAAGAATTTGCCATAATCTCTCAAGAAATCAAGAACTGACATTGCACCAAACCATTCGTAGTTATTGATAATCATTCCTTTTTCTGGATCTGATAAATCAATAAATCTTTCAAGTTGTTTTTTAATGCATTCTGTATTTGCTTTTAAGGTTTCAACACCTTGTAAATTTCTTTCTTTTGATTTTCCTGATGGGTCACCAATCATACCGGTTGCACCACCAACAATTGCAATGATTTTGTGTCCTGCTCTTTGAAGTCTCATGAGCATTGAAATCATAACAAAGTTACCAACGTGCATCGAAGATGCAGATGGATCAAAACCACAATAAATTGTTTGTTTTGTATTTAACAATTCGCGAACTTCGTCTTCGTTTGAGAAGTCTTTAATAAGTCCACGAGCTTTTAATTCATCTAATACATTAACCATAGATTACTCCTTTGTTGAAGCACGCTTCACATAGACAGATTCAATTCTGTATGTTTTCTTCTCAAGCTCATTCTTGGCAAGATCAGTTAACATGTACATTGCGCGGCGTCCAACGTCAACCATATCGATGTTCATACTTGTTAAAGTAGGACGAGTAATATTAGCATATTTTGTACCAATAAGCGAGAGGACTTCAACATCTTCTGGAACTCTAAGTCCAGAATCTGTTGCTGCGTTTACAACTGCGCCTGCAATTGAGTCACGGTAAGCAACAAAGTAACCTTGCTTATGGGTTTTGAAATATTCCATAAAATCATCATAAGTTCTGGATGAAGAATCATCACAATTGAAAATTGCGTATTCTCTGTTTGCTTGTTTGCAAACTTCAATGAATGCTTTTTCGGTTCTTGCGAGCAAACGACCACAGTTATGGACATGAATAAATGTTGGAGTTTTTTCTTTATCAATTGCTAACTTATCAGCAACGATTTTACGTAAGTTGTGTTCATAGCCGAAAACAATACAACCAACTCTTTCACCTTCTACTCTATTGTTAATAACAATAGTTGGAACGTAATATGAGTTTAATTGGCTAACGTCTTCTTCATCAAGTTCATCATCAAAGATGATTGCGCCATCAACGTGTGATGTAATAACTTTTTCAAGAACACGAATAGCGTCTTCTCTTGAATGTGATGTTGAAAATAATTGTAAATTGTAACCTTTTTCCTTACAAACTTCTGAAATTCCGTTTAAAACACATGAAATATAAACATAGTTTGCACTTGGAATAACAACACCAATTGTTGTTGATTTACTTGTTGCAAGAGCTTGGGCTAAACCTGAAGGTTTATAACCTAAGTTTTTAATTGTTTGCTGAACTTTTTCACGAGTTTTTTCAGTAACATTTCCTTGGTTGTTAATAACACGAGAAACTGTTGCTAATGAAACACCACTTGCTTTAGCAACTTCGTAAATGGTAACTCTATCTTTTAAATTTTCCATAAATGGCCTCCGAAACGTGTTTCATTATAAATGAATGGTATGTAACTTACAAGATGCATTTTCATACTTTTTCATAAACAAAAAGAAAAGGGAACTATGTTCCCTTATCTAAAATGTAAGCAATGAAAATCTTAGTAAATTGGGTACGGAACTTTTTCTAATCTATTAGAAGGAATGTTCTCTCTACCTTCCTTTGCTTGCTTCTTTCCATCAAGCATAACTAAGTCGCCTGTGAAACCGCAAGTCATGTTGTTTACAAGAGAAGTTCCAACGCCATAAGTATCTACTGGAACACCAAGCTTAACCCACTCTGCTATCTTTTCTGCTGTAAATGAAGATGAAACAATAATTTTAACAAAGTTAAATCCATTGTCATCAAGTGCTTTTCTTAATGCGAAAATAAGTTCCTTACAAACGCCATGTGGATCAAATCCTCTTGTGTCTTTATCATCAAAATAATGATCAATTAATGATTTGGATGTATCAACACGAACTGCTCTTAAAGTTTCACCTAAATGTTTTGCAAGCATTACCGAATCATGAACAACGTTATTGTTATAGTCAATAAGTGCTGTAACTTTTTCATCTGGGAAAGTCTTGTGATATAAATCTGCAGCTTTGCAAATGTCTCCGCCGCAAACTTGAATAAGTGCGTGTGGCATTGTACCAACGCCATGTCCACCCCACCACAAACTTTGTGCGTCAGTTGAAACTTTTCTAATACCTGCAACATAAGTTGCATAACCATCACCAATTTGAGTGTGATAATCATCTTGTCTATCTGCCATTGAGAAAATGTCTGCGGCACCATTTAAAGCTTTCATAACGTTATAAACATTGGTGCAAACTGAGGTTCTTCTAGCAAGAATTCCATCAATCATTGATTCAAGGAATCCAAAGTTTTCATATTTTCCAGTAATCTTTAAAACTGGTTCATTTGCTTGAATAATATCGCCATCGTGAAGAGCAACAATTTCTAATTCTTCTGGGTGAACAGCATACTCGTGAATAAGAGCAATTGCTTCATCAACACCACAAAGTTTTGAGTCATCTCTTCTTTGGAAAAATTGCATGGTAACTACGTGATTTCCTGCGTATTTCTCGACTATTTTGCGAGATTTTAAGAAATAATTGGCTGCAAAAAATCCTTCTTTTAATCTTGGGTCAAAGTTAAAAGTTTTGTTTGTTAATCTAGAAATTTTACCTTTTTCTTTTAATTTAATTTCTAACTCCATTTTTTTACCCTCTACTTTTCTAAAATAATTCTATGTATGCTTTTTCCTATCGAACGGAATTTATTTTCATATTCAGTAATGTAGTCATTTTCAGCATCGAATTTATAATCTTCTTCATCTGAAATAACTTTAAATTTAGTTTTCGCAATTTCTTCTTTTGTGAATTCGTAAAGTCCATCGTTATCAGATTTAAAATATAAACGCCCACCTTTTCTTAAAATTCTATAATATTGTTCTAAGAAAGTAATGAAAGTAAGACGTCTTTTTTCATGTCTTTTCTTTGGCCATGGGTCAACAAAGTTGAGATAAATTGAATAAACGAATCCTTCTTTAATCTCATCAAAGATGAGTTCTGCATTCCAAGGAAAAACTTTCACGTTTTTATTTCCTTGTTCAACAAGCTTTTTTGACATCATTCCTGCAACTGTTTTAACTCTTTCAATTGCAAGGAAGTTATGCTCTGGATGATTTAAAGAAAGTGCAGCAATAAAGTCACCTTTTCCAGAGCCAACTTCAAAAACAACATCCTTTTCAGTGAAGAATGGATCTTTTAAATCTAATTTTTGAATAGCGATTTCTGGATGTTTGTCGACATAGTCGACTGCCCATTGTTTATACTTAGTTCTCATTTGCTAATTTTCCGAGCATCTTAATTGCTCTTGCGTAAATTCTTGCAGATTTATAAATGTCTTTGATTGGCATTTCTTCATTTGGCTCATGCATTGTTGAAACTCTTCCTGGGAAAAGCGCACCAAATGCGATTGTATTCTTACAATGCTTTGCATAAGTTCCACCACCAGTTGTAAGTGGTTTTGTTCTATCGTGGGTTTCTTTACGATAGGCTTTATATAAAGTTCTTACTAAAGGACTTTCTGGGTCATAAAGTAAGGATGGAGATTCTTCACCAAGAATTGTTAATGTATCAAATTCGTTATCAAAATTAACCATGTAGGCAGTTCTATCAACATTCTCTGGATATCTGAAGTTAACAGTGAAAGAAAGCATGCCATCAGCGTACTCAATTTTTCCAACACAATAGGTTGTGTGACCGAGTAATTTTGATTCAGCATAACCATTGAAAGATTTGCCTGTTGTATCGGATAATTTTTCACCTAAATTTAATAAGGCTGGAACCTTACAAATATTACCTAATGCAATCATGGTTTTTAAGGCTGCATTATCACCTAATTCCGGGGTTGAACCGTGAGCTGATTTTCCTAAAATAATTAGGGTTTTACCGGCGATTTCGTATGGAATTTGGCTATATTTGCAGTAATTTTCTAATTCAGTAGGATCATCTAAAACGATCTCAACTCTATCACAAACAGCGTTGGTTGCAACGCCACCTTTTATTGATTTAACTCCTGGCAAATTCATCTTGAGTTCACAGAAGAAATCACTGATACCTTTTTCACCATAAATCAATGGAAAATCTGAGTCTGGAGTGAAGCCAAAATCAGGTGCTGGTTTATTAAGTTTTTGGAAATAGTAATCAAGACAGCTTGAACCACGTTCTTCATCGCCGCCAACAACGATTTTAACTTTGAAGTTTTTAAGTAATCCACTCTTCTCAAGAGCCTTGGTTGCAAAGAAAACTGCGATCATTGGTCCTTTGTCGTCACTTGTGCCACGACCATAGATTTTTCCATTATAAATTCTTGGTTCGAATGGTTCGCCTTCCCACTTACCTGATGCAGGGACGACGTCTGCGTGTGCAAAGATGCCAATTGTTTTGTTGCCTTCACCGATGGTGAGTTCAGTCGCATAACCATCGCATCTATCAACCTTAAATCCATATCTTTCGCCTAATGATGCAACAAATGCTAAAGCATCATCAACATCTTTACCATAAGGCATGGTTTTAGTTTTTGTACTTTCGTCATAAACTGAAGGAATCCTAATAAAGTCCTTAAGTTCTTTTAACATTTCGTGATGATAAAATTGTAAGTGCGTTTTGTAACTCATCATTTTTCCTCCAAGAACATGAAGTTCATTCCTTTAAGTGTTAAAAGTGGATCAAATATTTTGTCTTTAATATCATCTTTAATAATATTTGAATTGCCACCTGTTAAAATTAATTTTAATGGTAAACCTGTAAGCTTCTTTTGAGCTTCAAATTCATGGTTTACGAATGCGACTGTTGACCAATAAATTCCATGTCTCATTGATTCAACTGTATCAAGTCCAGTTTTTTCAGAAATCTTTTCAGCTTTCTCTACATCTGGAAGTAATGCTGTTTTGTTAGCAAATAAATTGAGAGAAATTTCCATACCTGGATTGAACGATGCGCCAACAAAAATTCCTTTGTCATCAACGAGCAAAAGTTTGTTAATTGTACCAAGGTCAAAAATCATTGCTGGATGGCCATAAAGTTTCTCTGCTCCAACTAAATCTGCGAGCAAATCTGCACCAATATTATCGGTAATTCTCGGGTCTTTTGCCTTATATTCGTGATTTTTCCAATCAAAAACAGGGATGTCAAAGTGAAGCAATTTCTTTACAAGTTTTACAATCTTGCCGTTCATTTTTGGAACAACTGAAAAGATCATTCCTTTATTAATTTCGGCGTCTTCAAAATCACTAAGGAATTGTTGTAATTTTTCTTTACGAATTCCATCGTTATCGCCATGAGTTAATGTGATAATATGAGCGACATATTCTTCTTTATCGAATAAGCCAAAAACTGTTGTGCTATTTCCGATATCAATAATCAAACTTAAACTTCTCATATTATAAAGCAATAATGTTGACAATCTTTCCTTTGACAACAATGACACGTTTAATTTGTTTACCTTCGGTATGACGTTTGACGCCTTCACATTCCATAGCAAGTTTTTGAAGTTCTTCTTCACTTGCATCAACTGAAGCATCAAATGTGTCTCTAAGTTTTCCGTTAACGGAAGCAGCAATCTTAACGGTGTTCAAAACAAGTTTTGATTCATCATATGTTGGCCACATTTCATAGTCAACAAGTTGCTTGCCTGTAATGTTTTCAAATAATTCTTCACCAACAAATGGACAGACACAGCTAAACATTTTAATGAAGTTAATCATGTAAGGTTTGTATAAAGAGTTTGCTTTGAATAAAGCATTAACGAAAATCATCATTTGAGCAATGCCTGTGTTAATTTGTAAGTTAGCAAAGTCATTTGTAACTTTCTTAACAGTGGCATTGTAGACAAAGTCTAATTCACCACTATTCTCATCAGAAAATCTACTCACAAATTCTGGATCTGTGTAAAGTCTATAAACACGCTCGATAAATCTACGTGCACCTGCAAGTCCTTGTGTGGACCAGGCAAAGCCTTCTTCAAGTGGTCCTGCAAACATTTCGAATAAACGAAGTGAGTCAGCACCATAATCTCTAACGATATCATCTGGGTTAACTACGTTACCACGTGATTTTGACATCTTTTCGTTATTTTCTCCAAGAATCATTCCTTGATGGAATAACTTCTTGAATGGTTCATCTGAATAGACGACACCTTTGTCAAATAAGAATTTGTGCCAGAATCTTGCATAAAGTAAGTGAAGAACAGCATGTTCTGCACCACCAATGTAAAGGTCAACTGGAAGCCAGTGTTTAATAAGTTCTGGATCTGCAATTTGTTTATCGTTTTGTGGATCTAAGTAACGAATGTAATACCAACAAGAACCAGCCCATTGTGGCATGGTGTTAGTTTCTCTTTCACCCTTCTTGCCATTAATTTCAACATTTAACCATTCTTTTGCATTAGCAAGAGGTGATTTTCCATCTCCACTTGGTGCATAAACTTTCATTTCTGGAAGTGTAAGTGGAAGTTCATTTGCATCATAACAATAAGTTGTTCCGTCAGAGAAAGTAACAACTGGAATTGGTTCACCCCAATAACGTTGTCTTGAGAAAATCCAGTCTCTTAACTTATAGTTAACTTTGGATTTTCCTGCGCCGATTTCTTCAAGTTTAGCAATAATTGCTTTCTTTGCATCGGCAATATTTAAGCCGTTTGCAAAGTCTGAGTTGATGTGTTTTGCATCGCCTTCCATAGCATGCTCGGACACATCACCCTCAAGAACTTGAATGAAATCAAGCCCGTGTTTTTTAGCAAATTCGTAGTCTCTTTGGTCATGAGTTGGAACAGCCATAACTGCACCGCTTCCATAACCATATAAGACATAGTCTGCTGCATAAATTGGAACTTTCTTTCCATTGATTGGATTAATTGCGTAAGCTCCAATAAATACACCGGTTTTGTCTTTATTAAGTTCAGTTCTTTCCATATCAGACTTTGTCTGAACTTCTTTAATGTATTTTTCAACAGCTTCTTTTTGTTCTTTGGAAGCAAGTTTCTTTACGAGTGGGTGTTCAGGTGCAAGGCAGCAATATGTGCATCCGAATAATGTATCTGCACGTGTAGTGAAAACATCAAATGATTCATTTGAATCTGCGACTTTGAATGTGATTTCTGCACCTAAGGATTTACCAATCCAGTTCTTTTGCATTACTAATGTGGATTTTGGCCAATCCATTGTATCTAAAGATTCAATGAGTTTGTCAGCATATCTTGTGATTCTTAAAACCCATTGTCTCATTGGCATCTTGATAACTGGATAACCTCCACGTTCTGATTTTCCATCAATAACTTCTTCATTTGCAAGGACTGTGCCAAGTTCTGGGCAGAAGTTAACTGGAATGTTAGAGACGTATGCTAAATCATCCTTATATAATAAGGAGAAAATCCATTGTGTCCATTTGTAATAACTTGGATCACATGTAGCAATTTCTTTGCTCCAGTCATATGAGAAACCAAGAGCTTTGATTTGTTCTCTAAAGTGATCAATATTTTTCTTAGTGAATTCGTATGGATGTTTGTTATTTTGAATTGCGAATTGTTCTGCTGGTAAGCCAAAAGCATCAAATCCAATTGGATGAAGGACATTAAATCCTTGCATTCTTTTCATTCTAGCGACAACGTCACTAGCGGTATAACCAAGAGGGTGTCCAACGTGTAAACCTTGTCCTGATGGATAAGGGAACATGTCTAAGACATAATACTTTGGTTTGCTAAAATCGTGTGTATCACAATAGAAAGGTTTTTTATCTTCGTAAACCTTTTTCCATTTGGCTTCAATCTTTAAATGTTCGTAACTCATAATCTGCTAACTCCAATTCTATACGATATTGCACCTTGTTAATTTAAATTAATTTTCACTAATAGGCGGATATATTGTAGCACAAACGAAAATTATTTAAATAATTACAATTTTTTATTTGCAAAATCTTTGGTAAAATATTGGCGAAATGAATAAGAAAAATCCAAATATTTTACATCCAAATCCATGGAGAATTATCCTTATTTTTGTGATTCTTTTTGTGGTTTTTGAGGCTATATTTTTTATCTCGTTCCAAGGCATTGCAAGTGACCACATTTGGCCTCCAGATGCATCGTTTGCAATCTACACTCCATCACTCGCTATTGCAAGCATACTTTTCTGTATACTTTCTATCACACAAACTTCTTATGAAGTTACTTCCTTGAAATTAGTGCACACAAAGATGGGAAAAGTAAGTGAATATTTCTGGTCAGATATCATCTATATTGACGAGGAATTTTCAGCCAGAAAAAAGATGCTACTTTTCTACACAAAAGATGGAAGAGATCACTTCCTTGCATTTGATAAAAAAGGAATAATTTACGAAAAGGCACTTGAGAAATCTCATTTGCTCTCCAAGGAAGAATTCCAAAGAAAATTCCCAAACAAAAAAATCTAATTAAAATCTTTATTTACATAAATGATTTCTTTTGTTAAAATATATCTCGCTTTTTAGAAAAGAGGAAAAGTAATATGTCAAGAAGATGTCAAATTTCAGGCGTTGGTCCACGTTCAGGAAACGCACGTTCCCACTCAATGATTGCAACTCGTAGAGTTTGGAATGGTAACTTACAAAAATATAAAATTAACATTAATGGCAGAATGGTCACTGTCAAAATGACAGCAAGAGCACACCGTGCATTAATGAAAAACGCTAAATAATTTTAGTGTTTTACATAGTAAAAAGGTTCTCGATTGAGAACCTTTTTTATTGGATTAATAAGACAAAGAAGTACGCTGCTTCCCCTATTGCTAACATAAAGAATGATAACCATTCTGAATAAGCAAGAACAAATACTTTTGGACGTTCGATTCCTGTATCAGTTTTGGTTAAATAAGCCCAATTTTTAAGTTTTGGATTAATTGATAAAATTACTCCGCAAATAGCCATGACTCCAGAAATAATTCCACCAACTAATGCACTATACATTTTTTGATCATGCTTAGCATAAGTATCATAAACTGCAAATCCTTTAACTGCAGCAAGTGCATTACCAAGTAAAGTTAAACAGAGAAACAATACAAATAAAATTAAATGCGCGAGCGTATGTGTAGCGTCGAAATAATGGAGGAATGCAAAACAAATTGCAGCTAATCCATAAATACAACAAATTGCAATTGATAACCCTTGGATGTTTTCAATTTGTCCATAACTTTGGAACAAGTTGAAAAGTGGAGCAAAACTTGCTGCCACAAAAACACATAAAAGGATTCTGTATGGAAGTGAGTTTTGCTCACGGTTTATTACTTCGAAAGGAAACACTCTTTTGAAGGAAAATCCATAGGAATCCACGGGTTTTGTGGCGAATTTTGCTAAAAATACAATTGTTAAAACACTTACTAGAAATACGCAAAAAGTAATAATCCAGATAGGTGTAAAATGCATTATCTTAAAGTCTCAAATCTTTCTTTAATGTCATCATGTCCATAAAGATATGAACCTGCGACTAAAATATCAGCACCTGCTTCTCTACAAAGTTTTCCGGTTTCACCATTAATTCCACCATCGACTTCAATTAAGCAATTCAAATTACGTTTATCAATCCACTTACGAAGTTTTTTAATTTTCTTAAGTGCACTTGGAATGAATGCTTGTCCACCTTTTCCAGGTTCGACAGACATTACTAAAACTAAGTCAACTTTATCAACAAGTTTTCTTAAAACTCTAACTGGAGTGTTTGGTTTAATAGAAATTCCTGCCTTACATTTTTGTTCGTGAATTAAATCAATAACTTTTTGAGCACAAACAGGACACTCCACTGCTTCGTAGTGGAAAGTAACAATATCAGCACCTGCTTTAATAAAAATTGGAGCAACATGTTTTGGATCTGCAACCATGATGTGAACATCATTTACCATTTTGTGACAATTATGGAACTTTGCAACAACGCTATCTTCGAATGATTTGTTTTCGACAAAAATTCCATCCATAATGTCCCAATGAATGTACTCTGCTCCGAGAGCTTCAACTTTCTTAATTTCAGCTTCTAAGTTTTCTTTGTCTGCTGATAATAAACTTGGTGCTATGTAGTTTTTCATTTCTTGTACCTCTCTTGTTTGTAATCGAGTGAGTTAAGTAATTTAATATAGACTTCATAACCTTCCTTTGAAAGGTTACCTTTCTCTATTTCTTCTTTAATTTTACATTGTTTTTCGTTTTGATGTAAGCAATTTGAGAAATAACATTGTAAATAATGTTCGTTATAACCTGGAAAATATTGGGCCAAGTCTTCCTTGTAAATTTCAAGTTCCAAAGACGAGAAGCCCGGAGTGTCTCCAATGAAACCATTTTTGTATGGAAGTAAGATAACTTCTTTTGTTTGGTGTTTTCCTCTTCCAAGAGCCTTAGAATATTCACCAATTTTTCTATCAAATTGTGGATCAATTAAGTTGATTGCTGAAGACTTGCCAACACCTGTTTGGCCCATGATTATAGTGGTTTTTTCGCTTAAAAACGCCTGCAAATCCTCAATAACTTCAGTTTTTTCTGGTGAAAGACGGAAGACTTTAATTCCTAATTTTTCAAGATCATTTGTAAGTCTATCAAGTTCGCTGAAATCAGTAAGTCTATCGAGCTTTGTAAATAACACTGCGGCAGGTATTCCATTGAGGTTGGCGTATGTCAAAAATTTGTATAAAAGTTCTTGCGAAAGTTCTGGTTCCACAACTGACATTGTAATCAACATTAAATCAACATTTGCACTTCTTGGTCTAATCAAATAATTTTTGCGATCAAGAACTGCTTGAATAACCATCTCTTCATCATCAAAAATTACATCTTCGCCAGCGACAATATTTTTATTCTCATGTCTAAAGATTCCTCTTGGAATAACATTATATGTTACGCCATCAGAATAGACTCGGCAAATGCCACCAACTGTTGATAAAACTTTGCCTGTCATTTAAATAACCTGCTAAAGATAGATTTCTTTTCTTTTACACCATTAAGATAATTTGAAATAGCTGTTTGGAATTCCTTTGCAGATTGATATCTTGCAGCAGGATTTTTCTTAGTGGCTTTCAAAATAATTTCATCAATTTCTTTTGGAACTGAAGAATTAAATGAAGATGGTTTTGGAAAATCATTTTTGATGTGAGCATTTGCAATTTCTTGAGTGGTTCCATCAAATGGAGTTTTTCCAGTAATAATGTGGAAGAAAGTAACCCCTGCTGCATAGATATCGCTAGCAACAGAAAATGGTTTTCCAAGTAAGACTTCAGGAGCCAAATAATACACAGATCCTTGAATATTTCCGGTATTTTCCGCGTCTTTTTCATTTACTGCGATTCCAAAGTCACCAAGTTTAATTGTGCCATTTGGCATATAAAAAATGTTTTGTGGTTTGATATCACGATGAAGAATATTGTGCGAATGTGTGTAGGCAATTGCTTCCAAAAGTTGAAGCATAATTTGAGAACCTTCTCTAACTGTGAATTTTGTGAAATATTCAATCTTGTCGAGTAAAGTTTGATTTTTTAAATATTCAATAACAATGTAAGGACAACCGTTATGGATTCCTTCATTGTAAATTTCCATAATATTTGGATGAGACATTGAAGCTGAAGCACTAACTTCCTTCTTAAAAGAAGCGATATTTTGTTTATCGTCTTTTAATTCATCTTTCATGATTTTGATTGCAACAATATTGGAATTGATTAAATCTTTAGCTTCAAAAACATCGGCCATTCCGCCGCTGCCTAAGTGTTCTAAAATGTTGTAGCGATTATCAATTGTCTCGCCAATATTAATCATGCTTATATGGCTCCCACATTGAAATAGCAATATTGTCCGAACCACCATTAGCATTGGCTATGCCAATGAGAGTGCTAATTTTTTGGTCTAATCTTTCACTTGAATCGAGTGCTGAGAAGATTTGTTTATCAGTTGCGTTATTATATAAACCATCTGAACAAAGCAAGATAGTTTTGCTTTCGTTTTTCATAATATCCAAGGTGTAGTTAACATCCTTGCTATGTCCAATGAAGTTCATCAAGGCATGTCTATCTTTTGAAGTAAGTTTTTCTTGCTCATCAATCTCGCCTTTGTTGAGCATGTATTGAACATAAGTTTGATCTTTTGTAAGTTGGACAATTTCTTCACTTTCAAGTCTATAAGCACGTGAGTCACCAACGTTCACAACAAAGATTTTATTTTTGAAGAAAATAGCCATACAGAGTGTTGTGCCCATACCTGCAAATTTTTCAGAATCTTGAGATTCAGAGAAAACTGAATAGTTAATTGATTTAACTACTTTTGAAATCCACATTTTTACTTGGAAATCAAAGATCCACTTAATGTGACTCTTAAATGCTGCGTTAATAACATCAACGGCAATTTTGCTAGCAAAATCACCTTTCATGTATCCGCCCATACCATCACATACGCAAAGTAAAACGTTGTGTTGAGAGTCCATTAAAGATAAGGCTTTGTCTTCATTGGATTTTCTGACTAAGCCAATATCAGTGTGAGATCCAAATCTGCCCTTAATCTCCATTTTTCTTCATTTCCTTTGCTCTTAATTGTCCACAAGCGGCATCAATATCATTTCCAAATTCTTTTCTTACTGTGGTGTTTACACCATGTTGCATTAAATAAGAAAAGAATTTGTGAACATTTTTATCATTACTTCTTTTGAAGTCGTGTTCGTCTACAGGGTTATAAGGAATTAAGTTGACGTAGGCTAAAGTTCCTTTGACTAAGTCAACTAATTCTTTGGCACATTCTAAAGTATCATTAATGCCTTCAAGCATAATGTACTCGAATGTGACTCTACGTCCTGCTGTTTGTTCATAATATTTAACAGCTTCCATAAGTTTATCCACAGGATAAGCTCTTGAAACTGGCATAAGTTTATTTCTAATTTCGTCGTTTGGTGCATGAAGTGAAATTGCAAGATTAGTTTGTAAACCTTCATGTGCATATTTCATGATGCCTGGAACAAGTCCGCATGTAGATACGCTTATGTGACGTGCGCCAATAGCGAGTGCTTTTGGATGGTTAACAATTCTAATAAAGTCCATGACATTGTCATAGTTATCAAATGGCTCACCAGTTCCCATGACAACAATATGAGAAACATGTTCACCTTTCTCTTCAAGAAGAGAATTCATCACTAAAACTTGTCCGACAATTTCGTGTACTTCAAGATTTCTTTTCTTCTTAAGAAGACCAGATGCACAGAAAGCACAACCCATGTTACAACCAACTTGAGAAGTAACACATACAGCATTGCCATAATTATATGGCATAAGTGCTGTCTCGATTTTTGATCCATCTTCTAACTCTAACAACAATTTAATTGTCCCATCTTTAGAAACTTGTTTCTTATAGATGGTTGGAAGAGTGAGACAAAAATCGCGGTTCAATTCTTCTCTAAAGACTTTAGAAACATCGCTCATTTCATCAAAAGTCTTAGCTTTTTTCTCATAGATCCACGTAAAAAGTTGCGTGGCACGATATTTCTTTTGGCCACGGTCCATTAATAACTTTTCTAATTTGGTTATTTCTTGACCGTATAAATTAATCATATAACCTTAGTTATTGTGATGGTGTCCACAATGACATTCGTGTTCACCACATTCGCATTCCTCGTCTTCGCATTCACATTCACAATCATCATCACAATCACAATAATCTCCGTGGCAATTGCATTCGTGTGCTTCTTTTTCAGCATAAGCTGCTTCTAATTTTTCTTCCATTCCTTCAAAGACATTTCCTTCGTAAAGTTCATCTTCATCAGATTCTTCAACATTAACTAAGTTATCATCAGTAATGAATCTTGGATATTCTTTGTTAATGTGTTCATATCTATGATGTGAATGGTAATAGTAGAATTCAACACTTAAATTGATAGAGAACTCTTTTAGAGTTTCCATCAAGTATTTTGCTACTTTTTCTTCTAAAACTTCAAACTTTTCTGGAGCATTTACTTTAACAATTGCATTCCAAGAAGTTTGTTCTACTCCGTTATGAAAAACATAAGCATTTGGAGAGTAGAAAGAAATATTTTCTCCCTTAGTCTCAAAGAGTTGAGCTAAGTTTGCTGTATGTTCTCTAGAGTAATGACCAACTGTAAATTGATCTAATCCGTAAATTGTAATTGTAATCATAAATTCTCCTTTATAATTTTTCTAATTTCATCGACTGCATCTTCAAGTTTGTCATTTATGACAACATATTTATATTGAGATTGGAAAGCAAGTTCTTTTCTAGCAGTTTCAACACGATTGTTAATAACTTCTTCAGTTTCTGTTCCGCGTCCTCTAAGTCTATTGGCAAGCTCTTCAAATGAAGGAGGTGCAATAAAGATTGAGATAACATCATCAACTTTTGAAAGAACGTTCGCAGTTCCTTTAACATCAATTTCAAGTAAGACGTTTTTGCCGTCTTTTCTCATATTTTCAACTTTGTCTTTAGGTGTTCCATAGAAGTTTTCAACGTACTCGGCCCACTCTAAAAGGTTGCCGCTTTCGATGTTTTTCTTAAATTCATCTTTTGAAACGAAATAGTATTCACGACCATCTACTTCACCTGGTCTCATGTTACGGGTTGTCATTGAGACAGAATAAAAAAGATTAAGGCTTTTATCTTCCATTAATTTTTCGCGAATTGTGCCTTTTCCAACTCCGCTTGGGCCAGACATGATAAGTAATAAGCCCTTCTTGTTTAAATTTTCCATGCTTTAATTATATTAAAAAGAAAAATTACTTTCAATCAATAATGAACGTAACCAAAAAATTGATTAATCATTTTTTTGAAAATCTATTATAAAAAAGTACACATTTTTGAGATTCTAACTCAGATTGTGTACTTTTTAATCATATCGAAACTTGCTAATCCAGGGAACTCTTTTTGCCTCAATATTTCGTAGACAACAATTGCTACTGAATTTGAGAGATTTAGAGACCTTGCTGTGGACATCATTGGGATACGCAATGTTGTGTCTTTGTGAGCTGACAAGATTTCCTTATCAATTCCGGTCGATTCCCTGCCGAACATAACATAAACATCTTCGGTCTTATCTGACAAATCTACTTGGGAATAGACGTTTGCTCCGTACTTTGTTACATAGTAAATTTTCTTATTTTTGAAATTCTCTTGGAACTCTTCATAAGAATTATAGTAATCAAATTTTGCATCTTTAATATAGTCCATTCCCGCTCGTTGAAGAGCTTTATCAGAGATGTCAAAAGGAATTGGACCAATGATGTGAACAAACGAATTTGTTGCCATTGCAGTCCTTAAGATATTTCCGGTATTTTGAGGAATTTCTGGATGATACAAAATAATGTGAATCATAACGAGTAAAATTCTACAACAAAGAAAAATAAAAGGGAAGATATAACTTCCCTTATTTGTTATTCAGCTTTTCTGTATTCTAGAACTGGATCTTCACCAAATTTTTCGAGATAAGCTTCAATACAAGATTTGATAACTTGTTTTGCCTTTTCTGGACTTCTAACGTTATCAACGATTGTGTTCTTTCCTTCGAGTTGTTTATAAACTGTGAAGAAGTGTTTGATTTCACGTAGTGAGTGGTCTGGAATTTCACCAACATCTGTAATATTTTGATATGTTGGATCGTTGACTGCGACTGCAAGAATCTTAGCGTCTCTTTGACCACCATCAATCATTTCAAGCATTCCAATTGGACGACATTCGACTAAAGCGAGTGGGACAATTGGTTCTGAAGAAATAATGAGTACATCAAGTGCGTCACCATCGTCTGCTAATGTTTTTGGAATAAAACCATAGTTGTGTGGATAGTGAGTTGATGTATAAAGAATACGATCTAGTTTTAATGCACCAGAATATTTATCTAATTCATATTTATTCTTAGAGCCTTGCGGAATTTCAATACAAGCTAAGAAATGATCTGGTGTAATATCTGCTGGATTAACACGGTGCCATAAATTCATAATATTTACCTCCCAACGCTGAAAGATTATACAAAATGAAAGCGCTTTTTACAACAAAATAATTAAAATTATTGTTTTGTGTTATAATCAAAAATATGAAATTTAAAAAAGCAAACGCTCTATTTCTAGTCAGTTGTTCACTACTTGCGGGTTGCAATAATGAACCTAAAACTGCACTTTTAAGCAATGCACAATTTGTGCTTTACAACTCATGTGATGAAGCGCTCCTTTTTCACGCGCCTTCTTTAGAAGAATTTACGAATCTTTATAATTCGAACCTTAACTACATTATTCTTTTCTCTGAAGATGATTGTTCAGCATGCAAATATTTCAATCCGATCATCAAAAAATACGTTGAAGAAACGCATCAACTAGTCATTAAAGTTGGTGGCGAAAATAGATATAAAATTGAACAAGAATATAAAGATAGATTTTTTCCAAATTCTGGAGTCTTAACACCTGCACTTTTTGTTAAAGAAAATGGTGACAATATTTATAAGGTTGATTACGATCAATATATGGGCACTTATGGTGTGTTCAAAAGGCACATGAATTCAAAGTTCAAAACATCAAAATGTGCCTATTTTACCGCAGAAATCCCTGGAAAATCGCGCATAATTTCGAATTACACCTATGTTTCATTTCAATCAAATGAGACATTCAAAAATAAGCTTTCTGACAAGCTAATGAACACCGAAAAGAATGTCTTAATTTCACCTGATTTTACCAACAATTTTATGACGGTTTATGAGAAGAATTTAAATGGTGATTTTGATGTGGTCAGAACAACCCCAATTAATGATGAACTAGATGATGAAACAATAGAAAAATATTTATAAAAAATAGTTGCCAACGCGGCAACTATTTTGATTCAGCAGCTTTCAATCGAGCAAGCGCTCTGGCTAATGCCAACCTTGCTCTTTTTATATCGATGTTTGGATCTTTCGACTTAATTCTTTCTTCAGCTCTTTCTTCAGAAGCCTTTGCTCTAGCAACATCGATATCTTTTGCATGTTCAATAGCATTACAAATAACAATAACTTTTTCTTTTGTTACGTTAATTGCACCACCATGAACAGCGTAGAAATCTGTCTTGCCATTTTTTATGATATGAGCTGGAGCGTAATCAAGAGAACCAATTAATGGAGTGTGACCAGCAAGAAAAGTTCTGTAACCACTAGTAAGTTTAATAGTTAAAGACGTAACCTTTTCCTCAAGGTAGATTCCTCTAGGAGTTATGATTTCTAATGAAAACTCCATTATTTACCTGCTTTCTTTTCAATATCTTCGATAGTTCCAACATAAAGGAATGCACTTTCTGGATAGTTATCATATTTACCATCAAGAATTGCTCTAAATGAACGAACTGTATCTTTTACTGGAACATATTTTCCTGGAATAGCATTGAAACCTTCTGCAACAAAGAATGGTTGTGAAAGGAAGTTTCTAATTCTTCTTGCACGACCAACGATAACTTTATCCTCTTCAGAAAGTTCATCCATACCTAAAATTGCTATGATATCTTGAAGTTCTTTATAACGTTGTAAAATCTTTTGAACTTCACGAGCAACTTCGTAGTGTTCCTTACCAACAATGTTTGGATCAAGAACATTTGAACTTGAATCAAGTGGATCAACAGCTGGATAAATACCAAGTGCTGCTGTATTTCTATCAAGAACTGTTTTTGCATCAAGGTGAGAGAATGTTGTAGCAGGAGCTGGGTCAGTTAAGTCATCAGCTGGAACATAAATTGCTTGGACTGATGTGATAGAACCATTCTTTGTAGAAGTAATTCTTTCTTGTAATTGTCCCATTTCGGTTGCAAGTGTTGGTTGATAACCAACAGCAGATGGCATTCTACCAAGAAGAGCAGAGACTTCAGAACCTGCTTGAGTAAATCTGAAGATGTTATCGATAAAGAGAAGAACATCTTGATGTTCGACATCTCTAAAGTATTCAGCCATTGTTAAACCTGATAAGGCAACTCTCATTCTTGCTCCAGGAGGCTCGTTCATTTGACCGAAAACAAGCGCGGTCTTAGCGAGAACTCCGGACGCTTTCATTTCATAATACAAATCATTGCCTTCACGTGAACGTTCACCAACGCCTGCGAAGACAGAAATGCCTTTTTGTTCGGTTGCAATGTTGTGGATTAATTCTTGGATAAGAACTGTTTTTCCAACACCTGCACCACCAAACAAACCAACCTTTCCACCTTTCATATAAGGACAAAGTAAGTCGATAACTTTAATACCTGTTTCAAGGATTTCGGTTTGGACGTTTTGATCCTTAAATGTTGGGGCTTTTCTATGAATTGGTAGGCGATTTGCAAAGGATTTTTCATCTTTTACTTCATCAATTGGGTCGCCCAAAACGTTGAACATACGACCTAAAGTGTCGTTTCCAACCGGAACTGTAATTGGTGATTTTGTATCGATGACATCAATGCCTCTTAGGACACCCTCAGTTGGTCCCATAGCGATACATCTAACAATGTCATCTCCAATGTGTTGAGCAACTTCAATAGTAAGAGTTGCTTCTCCTGGTAATTTCACAATTAAGGCAGTAAGTAATTCTGGTAAATGTTCATCTTCAAATCTTACGTCGATGATTGGACCGACAGCTTGAACGACATGACCAATATTTTCTTTTTTCATTGTTGTGCCTCCTTATTTTTGCTGACCAGCAACAACCTCAAGAATTTCTTGAGTAATTGCAGCTTGTCTTGCTTTGTTATATTCGATTGTTAACTTATCAATAAGTTCATCAGCATTATCGTTAGCGTTTTCCATTGCGGTACGTCTACTTGCTTGCTCACTAACTTGAGATTCAATAAGTTTTTGATATAAAGATGAAACTAGATAAATTGGAACGAGTTCTTCGATCAAGGTCTTAACATTCGGATCGTAGATTGGCGCGTATCCAATATCTTGTTTTTCCTCTTTATTTACGATTGGGAATAAAGTGATTAAAGTTGGTTCAAAGCGAAGGGAATTAACATACTTTGTGTAAACAACTTTAATTGAACGATATTTTCCTTTTAAGAATTCTGAGTGTAAATGTCTTCCAAGTTTTGCGGTTGCATCATAATCAAGTTTTTCGTTCATTCTGACATAGTCAGAAATAACTTCAAATCCTTCTTTGTTATAATTAAGTTCACCCTTTAAACCAATTGGTAAAATGATTGAACTTTCTTTTGAAATATTAGCATTAACAAAGTTAAATACATTTGAATTGTATGATGCACATAAACCTAAATTGGAATTAATGACAACCACTAAATCTTTGTCTCCTTTGCCTTCGTGGAGGTAAGGAATTTCTTCACTAGCATTAAGTGCACCAAAAAGATGGAAGATAACATTTTCCATTTCTTTCACATAGAACTGATTGCGTTCCATGACATTTCTAAACTTTTTAAGTTTAACGGTTGCAACAAGTTCCATGGCTTCAGTAATTTTCTTGGTATTACTTACTGAGGCAATTCTTCTTTTGGTTTTGTTTAATGCTTGTGCCATATTACTTTAGTGTTTCAAAGAATCCTTTTAATACTTCATGAAGTTTTGCTTCAAGAGTTTCTGAGATAACTTTCTTGCTCAAAATTTCTTTAATAATGTCTTTATGAGATGAGGAAATATGAGAGTAAAGTTTATCGAGTGCTGGCTTAATTTCAGATGTCTTTAATTCTTCAAGATATCTGTGTTTTGCAGCGAATAATTCAATAATTTGACGATCAACTGGGTAGGTATCGTATTGTGCTTGTTTTAAGATTTCCATCAAAACAGCACCATGAGTAAGTACCTTCTTTGTATCAGCGTCAAGGTCACTTCCAAATTGAGCAAATGCTTGAAGTTCACGGTAGTTTGCAAGTTCAATCTTTAAACTACCTGCAACTTGTTTCATTGCTTTAAGTTGAGCAGCACTTCCAACACGGCTGACTGATAAACCTGAATCAATAGCAGGTCTTTGGCCAGCATTAAATAAGTCAGTCATAAGGAAGATTTGTCCATCTGTAATAGAAATGACATTTGTTGGAATATAAGCTGAAATATCACCAGCTTGTGTTTCAATGATTGGTAAAGCAGTAATGCTTCCACCACCATTTGCTTCATTTAATTTACATGCGCGCTCGAGAAGTCTTGAATGTAAATAAAAGACATCTCCTGGGTAAGCTTCACGTCCACTTGGTCTCTTAAGTAAGAGTGAAAGTGTACGGTAAGCAACTGCATGTTTACTTAAATCATCAAAGATGATTAAAGTATCTTTACCTTGCTCTAACCATTCTTCTGCCATTGCCATACCTGAATAAGGTGCAAGGTAAAGAAGCGGAGCAAGTTCACTTGCTGTCGCAGATACGACAGTTGTGTATTTCATTGCATCAGCTTTACGTAATTTATCTACGATAGAAGCAACTGTTGAATTTTTTTGACCAATTGCAACATAGATACAATTTACGTTCTGATCCTTTTGGTTAATGATTGTATCAATAGCGATAGCAGTTTTACCTGTTTGTCTATCACCAATGATAAGTTCTCTTTGGCCTCTACCAATAGGTATCATTGCGTCGATAGCCTTAATTCCAGTTTGAAGAGGCGTATCGACCGATTTTCTATAAATAACGCCCGGTGCAATACGTTCAACTGGTCGATGACCTTTGGTTTTAACTTCGCCAAGACCATCAAGTGGCTGACCTAAAGCATTGACTACTCTTCCAAGAAGAGCATCGCCAACAGGAACTTCTACAACTTTTTTGGTACGTCTAACAACGTCACCTTCTTTAATTTCGGTGTCGTTTCCAAGTAAGACGCAGCCAACATTTTCTTCTTCAAGGTTCATAACCATTCCATAAATGGAATTTGGGAATTCTACTAGTTCACCTAGCATTGCTTTATCAAGACCATAAACCAAAGCAACACCATCACCGACGGTAATAACAGTGCCAACATCGTTAGAATCAACCTTGCTAGAAAAATCTGTAATTTGCTTTTTAATTAAAGCAGAAATTTCTGAAGTTTTAATATTCATTAGCCGTTTCTCCTTTCTTTCAAATTTTCTTTCATTGTTTCAAGTTTGTGTTTTAATGAACCATCAAAAACGTGATCATGAACCACCACTTTAACGCCACCGATTAGTCTAGGATCGATTTTGTTTTTAAGTTCAACTTTACGATTAAGTTTTTTTGAAATAGCGTCTGCAATTTCTTTTACTTTATCATCAGTTAGAGGTTCAGTTGAATAAACAAATCCTTCGTAAATATCGAGTTCAAAGTTAATACCTTTTGCTGCTTCTTTTACGATGTTTTTGTAGTTATGAATTTGATGTTTCTCTACAAGTAATTTTATAAAGTTATTGAGGTTTTCCAGGCGATATTTGCTCAAAATCCCTTCAATTACAGAATATTTTTCACTTGTCTTTACAAAATATGATTTTAAGAATTTAAGTAATTCAGGATTGCTTTCGAATAATGCTTCCACGTCTAAAATTGCAAGCTTATATTGCTCGAGTTTATTTTCATCTTTTGCAATGCTTACAATCGCTGCAGCATATCTACTAGCAACTTCTTCCATTACTTACCTTCCTTTAAATCGTCGATGAAACTATCAATAAGTTTTTCGTTGTCTTTTTTAGTAACTTCTCTTTCGAGAACTTTACTTGAGGCATCAATCGCGACTGAAACAATTTCGCGATGGATCTCATCTTTGCTTGCTTCAATTTCTTGAGCAATTTCTTCTTTGGCCTTTTTAACTTCGGCCTCTTTTTCTTTTTTTGCTTTTTCAAGAATTGCCTGTCTTTCCAAGTTCGCTTCTTCTTTTGCTTTTTCGACAATTCCCATTGCTTCTATCTTCTTTTCTTTAATTTGTTCATTGGCATCGTCTAAAAGACGAGTAGCTTCACGCTCCTTGTCTTCTGCAGACTTAATCTTTCCTTCAACATAATCCCCACGTTGCTTTAACAACTTCTTAACAGGTTTATAAGCGAAGAAAAATACTGCGATAAGAAGAATGATAAAAGCAAGGAATACTGCGAGAGCATCCCACGGATTAGGAAATAATTTGTCTAAGAATGATTCTTTGTCTACACCAATGTCCATTCCTAGTGTTACTACTGGCATTTCTTAACCTCCTAATTACAAAGCAAAAATAATTAAAATTGCGACTAAAAGTGCGTAAATACCACATGTTTCGACAAGGGCTGCACCAATAATCATGGATGAACGTAACTTACTGTACATTTCTGGATTTCTTGCCATTCCATCAATAGCTTTTGTGACAAGTAAACCTTCACCAATGGATGATGCACCAGCACCAAAGATGGCGATTGCAGCAGCAATAGCTCTCATACCTAAATCTGTCATTTCACTGCCTCCTTTCTAGAAGCCATATTTGCTTCCATTTCTATTTCTTCTGGTCTTTCTTGAGCAATGAAGAGTACTGTTAAGAAAACAAATACCATTGTCTGGACAAACCCAGAGAATAAATCAAAATATGCATGCAAGACTGGTGTAATAATTGGAACTAAAAATACTCCAGATGCACCACCTGCAATAATTCCGCCAAAGATTGAGGTTGATAAACCTTCTAAGACTGAATTAACTAAACTCATTAAAACCCATCCAACAATGCCATTACCAAACATACGAAGAGTCATTGATAATAATGGAGCCCACATTGAAAGTAAGTTGATTGGCAAAAAGAATGGGAACGGATCAACATAACGTTTGAAATATCTCCACTTTGTGTATCTCATTGATGTGTAGTGAATTAAACAGAAAGTCACTAACGCAAGAGAAAGTGGTACAGCTAAATTATTCATTGGTGTTGGTAAACCAACAATACCAATTGTGAATGACAAGAATAAGAATGGAATAATGCCTAAAAGTAAACCACCAAAGTTCTCAAATCCTGGACCCATAATGTCTTGTGTAAATGCATCAAGTTTTTCAACACACCACTCAACAACTTTAAGAAGTCCTTTAGGACGTTTTAGAGGATCGGCACATTTAGCTAAAATGCCGACAATAATAGCAAGTACGATTAAAATTCCAATGATGATTAATGCAACGATTATTTCACCACTTGGATTAAATGTTTTCCAGATATTTGGATCTGAATACTTGTCCATTATTCCTCCTTATTTTTCTCCTGAATCTTTTTGTCCAAATCATGAGTTCCTTTGATTTGACCTACAATGAGTAAAATAAACATTGGAGTGTAGCCAATCAAAGCTCCCCAGATTGAAAAGTAAAATGCTTCAATTTGCATCTTATACTGAAGAAGTGCAAACACGACCATGATTCCGATGAAGAAAATCATTCTTAAGAAATAGAAGAGCAAATAAAGACCAGTTTTGTTTTCTCTAATTGCTGCATCACTTCCTTTAAAAACCATGACTGTAGAAAGCATAGCTAGTACAGTTCCGGTAGCAATACCGATTGTCCATCCGTATTGGCCGAACATAAAGCCAATAAATGAAAGAGCGACTGCAACAACTCCTATAATTCCCTCGAGAATAATTGTGAGTGTAAAGTCGCTAAATTTTGATAAAAATTTCTTCATGCGTATATTATGCGGTAAAACAAATAAAAAAGTCAACCAAATTTGGTCGACTTTTAGTTTATGTTTATTGGCTTATTTTACAAGAACTCTTTTGAGGACTGTTGATTTGATAATTCCGTCTTCCATTTGAACCTTGAGTTCGCCTTGGATGAGTGGATAAATGTAGTCTCTGAATTCTTGTGTCATGTGGCCTTGATCTTTAACCCATGCAGCTGGAACTTTTTGTTCAACGTTAGCAATCTTTTTGATGTTAACTGCTTTGTAGCTTACTTTGTAAGGAGCAGTAGAAACACGTTTGATTGCAATCATCTTACCAGTCATTCCTTTGACTGCTTTCTTGACTGCTAATTCACCACATTTTTGAGCTTCTTTTGAGTCAACTTTTGAAGTTAAGAATGAGAATGCTCTTTGAGGGAGTGAGAGCTCTATTGCACGAATCTTGTATCCGAATTTTTCTTCGACAATATTTGCAAGGTCTGCACCAGCACCACCGAGTTGTGCGTGGCCGAATGAGTCATATTTGACTTTGGACATATCTCTTTCGAATTCGATTCCTTCGGAAACTGCAACGATTGCATTGCCTTTTTCTTCATATAAATCATGGACTCTCTTGAGGAAGTCTTCCATGTCAAATTTTTGTTCTGGTAAGTAGATCAAATCTGGTCTAATTCCTTCAGGAAGCATATCGACTGCTGCTGTTAACCAACCAGCGTTTCTACCCATAACTTCAATGATGTAAACTTTGCCCTTTTTGTAGCAGACTGCATCAATGATGATTTCTTTGACAGTGTTGATGACGTATTTTGCAGCACTTGGGAAACCTAATGAGTGGTCTGTTTCTGCGAGGTCGTTATCGACTGTTTTTGGAACACCCATAACCTTGATATCAAGGCCTTTTTCCTTACAAAGTAAGGAGAGTTTCATACAAGTATCCATTGAGTCGTTTCCACCATTAACGAAAACGTAACCAATATTGTGCTTCTTGCAAGTCTCTAAAATTGTTGCGTATTCTGGATCGTGTAAATCCTTTGGAAGTTTGTGACGTGAAGTGCCAAGAATCGAACCTGGAGTTTGTTTGAGTAACTCGATTTGTTCTGGGTCTTCTTTTCCTAAATCAATAATGTTATCAGTGAGAAGTCCTTCAATTCCATTGAGTGAACCATAAATAGCGTTAATTTCTGGATGCTTTTTGGCTTCCATAATTGCGCCATAAAGGCTGGTATTAATGACTGATGTTGGACCGCCTGATTGAATGTAAACCATTGCTTTTGCCATAATAATCTCCTTTTAGTGTTTGTTATTTATTAAATAACCTAACACAATAACAGCAGGTAATATTTTACTAAAAATATTTTTTAAGTAAAGAAAAATAGAAAGAATTTAATGTAAGCGCTTATAATATTTTTATTGAAAAGAAAGCAAACTTGCTTTATGATTATAACGCCGCAAAAAGGAGAAACACTTATGTCATTTACTATTAAAATCAATGACCAAGAAAAGAAATTCAATAGCAAAGTTCAGTTATCTGAACTTGTTGAAAATGGCGACAAAGAAATTATCTGCGCTAGAGTCAACAACAGATTAAGAGAACTTACCTATTACGTTGATGAAGATGCAAAAGTTGAATTATTAACAATTAAAGATGAAGATGCAGCAAAAATTTACGAAGCTTCACTTAGATATGTTGCAATCATGGCTTTTGCAAGACTTTATCCAGAATTAAAAGTTAGAATCACACGTAATGTATCGCGTTCTACTTTTATTCAAATCTTAAACCCAGGAAAATCTTCCAACCAAAAGATGAGAAATGCAATCGAAGAGGAAATGAACAAGATTATCGCTGCAGATTTCCCATTAATTCGTCACTCATTCACAAAAGAAGAAGCCAAAGTTTATTATGAAAAATTCGGTTTGGAAGACAAACTTGAAGCTCTTCCATACCGCCCAGAAAAGAGCGTCCATTTATATGAATGTGATGGTTACTTCAACTATCTCGCATCCAGAATGGTTCCATCAACTGGTTACTTAAAGAACTACAAATTACACCTCTATGTTCCTGGTATGATTCTTCAATCACCAAGATCAGAAGCAAAAGGTGAAATTCCACCATTCGTTGACGCTCCTACCTATGGTAGAACATTAAAAGAGGCTCACGTTTGGGCTAAGAAAGTCAATGCTGAAACAGTTGCAAAAATCAACGAACACATCCATAAAGATGGTGTTATTGACTTCATTCAACTTTGCGAAGCAAGACATAACAGAATGCTCGCAGAACTTGGAGAAAAAATTGTTCAAGATATCGATAACATTCGTATTATCTGTGTTGCAGGTCCATCAAGCTCAGGCAAAACAACATTTGCTAACAGATTAAGAATTGAACTTATGTCTCGTGGACTTCGTCCAATCAGAATCTCACTTGATGACTACTACCTCACAAAAGACAAAGCACCAAAAGACGAAGATGGCAAACCAGACCTCGAATCAATCGAAGCTCTTGATATTGATCTCTTCAACCAAAACATGCTTGACCTCATCAACGGCGAAGAAGTTACACTTCCAAAATTCGACTTTAAAGTCGGACACCGTGTTGAAGGTAGAAAATTAAGAGTTGGACCAGATGAACCAATTATTATCGAAGGTATCCATGCTCTTAATGACAGAATGACAACACTCATTCCAAGACATCAAAAATTCAAAATCTTTATTGCTCCACAAGCTCAAATTAACTTAGACAACCACTACCCAATCTCAACAGTTGACTTACGTTTACTTCGTAGATTGGTTCGTGACTACAAGTTCCGTGGCGCTTCAGCAGAAGAAACAATCGGAATGTGGCCAAGTGTCCGTCGTGGAGAATTCAGATGGATTTATGAAACTCAAGAAGGCGCTGACTACGTCTATAACTCAATGCTTCAATATGAACTTTGTGTTATGAAGAAATATGCACAACCACTTCTTGAAGCTGTACAACAAGAATCAGTCTTCTTCCCAACAGCAGAAAGATTACTCCGTATGCTTAAGTACTTCGATGATATGCCAGATGAATGGGTTCCATGTAACTCACTCATGAGAGAATTCATTGGTGGTTCTTGCTACGCTGATTGCTAATAACAAAACAATTAAAAATGACAACTCGCGAGGGTTGTCATTTTTTATATATTAATAAGAATTAAGCTTTGAATGATCTGGCAGCTTTTACTGCATTCGCCCAGGAATTTGAGAGATTTTGTGCTGTTTTCTCGGATATTTTTGGTGAGAAGCTAGCTTTTAGATCGTGGCATTCTTTGATATGTTTCATTGATTTAAAGAAGCCTGATTGAAGACCTGCAAGATAGCAAACGCCAAGTGCTGTTGACTCTAAGCAACATGGTTTTTGAATGTCAATTTGAAGAATGTCTGATTGGAATTGCATTAAGACATTTGAATTTGTTGCACCGCCATCAACTTGAAGGGATTTAATTTCAATTTGAGATTCTTCAGACATAATGTCGAAAACATCTTTTGATTGGAATGCAATCGCTTCTAATGTTGCACGAACAATATGATGTCTATTTGTTGCGCGAGTCATTCCAAAGATTGTTCCGCGAACATCATCATCCCAATAAGGAGTTCCAAGTCCTACAAATGCTGGAACAAAATAGACTCCACCATTGTCTGGAACTTTCATTGCGGATTCATCTGCTTCAGGTGCTTCTTTAATAACTTTTAAACCATCTCTTAACCATTGAATTGCTGCACCACCAATGAAGACTGAACCTTCTAATGCGTAAGTAGTTTTTCCATCAATTGTCCAAGCAATTGTAGTTAATAATCCTTTCTTTGAAAGGATTGGTTTCTCGCCAGTGTTCATTAACATAAAACAACCGGTTCCGTATGTATTCTTGCATTCTCCTTCTTTAAAACAAGTGTGTCCAAAGAGTGAAGCTTGTTGATCTCCTGCGACTCCAAGAATATGAACATCGCGATTGAAATATGCAATTTTTCCATAGTCATGTTTACTTGAATAAACTTCTGGCAACATCTTTGCTGGAACGTTAAACATTTCAAGCAAATCCTTGTCCCATTTCAAAGTATTAATATTGAATAATAAAGTTCTTGATGCATTTGTTGTATCGGTTGCATGAACTTTACCATTTGTAAGTTTCCAAATTAACCAAGTGTCAATTGTACCAAAAAGTAATTCTCCTTTTTCAGCACGACTTTGTGCACCTTCAACTTTATCTAAAATAAATCTAATCTTGGAAGCTGAAAAATATGGGTTAATAATCAATCCGGTTTTATTGTGAATTATTGTCTCTTTTTTAGCTAATTTTTCACAGACATATTGTGATTGTCTGGATTGCCAAATAATGGCATTATATACGGGTTTTCCCGTCTTTTTTTCCCAAATTACCGTAGTTTCGCGTTGATTTGTGATACCGATAGAATCGATCTCTGACCACTTAGCATTTGCTTTAATTAAAACATTATTTACAACATCAACAACTGAACTCCAAATCTCCACTGCATCAGCTTCAACGTATCCTTCTTTTGGATAGAAAAGTTGAAATTCTTTTGCAGCTGATGAAACTAAAGAACCATTCTTATCAAAAAGAATTGCTCTTGAGGAGGTTGTGCCTTGATCAATGGAAAGAATATATTTTTTCATTTTTTGCGTCCTAACATTTTTTCAATGTCTTTAACTTCTTTAACAATGTCCTTGGAAAGAACTTCTGAACCAGTGTCTGTAATTAAAATATCGTCTTCAATTCTTACACCAATTCCGAATTCTTTAAAATATAAACCTGGTTCACAGGTAACAACGTTACCTGGAACAAGTTTTGAAACTCTATCAGTGCCATCATGAGTATCTAAACCTAAATGATGGGAGACTGAGTGATAATAAACTTTTCCAATCTCTTCTTTTGAAGAAATTAAACCTTTTTCAAAACATTCATTTGCTAAGAACATTTTTGCAAATTCGTTTGCTTCTTTTAATGTAATGCCTGGGCGCATGAATGCTGCTGTTTGTTTGTTACAATTTAAAACAATTTCATAAATGACTTTTTGGATGTCTGAGAATCTACCATTAATTGGGTAAGTTCTTGAAATATCGCCACAATAGAAATCTTTTGCAGCTCCAACATCAAACAAAACTAAATCACCATCTTTTAATTGGTCTTTTTGGCTTGGATAATGGAGTACTACTCCATTTTTACCAGCAGCAACAATTGAAGAGAACGCTAACGAAGCATCTTGATCTTCGTGAATTGTGAAATTAAAAATGTTACGTAAATTGTATTCATATTTTCCTGGAGCAAGGTTTAATAAAGCATTCTTTAAACCGAGTTCAGTTGAAGCAATAGCTTCTCTAATCATTTCAATTTCAGCATCAGACTTAACCATTCTCATTCCCATGATCAAATCATGAACATCTGCTACTTCTAATTTATGAACAACTTCAAGTTCCTTTTTGTATTGTTGAGTTGATTTGCATTCGCCAATTTTTAATTCATTTTCTAAGTCTAAATAGAACTTTGTAATTGGTTCGTAATTTTTCTCGTTTTCATTAAAGAATGCGAGGAGTTTTCCATCGAAAGTGTTTCTAAGAAACACATTTCCAATTCCTGAAGTTTCTTTTGCTTCTTTATGAGAAAGTTTATAACCTGTCCATTTTTCGATTTTTTCGTCTTGCTCATCAATGAAAAGATATTCCGTTTTTTCACCATCACTTTTAACGAGCATTAAAATGGAATTTTCTTGTTTAATTCCTGTTAAATAATAGAAATTTTTATTTGGAATGAAATCATAATTTTCATCGCCAGATTTCTTTTTTCCAACACCAGCGAAAAGGATGGTAACTGTGTTATCATCTAATAAATCAAATAAGTCGTTTCTTCTTCTTGCGTATTCGTTTGCATCAATCATACTTTTTACCTTCTATAAACCTTCTTTTGTCCAGAAACTTCGATGTCTGCATGCGGAAATGTGTCAGCTAACATTGATCCGAAATTTTCATCTGCCAAAACATCAACACTAATTTTATCCTCAAATTTAGGATTTTCAATTGCAAAACCATCTCTTTTTGCAAATCTTTGCAATTCATCATAATCCGAATAGGATAAAACCATTCGATAAATAAACTTGTTTTCGATTTCGACAATGTCTGCAGAATTAATTACTTGAACACCGGTTTCTAAGTAAGTAGACATTAGTCTAGATGCACCAAGTAAAACTCCGCCAAAGTAACGAACAACAATAAGCAAAACTTCATTCATTTCCTTTTTCTCAAGTAATTCGAGTAAAGGTCTTCCCGCAGTTTTTGCTGGTTCTCCGTCATCAGAACATTTCTTTTGCCCATTGATGATGTAAGCATAACAATAATGTTTTGCTTTAGGGTATTGTTTTCTAATATCTATAAGATATTGTTTAACAGATTCAACACTTGTAGCGTGAATAAGAACCCCAATAAATGAGGATCTGTCCCTAATCAAAGTTATTTCGTTTCTTTCTAAAATCGTAAACATTAAGATTAATTATACATTTTTTCTTAGAAAAAGAATATAATTGAATAACAATGTTTAAAAAAGTTAAATGTAACCACTGTGAACATAGCTATGACGAGACATTCAAAGAATGTCCAAAATGTCATAGCCCAAACGGTCAATTGGATCCAAATTTTAGAAATATCCAAATGTTAACATTTGGAAAACAACTTGGTCTTTTTGCAACTGGTTCTTTTGGTTTCTCTATTTTAGGTGTAATTATTTCATTAATAATTTCTTTATTTAACACAAGTTCAGTAAGCAACACTTTACTTAACATGATTTTAAATGCTGTTGTTTATGCTCTTTTATTTATAATTTTATTTGCGATTGTAAATGTTGATATTAAAAAATTATTAAGTAGTTTTAAAAAATGGCAACCTTATGTAGCTGCTGTTTTGTGCTTTTTAACAATCATTTTGTTCGGAATGATTTACTCAATGATTTTACAACTTGCCGGCGTACAAATTTCTGGAAACGACAATCAACAAGCAATTGATGTAACATCTGAAAGTTATCCTCTTACAGCACTCATAATTTTTGGGTTTATTGGACCTATTTGTGAAGAGCTAACTTACCGTGTTGGATTGTTCTCATTTTTCAAGAGAATTAATAAGTATTTAGCCTATGCAGTTACAATCATAGTTTTCACCTTAATTCACTTCAATTTTGACATGGCAAATATAGCTAATGAATTGCTTAATTTACCATACTATATTTTTGCTGCTTTTGCTCTAACATTTATGTACGACAATTATGGCTTTGCAGGCTCTGTTACTGCACACATTTTAAATAACGTTGTTTCACTTATTCCAGCATCCGTAATTCTAGGAGTGTTTCACTAATGGAAAATAAGAGAAATTACCAGTTTATTTCTAACTTCATTTTGAAGGTAATTGCTATTGTTTTCATGACGCTTGATCATGTTGGAATTTTCCTGCAAAATCTTCAAAATACCCAGCAAATCGGCGATATTTTTAGATTTTTAGGCCGTTTGGCTTTTCCTCTTTTTGTCTTCATTATTGTCGAAGGAGTTAGACATACAAAACACTTCGGAAAGTATGCTCTAAAACTCGGAATTATCGCAGCAGTTTTTCTTATTGGACAAGTAGTTTTTTACTACACAATTAACAACCAAGTTGAGTCATTTTATTCACCAATTTTAGATGTCTTAATTGTGGCTGTTTCAATCTATCTTTTGAAACGTAAAGATAAGTACTCATTTTTTGCAATTTTAAGCATCGGATTTATCATCACTTCATTTGTAGTTGTAAACATCGAAAGAACACAAAATATCAACATACTTTGGATGCCATTTTTCTTACGTCTTCCATACGCACTTTTTGATATACTTTTAGCCCTTGGTTTTTATTACTCGAAACCTCTTGCAAAACTCATCTTGAAGAACGGTGGATCTGCTACTGAAAACCTAACTGATACACCTTACGAAAGGTATGCAGAAAACATTATTAATGCATTTGTTGTTTTATTTGTTGTCTTCTTATTCTATATATTATTTAAGGTATCAGGAATTTCATATTTCTTCTTTGATTATCAAGCAATTGCAGCGTTCGCATGTATTCCACTTCTTTTCTATAACGGAAAAAGAGGTTATGATAAAAAATGGTTTAAGTATGGCGCTTACCTATACTTACCATTACATATTCTTATTATCTTTTTAATTTTTAGTCTCATATAATTTTGATGGAGGTAAATTATGATTGTACATTTAGAAAACGCTAACGACTTTGAAAAGGAAGTTCAAGGCGAATTAGTTATTGTAGATTTCTATGCAGATTGGTGTGGACCATGCCAAATGCTTGCACCCGTTTTAGAGCAATTAGATGGGGAATTACCGGTGAAAATCGTTAAAATTAACACAGATTTTGTCCCAGAAGTTGCAAGAATGTTCAGAGTTATGTCGATCCCAACGCTTCTCTTATTTAAGGATGGAAAATTCGTAAAAAGAGATCTTGGATACATGCCAATTGAAAGGCTTAGAGAATTCATTAAGTAAAAAAATCTTTATTTAAATAAAAGATTGTGATAATATTTTTTTCGCTGATTAGGAACATTGGTCTATCGGTTTATGATGCCTCCCTGTCACGGAGGCGAGACGAGTTCGACTCTCGTATGTTCCGCCAGTTGCAGATGTAGTTCAGTGGTAGAACTTCAGCCTTCCAAGCTGACTATACGGGTTCGATTCCCGCCATCTGCTCCATTACAAAATAAGGTTTGCGATTGCAAACCTTTTAATTTAAAATTTATTTATGAAAAAGATTATTGTTTTAACTGGAGATTTAGCTTGTGGGAAAACCACATTTGCTAATATTATTTCAAAAAAATACAACATTGATCTTTTTGTCAAAGATTATATTAAAGAACATTTAGCGGACACTATTGGTTTTAAAAATAGAGAAGAAAACAGAAGACTCTCAATTATGGCAGTAAACCAACAGATTGAGGCAATTAATAAAAATATTTCTGAAAATAAAGACATAATTGTTGAAGCAAATTTCAGAGATTATGAGATTGATAAAATAAATGAATTAGCAAAAAAGAATAATGCTAAAGTACTAATTATTGAGTTTCAAGGTGATCCAAACATTATATTTAGTAGATATAATCACAGAATCAAATTTGAAAATAGACATCCTGCTCATTTAAGCCAAGACTTTAGTAACTTTGAAGAATTTAAATCTTATATTTTTAGCAATAGGATAGACTCAAATAAATACGACTTTATTAAAATAAATGCTAACAATTTTTCTTATCAAACTGATGAAAAATTATTCAAAACAATCGAAACCTTTCTTTTTGAAGAAATATGAAAGTGCTGATTGTCAGCATTTTTTTATTAGTATATAATACTATTCCATATGACACCTACAGGTTGGTTATTAATTTATCTAGCATTAGCAGCAGTTGTTGTATTTTTAGCTATCAAGTTATCCAACTATGTTGACTTGCTAGATAAAAAGACAAAACTCTCTGGTGCACTTCTTGGCGGCATTCTTTTAGCTGCTGTAACTTCGTTACCAGAATTATTTACATCTTTAACCGGAACAATTGGACTTGGAAACAATCAACTTGTTCTTGGAAATATTATGGGTAGTGATTTCTTCGATATCATTATCTTTGGTGTTGTTTACTTCTTGTTCTTTAGAAAACTTACTGAAGGCAAGGTTGGTAAACAACATTACTACACAATGTTCTTCACTCTTGCAATGGTTGTTGCAGTTACAGTTGCAGCTTTTGTCTTTAATAGACAAGGTTGGTTAATTGGTGGCTACTTCAATCCAATGTCATTTGCAATTATTGCAATATACATTGTTTCAGTTTGGAAAACTCCAAAAACCGAAGAAAAAGAAAAAGAAGAAGATAAATCAAAACTTACAGTTAAACAAATTTGGATTTTATTCGCAATTTGTTCAGTTTTATTAATCGGTGCTTCAATCGGTGTTACATATATAACAGATGAAGTTGTTAGCGGTTTTGGAATTGGTGCCACCTTTGGTGGATCATTATTCCTTGGCCTTGCTACTTCACTTCCAGAAGTCACCGCCACCATCACTCTTTGCAAAAAGAAAAACTTTGATGCAGCTTATGGAGATATCTTTGGTAGCTGTGCCTTTAATATTATTATTCTTGCAATCGCCGATGCATTATCATTCAAAACTGGTCCATTATACATAATCAATACAGCAGTTGATCCAACACCATTGTACTTAATTATTGGTACCGTTTTTGCATTGCTTATTGTATGTGCATCTATCTTATTTATTCGTTCCAAAAACTTCAAAAACAATGTAAAATCCCGCATAATTCTATATGTTTTTGCCACTTTATTGATTGGATCATACATTGCTTATCTTGTCTTATCCAACGCAGGAATAACATTTAATTTATAATATGTTTGAATTACTTGTAGCCTCTAATAATCAACATAAAATTCATGAGTATGAAGAGATGTTTTCAGGCTACGATATTAAGATTCATTCTCCAAAAGAATTAGGAATTAATGTCAATCCTGACGAGAACGGAGAAACATACGAAGCTAATTCTTTAATTAAAGCCAAGGCTTTAGCTGAATTTACAAAAATGCCAATTATTGCAGATGATTCTGGTTTAAATGTTGTTGCATTAAATAACTTCCCTGGAATTCATTCTTCACGTTTCGCAGATTCATGCGGAGGCAATAAATTTGCTAATCCAGAACTAATTAAAAAACTTGAACCATATGAAGACAAATCAGCCTTCTTCACATGTGTCATTACTTTGCTAAATGTTGAGGAAAAACCAGTGATTTTCAAGGGAATTTGCCCAGGAATCATACTTTCTAAACCTGAAGGAGAAGGTGGATTTGGCTATGATCCAATCTTCTATTCTAATGAAGCAAAGCAATGCTTCGGAACAGCTTCTGAAGACGTAAAAAATAAATACTCTCATCGTGCAAAAGCTATGGCACAATTAATCGAGTATTTAAAATCTATAAACTTAATTTAAATTGCTAAAGTTAATACGAAACCAGAAATAATAAATACTTCTGCTAAAAGGTACGTGAGCATAATGTAAAAATCGTACCTTTTAAATTTGCTTCCGAAGTGGGTTTTAACAAGAATACAATCAGATAAGATAAATAAGATTGCGCCAACTAAAGAAAAATACATAGTATTTCCTGCTTGAATAATTGAGAAAATAAATGTTGGAATATAAGCTGTTTGAACAGCGAAATAAACTGACTGTCCAATTACATCAACTTTGCTGTGATTTGTTTTGAATTTGCAAACCAAGAACATTGCTGTAAAAACTGCTAAAAATGTTCCTGCAATTACGATTGGTTGCCAGACTAAAATATTTTCGAAACCAACAATATGCCAAAGTGCTTCAAAAATGTAGCAAAGATGACCAATTAAAAACGCAACTGTTCCGGCAATAAATGTTTTCTTTCTTAGGACAAGTATATCTCCTAACATTCCTATGAATGCTCCGACATATATAAGTGGTTCATTTGGGAATGCGAATACTGCTGCAATGCCAAGCATGAGCAAGCACAAAAATTTTTCTCTTCTTCTTAATTTTTGATTTTCAATAAATGCAAAAATGAGTTGAATTATTGATGCTACAACGAACAATCCCAAGAAAATATAAGCAGGAATTGGAAATTTCATACCACAATTATACAATGTTTTCGCTTTATTTAAATAAAAATAATGTTATAATACTTTTCGCTTGGAGTAGTACCCAAGAGGCTCAAGGGGACGGTTTGCTAAACCGTTAGGTCGGGTAACTGGCGCAAGGGTTCGAACCCCTTCTACTCCGCCACTTAATCACTAAAACATCCGATAAAATGGATGTTTTTTTATAAAATATTTTTTATATTTTCATTCTATATGCGATAATATTTAAGTCTTTTCTACGAAAGGAACATTAATATGGACAAGATAGCTGTTAAAGATCTCTTTGGAAAAAGTGATATCGAATTTATTGATTCATACGTTTTTTCGAAAGAAAATCCTTGGGATTTACTTGGCGGTATTAAAGAATACGTCAAGACACTTTGTGCAAGAGGTATTGATGGCTTCACCATAATCGATGAAGATGTCCTTGTTGGTAAAAACATTAAGATTGCAAAGACTGCAACAATTGTTGGACCAACAATCATTGGAAACAATGTTGAAATTAGACCAGGAGCTTATATCCGTGGTTCTGTCATTGTTGGTGATGATTCTGTCGTTGGTAATTCTTCTGAATTAAAGAACGCAATCTTAATGAGACACGCTCAAGTTCCACATTATAACTATGTTGGAGATTCCATTATCGGAAACTTCGCTCATATGGGGGCAGGATCAATTCTTTCAAACCTTAAGAGCGATGGCAAAAACATTGTTATTCATGGCGAAGTTGACCACGAAACAGGACTTAGAAAAATCGGTGGTTTCTTAGGAGACCACGCCGATATCGGTTGTGGATCTGTATTAAATCCAGGAACTGTTATTGGACAAAACACACAAGTTTATCCACTCACAATGTTAAGAGGAGTAGTCAAAGCAAACAAAATTGTTAAAGCTCAAGACAACATTGTCGACAAAAAATAGAAAGAAGGCAAAATAAAATGAAAGTAGTTGTAAATACAAATGAAGTCATCTCAAAAATGATTGCAGAAGACTTCATTGAAGTTGTTAATAAAAAACCAAACGCAGTCTTAGGACTTGCAACCGGAACATCACCACTTGATGTTTATGCAAACATGGCAAAAGCAAATAAAGAAGGCCGTGTTTCATTCGCTAAATGTAAAACATTTAACCTTGATGAATATGTTGGTTTAGAGGGAACTCATAACCAATCATATCGTTACTTCATGAATGAAAATTTATTCAATCATATCGACATCGACAAAAAGAACACAAACGTTCTTCTCGGTGTTGGTGATTACAAGAAGTTCATGAACGAATATGATGGAATGATTGCAAAAGCTGGGGGAATTGATATTCAAATTCTCGGTATTGGATCCGATGGTCACATCGCATTCAATGAACCAGGAACATCATTTGATTCACTTACTCACGAAACAGAACTTACTGAACAAACTATCAAAGATAACTCTCGTTTATTCAATGATATTTCAGAAGTTCCAACACGTGCAGTTACAATGGGTCTCAAATCCATAATGAATGCTAGAAAGATTGTTCTTATTGCAACTGGTAAAAACAAAGCTCAAGCAGTCTATGGATTAATCAAAGGTCCAATTGATGAATCAATGCCATGTTCAATCCTTCAAAAACATCCAGATGTAACAGTCTATGTTGATGAAGATGCATATTCACTTTGTAAATAATTATTAGAACATTTAAAGATTGGAGACAAATAATATTGTCTCTTTTCTTTTACTTATATATAATAAGGTTATGGAAATGCTTAGATTAATTAATGTTTGTAAAACATATCCAAAGTTCAAATTAGACAATGTTTCTTTTTCAATTGAAGAAGGAAGTATTTGTGGTTTCATTGGTCGTAACGGCGCAGGTAAAACCACCACTTTAAAAGGTATGATGAATCTTCTCCATTTTGATTCTGGAGAGGTTCATGTATTTGGTCACAACTTCTTTGAAAATGAACTAGAAAATCGCCAAGATATCTCATTTTCCCTATCAGAAATCAATTATTTTCCAGATATGAAAATCGGTAAACTTACTAAAGTTACCTCTCGTTTTTATAAAAACTGGAACCAAGATATCTACGAGAAAATCTGTAAAAAGTTCATGCTTGATCAAGATAAGAGAGTTAAAGAATTATCAAGTGGTATGAAAGTTAAATACAATCTTGCAATTGCACTTTCTCATGATGCAAAACTTTTGATCCTTGATGAACCGACTTCTGGTCTAGATCCAGTTAGCAGAGATGAAATTCTTGACATCTTCAAAAACTTAGTGAAAACTGGAAAAAGAAGTATTCTTTTCTCAACTCATATTACTTCTGACTTAGAGAAATGTGCTGATCACATTGTTTATATTAAAAAAGGCAAAATTATTTCCTCAAAATCAAAGGACGAATTTATTTCAGGATATAAATACATTGAAGGAGATATTTCATCATTTGAAGAAACCAAAGACAAACTTATTTCCTTCAAAAAGGATGAGAAAGTTTTCACTGGTTTAGTACGTATTGAAGATGCAAAAGGATTAAGCAAGAAACTAAAAGTTTCTAATCCTGATTTAGAAACAATTATGGTTTACGAAGAAAAGGAGGGAGAAGAAGATGAAGAATTTATTTTTTAAAGAACTAAAGCTTTCAATCCATCCTCTGTGCTATGTTTTCTGCTTATTATTTGGATTAATGGGATTAATTCCTAACTATCCAGCATTTATTGGCGCAATATACTGCATTGTTGCATACACATTCTTGTTCTTAGGAGCCAACAAGGGACAAACAACAAACGATTTATTTTATTCTTGTAACTTACCAATCAGAAAACAAGATGTTGTTAAAGCTAGAATTGTTTCATGTACATTCCTAAAGGCAATGGTTTTTACAGTTTTACTAATCGCGCTAGCAATTAGAACTTACGTTATTTTCCCAAAAATTACAGCAGCTGGTGGAACTCTGCAAAACTTAGGATTAGATTTCAAACAAGGCTTTGCCTTATTTGGAATACTCATTTTAGGATTATCATTAACAGACTTAATTTACTTAAGTTGGTTCTATAAATCTGGGAAGAGCATCGTTGGACCAACTTTAGTTGGTGTTTTATTCTTCTGCATTTTTTCATGCTTTACCACAATGATTATTCCAATGGGATTCCCTGCTATTATTGAAACATTTACAAGTCTCGTTCCACAAATATTGTTGTTCGTAGGATGTTTAGTTGCATCAATAGGCATTGAATTTCTTACTTATGAAATATCTAAAAAGAATTTAATCAATTTGGACTTCTAATAATGATTCAAAACGGTGTAAACAAAGAATTTGTGAAGAATGATAAATCTCACAATCAAAAAGTAACAAAGTTAACTATCATGTGCATGGTTTATAAAGATGATGGTTCTTTTCTCGTTGAAAACAGAGTTAAAAAAGATTGGCCTGGTTTAACATTTCCTGGCGGACACGTTGAAGATGAGGAACTAATTGTTGACGCAGTTGTTCGTGAGATGAAGGAAGAAACTGGACTTGAAGTTTCAAACCTTGAACCTAGGGGCTACATTGAGTGGAACGAATTTGGCGATAATGTTCGTCACTTAGCAATGTTATTTAGAACAAAATCATACAAAGGAAAATTAACTTCATCCAAGGAAGGAAACATCTTCTTCATTAAAGAAAATGAGATTGAAAATTATCCTTTATCAAACGACTTTCTTGAAATATATAAAAAATTAAAATAATAAAAAACATCCAGGAAAACCCAGATATTTTAAAGAAAATCCCCGAGAAAACTCGAGGATTTTTGCTTAATAAGCTCTAGCGAAGAAGACAACTTTCTTTGCTTCTTTTCCACAGACAACACATTTTGTGTCGAATGGAATTTGATCAAATGGTAAGCATCTTGCAGTAGCTTGATAGAGTTCTTTAATCTTATCTTCGCATGCTCGATCACCACACCACATAACCTTTGCGTATCCACCGCGATTTAGAACTTCTTCTAATTCATCAAGTGAATGTACTTCGGTTGTGTGATCAAGTAAATACTTGAAGGCTTTCTTATACATTTCATCATGGATGACATCAAGTAAACGAACTGCTTCTTTAACAACATCAGCATCGTTGACTGTAACTTTGCTTCCGTCATTACGCTTTGCTAAAACTGCAACGCCTTGTCCAACATCTCTTGGGCCAATTTCCACTCTTAGTGGAATACCTTTCATTTCGTGCTCAGCAAATTTCCATCCTGGTGATTTATCAGAATCATCAAGTTTAACTCTAACACCTGCTTTTTGAAGTGCTGCGTAGTATTCTTGAGCCTTCTTCATAACATCAGGATTCTTTTGCATAATTGGAACGATAACAACTTGAGTTGGTGCTACTTTTGGTGGGAGCACTAAACCATTGTCATCACCATGAACCATAATAATGGAACCAAGTAAACGTGTTGAAACACCCCATGATGTTTGATGCGGAGTTGCAATCTTTTGATCTCTTGTTTGGTATGAAATACCAAATGCATGAGCAAATCCATCACCAAAATAGTGAGTTGTACCGGATTGAAGTGCTTTTCCATCTGGCATTAAAGCTTCAATGGTATAAGTTTCTCTTGCACCAGCAAATTTTTCTTTATCAGTCTTGATACCTTTGACAAATGGAACAGCAAGCAAATCTCTTCCTAAATCATCATAGATTTCAAGCATACGAAGAGCATCTTTTCTAGCTTCTTCTTCAGTTTCATACATAGTATGACCTTCTTGCCAAAGGAATTCGCTACCTCTTAAGAAAGGACGTGTAGTCTTTTCCCAACGGACAACTGAACACCATTGGTTATAACGTTTTGGAAGATCACGATATGATTGAATAATATTTTTGTAATGTTCACAGAATAAAACTTCTGAAGTTGGTCTTACAATAAGTTCGTCTTCTAATGTGGCTCCACCACCTTTTGTACAAACTAAAGTTTCAGGAGCAAAACCAGAAATATGATCTTTTTCCTTTTGGAATAAAGATGCTGGAATAACCATAGGCATGTAGACATTCTCTACACCTACTGATTTAAATCTCTTGTCCAAATAAGCTTGGATTTGTTCCCAAATGGCGTAGCCATAAGGTCTGTAAATAATAAAGCCTTTAACGGATGAATAATCCATTAATTCAGCTTTCTTACATACATCTGTGTACCATTGAGCAAAGTCTTGCTCTTGTGTGGTAATTGCATCATTCTTAATATCCATAAATTTATCTCCTTTTATGATTTAAGATTATCAATCTTTGTTAATATTTTTCTTGAAAGTGGAACGATATTTTCGTCAGGTAATGCGATAGCATCACTACAAATAATCGAAACTCCAAGTTTATAAACTAATTCAACTAAGTCCCATGTTGGAACATTCATTGCAACAATAGGTTTTTGATAGTGAAGTAATTTTTCAATTAAGCCTTGGAATGTAGGTAGTTGGGAACCTGCATTTTTCTTCTCCAAGTGGGAAGTAACAGAAAGGTTAAAGTAATCAAATAATCCGTAAATATTTGGTGATAATGTTAATACATCATCATCAATTTCAAGGGCGATTGAATAACCTTTTGATTTGAAGGAACGAGCAGCATTAATAAATGATTCTTGTCCTTCGTCTTCAGGAATTGCACCTAAATCTTTTTCTCTCATAACAATGACGATATTGGCGTTTTCAACGCCAGGGATGTGTCCGAGAGATCTGTTAACATAGTTAATTTCGTTATATGAAATTGGTAAGAATAATTGAACATTTGGATCATCTTTTTCTTGAACAAATTTAGAAATAGCATTCTTGACAATTGTTGAGAATAATCCTTTGTCATCTTCTGTACGCAAAGCGTAATTCTTTAAATCGTCAATATTTTTGAAGTAGGAATCTAATGGAACTACGCTGTTTTGATAGCCAATAACACGGTTTCTTTCGAAACTGTAGATTGGTTGGAAATAATAACCAAGTTTATTGTCTTGGATAATTGTTTCAACGTCAGTTCTATAATGTTGAACAGATTCTTCATCATCAACTGCTTTCTTATCGCTAAAGAATAAGACGCTTTGTGCTTCATCTTTTGCAAGTTCTGATAAAGACAAAACGTTTTTGATTAAGCTGTTAACATCTCTGAAGAAAACCTGGTTCTCAATAACACCAACTGTGAAATCAATTTCATCAGCGAATGATTCGATAAGCAAAAATCTATTGATTCTGTTTTTAATTTGCTCGATGAATGCAAATTGATCAACCTTGGCGTTAATATTAAAGTTTGTGATGATAATTTGACCATATTGATGTTCTGTCATCATAACGGTATTGGTAATAAATGAGCTCATGATATTTTTAATATCAACGTAAGCTAAACGCGAGAATTCAGAAGTCTTTGTTAACTTATTAAAGAAGTTGAAACAGAATGTTGTACCTTTACCATTGTTGCTTAAAACATTCTTAGCGAGAACTTCTTTTGAAATAAGAAGATGGTGCTCGCCTTTCTTATGAGCTTTACTTGTAAACTTAAGTAATCTGGATTCAAGATAAATAATTTGCTTCTTGTAATCAATCTTTTGAACTTGAAGTAAAGATGAAACATAAGTTTTCTTAACCTTAATAAAGACTTTGATTTCAAGAAACTTGGCTGCTTCTTTGTTTTCTAAAAGGTCACCAACCCAAGAAATGAGTTTTTCTCTCTCACGAGATTCGAATTGGTTATAGAAAGATGTAATAGATGAACTCTTTCTAGCAGTTAATTGTGATGAATTGAAATATGAAACATTATCGTTTTTAACATCGATAACGTAAATTCTTAATGTATTAGATGCATTTTCAATGTCGTTTATAAATTTCTTTTGTGAAAAATGAAGAACTAAGAACATGATAAAAATAACAATTAATGCGATTATTGCTGAAGCAATAACTACCATGCCTAATATGTTAATTGGATTTGAAAAATCAAAGTTTATCATTGAACGCATGCAAGTATTATACAACATTACGCACTTTATACAATGTATGTTTGTAGAAATAAGCTAAAAAATCTTTGATTTGATGCCTTATGTTGCTAACAATGCATTTTATAGAAAATTGTAAATAAAGTAATGTTTTTTATGTTATAATCTTCCACGGAGGAATACCCAAGCCCGGTTGAAGGGGTCGGTTTCGAAAACCGATAGTAGTCGCAAGATTAGCAGGGGTTCGAATCCCCTTTCCTCCGCCAGAAATTGCAATAAAAAAGTGAGTCGAATATGGCTCACTTTTCTTCTTGCTCTGTTTTGGAAGATATTCGCTTTTTTGCGAGGAAAATTATCAAAATCACCAGCAAAACCCCAATAAAATAGCCTAGCATATCAATCACAACATCAGCTGCAGAACCATTTCTTCCCGGCATAAAAACTTGGATCAATTCGCTAATAAAAGCAACAACTAAACCAACAAAAAGAGAGTTGCCTCCAATTGACCAAAAACTATTGAATTTTGTCTCTCTCAAAAATAGGTAAGCTGCCCAAGTAGTAACCGCACCAGAAACAGCAAATAAACCAAAGTGCCCAAATAGTTTTCTTATAAGGCCAGTGAAACCTTCTAAATTCCCATTGTTGACTAATCCTGGCGAAATACCATTTACTATTCCAGCGGTCGTTGAAACAACTGCGCTAGACTCAACGGTTGATGCATCACCAGAAACAAATGAATTTGCAAGTATAAAAAGATTAATTGCAATAGCAATTACAAATATTATCCATTTTAAAATATTTCTTTTTTTCATTATTTAATTGGTTTCATATAGAAGTGTCCATAAACTTGGTGAAGCGAAGTGACATTAACAAAGCTTTCTGGATCTAACTCTCTAACAACTTTAACAGCACGTTTAATTTCTGTAGTTGAAACAACCATATAAATAATATAACTTTCATTGTCGCTAAAAGCGCCTCTAGCGTTAACAACTGTAGCGCCGTGAGGAATATTTGCGAGAAGTAATTTTGCTAAATCTTTCTTTCTGGTAATGATTTGAATTTGTGCTTTCTTATTACGAACATTGATTACATCAATAACAAGCATAACTGTTAATAAATAAACAGCTGAGAAGAAGATTAATCCTAAGCTTTCTCCCCATTTTGATGTTGTAACAGCAGTAATGATTGTAAAGGCTGAAATGATTGTAGCATTAATGATGACTCCATATTTTCCAGCGAGAGTTGATTTTCTTTCAGAAAAATAATATGAAATGATGTCAAAACCACCAGCAGAAGCATCAATCTTATACGCAATCGCACTGCTTAATCCTGTGCACATTCCAGCAAATAATGCACGAGCAAGCATTCCGCCGTGATTATTAACAAATAAAGCAATTTCAACAAAAAATTGACCATGCATTGCGTTAGTCATTAAGAAAACTGCACCAACGTTTATGACTGTAAAAATAGCAAAACGTTTTCCAACATATCTAAATGCGATATAGATAAGCGGCAAGTTTATGAGTAAATAAAATATTGAAAACAACAATGAAGGATTATTCGGGATTGTAATTCCATTAACTGTAAACAACAAGTTTAAAACTTGAGCAGCACCGGATGATCCACCTGAAACTAATGTTTGTATGCCTTCGCACTCGCCACCAAGCACGGCAGGATCTAAAAATACATTAATACATAAGGCAAATATTGCAGCACTAAAAAGTGTTGCAATAAGTGCAAAACCGTAATCAACAATAAATTTTAACCATAAATGGTTATATAAGAAACTATTAGTTCTTTTTTGTAGTTTTTCAATTTTTTTCATATACTTGCAAGATATATCATATACATTTTTATGTATAAAGCAAAGAAAATCGCATAAAAGTGAGACATTAAATGTCTTCCTAAAAAAGTGCTTGTTGCTATATAAATATAGTGGTAAAATATATCAGCGTTCTATCGGGAGGCAATTAAAATATGGTAATTATCGCAGCTATCGGAGCATTCTTTAAAAAGATCTGGGATTGGATTAAGCAAACAGCTTGGATTCAACCTTTATTAATCGTCGGATTAATCTTCGGCGTTATTTTCTCAATCAAACCAATCGTCGATGCAGTCAAAGCAGGTTCATCTGCACAAAAAGCAGCATCAACTTTCTACCACAATTATCAAAAATCTCTCGAAGGTGGAGCTGATTCAGACGCCGACAAATTTACAACAATCATTGAAAACGTCATGAACGATTCATCAACTGATACATCTGCTATCAAAGATAAAAAAGGTAACAGAATGTACAAATTCTTCTTGGTCTATGTTGCAGAAACATGCCCAAACTGTGAATCTGCAAAAGAAGGATTTGACCTTTTATTAAAAGGTAACGATGACTTCAAAACAAAAGATTATGACTTCAATATGGTTACAATCTTTGCAGACCAAGAAACAAGCGAAACTGAAGAAAACAAAACAGCATTTGTTAAATATCTCGAACGCCATCAATCATTCTTTGAAGACTGTGGTTCAAGAGCATGGGAAACACCATACTGCACAAACAAACCACTTGCTGCAACAGATATTGAATACATGGAAACTTCAGATCCAGACAACTTCTTAACTCCAACAATTCTTCTTGTTGAATTAGATGAAGATCCAGCAAATCCAAAAGGACATGGTTATGAGGAATCATTCTCTGCTGGTGTCACTGAAGTTATGTTCGGTGTCGATGGAGAAAAAGCCTATGACAAAGCACAAACATTATATGACTGCTGGAATCATACAGGTAAGTTCTCCCACAACGATAATAAATAATTTATTATTTATAAAATAAAAAGTAAGTCGATTGACTTACTTTTTTTGATACATTTTATTAACTGAATCAGGAACTAAATTTTTTACGTCTTTATTTGATTTAGCAAGTTCATCAACTTTGCTACTTGAGATTGAAGAATATTCTTCATCCGCCATAAAGAAGACTAAATCAATTGTTGGGTCTACCTTATGGTAAGCTTCTGCAAGCTTGTATTCATATTTGAAATCGGTGACGGTTCTGAGTCCTCTAACTAAATGTTTAGCATTAACTTTGTTAGCATAGTCAACTGTAAGACCTGATGTTGAATCAACTTTAACACCTTTCATGTCTCTAGTTGCATCTTTAATCATTTGAACTCTTTCTTCTACAGAGAATCTAGATTTCTTATCTGGATTATCTGCGACAAGCACGATTACTTCATCAAAGACCTTAAGTGCTCTATTTAAGATATCAAGATGACCATTAGTTATTGGATCGAATGAACCTGGGTAAACTGCTCTATTCATACTTAATTCCTTATTATATATATTTTAGCGAGACCGTATTTGTAGAAACGAACACTTTTGAACATTGAATTATCAAGATTTAATTCGCGTTCGCTTTCTAAAACTATTATACCATTCTCCTCAAGCATATTTCCTTTTATAAGCGTTTCCACAACTGTTTCATAAACATTCAATTTATAAGGTGGATCTACAAAAACAATGGAGAATTTGTGGTGATTTTCGCTTAAAAACGCTAACGAATCACAAAAAATGAGTTCAACATTTTCACATCCAAGATTCTTTGCATTTTCCTTAATTGAGTTATAAGCATCACGTGACTTATCAACAAAAACTGCTGAGGATGCACCGCGAGACAAAGCTTCAAATCCATAAGAACCTGAACCTGCAAATAAGTCTAAAACTTTTGCATTTTTAACTGCATCTCCAAGTGCTGAAAAAACTGCAGCTCTAACTTTATCCATTGTTGGTTTTGTTAACTCTGAATTTGGAGTTACAAGTAATCTTGATCTATTTGTTCCGCCAGTAATTCTAATCATAATTAATTAAAAGGATTAAAAATTTCCTCGTTTATTTTATCATAAATTTTACGAACAATTTTAAATTGTTCATTATATTTCTTAACAAGCTCATTTGAATCGAGTTCAAGCTTTGCTTGATGAAGTTCTTTTTGAGCCAGAATTGTTTCGTCTGAATTTTCTCCAAAATGCTTTAAAGCATCTTCATACTTTGTGACTGCACAATCTTTTCTGTAACAAAGTTTCATAACTTCTTCATCATTCTCTAAAAGAGAATTAAGTCTGTTAAGTTCTTTAACTTCAGGAGAATTGTTAATTTCTTCTTTTAAATTTGTGACTTTTTCTAAAAGATTTTGGTTCATAACAAATATAATACCAAATTAGTATCCTTTATGATACAATTTGATGCATGAAAAATGTTTTCAAGATTGTAAAGGACTCTAATCCATCACTTCGCAAAAGATGTGATGAAGTTCTAGAAATCACTCCTGAAATTATTGATTTTGTGAACGATTTACATAAATATCTTGTTCTTTCTCAAGATGAAAAATATGCTGAAAAGCATAACATTAGAGAAGGTGTCGGGCTTGCAGCTCCTCAAGTTGGAAGGAATATTAGAGCTTTAGCAGTTTATTTCGAAGAAGAAAATGAAGATGGTACAATCAACGTAGTTGACCACCGCTTAATCAACCCAAAAATCATCCTTGAATCAGTTAAAGAAATATATCTTTCTGGTGGAGAAGGTTGCTTGTCAGTTGATAACGAACATAAAGGTTACATTTATCGTCATTACAAAATTCAAGTTAAAGCATTTAATGCTACAACAATGAAAGAAGAAATTATTACTGCTCGTGGCTATGAAGCTATTGTTCTTCAACACGAGATTGATCATTTAAATGGGGTTCTTTTCTATGATCATATTAACAAAAAAGACCCGTTCCAAATTAAAGAAGAAGCAATTCGTCTTTAATTATTGACATATTTTTTATATTTCTTATAATATAAATAGCTTTTATAAGCAACGAAGATAATTCAACTATCGTTTTTCGTAGGAGGTTAACTATGACAGTTACCGAAGCTCCAATTTCAATTTATGCCTTGGGCGGATTATGTGAAGTTGGAAAGAACACCTACTGTATTGAATCTGAGAATTCCCTCATCATTATTGATGCAGGCGTCTTATTCCCAGGAGCTGATTTACCAGGAGTCGACTACGTCATCCCTGACTATCAAAAGCTCAGAAATTCAAGACAGAAAATTAAAGCTCTTTTCATCACTCACGGACACGAAGACCACATTGGTGGTATTCCATTTTTAGTGCAAAACCTTCATATTCCTGTAATTTATGCACCAAAATTAGCCGCCGCACTTATTAAACACAAACTCGCTGATATGAGAATCAGAGAGGAAGTTAAAATCGTGGAATATGATTCTGATACAATCGTCAACATTGATGAATTCAAAGTATCATTCTTTTACGTTACACACTCAATACCTGATTCCTACGGAATCGTTGTTGACACACCACACGGTAGAATCGTTCATACCGGTGACTTTAAGATTGACTTAACACCAGTTGGACACAAAATCGAATTAGCTAAAATTGCACAAATTGGAGTTGAAGGCGTTGATCTTCTTTTATCAGATTCAACAAATGCTGAAATTGAAGGTTACACCCCAAGCGAGAAAAACGTTTTACAATCAATTATTGATATCTTCGAAGCTGCACACGGTAGGTTGATTTTATCAACCTTCTCCAGCAATATTTCACGTATTCAACAAATCTGCCAAGTTGCTGTTGAACACGGAAGAAAGATTGCAATTATTGGAAGAAGCATGGAACATGCTGTTGATATAGCAAGAGATTTTGGTTATATCAAAATTCCTGATACATCATTTATTCCAATTAATGAAATTAATGAATATCCATTAAAAGAAGTTTGCGTTCTTTGTACTGGTTCTCAAGGAGAACCAATGGCAGCTCTTTCTAGAATTGCTAACGGAGAACATAAAGATCTTCACATCATTCCAGGAGACACGGTCGTCTTCTCTTCAAGCGCAATTCCAGGAAATGGAATTATGATTGATAAAGTTGTTAACCAACTTGTTAGAAAAGGCGCCGATGTTTTAGTTAACTCAGTTTTGTTCTCAGTTCACTCTTCTGGACACCCTTCAAAACAAGAACTTCGCATTATGCTTCACCTTATGAATCCAAAGTATTTTATGCCAATTCACGGTGAATATAGAATGCTTAAATTACACGGACAAATCGCAGAATCCCTAGGAATTCCCCATCAAAATGTCTTTATTATGGAAAATGGTGACTCCTTACTTTTAACAAAACATCGTATTGCAATTGGACCACATTATCCTGCTGATCCAGTCTACATTGATAGCAAGGATTTCACTGGTACAAATGAAGCTGTTATTAATGACAGAGAAATTATGTCTGAAGACGGAATGATTTCAATCATTGTTGGAATTGATTCTAAAAACGGAACAATCATTGTTAATCCAAAATGCGTAACAAAAGCATTCTCATCAAATGATGAGCAAATGGCAAAACGCATTGAAGACATTGTTTTATATTCCTTACAATCATTGATGCAACAAAAGACAACATTCTCAAACATCAAATCAACAATAAAACGTGTTGTTGAACAATATATTTATCGCAAAACAGAAAGGAAGCCACTTGTTATTCCTGTGGTTATGGATTCAAACAAATGATTATTTTAGCATCTGGATCTCCAAGAAGAAGAGAATTAATTAAGAAAATAACATCAGATTTTACTGTTATTCCTGCAGATATTGATGAATCAATAATTAATGTTCCAGCATGTGATTTGCCAGGTGAGCTTTCTAAAATGAAAGCTTATGATGTATTTCAAAAGTATCCGAATGACAAAATTTTAGCTTGCGATACTGTTGTTATTATTGATGGTGAAGTTTTAGGTAAACCTCACACTAAAGAAAAAGCTTTTGAAATGTTAAAGAAACTTTCAGGAAGAAAACACGTTGTCATTTCTGGTTATACTTTAATATCAAAAGAAAAAGAAATTACAAGAACAGTCAGAACTTATGTTTACTTCAATAATTTAAGCGATGATCTTATCAATAAATACATTGAAACTGGCTCTCCAATGGATAAGGCTGGAGCCTATGGAATTCAAGATCATGAATTCGATTTAGTTAACCATATTGAAGGCAGTTTCGATAACGTAATTGGCCTTCCAACTGAAGACTTAAAAGCACACTGGTTTTAATATGCCAACAAACTTAGAAATTGAATCAAAATCGATGCTCAAAAAAGAGGACTATAAAGCCTTAATTTCAGCATACAAAAAAGTTCAAAAATACAAACAAATTAACTATTACATTTCATCAAAAGAGATGCTTGAAAAAGTTAAAAATTTTGGTTTAAGAATTAGACAAATTGGTCATAATTACGAGCTCACTTTGAAGGTCACTGAGAAAGTTGGAAAAACCGAAATTAACCAGGAAATACCAGGGATTTTCCTATCAAATCTCATATATTTTGGAAAATTTCCAGATGGTGAAGTTAAAAATTATTTAATCAAAAATAACGTTTGCGATGTCTCAAAACTCCAAGTAATTGGAATGCTTGAAACTAAGAGAAAAGATATCGAATTTAATGGCTCAAAAATATCAATCGATAAATCAAAATATAACGGTGTTATTGACTACGAAATTGAATGTGAATCTTCAAGCAAAGAAAAGGCTGAAAATGACCTTAAAAATTTCTTAGAAAACCACCACATTTCCTATCAAAAAAGCGAGCAAAATAAGCTCGCCAGATTCTTACAAACTTTACGCTAATTTTTGTCTGATTCTTCACATGTATCACAGACAAATTCTTTTAAGCGTCTTGCTTTTGGAATAAATGTAGTCATTTCATCTGTGTCGTAGCCGACTTGGATGTGTGAATCATCAACCATAATTGGTCGTCTAAGAACTGTCGGGTTCTGACGAATGAATTGTATCATTTCTGATACAGACATATCATCAAGCTTAACGTTCTTTTCTTTTATGATTTTGCTACGCAAAGAGATGATATCGTCAGTGCCATTTTCAGATTTCTCTAACATCTCTCTTAATTCCTTCTCGCTCAAGCCTTGTCCATTAATGTTTTTTTCAACATAAGGAATATTTTGATCGTCAAACCATTTCTTGACTTTAATGCAAGAAGAGCAGGTTGGAGAAACATAAATCTTAATCATGGTTTTTATTGTACCGACAAATAGGATAAAGTCAATAAAATTGACATCGAATATTTAATTACTCTATAATATTCCCATTACTTGGAGGTAAATAACAATGGATCATATTCTCAGTGGTATTAAACCAACAGGCCAACTTACTCTTGGCAATTATATTGGAGCAATTAAGAACTTCGCACGTGTTCAAAATGAAGGCGAAGCATTTTTGTTCATTGCAGACTTACATGCTTTGACTCTACCAATTGAGCCAGCCGATTTAAACAAAAACTCAAGAGATATTGCAGCTTATTATTTAGCAGCAGGCCTTGACCCAAAGAAAGCAACAATCTTCCTCCAAAGCGATGTTCCAGCACACTCTGAACTTGCAATCATTCTTCAAAACTATCTCTATATGGGAGAGTTATCAAGAATGACTCAATTCAAAGATAAATCATCCAAAATGAAAGAAGAAGCCATTGGCTTAGGCTTATTCGCCTATCCTGTCTTAATGGCTGCAGATATCGTTATCTACGATTCTAAACGTATTCCAGTTGGAGAAGACCAAACTCAACATGTTGAGTTAGCAAGAGATTTAGTAAAACGTTTCAATAACCGTTATGGAGACGTATTAGTAATGCCAAAGGCAGAAGTCGCTAAAGTAGGTAAAAGAATTATGTCTTTATCTGATCCAACAAAGAAGATGTCTAAATCAGATCCAAAAGGTGACATTTACCTTAGTGATGACATTAATGTCATGAGAAAGAAAATCATGTCTGCAGTTACAGATATGGAAGCTCATGTACATTATGACCCAGAAAAACAACCAGGTATCTCTAACCTCATGACAATTATGTCAGCACTCACTGACAAATCCTTCGAAGATATTGAGAAGGAATTTGAAGGTAAAGGTTATGGAGATTTCAAACGCGCTGTTGCAGACTGCGTTGTCGCAGAAATGGAACCATACAAAGCACATTATGAAGAAATCGTTAAATCCGGACTCGTAGACAAAGTCTTAGAGGACGGCGCCGCTAAAGCCTCTGTTATCGCTAACGCAACTCTTGCAAGAGTCCAAAAAGCAGTCGGATTATACAACAAAAAATAATAATGAAAAAAGTCGTTGAACCATACATATTAGCCTTTGACATGGACGGCACTCTTCTTAACTCAAAGAAGAAAATATCCAGGAAAACCGCCCGTTTTTTGAGAAAACTCAGCAAAATGGGTCACCACATTGTCATTGCATCAGGTAGACCTCCTAGAAGTATTAAGGGCTACTATGAACAGTTAAAATTAGACACTCCAGTTGTTGCTTATAATGGTGAATGGATTTACTCTCCAGTTGATCCAAATTTTAAAGAAGTTAGACGTAGCTTCCCAAAAGAAGTTGTCTTAGAGGTTATTGATAAAGTTGGCAAAAATGTTCGCAATGTAATGTGCGAAAGTGACGCTGATATTTGGGTTGACCAAAAAGATACTTATCTTGGTAATTTCTTCTGGTACAAAGGAATGGATCTCCACCATGGCAATCTAAAAGATATTTTAGACAAAAACACAATGACTTGCTTAATTCATTGTCCTGAAGAATATAGACACGCTAGCGAAATTGAAAAGATCTGTGAAAAATGGCCTGATATTTTGCCAATATTTTGGATTGGAAAACCATATTTTGAACTCCACCACAAAGATGCTTCAAAAGGTGATGGTTTAAGAGTTGTCGCAGAACACTACAACATTCCAAGAGAAAGAATTATCGCTTTTGGCGATGCCACTAATGATATCGAAATGTTTGAGTTTGCAAAAACATCAGTTTTAATGTCTAATGCAAAATATGATTTAAAAGAAAAAGTCACCATGGTTTCCGTTAAGGATAATGACCACGATGGCATTTATCATACACTTAAGAAAATTCTCAAATAATCTTCTTTAGTAATTTATCTTCAACTTCTGGTAAGGAAGTTTCAATTACCTTGTCACTTAAGTAACTTAGGTGACCTTTTAATTTTAAGAAGGTTAATTTATAAGCGTGAAGAAATTGATTTTCAAATTTATATAAATCTCTAAATTCTTTATTAACTTTAAAGTCTCCGTATTTAGCGTCTCCCACTACTGGAAAACCAATCGAAGCAAGGTGAACTCTTATCTGGTGAGTTCTTCCTGTGTAGATTTGAACGTTCACTAAAGTGTAATCACCATAATATTTCACTGGTTTTACCTTCGTTAAGGCACTTTTACCGTCTCTAGCAACTTTTACTAGTCCTGTGTTCATATCCTTCTTTAATGGGGCATCTATTGTTCTTTCGCCTACTAGGTGTCCAACCACTAAAGCTAAGTATTCCTTTTTAATGTCTTCCTTTTCTTTGAAAAGAAGTTCTAATTCTTGAAGAGAAACAAGGTTCTTGGCGAACACCACTAAACCGGATGTATTTCGATCAAGTCTATGTGCAGGTGCTGGTGCAAAGCCTTTATCGCTCTTTGGATCATATTCGCCTTTGAAATAAAGGTAGTTAATAACTTCATTTGATAAAGTCACTCTTTTCTCACCTTCATCTCCGTGGACTAAGAGTCCTCTAGGTTTATTGATCACTAAAATATTGTCATCTTCAAAAATAATTGGATGATTAAGATTAACTTTTTCAATTTCTTTTGGTTTATTGAATTCTTCTACTTGAGCGTCTGTAACAAAGATGGTTAATTCTTCGCCTTCTTTAAGAATGTAAGATTCTTTAACCCAATGTCCGTTAATTTTGACATCTTTCTTTCTAAAAAGTTTGTAAATGAAAGATAGAGGAGCAAGGTTAAGATATTTCTTAACATACTTATCTACTCTTTGATTTGCTTCTTTAGAAGAAATAACAATCTTTTTCATAATAAATGCTTTTGATCAGGTTTAGTACGAACATTCTTAAGGTTTGTATCATTTTCCATAGCTTTAAGTGGATCAACATTAGCGTCCGCTTGTTCAACATAAAGTTTTACTTTAGCGTAATATTCCTTTATTTTTGATACATCTAATTCAGGATATTTTTTAATCAAATATTCGTTTTTAGAGTTTAAATATTCTTTATGAGCAAAACAAAGAACTTCAATCTCTGAAAAGTTTTCTAAAAGAAGTTCAAGGAACTCCTTAGAAAAGACTTTGTCTTCAATCATTTGTTTTAACTCTAAATTTTCCATAAATTAATTATACTTTTAATTACGAATAATGTATAATACATTTCGCACTGGAGAATTACCCAAGAGGCTGAAGGGGCGGGCTTGGAAAGCTCGTAGGTTCCGAAAGGGGCGCTAGGGTTCAAATCCCTAATTCTCCGCCATTGAATATAACATCTCTATGAGATGTTTTTTCTTTTAAATTAACTCTGATTCTTTTAAATCTTTTATAATTGAAACGATTCTTGGAATATCGTGATGAGCTGTATCCCATAGTTCATCGTTTTCAATGTGAACATAACCGTGAGCAATACAATTTCTAATATTCTTAATACCTGAAACGTCTTCAGATGAGAAATTGGTTTTTATATCAGTAGATAAGTGATTAAACAGTTCACCAATTTGAAATAAATCGAATGTAATTGCTTTTCTATAAACTTTGCTGTTTAAGAAGTCATCATAATTGTCATTAATTTCTGCAAGAGCTTTTTGAAGTTCTTCATAATGAGCAATTATGTGTTCAATGTACATTTTGTTTCTAGTGTTCATAAATACATACCTCGTCTTTCTTGATAGATTCATAAAATAAAGGATCTAATTCCTTTGTATGAGAAACGATAAGATCAACTTCTTTGCCTAACATATCAACAAGTTGTTGCCTAATAGCACCAATTTTGATTAATCCAATTGGTTCTTTTGTTTCCATTCTTAAATCAACATCAGAAGACGATTTTTGTTCACCTCTAGCATATGAACCAAACAAATAAACTTTATGTACTTTGTTTGGGACAGTTCTATTAATAATGTCTTCAACGCACATTTTAATAAAAGCAATGTTGATTAAGCCCGCTCCTTCGTGCTTTGGAGTTGGCAAATACTTATTAAGATTAATAGGTAGTTGGCCCTTTCTTTCAACATCTTTTAAAAATGCATTGATGGCGTCTGAAAGTGTATAACCTTTCTTTTCAAGGATTTTCATAACGTTTCCTTTTAAAGATGAGTCTACTCTAATGATAATATTGCTGTCTTTTCTCATAATTTGAACCTCAACAATATTTTATATTAAATGTGTAAAATGTCAATACAAATGTATATACACTTTTTCTAAAAATAAGTAAAAGAAAAGCCCCCAGTTAAGGAGGCTAAATTTAGTTAATTAATTACCAAGCAAGTGAAGCTCTAAATGCTGCTTCGCTATCTAACAAAGTTGTGGAATCTAATCCAACATTGCAATAGAGGCTGTTTTCTTCAAAGATTCTAACTTGGATTGTCTTAGCCATACAGTCAACAACTTCACAGAATGTTGTTTCCCAGAACTTATTAACGTTTTGTTTATCTTCTCTAGTTGGGTATTGTTGATAAACAGATAATGCATAGTAATTGAAATAAAACTTAATGTACTCTTGAAGACTTGGATCTGGATCAAACAAAATGCCATAAGTTAAACCAGGACCTTCTCCAACGTTTTCGGTACGTGGATCAAAATGTTCAATCATACATAAATCATATGCTTCATAGAACCAATGATATGAAATTTTGTCCATAAGGTTAAACATGTCTACTTTATTTTCAACACTACCAATATTTTCTTGGATAGTTCTGAATCTACCTTCGCCTGATTTAATGTCTTCAAGCGTCCAAGCATATTTGTTTAAGTAAAAATTTGTATGTGCTAAACCATTGATAGGAATATCTTGAGCTGCACCTGCAGGACCCCAAGTTAAGTATTCATCAATTTTGGCTAAATCTTCTTTATTATCATCAAACCAATTAACACGTTTTGCAGTTGTGATATTAAATGCTTCGCTTAAACCGATTTCGTTAAATTCGACTAATGAGGCGGCACCTGTAGCATCTGAAATAAGGAAACAATAGTTCCAGTATCCATATTTAGAATAGATATCAAGTGTTTTAACGTATTCTTTTGCTTCTGCTACAGTTGTACAGTTTTCACCAATATAACGTGGAAGCTCAAACATATGAATACGTCTTTTACCTTTAAAGTTTTTAGGATCGGAGTGTTCCATTGAAAACATATCATCACCATTTGGATAATGTTCGCCATGTCTCATATTAATTTCAATATGAAGACCAGTATCATTTAATACATCATCACACATGAACGGAAGTATTTTGTAGAAATGTTCTGAAATACCTTTTTTCTCAACATCAACGTAATCTGGAGAATAATCTCTGAATGTGTAGGCTAGTCCGACAGTTTTGTGTCCACCTTCTACATTAGTGCGGACAACGTATGCGCACTTATTTGAAATGTTAAGGTCCATATTACGACCAACAACACGATGTGGATTGCCATCTTCATCATATAAGAGTTTAGTAACTGCGCTACAACCACCACCCCAGTTATCGTTATTATCAGCCCAGAACTTGTCTGCGTAATCATAATCAAGTTTGGTGTATGTATCTACTTCATAAAAATAATCTGCTAACTTGTGGAGTTTGTCTTTGATGTTACCACATCCCGCAAGTAATGAAACAGCACTAAGAAGTGCAATAGGTGTAAGTATCTTTATCTTTTTCATAAGGATTTCCCCCTAACTTATATTATAAATAATAAATAGGTATTAATTAAATAAGAAATTTATTATTTTTAGATAACAAATTACTTATCTGTTTTCTGATGAAGGACGAATAGACCGTATTATCAGAAAACCAGCCTTGAAATTGCTATATAAATAAAAAGAAAACGCATAATTTGCGTTTCCTCTTCCTTCTTTCTTCATATCTAGTAAATGAGATCAATTTGAATTTTAAATTTTAATATTTTCTAAGGATATTATGATGGCCTATATCAATGAGTGCGATGATGTCACTACCTTGATAAATCCATATAACCCTTATGTCCATGTTTACCGAGAATTCAAATACATTGGATGTACCATGTATCTTATGAACTCTAAGTGATGGATGAAATGGATTAGATTTGAAGAACTCTAGTTTTTCTTTGAATTGTGATTGTTCTTTATCTGACAGCTTTTGATAATGCTTCTTAAAAGTGTCAGTGTAATAAAGAGTAATCACTATTTCTTATTTAAACTATTAATGAGTTCGTCAACGTCTGTAAATCCTTCTAGTTTTCCATTTGCAAAATCACTTTCAAACTTTTTGACTTCCTTTTCAAGCTTGTCCATGTATGCTTTTGGATAAGTTACTACTGGAACCATGTAAATAATTCCATTCCTTTCGCGAATATCAAATTGATCACCAATTTTTAAATTAAGCGATTTAATAATCTCACTAGGAATAGTTAATTGTGATTTTTGACGTAGTTCTACAACCATAATACAACCTCCTTGTTTAGTAAGAAATTCCTACTTTCTTACTCTATTGTAATATACCGGTAATGCTATTTCAATAAGCTTTTACCTATAACACATATCAAATTATTGTATTTTTCATTGGGTTGACTTAGGTAAACAATAAAGGTGCAAGGAGGAGAAACTTGCAATGAAAAACAAAAAGAAAAATTACTTCTTTGGAAAATATTATAAGTTTGTGAATCAGCTTGGTTATTCTTTCGCTTTAATAGACGCTGATACGTCAAAAGGAAAAGTGATTCAACTTATAAATGAGAATGAATCATATGTTATTAATGATCCTAAACAAATATGTGTTGGAGAGAATAATATTGAGTTTAATGTAAATCAGGAAGGTCTAACCATTATAGGTTGTTTATCTATTGGGACATTGCATCCGCTTGATAGGGATGTAATGGGTTGCCTTAGATACATGAACCTTCAATGTAAACATAATATCTACTCTATGTACCATAAAGTCGGAGGGAGACTAATAATAAATGGTATCTTACATTCTTTCCTTAATGGAGTTGGGTATATTGAAGGGGATGAAGGTACTTCGTTCCCTAAAAAATACATCTGGTTCAACTCCATTAACTATGACTATGGACTTACTCTTGCCATTGCAACCATTCCTCTTTGTAAGGTATTTCGCTTTACTGGTTGTTTTTTAACCATTAAAGACGAAGACCAAGAATTCGTTTTCTCCAGTTTAAATGGTCTTCGTATATGTAAGATATCGAAATACCTTCTGATACTAAGAAAAGGTAGTTATGTATTCAAACTCTATCTAGATGATTCTATAGGACAAAAGTTGTACGCTCCAGATAAAGGAGAAATGAAATATTTCATACATGAGGCTATTAAAGTAATCTCAGGCTTTGAATTATTCCATAAAGGTAAACTCATATTTAATAGATATGATGTCCAAGGATCTCTAGAAAGAGTAAATATGTAAATAACTATAAACTAAAAAGAACGCATTTAACTGCGTTCTTTTCTTTCTTCTATCCAATTAAATAGGGAGTAATTTTTATGCCCCTTTTCTTTTAGAAAGAGCTTTAAAACATGAGAATGTGGTGTTTCGTTTCATGTATTATTAATATATTTTTCGTCTTTTGTAGACCACAAATACGGCTATTGAAGCTACTCCAATAATGGATAAAATTGCAACAATAAATCCACTATTTTCGAAGCTAAACATTGTGTTCAAAAGTGATCTACTTGATGATGATGCTGGTTTTTGGTTATTACCATCTACAACAAAGTCAGTAAGTTCAACGCCATCTTTATTAAATTTAGAGATGATATATTGATAGTGTTGCAATGCTTCTTTTATCTTTGCACTGGCAGAGCTAGAACAGAAGGCTGTTTTTGAGTTTGCTATCATGTAGCCATACTCAGCGCTTAACTCGCTCCAAACGGCCTGTAAACCTGCTAATTTATCTTCATCACTACTTGCAAGACATGTATCTTCAGTACGAGTCATGTTAATAAAGTAATTTGCCCATGCCTCAGCCTGCTGAGCAGGTGTAGCATTAAATGATGAATCAGCTCCAATTGAAGCTCCATTATTTGTTACCTTAACACTTGATGTGTACTTAGTTCCATTGTATGTATAGTTAACTGGCTTTTCACCAAGTGAACTTGTCGTAATAGATTTTGAAATTGAATCCTCTACAGGGCTTCTAGTGTTATCGCTATAAATAGCGTACAAGGTGAAATTAACTGTTGTTGATCCTTTACCAGTCATATATGGTACAGATGAATTCTCTGGAGATAACTCATATCTAACTACAGTTGCTGAAGAAGATCTAACAGTAACACTACATGTAGCTGTATGACCACCATCAACTGTTGTAACTGTAATTGTTGTTGATCCAACAGATACTGCTCTTACAACACCACTTGTATCAACTGTTGCGACGCTAGTTGTTGAAGACTCCCAAGTAACTTCCTTATTAATTGCGTCACTTGGAGAAACAGTAGGAGTTAATGTTATATTATCTCCAATATTTAATGTCACTGAAGTATAGTCTAAAGTTACTCCTGTAGCATGTGGTGTTGAATCTTCGACTGTTAATTCATAAGACGCACTCTTACCACCAGCTTCGGCTGAAATTATTGTAGTGCCTACACCTACTGCTGTAATTGTTGCAGATACTTCAATTCCTCCAGCGCTTCGTTTAGCAGATTTTACAATTGGTGCTACTGTAGCAACTGATTTGTTAGACGAATCCCATGTAACACTTGCATCAGCACCTGAATCAGCGTCGATAGAGAGTGTTATTTCACCTGTTGGATTAGAAGTTACATCCAGTTTTTCAGGCATACTAGCAATCGTTACACTATGAACCACAGGCGTGCTATCTATAACTGATACCGAGCACGTTATACTATGTTCTCCTGCACTAGCAGTAATTGTTGCAGTTCCAACTTTATGACCTGTAACGGTGATTGAATCTCCTGTTGTAGCACTTACTGTTGCAACAGATGTATCACTAGAAGACCAAGAAACAGTTTTGTCTGCTCCTGCATCTCCAGTAACGGTTGCATTTAAAGTTCCTGTAACTGTTCCAATTACATCTAATTGTAAACTGTAATAGTCTAAAGATATTCCAGTTACTTTTGGAGTAGAATCGGTAACTGTAATGTTGTATGTTGCAGTTTTTGTAACATTGTTTTCAGTATATGAAACTGTAACTGTTTGATTACCTGCTGTAGATAAATCATAACCACTATATGTAGCTTTCGATGTTACATCTGCTGGACTTGAATTTGAGTAATTGGCAGTAACAGTTCCTCCATAGGAGAAGTTATCACCAACTTCAAATTGAGTCTTATAGTTTCTACCTAAGGTGATTGATGTTAAATTCTTATCTGTGATACCACAAACTTGTCTTGTTTTAGCGTTTGTATTACCCCAAATCTTACAAGCATAGCTTGGATCATCGACGAAGGCATTACGGTTACCTTGTAAATATTGACCACCGCTTTGTCTTCTGATTTCACGGTCATTAACTGGATATTGTAAGTTCCATTTAAGTAAGTCAGAAAGATTACCAATACTATTACTATAACTTGTGTCTGCACCTTCTTTAATAGTTAAAGAACCATTTGCAGTTGTACAGTAGAAAATTATACGAGCACATTCACCACGAATATTTGAATATGTTCCCAAGGTTGAATCGAAGGCTGTAACTGGATCCCAACCATTAGCACTATGGCACATACCTTCAACATAAGAAGAGTTACCTCTATTAGAGTTTTCTGCTTGATTTGTAGGTCTTGGCATATAAATATCTGAATCGACAGAGCCACCACCTCTTGAATTTGGCCAAACGTGTTCACGGTTAAAACTTGTAGTGGATTGGCCTGAATAGAAACTTAAAATCTTAGTTCCGTATGGTTGACCATCACTATTGTATTGAACAGTTGTTGGGTCATAATCTGTATACTTAAATTGTCCAGAAGGGGTTGTTCCCATACTAGAATAGCCAACTGTACTAGTTCTCTTTTTTAAGTTAAGAGTTCTTAATGCTGATAACAAATCTGTTCCTGTTAAATCGCTGGTGATTGAATCATAGTAATGAGGATCCATTTGTACGCCACCTGATGAGCCGCTTCTCCATACTGCGTATAGAGTAATGTTTCCGGTGATATTTGTAATTGTGCTACCAACTGAATATTGTGTTCCGCTGGCGGAATTTAATGCCCATTTGCTAAATGTGTAGTCAGTTCTAGTAAATGTACATGCTGGAACGATGTAACTTGAACCAGTTGTAGTTGCACTAGACATATTTCCACTACCACCATTAGCGTTGAATGAAACAGTGTAATTTGTAGCAGGAGTATCTCCTCCTCCGCCACCGCCACTACTAGTTCCAGTAGTAATGGTTGCCGATTTAATATAAATCGAGTTAGTTGAACAAGTGAGGTTAATTTTTACTTTACCAGTAATTGGTGTTCCACTATAAACTTCATAGTCTTTTAAAGTTGTGTCTCTACTAATTGGCAAAGAACCAACAAGTGTGGCGCCAACATAAATTGAATAAGTACCTACACCTTTACTTGTAGTTGCAGCTTTAATGGATATTTTTGTAATATTTGAAATTGAATTTTTTGTTTCGCCTTCGCAAGTACCAGCTGTTCTTTGAATTCCTTTAGTAGTATCATAGCCAAATCCAGCAGAATTTGATTTCCAGGAAGAGGTTGAATCGGACCAGTTTTTATCGGTAAAACCGTATGTTGTGGTTTCTAAATCTGTAATTTCACCACCGCCTCCGCCACCACCGGAGCTACTCCATACAGCGTATAAAGTAATATTACTTTCAACTGTATATGATGCACCACCGTTATAGGTTGCAGATGTAGCTGAAGATGAAGTTGACCATCCTAAAAAAGTATAGTCAGTTCTTGTTGATGAAGGAAGAGTGATTATTGTTCCTGAAGCAACTGTTTGAGAATCTGGACTTGAACCACCATTTCCGTCAAATGTGACTGTGTATTGAACGGTTGGATCTATGTTTGATTTATAGACAATTGTTGTGTTTGTAAAACGCATTTGATCGCCGTTTTTAAATTTAACTGAAGAAGATGGTGTACTTCCGCTTGTATATGTAACTATGTTACTATTGCGAGAAATTGAACCACCGCCTGATTGTACAGACAATGAACCGCCATCTTTACCAGCAAGAGTTATTGAGAATGAAAGGATGGTTCCGTTAGTTATTGAAACAGTAACTTTTCCGCCAGCATAGTTTCTAAGTTCACTTCCTGAGTTATATCCCTTATCAAGAGACATACTAAAGATAGACTTAGTCACACTAAGCGCGGAACCACTACCACTTGTACCACCAGATGGCCAATCACCAAACTCAATAGTGGCTGAATCCTTGGTTGGGTCTAATGTAACAGTAATTGTGATTTCTTGAATATCATCAGCAGAAACAGCTGTAATTGTTGCAGTACCTGCACCAACACCAGTAACTAAACCGCTGTCACTTACTGTGGCAACACTGCTATTAGAAGTATCGTATAAGATTTCACTTGATGTTGGATTTTCGTGAGTGAATGCGACAGATGTTTGAAGTGTCTCGCCTTCCATAATTGTTGTCTTAGGTGCGCTAAGAGTAAATTCAGAAGATACGTATGAGCTAACAGTAACTGAACATTGTTTTAGAATTGTATTATCAAAATCGCTACGTGCAGTAATTGTGGCTGTTCCAACACCTTTAGGTGTAACAGTAATTTCTGCCCCAGCATTTGATGTTGCTGGAACTGTAACTACACTAGTATTTGATGAAGACCAGTGAATAAGTCTATTTGTAGCTGTTTCTGGAAGTACATCAGCAACTAGTGTTGTTGTGGTTGAATTGTTATATAAATTAATTGATGTTTTATTTAATGTGATGTCTTCAACATCGTAGGTAACACCAATTAAGTTGGAAATATTAACTCTTCCATAACCAAACTTCTTATCCCATCCAGTATTACCAATATCTGAACATGTGCTTAACAATCTTTGTTCAATTTCGGTGTGTGTCATCTCAGGGAATTTAGATCTTGCTAAAGCAATTGCACCTGCAGTTAATGGAGATGCAAATGATGTACCTTGAGTATTTTGATATGAAGTATCTTTTAAGTCAGAACCGGTTTTTGGACCATTACTAGCATCCATGTTTGCTGTATAGACATAGCCTGGAGCCATAACGTCAACGTTATTGTTTGTGGATGATGTATCTGAATCTAAATTGTAGTTACTAAAATCTGCAGCACCTGTTTTTGATTTTGAAGCCAAAGCTCCAACACCAATAACACCAGCATTACATGCAGGATAAGATTTATGATTTGTTTTTTCGTTTCCGGCAGCTGCAACAACAACACAATCCTTACTTAAAGCATAGTTGATTGCGCTTGTTAATGCGCTTGCGACTGAGCTAGAACCTGATTGTTCATCACCATAACCATCAGTAAATGTTTCGGCATAGGCACCAAGAGACATGTTGATAACATTAGCACCATGATCTGCAGCATATCTAATAGCTTTATCTAAAGATGTGAAGTAGAAATCCATTCTGATGATTAATAGTTCACATTTTGGAGCAATACCTAAACCACCAGCACCGTTTATTGCAGCGCCAATACAGGCAGCTGATGCAGTACCGTGAGAATAATATTCTCTATAATCAGAATCATATGTATCAGTATCGTAAGCTTTATCAATACCAACATCAGTTACAACACTGCTACTATAGTAACCGTTTGAAGTGTCATGAATATAGCAGCTATTTGGATCTAAGATTGAATAGTTGCTAACGTTACTAGCAGTAATACTTACATTCTTTGCTTCTGGTTTTAAAAAGTCTTCGTGATAGATATCAATACCAGAGTCAATAACTGCAACTTTAACTGGTTTGTCTCCAGATTCAAAACCTTGGTAGTTTTTCCAAACATCTCCAATATCCATTGTTGAGAATTGAAGAGGACTTTGTGTGCTATATTTTGGTTCACTAGTCCAATCTGATTCATATCTGTCTACAAAAGGAGTAGCCTTCATACCACCCCAGTTGGTATTTGGATCATCAGCAGCAAAAACTTCTTCTGTTTTAGTGGCTGTTGAATTGTTATTTGTGTTTAATGAGATTACACTAGCGGCTAGTGCAATTGATGTTAATCCGAGTAATGCTAATATTCTTTTCTTCATAATTAACTTTAATTATCTCAAAAAGATAGATTTAATCAAGGTTTTTGGAAAAAATAAAACACCACAATTAAGTGATGTTTTATATATTAGAATCTGTTTTTGGACTTCTCGACTTTAATTATATACTCTTCTAATCCGGAATCAATTAATACATTAATTTCTTCTGAATTTTTCTTCTGGAAATCATTAATTTCTTCTTTATAATGCTTAGCCCATTTCTTGTGTTTAAATGGCATTGCAATCCATCTTGCAATTTCATAGAACGGTAACAAGATAGGAACTTTTTTAAGTAGTGGATGTCTTGGAGTAAGTGCACGATATGGCACAAAAATACGATGCATTACATATGAAAATTTGGAATGATATTTTCCTTTTTGAAGCATCATATGAATATCTTCACCTTTAGCAAAAAGGAACTTCAATAATGCTTTGTCTTTGTCATCCAAATTATTGTATGAGCCAGCACACGAGATAATTCTATATAGTGTTTGATGGAATTTGTTAAGTCTAGCGTCCATAATTTTGGATTTGTCATATTCAAGTTTGTTTAAGAAGTATGTATCTGTAAGCATGTTAAGCCAGAACTCACCATTATTTATGTGTTTAGCGGCATGAGAGAGATTGATAAGCATCATATCAGTATTAGATAACACACATTGGTATTTACCTACCTTATTAGCGTTTTCTAGTGTGTTATCTAGAAGATACTTCAAATCTTTTGGAAGGTCTGTTGATATTGAATGATGTAACTCAATCATTATGAGAAGAGAATCCACAATGAAAGAATCATCATGTGGAGTGGATGCATAGAATTTGCCTCCTAAAACTCCAGTGATTAGTTTACGAGCAGTCTTGAAGTCTTCCTTTGATACCAAGACATCTAAGTCATTAGACATCCTGTAGAATGGTTCTGGATACAGCTTTCTTAGTTCAGCACCTTTCAAGAATGCATGTTTGATTCCGTGTCTAGTGAATAGTTCAGATACCTTCTTCACCGCTTCTTCACTTCTAATGTATCTTAGTTTTGCTTCTTCAAAAGCGTTTACTGCGAGCTTATCAAGTTTAGAGGTTAAATGCACTCCAAATTTAGACACAGCAAGGCCTAAATAATGGAGAGCTTTTTTCTCCTTAATTAACGTGAAAAATTCACGCTTTTCATAGCTTAAAAGTTGGTTAATTTTATCTGGATTTTTTAGCTCATTATTTATCTCTAAATTTATGATTTCAAAAAGAGCGTTCATTTGACGAGAAAAGAAGAAATCTTCTGGATCTTTTAGAAGCTCATTTTTGTTAAATTCATTGCTGAATAAAAGTTGATTTACGTACTCAATATATTCTTTTCTGTCTAACTCGAAATATTCGGTTTTCTTGTAAAATCCCACCATTTTCCCGAGTATTTTTGATTTTTCAATGACATCTAACTTACTAGCGTTGTCTCCAATAATGTAGTATTTGTCATCTTTAATTTCGATGATTCTGTGAAGCACAAAATGGTTCTTGGATGGCTCAAATAAAACGACATCATTTACTTCAAAATTTTCATCTTTTTTGATGTGAACTTTGTCTTCATTTTCGACAAGTAATGGAAGCATTGAAGTACCCTCAAAAGGATAGATGATAAATCCATTCTTTTCTAGGGCTTCTTTAATGCTTAATTTCTTCATATATTTTTCTTCATTTCAGTTGTCCACATTTTGATGACAACTACTTAATTAATACAGGGGTTTTTGAGAGTTCGGAGATGAAATTATTAACACTTTCGTAAACTTCTTCGTATGAGGCTTCATACTTAGATAATAAAGCGTTAACGATTTCATCTATGGAAATATCTCCATTCTTAAGAATGTCGATGATTTCTTTACCCATAGCATTTAACTTGATCATGCCATGGAATGCTGGTTGAACTACTCCAGAGTCAATAAGCACATATTCATCTTCGATCTTTTGAACAATGATTCCTTGTTTTATTCTCATAGACTTATTTAACTCCTTTGGACATGATATCAAAACTTACTTTAGCAGCATCATCTTCCATATTAACTTCAAGTAGATACACTGGAAGAGATTCACATAACTTAATTAAAGCATTTGTAGCATTTGCTGTTTCTTCTATTCCTGAAGGAATATGTAATTGCTTTATTAAATGTTTTATAGCCTCTTTAGGACTTAGTTTACTTACTTTGTTGGTATTTGAGCGGGAAACAACAAATACGCCCTTTAATTGGGCTTTTACATTGTTTCCAAGATGTTCTTTTCCGTTCCATGGTGAACCATAGAGTTCAAAGCCATCTTTAGTTACGGAAATGAATGGTTTATCGTCGTTAACATAGTTAATGCGATCACCATACATTTTCTTAAGTAATCTAACATGGGTTGATTTACCTGTTCCGCTTGGAGCGACAAAAATATAACCATTGCTTGGATCATCTACATATATGGATGAACCATGAATGATGAACTTATTTTCTTTCGCTAGTGATTGAGCCACTAAAGAATGAATAACAAGTGTTTCAATATAATCAAGTGAGAAACCTTCACAATCACTATGTGATTCTTTCCAGGATTCCACTTGTTCTTTGGTTGATGAAAGGTTAATGGATACTTCTTCATCCACCACATATTCTTTAGCAAACTTACCAAAATAGTCAAAGCATGACTCTATTTCAAATACTGTATCTGCAAACTTGTAGTTAGCTTTCATATTAGAAATATCATACATTATTTTTACTTATAGTTAAAAACAATTTATTGTTAACTAACCATAAAAACGTATATGTATGAGATATCTATTTAATGATTTTTGAAATTATCTTAACTTGAAGTCTATCTGGTAAAGCATTAAGAAGTTTAAGTGCAAAGTTGTTATTGAGTCTATATACATACTTTGGATGTTTCTTCTTTATTATCTTTGTGAGCTTGCTCGCTACTTTATCTGGAGAGACTGATTTAGATTCAACTGAGTCTACAATGTGTTTGAAGTTCTTTGATTGTTCTTTATGAATGACTGTTTTCTCACACATCTTATCCATAGACGAAGTTGAATCACTTAAAAGATTTGTCTTAACAGCGCCTGGCCTAAAGGAAATAACCTTAATACCAAAGTTAATCACTTCCATTCTCAAAGAGAATATGTACTTCTCAAGAAGGGATTTGGACATCGTATAAATCCCATTAAATGGAAGAGGATCAAGAGTGGATAACTCAGATGTAGTTATAACAATCTTTGATCCTTTCTTGAGAAGTGGGAAGAATGCCTTCACCACTCTTTGAATTCCAAGTACATTTATATCAAGGATTCTTTTTAAGTCTTTATCTTCGATTTCGAGTAAAGAATCCATGATATAAATACCTGCGACATCAATAATAGCGTCTAATGTATCAATCTCATCTTTTATAAGTGAGTAAGCATTTTTAATGCTTTCTTCACTTGTAATATCGCATTTATAGTAATGAACATCTTTGATATCACATGTGTCTTTGATGTCTAACCCAAAAACATTATATCCTTCTTTAACAAGTCTATTAGTTAAGGAATAACCCATGCCCCCTAAAGAACCCACTACTAAAATGTTTTTCATATAAATATCTTAACATTATTCATTTATAATGAAAAAGCAAAAATAAAAGCACGTCTTTTATACGTGCTTTGTGACCTACAAGAACGGTGAACTCTTGATCACCTCGTGATCCAGACGCTTTCGTATCTGAGGCGTGGTCGAACACCGGTTATTTCCACCTTAGGTCTTAATAATTAATTTGTTAATACTAGTTTCATTCTTTTATAAACAATATCATCGCGAATTAAACGCAACATATTGTCAATACTCTTTGATTGGACATTACCTTTTAGATAACGAGTAATATCTTTTTCTCCAATACAAAGTAAATTAGCTAATTGAGATTGAGTAAGTTTTCTAATTTCTAATATTTCCCTTATTTCCAATGATGTTAATAAACCTACTTTCTTTTTATATGCATCCATCATTGCAACAAAGTTCTCGTTTCCATAGGAAACAGGGAAAACTACTTCACCACAATATTTGCAGCGAGCTTGCTTGTGCTCATAACTGACTGTGACGCCACGAATAACAAGTTCTCTAGTTTCTAAAACTATATTAAACGCAACATCTTTGTCACATTTTTCGCAATATGCTTCTTTACTAATTTTCATCGTGCATTCCCTCCTTGTGAAATCTGAATACATTTATTTTTAACTTATGGTTCACAAACTTTAATTTAATGTAAACAAGAGTTTTGATGCCGTCGATATATTTAATAAAGATCCAAAATGGATGTTTATACTCAGGGTTTCTATCAGCAATAGGTCCTTCATGATAATCTTTTTCTGTTAGTGAATGGATTACTTTCTTGACCTCATCGGCGTCATAACCATAATCTGTAAAGAATTCGATATTTTTGTAATAGTCGTTATCAATTTCAATTCTTTCATTCTTGATGTTTTTGCATAATCTAATTGCTTCAGAAAGATCAACTACATCATCTTCTTCAAAAGTATCAATTGATACATTTATTATATCTGCATTATTCTTATTTGCAATATCTTTTTTCATATAAAGTTCTCCTTTTTATAAAACAGAAAACAATTGTTTACTATGTAAAGTGGCGCCGGTCCAGCGAATCGAACGCTGACAAACAGTTTTGGAGACTGACGTACTACCTTTATACGAGACCGACATTATTTTCTTTTGTAATATTTTTCCCAATAATTACGTGCTTCTTGAATCGAACCAAAATAAGCTCCCCAATTCATAGAAAACTCTTCAAAGGTTTGAATAAAATAGTAATCAACAATATTCCAAGATTGATAAGCTTTCTTATATGAGCTATTTTGAAGTTCCATGTCAGGATTTTTTAAGATTCTTCTAACTCTTTTATTTGCTAGCCTTTTATTCCACTTGGAAGTTTCGTCACCGCAATAAGGGGTTTTCTTATAACTTCTTGACATATTCGTTATACAATTTTCTTAAACGTTTTTCTTCGTTTTCGGTTTGAATTTCTCCATTAATTATTAACTTCAATCGTAGGATGCTAATTTTGGTTTTTAGATTTATTTGTTCTAATGACATATAACTATTTAGATCTAATAACTCTTTTCTAGTAAGCCAACCAACTCTTCTACGATACATGTCACTAACTTTAAGTTTGTCCTTTTTAACATATTTAGGAACATCAATAGCACACCCACAATCCAAACAATACGATTCATGAAGAACACAAGGAAAAGAAACACCATTAATAATTGGGTGTTTTTTCGCATCCATGGTGTAATATTCTGTAACGAATTTCTTACAGCATTCACAATAAATTGCTTCTGAATGTTTTGTTTTAAGTGCCATTTTATTCCTTTCTAACTTTTGCTCGGTTCACTCATGTATGGCCGCAAACCTATAACTTGCCTTAGATTCTGTTCCACCACTATAGCGGATGCTTTTCTTAACGCCCGAAAGCAATAAATCGGTCTGGTCTATCTAACAGGAGAGTTACAACCTTGTTCAGCGTGAGACTGCCCGCTGGTTCTTGATGGTTTTATGTCTCATAGATCTGGTTTTCGCAGTGCGCCTCCTAAGAATCACTTATTCAAAGCACACAACTCCATCAACCCTTAGCGCTTGCTTTCCTTTTTGTCTCGCAATAATAATCCCAACAAGCAACGAAGTGGCTATTACAGCGTGGCAGCATTTATGTATTATTCCTGCCTATTTCTACTTAAACTAATAAATAGAACTTACGAGTGTATAGGATGATTAATCCATCTCGATACCAGATGACCTGGTAAGAGGCCTAAACCCTCCTTTGTCTCGGAACCTATGCATCAGTTCCTGTCAGAATTAAGAATATGAATGAAAAGAATTCAATGATTAATTCTGCTACAAATATTATATAAAAATTTAATATAATTTTTAACTAAAATTTTAAAAACTTACATTATACAAAGTATAATGTAAATCAATAGTGTATTAAATACCTTAATATAATTAAGGAATTTAATACTAAATCAAAATCAGTGAAATCTTAGTGTTGAAAATCAACAATTATTTGTTATCATAATGAAAGCAGGCTAAGTACGAATTAAGTTTCGGGGCGCCTGCTTTTTTAATACTTATATATCAAGTGGATGGATCACTCTCACATTCGTTTAGATTTATTATTATTTAACAGTGATCCATCCACACTTATATAATTCACCAAGTTAAGGTGAAATAAAAATAGCAAAAAACTATATAGTAAATAATCATTTCACTATAAGATGTTATTTTTAATAACGCTTACAACTTTGGTGATCTTCTTAGGAATGTTAAATGATATAAATGTATCAATAAGAATACAAATCATAATCATGGCGACTATAAGGCTCACGTATTGATTTGAAATAGAGAAATTCGTGAGGCTAATAAATAAAGGATGAAGTAAATAAAAATAACCTACTCCAAGAATAGTCCAGTAAACACTATAACGAAGGCATATTAATCCATTAAGATTTAATCTTCTCTTGGAGTAATCCCAGAGTCTAAGATTAAATCTTTTAAGGAATATAAATCCAGAGAGTAATTCTAAAAAAGTAAGAAGTACACCAAAGGTTAAAATAACAATAATTACCTCTAATGGTTTTGGAACATTAAGTAAGTTTATAAGAATACTTGATATTTCATATAACACAATTGTTCCAAAACCATAGATAGGTAAGTATGGTCCTTTAAGAAAACCTGGATTAGTCCACTTCTTCTTAGATATAACTCTTTTATATATAACTTCAATAATGTAACCAAGAAGTGATCCTACCACGAATAATGTAGATAACTTAATTAATTCTTTCATATCTTCCTTCTAGTTACATAATCCAATTAAGTAATAAGAAAGAAAAATATATAATTTTTATATTTGATATAGGTATTTCTCTATTGCATATGAGAAATCAAAAACAAAAGAAGACAATTTTCTTCTTGATGTTTTATGAATAGATTGTAAAATCGTAATGAATAAAACCCGAGAAATATTATACTAATCAATTATTTGACATATGTTGAATATATTTTGCAGGCCTTTTCGGCTTCTTTAAAATCAATAACTTTTTCTCGTCTTGGATCTTTTTCAAATCTAGGATTATATTTATACTTATAAATCTTTGCAGACTTATCAATAATTTCTCCTAAATGTAAGGAAATCCAATGATATTCATTTATAACAACATCTCGATACTTTTCATCTTCTTCATCGAGGATAACGTAATCCGTTATTACAGTGTCAGGAACAGGTATCATACTTTTGTACATAATTTTCCCATAAAGGTGCATTTTTCCACCACCATCATTTAATACGATTCTTGAACAAAATAAATCACTTTTCCTAATTGTACCGCTTGGTAAATAGTCATATTTCTTAGGAGATGATAACGGAACAAAATAATTAAACTCATTAATAGTTAAAACAACACCAATATATTTCCTGGTGTGATTTCTTTCTTCATATTTATTGTCCATAACATTAGGGCATCTTTTACGAAGAAATTCAATATATCCATCACTTAACGACACGAGTTTCATTGCAAATAAAAAGTCCCGTTACGGTGGGACAAGGCCCTTAATAAGTTTTCCAGCACTTTACCTTTCGGATGGCGGAGAGACACCAGCTTATCTCTAAGCACCTATATTAAAGCAAGAAATTTTTGCAAAATCAACAATAATTTTTAAACAAATTTAAAATAAAAAAATCTATTCCCGCTTTTTGACTATTTAAGAAATATTTACAGAGTAAATATGTTAGCGCAAATCTATTCCCGTTTTTTACATTTAAATTTTTTATAAATATTTTTGCCTTTCCTTTCAAGATAAGGGCACGTTTTGTCCTGTTTTCCATAGGTTTAAGACTATGAATAATATCAATTTCATGTTTTCCACATATTTAAAATTCTTATACATCATTTGAACTTATTTGTTGTAAACAATATTTTTTATACCCAAACAAACAGTTGTTAATATTTTCTTACAGTAATTAGGAATTAT